>NZ_FLQX01000150.1 GCF_900089955.1 Candidatus Accumulibacter aalborgensis | reverse complement strand
CACATCTTGACTTCAACACCACGACAGCGCCGCCGTTTCCTCCGCGTAGCGGCTTCGTCCAACGCCGAACTCAACCTGGGCTGGGTGATCGACACACCGGTCGGCGGGGATGACGGCCTCCGCTGATATCGCATGATCCCGGAAATCGACCTCACTGCCCTGCCCACCGCCCGGCGCCGCGAGATGCTTGCCGCCGGCCGCGAGATTGAAGCCTGTTACCGGGCCTTGGAAAATGGCGGCCTCAACATCGTTGGCGAAGTCCTGCGCGGCCAGGGAGATTTCGTCGAAATCGAGCATTACCCGAGCGACGATGTCTTCGATGCTGAGACACACGGCCAGTATTACTACCATGCGCACCGCGGTAACGACGATGAACACGGCCATTTCCACACATTCCTGCGCGCCGATGGCATGCCCGAAGGCAGCCGGCCAATCGACTACCCGCTGGCCAGCGACCCCTGGCCGACCGGCGACGAAGCGATCAGCCATCTCGTCGCCATCTCGATGGATGCCTGGGGTTACCCGATGGGGCTGTTCTGCACCAATCGCTGGGTGACGGCCGAAGCGTGGTACCCGGCCGAACAGGTCGTCGCCATGCTCGACCTCTTCGCCATCGGGCACGCCTTTCCGAACTGGGCGGTCAATCGCTGGATCGCGGCCATGGTTCGTCTGTACCGGCCGTATATCGAAGAGCTTGTTCGCCAGCGCGATGCCGTCATCGCCGACAGGCAGGAAAAGCTTCCCGGTCGCGATGTTTTTGAAGATCGCGACCTCGACATCACCACCTACCTACCCATCGACGTGCCAAGCCTGATTCAACGACTTGAAACCCTGGAGCAACCATGAAACGCATCGCCCGCCTTCTTTCCATTTTTGCCTCATTTTCCCTGTTGACCGTAGCAACTGCAGCCAGCGCCGCCGAGCCGCCGCTCAAGTTCGGCGTCGGCCTCTTCCAGCCGGACCGGGAAAAGAACGACGCGACTTATCGCCCACTCGCCGACTACCTGTCGAAAAAACTCAATCGCCCGGTCGAGTTGCGCACCGTCGATAGCTGGGAGGGCCTCGCCAAGTCGCTGGCCAATGGCGAAACCGATCTGGCGTTAATGGGCCCGTGGGGCTACGTACTGGCCAATCACCAGGCCGGTGTCCAGGTCATTTCGACCATCCTCTACGACGGCAAGCCCGAGTATTTCGCCATCACGGTCACCAGTCCGAAATCCGGCATCAACACGCTTGCCGACCTCAAGGGCAAGACCTTCGCCTTTGGCGACAAGGGCTCGACTTCAGGCTACCTGATCCCGCTGCACCACTTCATGATCCTGGGCATCGACCCGGAGAAGTATTTCAGCAAGGTCATCCACACCTCGCACCAGGCGATCGAAACCCAGGTCACGCAGGGAGTGCTCGACGCTGGCGCTGACTACAACCGCAATCGCAACGCGATGATCGAGCAGGGTCTGATCAAGGCCGAGGACTCGAAAATCATCTGGACCTCGGCCCCGCTGCCCAACGACGCCTTCGCCGTCAGTGCCGCACTGGCCGGCGACAAGGCCCTGATCGGCAAGCTGCAGGCCGCGCTCAGCGAAACGGGTGAGGCGCTGAAGAGCAATCCCAAGCTGCTGCCACCGCATTACACCGGTTTCGTCAGCCGTGATAACGCTTTCTACAAGCCGATCCGCGATGCCGGCATGGCGACCGGGAAGCTGCAGGCCAAGTAAATGAGTGCCCACGCTCTGACGACATCCTTCGTTGCCAAATTCAGCGGCCGGCTCGGCTTTCTCGGGCTAACGCTGATCTACGCGCTGCTCGTCGCCGCGTGCCTCGGCACGCTGGCGCGCGAAGACGAACTGTCGCTGGGGCGTAATCCCGTAGCCAACCTGGTCAAGACGGTGGGCGAATTCGCCCACCCGAGTTTTCTCGACGTCTGGTTCGGCAATCCGAAACTCGAATACAAGAGCGACGACGGCACCGTACTGCGCGTCGAGAACCGTCAGGAAGTCGAAGCCGACTACCTGGCCGGCCTCGGCCGCGCTACCTGGACAACCATCCGCATCGCCACCCTCGGCTCACTGCTCGGCGCCCTGCTTGCCCTGCCGCTGGCCGTGCTGACGGCGCGCAACCTGGCTGCCCCCAAGCCGCTGGCCTGGCTGGCCAAGGGCATCCTTGACGTCGCCCGCTCCATACACACGCTGGTCTTCGGACTGGTGCTGGTCGGTATCGTTGGCCTCGGCCCGACCGCAGGCATCCTGGCCATCGGCCTGCACTCGATGGGGACCTACGGCAAACTCTTCGCCGAAGCCATCGAGTCGCTCGACATGGCGGCCATCGACGCCGTGCGCAGCGTCGGCGCGACGCCCGACCAGGTTTTTTTCAACGCCATCTGGCCATCCGTGCTGCCGCAATTCGTTTCCAGTCATTTGTATGTCTGGGAATTCAACATCCGCGACTCGACCATCCTCGGTCTGATCGGGGCCGGCGGGCTAGGCCTGCTGATCACCGAAGCGACCTCACTTTTTCAGTGGGGCCGGTTATCGACCGTACTGATCGTCATCGTGCTGATGGTTTCCGCCTTCGACACCGTTAGTCGACGCATCCGGCAGGCCCTGTCATGAACGAGATTTCCATTTCCTTGCAGAAGGTGTGCTGCATTGCCGATGGACGAGCGCTGCTCGATGTCGGTGCGCTGACCATCCGCCACGGCGAACGTATTGCTATCGTCGGCCACAATGGCGCCGGCAAATCGACCCTGCTCCGCCTGTTGACCGGCTTCATGCCGGCCGCCCACGGTAAGGTCGAAGTGCTCGGCCGCAATCTAGCCGATAACCCGTCCGCACATGAACTGCGCACCCTACGGCGCAATGTCGGGCAGATCCATCAAGGCCTGCACTTGGTTGCCCGCCTGAGCGCGCTGGAAAACGTGCTGATTGGCAGCCTCGGTCGCGTCGTTGGGTGGCGCAGTTGGGTTCGCCACTTTCCGACTGCCGAGATAGCAAGGGCCGAAGCCGCGCTGCACGCCGTCGGCCTGCTCGCCCGCGCCAAAACACGGGCCGACAAGCTTTCCGGCGGCGAACGGCAGAAGGTCGCCATCGCCCGCCTGCTCGTCCAGCAGCCCAAACTGATTCTCGCCGACGAACCAACGGCCGCTCTCGACCCGGCTGCCGCCGGCGAGGTCTGCCACCTGCTGGCCCAGGCAGCGCGCCAGGCAGCGCGCCATGCGGCGCTGATCACGGTTGTCCACAACCCGTCCCTGCTGCCCTTGCTGGCCGATCGCGTCATCGGCCTGAAAAATGGCCGAATCGCCTTCGATTTACCGCTTGCTGCGGTCGACGATCAAAAACTGACCAATTTGTATCGCCCGGACGAGGCCGCTCCCGCAGCCCCCTGGCAATTGCCGGAGAGCACCCGGTGCTCGGTGTTTTCATAAGGGAACGACCCATTGCAAAAACACTGCTTCGACGACGGCCCGAAGCCGACCGGGAAGCGCTACTGCAACAATGGCGTCGCCCTCAAATTCGTCGTTCAGGGCGAGTCGCTGCCGGCGCTGCGGACATGAATATTGGTCATTTTTTCCGGTTGACCGCAACACCCACAGGGCTCCCGGCCAGTTTTCTGGCTCAGGCGACTGAAGCTAGCCAACAAGCTGAGCGGAGAAAATTTTCATGAGCAAACAGACCGGACGCACCTGCCCACTACATTACCGCTACGGCGCCGAAGCCATCGCCCGCCTGCCCACCGTCGAGGCGGAGACCCTTTATGTTATCGGCGGACTCTACGGCAACCTGCCGGCGCTCGATGCCATTGAAGCGATAGCTGCGCAGGAAGCCGGGCCGGTCACCCTCGTCTTCAACGGCGATTTCAACTGGTTCAATGTCGATGATGCCGGCTTTGCCGAAATCAACCGCCGCGTTCTCGCTCATCACGCCATCGTCGGCAATGTCGAGGCCGAACTCGGCGTCGATGGCAATGCCGCCGGCTGCGGCTGCGCCTATCCTGAGCACGTCGATAGCGGCGTCGTCGAACGCTCCAACCGCATCCATGCCCGGCTCAAGGCGACGGCAGCGCGTCACCCGGAAATTCTTGCCGCGCTCGCCGAATTGCCCATGATCGCGCGTTACCGGGTTGCCGATTGCCGCGTCGGCATCGTCCATGGCGATGCCGATTCGCTCGCCGGCTGGCGCTTCGACCCCGGTACGCTCGACCGGGAAAATGCTTCGGGATGGCTGCAAAACGCCTTCGAACACGCCATGGTCGATGTCTTTGCCAGCACCCACACCTGCACCCCTGTGCTCAAGCGCATCGGCGACTGCCTGCTCAGCAACAACGGGGCCGCCGGCATGCCCAACCAGGGAGGCCGGCAAAGTGGCCTGCTCACGCGCATCAGCCGCCACCCGCCAAGCCAGGCGCTGCTCGGCGGCGAAGTCGTGCGTGGTGCGCATGTGATTCTCATACACTACAACCATGCGGCCTGGAAAGACTGCTTTCTGGCGAACTGGCCTGCCGGATCGGACGCCTGGTTATCGTACTTCGAGCGTATTGCATCCTGGTCGGGCGAGCCCCAATAAACGCGAGGTGAATGCCTTGAACACCGCCCGGCCAGCGATTTTGTATCGATTCCTTCGGGCGGCGGCCCTCGCTGTGGCACTGCCAGCCCTGATTGTCGGATGTGCCGTCCAGCCTTACAACGCGCAGCTCGGCAACAACGCACCGGACAAGGCGTACACCTTCGCGAATCGTCTGCCCCGCAATTCGCCCAAGCTCTTCGTCGTCCTGACCTTTTCGGGCGGCGGCACCCGGGCCGCGGCTTTTGCGCTGGGGGTTCTCGAAAAACTTGCCGCCACGGAAATCCTCGTCGATGGCCAGCCGCGTCGCCTGCTCGACGAGGTCGACGTCATCACGGCCGTCTCCGGAGGCAGTTTTACCGCCGCCTACTTCGGACTTTTTGGCGAACAGGTGTTTACCGAATTCCCGGAGCGCTTTCTCTACCGCAACGTGACGCGCGACATGATTTTCTCGCTGCTCTCTCCCGGGCAACTGGCCAGGATTGCCGCGTCAAACTTCAGTCGCACCGACGCGGTCGCCGAATATTTCGACCGTACGCTCTTCGAGCGCCGCACCTTTGCCGATCTGTCATCTTCAGGAAACACCCCTTACATCATTCTCAATGCAGCAGACCTCAATACGGGTGCCACGTTTTCCTTTACACAAATGCAGTTCGACTATCTGTGCTCCGACCTCTCAAACTACTCCGTCGCCCGGGCAGTGATTGCTTCGGCGGCCGTACCATTCCTGTTTTCCCCCGTTGTGCTGCGCAACTACCCCGGCCCATGCGCCGGACGCAATCCACCCTGGGTGACGCAGGCACTGGCCGAGCGCAACCCGGCAGACCGCCGCTTTCATGCGGCAACGGCGCTGAACAGCTATAGCGATGCCAAAGCCGTGCCCAATGTCTGGCTCATCGACGGCGGCATTGTCGACAATCTCGGCGTTCGCGGCAGCATCATGAGCGAGGTCAACCACTACGGACGCGTTCTGGAAATGGCTGGTGCCTTCTCACCCGATGCGCTGTCCCGGGTTGAGCATGTGCTCGTCATCGCCTCCAACACCCAGACCGTCTCCGGCCGGGATTGGCTCACCTCGGAGGATGGCCCGGGCCTGGTCGATACCACCAAGGCGCTCGCCGACGCGACCACCAACCTGCTCAACGCCGAAACATCGCTGCTCGCGCAGCAGAGCTTCGACATGTGGTCCGCCTATGTCAATGCAGGACGATGCCCGACCTGCCCGAAGGTCACGGTCGATTTTGCAGTCCTTTCCTTCGACCGTATCGCCGACCCCACGGAACGTCATGAGTTTCAGACCACCGAAACCTCGCTGCACCTTGCGCGAGAAAAAGTAGACGCCCTGCGGGCGCTGCCGAGTCGGCTGCTTGATGCGTCGCCAGAGTTCGCTGCGTTTCTGCGGCGAGTTCAGTCGGTGCCTGCTGCGGATCAGCTACCACGCACAAAATAAATTTTCTATCTGGTGTAATAAATCGCCATGTACTAACGACTAATATTTACGGGCAGAAATGACCGTAGTTACCTCCGATCAATTGACCGGAACTACCAAGCAAAGAAACCGCAGCATTTCCGCTATATAGTTTGACCCATCATTCCTCAGGAGAAACCCATGAATCTGAAATCCGTCAAAATCGCCCTCGGCACCGCCGCCCTTGCCCTCGCCATTCCGTTTGCCCACGCCGCAAATCCGTGCGCGCCGACAAATCCCTGTGCCGCCAAGTCCGACCACATGCAAAAAGCCAACCCTTGTGCCGGCAAGAAAGCCAATCCGTGCGCAGCCAAGGCAGCCAACCCCTGTGCTGCGAAGAATCCTTGTGCCGCGAAGAATCCGTGCGCTGCCAAGAACCCCTGCGCTGCTAAAAAGCATTGATCGGAGTCTGAGCGCTTTGCGTTTCGAAGCCAAAACGGGAAGTGCACTGTTAGCCCTTCCGGTTTTTCTGTGCCTCCTGGTCGGCTGCGGCGAGCGCGATGGCGTGCCAGTCGCCTCACCGGCACCGGTCGCTGAAGGCGCGTCGGCGAGTGCTGCATTTCTCGAGCGCCACTGGGCACGACCGCAGGCCCCTCAGGGCAAAGCGCCCCCCGGGTTCAGCTCACTGGAAGCTTCCCTTTCCCCCGTCGATTGCGGCACCTGCCATGCCGACCAATACCGCGACTGGCAGACCGCCCTACATGCCCATGCCATGGGGCCGGGACTGATCGGGCAACTGGTCAACATGGCCCCGGAAGCACGTGATGATCACCAGGACTGCATCCGCTGCCATGCGCCGCTAGCCGAGCAGGCCGACAGCCTCGCCATGGCCTTGGCCGCCAGCGCAGCCAATCATTCCCCGACCGGTCAGCCGCGCCCCGCCCTGCACGAACACGGGGTCATCTGCGCCGCCTGCCATGTCCGCGCCCACACCCGTTACGGGCCGCCGCGCCGTGACGGCACAGCGCCAGCCAACACCGAAAACCTGCCGCACGGCGGCTTCGTCGTCAGCCAGGCATTTTCCGACGCCCGTTTCTGCTCGGCCTGCCATCAGTTCCAGCCCGACGAGTTCGCCCTTAACGGCAAGCTGCTGGAAAACACCTACGAGGAATGGAAAGATTCGCCCCAGGCAGCGGCCGGGCAGAGTTGCCAGTCCTGCCACATGCCCGCGCGCAGCCACCTGTGGCGCGGCATCCACGATCCGGAGATGGTGCGCAGCGGTGTCCGCTTCACGCCCGACGAGATTGAGCTGGCCAGAGGCACGCTGCGCACCGGCTTAAGCGTTCGCAACACCGGCACCGGCCATTATTTCCCGACCTACGTGACGCCGCGCGTCGTGGCTGAAATCGAACAGGTCGACGCCAAAGGTCATTTTTTGCCCAAAACCCGGGGCGACCGTAACATTCAGCGCCAGGTGCCGCTCGATCTCTCCCGTGAGATCGCCGACACGCGGCTGCCGCCCGGCGGCGAACTGCACCTGGATTACGCCCTGCCGCGCCACCCACGGGCAACGGCGCTGGTCTATCGCCTGCGCGTCGAACCCGATGAATTCTATGCCCGCTTTTATCGTGCCCTGCTGGCCGACGGTAGCGCCGGCAAGGGCAAAAAACAGATACAAGATGCCCTGCGCCAAGCCGAGTCTTCTGGCTTTGTCGCCTTTGAAGAGCGCCGGCAACTCCCCGACTGATCAAGGTCGAACGATAAATCTTTCGCTGGTGGGTGATGCCCTGCCATTTGATATCGCGAAAAAATATTTGTGCCGACGTGTAAGAAATTGATCCGAATTCCGACTGCTGGAACAGCAGCTAGTTTTTCTGGCTGTCCAGTCCTATCGATGCACCTCAATCCAGGAGATTAAACCATGAACAAGACTCTGACCGCCGCCTCTCTCGCCTTTGCCCTCGGCACTGCCATGACTGTCGCCGCCACCCCGGTTGCTGCCCCGATGGCCGACAAGGAAAAATGTTTCGGCGTCGCCCTCAAGGGCAAGAATGATTGCAAGGCGGGGGCGGGCACCACCTGCGCCGGTACCTCCAAGATTGATTACCAGGGCAACTCTTGGTCGCTGGTCCCGAAGGGTACTTGCGAAAAGACCGCCTCACCGACTTCGCCGACCGGTCACGGGCAAATGGCCGAATTCAAGGAAAGGAAAGCCTGATTTCCTGAATTAACCCGGAGAGCCTGCCATGACGACAGCCAGCCATTTTCTGCCGAAGGAAGCGGGCATTTCCACGCTACGAGCCGGTGCCGTACCCGCTCGTAGCGGACTCGGCCTAAAGCCCGGGCATTTCCGCACTATTCTTGTAACCCGGCCCGATCTCGGTTTCTTCGAGATCCACGCCGAGAACTACATGGTGGATGGAGGCCCTTTCCATCACTACCTGACACAGATTCGCCGCGACTATGCGCTGTCCATCCACGGCGTCGGGCTTTCGATTGGCGGCGAAGGTCCGCTCGACGAAGAGCATCTGGATCGTCTTGCTTCCCTAATTAGCCGCTATGAGCCGCAATCCTTTTCCGAGCACCTGGCCTGGTCGAGTCACGGCGACATCTTTCTCAACGACCTGCTGCCGGCGCCGTACAACCCCGCGACACTGCAGCGCGTCTGCGATCACATCGACCGTGTCCATGAACGCCTGGACCGGCGCATGTTGCTCGAAAACCCGGCGACCTATGTCGAGTTCGCCGCTTCGACGCTGGCCGAAACCGATTTCATCAGCGAGGTCGTTAAGCGTACCGGCTGCGGCCTGCTGCTCGACGTCAACAATGTTTACGTCTCCTGCAACAATCACGGCCGCGATCCTCAGGCCTTCATCGAGGCCCTGCCACTAGCGGCGGCCGCGCAAATCCATCTGGCCGGCTTCGCCGATGATGTCGATGCCGCCGGTGCTCCGCTGCTCATCGACAGCCACGGCGCGCCCATCGCCCAGGCGGTCTGGGATCTTTACCGCTACACGCTGGAACGGACCGGCCCGCTGCCGACGCTGATCGAGCGCGACAACGACATTCCGGCGTTCCCCGTGCTGCTTGCCGAGGCGCAGCAGGCGGAAAAGCGGCTGCAAACCTGCCGGGTCGAGGTTGCCGCATGAGCCAGCAGGATTTCGCCGCCGCGCTGCTCGACCCGGACCTGCCCGCGCCAGCCGGCTTGGCCGCATGGAATGGCTCTGACCCGGCACAGCGCTTCCGGGTCTATCGCAACAACGTCATCGTCTCGTTGATCGATGCGCTGGCCGACACCTTCGAAGTCACGCTGGAACTGGTCGGTGAAGAATTCTTCCGCGCCATAGCCCGCCTGTATGCCTATGCCTGTCCGCCGCAATCACGCCTGATGGCCTTTTACGGTGCCGGCTTTCCCGACTTCATCGAAAGCTTTCCGCCCGCAGCTGGTCTGCCTTACCTGGCCGACGTGGCGCGGCTCGAATATCGCCGCATCGTCGCCTACCACGCGGCCGATGTGCCAGGTGTTGGCGCCGAAGCGGTCGCCGCCGCACTGGCTGACGAAGCCACCTTGCCGACACTGGGCATGACACTGCATCCCTCGCTGTCGGTGGTCGTTTCTACCTCGGCCGTGGTCTCGTTGTGGGCAGCGCACCAGGGCATCCTGGATCTATCAACGGTTGCGCCGGATGCCCCGGAAACCGCCCTTATTCTGCGCCACGGGCTCAATGTCGAAGTGCTGCAAATTCCCGCAGCGGTCGGTGCCTTCCTCTGCGAATTGCAGGCGGGTGCCAGCCTCGGCAGAGCGGCGGCAGAAGCGATGTCCATCGACACCGATTTCAATCTGGTCAGCATCCTTGGCCTGTTACTCCAAAAATCAGCCATTACGGCACTGAATCCAACAAGGAGCCCAACATAAACACCTCCGTTACCAGCGCATGCCCCGCGCCGTCTTCGCCCATCGCCCGCCTGATTGGTGGCCTCATCGGCCTGTTTTCGCGCATCCCAGATTCACTGATCGCCCTGGTCGGCCGCTTCTCGATTGCCGCCATCTTCTGGAAATCCGGCCAGACCAAGGTCGAGGGCTTTGCCATCGACATCGTCTCCGGCGAATTCCAGTTCGGCTGGCCGAATCTTTCCGATACTGCCCTCGAACTGTTCCGCAGCGAATACCAGTTGCCGCTGATTCCGCCGGAACTGGCTGCGCCAATGGCCGCCTTCGGCGAGCATTTTTTCCCGATCCTGATCCTGCTCGGCCTGGCCACGCGTTTCTCGTCACTCGCCCTGCTGGTCATGACAGCGACCATCCAGATTTTTGTCTACCCCGATGCCTACCCCACTCACGGCGTCTGGGCGACGGTGCTGCTGGTACTGATCGCCCGCGGCCCGGGGAAAATATCGATCGACCACTGTCTGGCCAAGCGCTGCGTAGCGCGCTGATCGAACATCCCGGCCATGACCCTGCACCTGCTTCTGGCACTCATGCTGGTCGCCGGCATGGGCTTCGCAGCGCACCGCGCCAGCCTCTGTACGGTGCGAGCTGTCATGGAAGTGATGACCTCGGGCACCGCCTACATGCTGTTCAGTTTTGCCAAGGCGATGTTGTGGACGGTAACGATTTCCGGATCATTGATCGTGCTTTTTTCAATCGATCTGCAACCGGTTTATGGACGCCTGCCTTTCTGGGCTGCACTGCTCGGCGGTTTCGTCTTCGGCATCGGTGCGGCGGTCAATGGCGGCTGCTCCTTCTCGACCCTGCAACGCCTGGCCGATGGCGAACTGGGCATGCTTGTTTCGCTGGCCGGCATGGTCCTCGGCTTTCTTGGCATGAGCTACTGGCTGGCAGAACTGCCGGGCGTCTCACTGCAGCCTATCAACACAGGCAGGCTCTGGCAGCACAGTTGGGGCTCTGGTTTGCTGGTGCTGCTCTGGCTATGGGCCACCTGGGAATTGATCCGCCTCTGGCGGGCTCATGCCGGAGATTCAGGGCTGCTCGGTCGCTTGCTTGCCGACCGTTACCGTCTGTCGTCGGCCGCCGCCGTGCTCGGCATCGGTGGTGGCACGCTGTATGCCGTTCAGGGCGCGTGGACATACACCAATTTCCTGCGCGGCGAAGCAGCCTCGTGGCTCAATGCCGGCCCGACGCCAGCAGCGGGGCAAGCGTTTCTATTAGTAGCGCTGATCGTCGGGATGCTTTTTTCGTCATGGCACCGCGGCGCCTTCCGAGTACGTCGGCCAAAGCTCGGCGATCTGCCACCAAGATTGATCGGCGGCCTGCTCATGGGTATTGGCGGCACGCTGGTTCCGGGCGGCAATGACACGCTGCTGCTGGCCGCCATTCCGACCTTTTCGGCCCACGCCGTTGCGGTCTTTGCTGCGCTGCTGGCCGGGGTGGCCGGCACTCTTGCCATCATGCGCTGGCGGATGGGCGCCATGGCACCGGTCGCATGTTCCGGAGATCGCTGTCAGTAAGCCTATTTAGCGTTTTTTCAACCCGGCCGGCAGTCCTGCCAGCCTGAATCACAAGGAGTGTTTCCATGGCTCATCTCAACACCCTGCGCAGCATCGCTGCCGGCCTCGCCTTCGGCCTTGCTGCATTTTCGGTTCACGCCGCCGGTAACAGCGGCCTGCCTGAAATCAGGACCATCAACAGCCTGCAGCCCTTCGATACCGTGGTCCAGCAACTGGAAAAATCGATCACCGAAAACAAGATGGGCCTGGTTGCCCAAGCAAGCGCCAGCAAGGGTGCTGCCAGCAAGGGCATCAAGATTCCCGGCAATGCCGTGTTGATGGTCTTCCGTCCCGATTTTGCGGTGCGCATGTTGAAGGCCAGTGTCGCCGCAGGCATTGAAGCACCGCTGCGCATCTACGTCACCGAGAATGCCGACGGCACGACCTCTGTCAGCTACCGCACGCCGAGCGTTGTCTTCTCGCCTTATCGAAATTCGGAGCTCGATAAACTGGCTAGCGAACTGGACCCGATTTTCGAGCGCATTGTCGGCGATGCCGTGCAAGGTCGCTAAATTAGGGCTGGACAGCCCGTCGCGTCATTGAAGTGAGGAAAGCTGGGAGACGATCGATCAACAGGCCATGACCGTGAGCAAAACATCGCGCCACGCCTGGCTCTCCAGCCAGCCGCTCAGCCACGACAATGTCCATGAGCGCTGCAACCTCGGTGCCCGCCACCGCTGGGGCATCGAAGCGGGCTTTCTCGTCGAAAAACACCAGGGCTACCACTATGAGCGTGCCTTCGCCCTGGACTGGAATAACCTTGCCCATGCGTGCCCGAGAGACCCTCCCAAGCGCCGCGCTCTCTGCGCCGGGACAGGCTCGCCTGGCCATCCCGCCGGAGTTCCAGAAACCTCTCGACATCCTGCTGACTGACCCCATACCACGTATTGACCACAACTACTCATTGGATGTAGCGTGTACGCTCGCATGAGCGTAGCGCTCTGGCGCATCGCGGTCGCGTCGCGCAGCATCGCAGCCACCGACCTGAGCGGCCGCGGCGCAGAGCGCACCGGTGGCCGCGGGAACAGCGTCGGCGGGCCGGTGGTCAATGCCTCCACGAGCATCGCGCTGGCCTGCCTGGAAACGGTGGTGCACCTCTATGCCGGCGGATTGCCGTTGCGCCGCGTGCCACGGTAAATTTGTTCTGAAGCTAAGCTGTTGAATTACCGTCATTCCCGCGCAGGCGGGAATCGTGCGCCCGTGAAGGCGCGTAAACAGTAGGGTGCAAGTCCGTGCCGGGGTAAGCCATGACCCCGAAGCTGAAGGTAACTGCGTCGCTGCGAAGCGGGGTGAAAAGCAACCGGAAGCGAACTGGCAGTCCGCAGGATAACGAACTCGATTCGGCGGAGAGTGACGGCGAGCCAGCGATTCCATGGCGAAGCCTGAAACCCATCGGACACGCTGTATTGGCGGTCAAAGCGATGTCCGGGTCACCTACGTGGTTGGAGGCGGAATGTCGGGAAGTTTGCGCGAGATAAGCGGGGAGACCTGTCGTCGAGGTGAAGACGGCAGGAGTCAGAGCCTGCGTAGTACCGACGCGGCGCAAGCCGAGAGAAGCGCGGAAAGCAAAGTCGTGCCGAGGGAAGGCGGGTAGGAAGGTGGAGACGTGAGCGCTGAGAGGAGCGAGAGCATGAGCGAAGGAGCGGTAGTGCCTGTAAAGGCTACGCAAGCTTCGTCCATCCAGCCGGGAAACCGGGAGTGGATCGACCGCGCCATTTGGACGGAGCGTATGTTGGCGGCGCTGGATAACGGCGTCAAAGGAAACAAATGGTTCAGTCTGATCGACAAAGTCTATCGACCGCAAACGCTGATGGCGGCCTGGCAACAAGTCAAGGTCAACAAAGGCGCTGCGGGCATCGACGGACAAAGCATCGAACGCTTTGCGGCGGATGCCGAACGGTATCTGGGCGAACTGGCGGAAGACCTGAAAGAAGGGCGGTACCGAGCGGCTCCCGTGCGGCGAGTGGAAATACCCAAAGCGGGCGGCAAGCCGCGCCCGTTGGGCATACCCACGGTCAAGGACAGAATTGTCCAAGCGGCGGTCAAGCGGGTGATCGAACCGATCTTCGAGAAGGAATTTCTGCCGACGAGTTACGGATTCCGGCCCGGTCGAGGCTGCAAGGACGCGCTGCGGGAAGTCGACGAGTGGTTGAAGAAAGGCTACACCCACGTGGTGGATGCAGATCTCAAAAGCTACTTTGACAGCATTCCGCACGCCCGGCTGAAAGAACGGATCGAAAAGCGCATCAGCGACGGTCGCCTGCTGGAACTTCTGGCAGACCGGTTGCGGCAGGACATTGTTCATGGACTGGAAAGATGGACGCCGACGGGCGGCACCCCGCAAGGGGCGGTCATCAGCCCGTTGCTGGCGAACATTTACCTGCATCCGCTGGACGAGCATGTGACGCGGCAAGGCTATGCGATGGTGCGTTATGCCGACGACTTTGTGATTCTGTGCCCCACGGCGGAAGACGCCGGGAAAGCGTTGGATGAAATCAAAGCGTGGGTGGAAGCCAACGGCCTGGCGCTGCACCCGGACAAGACCCACCTTGGGGACTGCCGGATCGCAGGGCAAGGCTTCGAGTTTCTCGGTTATCGGTTTGAAACGGGCAAGCGCTGGGTGAGGAATAAGAGCTTGACGGCCTTGAAGGATAAAGTGCGCCGGCTCACGCGGCGCACGCGAGGCGACAGTCTTGGACGGATCATTGCCGACCTCAACCCGATGCTCAGAGGATGGTATGGCTATTTCAAGCATGCCCAAGGGCGCGTGTTTCAGACACTGGACGCGCTGATCCGACGACGACTGCGGGCGCTCCTGCGCAAACAGGAGAAACGTCCGGGCTTTGGCCGGTGTTATGCCGACCATTGTCGCTGGCCAAATGCATTCTTCGCTGCGGCTGGGCTTTTCACCATGGTCGAAGCCCGACGGCAGGCGAGCCAATCTCGATGAGAAACCACCCCTATCAGTTCGTTTTTCTAGATCGGTCTTTTAACATCTTGAACAGATGGATGAATCTGGATTCCCGCCTGCGCGGGAATGACTGTGGTCGGTCAGAACAAATCTACCGTGCGCCGCGTGCTGGTGCGCATTGACTTACTTGACGAAGTCTGGGCTACACGCCAGTGGCTATGGGTCAAGGGCCTTGCCGATGGGTGGAATGCAGGGTCGGCGGCCGCTGCGTCCGTAGATGCCGGCAACGCTTGGCTTGATGGCCTGGGGTCGTCTCTGCTGATGGTGTCGTCGGCGATCGTGCCCGAGGAGTTCAATGTACTGTTGAATCCGCGACATGGGGACGCCGCCAGGGTGACGGCAACGGCCGTCCGGCTATGGTCGCACGACGGGCGCCTGCTGGCGTCCTGTCTGAGCCTTTGATGCCGCCCCAGCCAGTTGGGCGACCCGTTGCCGACTGCGGCCTTGGTGGCTGGAAGTCAATGAAAGCACTCTTCTACCGGATATGGAAACCACGACCGATCACTCGTTTCTCTCCTTGATCCTTCCGGTGCTGAATGAAGCCGCGACGGTTGCCACACAGTTGACCGCATTGGAGGCTCTCAGGAGGCGAGGCGCCGAGCTGGTGCTGGTCGATGGCGGCAGTCGCGACGGCACGCCCGCCTTGGCGCGCCCCGCCGTCGACCGCCTGCTCGAATCGCCGCGCGGCCGGGCGACGCAGATGAATACCGGCGCGCGGGCAAGTCGGGGGCAGGTGCTGCTCTTTCTGCATACGGATACGGCGCTGCCGCCGGACGCCGACGACCTGATCCGGCAGGCGATCGTCGGCGGCGCATCCTGGGGACGCTTCGATGTACGCATTGATGGCCGCCATCCGTTGCTGCGTGTCGTCGAATGGATGATGAACCAGCGCTCACGCTTGACCGGGATTGCCACCGGCGACCAGGCGATCTTCGTTCGTCGCGAGGTATTCGACAGCGCGGGGGGTTATCCCGAAATACCGTTGATGGAGGACGTTGCGCTGTCGAAACGCCTCAAGCGGATCGCGAGTCCCGCCTGCCTGCGCGAACGGGTCGTCACTTCGGCGCGGCGCTGGGAGAAGCATGGCGTCCTGCGCACGATCCTGCTGATGTGGCGTCTGCGGGCGAGCTATTTCTTTGGTGCGGACCCACAGCAACTGGCGATTCGTTATGGCTATGTTCCCCGGCAGCGCTGAGTTGGCCGGCGTCGCCGTCTTTGCGCGTGCGCCGCAGCCGGGCTCTGTCAAGACGCGCCTGATTCCCGCCCTGGGCCCGGCCGGCGCCGCGCGGCTGCAGCGTCGCTTGACGCTGCATGCGCTGGCAGTTGCCAGGCGTGCAGCGATCGGCGCTGTCACCCTGTGGGGCGCGCCGGACGGCGGCCAGCGTTTTTTTCGTGCGCTGCAGCGCTGCAGCGCAGTCGCCGTGCGCAGTCAGTCGGAGGGCGACCTTGGCGCGCGCATGGCGGCGGCTTTCGCTGCCCACGACGGGCCCTTGCTGCTCATCGGCAGCGACTGTCCGGCACTGCAGGCGACGCATCTTGCTGCTGCCGCCGGCGCCCTGGTCGATGAGCGGCAGGGTAGCAACGACGCGGTGTTCATTCCGGCCGAGGATGGGGGCTACGTGCTCGTCGGCCTGCGGCGCCCGCAGCCAAGATTGTTTGCGGGCGTCGAGTGGGGTAGCGAGCGGGTGATGGTGCAGACGCGGCAGCGCCTGTCCGAGCTTGCGCTGAGCTGGGTCGAGCTACCGCCTTTGTGGGACGTCGATCGGCCGGCTGATCTGGCACGCCTTGCCAGTCTTGAAGGATTTGCCGCATGGATCGAATGAATCGGAACAATACGAACCGCCGTCGTCTCTCGCTGGCGCTCCTGGCGACACCGGCTCTCGGTGCCGCCGGTGCGCTCTCGGCGCATTCCGTCGCGGCAGCAGGCAACCCTGACCCGACGCGAGCAGATCCGCCGCGCTTCTCTGCCGCGCAGCCGGGGAACCGTCTGCCTGGCGGATGGACGCATCAGACCTTGCCTTCAGTCGAGCGGGCCAACCGTTTCGACCTGCTGGCCGACGAAGGCGGCACGGTGTTGCGGGTGACTTCCGACCGCTCGGCGTCGACGCTGGCGGTCGCGCTGCGCGTCGACCCCGTGGCGACGCCGATGCTCAGGTGGCGCTGGCGAGTCTCGCATGCCGTGGGCGCTTCGGATCTGCGCCACAAGGCCGGCGACGACTACGCTGCGCGGGTGTATTTGCTGTTTGATCTGCCGCCCGAGCGGCTCAGTATCGCCGACCGGATGAAGATTTCGGCGGCACGCCTGCTGCATGGTGCCGAATTGCCCGTGGCGGCACTGTGCTACGTCTGGGGTACGGCGCAGGCGGCCGGTGAGTCGGGCTGGAATGCCTACACTGACCGCCTGCGGATGATCGTCGTCGATTCAGGCAATGCTCACGTCGGGCAGTGGCGCGACGTTGTTCGCGATGTCGCGGCCGATTTCCGGGCGGCTTTCGGCGATCCCGTACCGACGATCTCCGGCGTCGCCGTTGGCGCCGATACCGACAACAGCGGCGACCAGGTCGAGGCCCGCTTTGGCGACCTGTGGTTCGATCCGCGCACTTGAAACAAGCGCCAGCGGTACGCTGCCGCTGGCGGTGAGTTTCAAGCCGCCTGCTGTGCTTGCTGAATCCCGGCCAGCACCCAGCCGGTCTGGCCATCGCGCGGCTTGACGAGGTGCCAGATCTCGTCGACCGTCTCTGCCGCTGCGTCCCTGTCGTCCCGGATCAAGCCGGTGAAACGCGCGCTGACCAGGTAACGGGTCTCTTCTTCGGTGATGTCCAACACCTCTGCGTCGATGATGACGACCTCGGTTTCCTGCGTCGCGTTGCCGCGATCGGCGATGTTCATCCTGATTTCTGCGAACATCTCGGGCGTTGTGAAATCGCGGATGTCGGCCAGGTTGCCAGCGTCGTTGGCGGCCTGCAGACGGATGAAGCCAAGTTTGGCGTTGCGCACGAAACCGGCGACGTCGAAGTCGGCAGGGATGTGGCCAGTGGCGATGAGAGGTGTACCCGTGGCGGCTGCCGGCATCGACAAATCAGCGCCGCCGCGGTTCATCGCCGTGACGTTAGCATCAGGCGCCGTGTACTGCAGGCCACTGGTGCTGGCCATGACCGATTCATGGGCAGCGGTGCGGCGGCGCATGACGAGGCCGATGACCACCAGCACGGCCATTACCAGCAGACCGATCATCAGCATCGAGGCGAGTTCTTCGCCGAAGCCCAAATGGGAGGCCAGAGCGGCCAGACCCAGACCGGCGGCGAGGCCGGCAAGCGGGCCCATCCACGAACGTTTGGGCTGGCTCTGGGCCGCCGCCGGTTGCGACTTCGCAGCGCTGGGCGCCAGCGTCGGGGCCGCCGAGGGGGATTTGTCCGCGCTGACCGCCTCGCGTTGCATGCCCGATGACTTGCCCGCGCCGAGGCGTTTGCTCGCGGCTTCGGCATCGCCGGTCATCAGTGTGAAGCCGAAAGCCAGAACGGCTGTCAGCAGTGAGAGGGTTTTCATGGCTGTCTCCTGTCAGATGGGGTAAGGAGAGACAAAGAGTATAGGCCGGCGAAGATATAAAAAAGCAGAATTATCGATCACCATACTTCCAAATAAACCGATTGTTGCTGGCATCGGGGCAGGCGTCGGCAGGCAGGGATTTTGGGACCCAGGAACGTCACCGATGCTGTCGGTACTGTCGCGGCGCCTTCTCCGTTTGGTAAGATCGGTATGTCGGATGTCTTTTGCCAGTAGATGAGAACACGCCCTTGACTGTCCTTGATCAAGCTGCCCGAGAACGCTTAAAGCGACACAATCGCGATTTGAGAATTGTCGCCGCCTGGGAAGCTGGGCGGTCCTATGCCGACATTGCCGTGGCATTTCGACTCTCCAGGGAAAACGTCACGGACAGGATTGATCGGCATTTGAGGATTCATGCAAGTCATGACCGTTTGGCGAGACCGTAGCCCTGCTGCCTAGCGTGCTTTGTAGTCGATTCCGCCTTGGTTACCGTGGCAGACCCCGGACGCTGAATCTGCGCCGTAATCCTGTAGGGGTTCTGGCCCGACATGCGGAAATAGCCCCCGTAACTCACTGTGTTATTCGCCGAGATGGCATCAAGTGTTTTCGTATCGGCGCCGATCGGATCGGCCACCGTCAGCTTGACCTGCGCGTCGGTGATGGCGGCTCGGGTCTCCGCATCGAAGAGCGAGATGTTCACGTGGTAGTAGCCCTTGCCGCGCGGAACGTCACCCTGCCGTTGGCCGGCCGACATGGCCTCCGCCCCGACAATGCCGAGGTAAATATCCGTGCCGTCGACGACCTTGCGATAAGGATTGGCTGGCGCTGCCGTCGGAAGAGGTGGCGTCTGTACTGCCACGACCCCGTAGTTGAACATATAGACGATGGCACCCTGAATTTCGAGATCGCTCAAGTCGGCGACACCGCCGCGGGCCGGCATGGGGCCATGACCATGCACTGCGGACTTCACCAAAGTGTCCAGACCCTTATTCATGCGCGGTATCCAGGCGGCGCGATCACCGATCCTGGGCGCACCATCCGAGCCGTCCTTATGACACTTGGCGCACTGCGTCTGCACGATTTGCTCGCTGCTGCGCACGGTGGCCGGCGCGCTTCCTGCCAGAGGCTCGACCCAGTGGCCGCCGGACTGGTTAACCATGTAGGTAATGGCCCGCTGGATCTCGATGTCGCTGAGCCCCGCATTGCCGCCGTGGGCGGGCATGTTACGAATACCCTTCAAAGCATGCGCCGTGAGTGCCGTGAGGCCCTGAGAAGCGCGCTTCGTCCATGCTTGGTTATCGCCGATCCGCGGCGCGCCGTTCTCGCCCTTTGCATGGCAGGCTGCGCAGACGGTGTCGACGACCTCCTTGCCGGTGTGTTCAGCCTGCTGGGCGTTCGCTGAGGGGATCAGCATCGCGGTGGCGCTTGCGGCAATTGCTGCCGATGCGCGCAGTTTGGATGTGTTCATTGACGTGCTCCTGCAAGGAGTTCGAAAGACATATCCGCGCCTCCTGGACTGGATATGGAACCGAGCGATCCGGGACACTATGGCAACGAAAATACTCTGGCCACCGGCGAAGATGTTGAGGCAGGTCAACCTCTGGCGAAATGTGACTCCATCACCGGGTCATCCCGGTCGATCTCGATGGCCTGCGTGACCGCGCCGGGCGGGTCTGCGTCGGCGTCTGCTGGTCAGGAATAGCGCCGTTGACACCGGCGCCGAACGTCGCGTCAGCGAAGACCTCGTCACGTGCAACCTGGATGATGGCCACGATCGCGGGGTGGCTCAGGCGGCGCTCGGTGGTGATGGCGTAAAGCTGTTCGCTGATCGAATCGATCCGGCCGACGGCGCTGACGCGATACTGATCGGTGACGTAGGCCGCAATCGCTGTCGGAGCGACGAAGAGTCCGGCTCCTGCCTGTCCGAAAGACTTGAGGAGTGCGCTGTCGTCGAATTCGCCGACGATGCGCGGATGTAACCGGAGGACTTCGAACCATTGTTGGAGCCGCGACCGGATGGCGACATCATCGCCCGGCATGAGAAAGGGGGCGCCCTGGAGTAGCGCCGGGAATGCTCCGTTGAGTGTCTGCACCAGTGCCGGTGCGCCGAAAACGGTCAGATCGCTTTCGCCGAGCAGGTGACTGTAGCCGCGTACATTCAGATTCGGCGGCATCGGTCGGTCGGCGATGACCATGTCCAGGCGATGCACGGCCAGATCCGCAAGGAGTGCGGTCAGGCGGCCCTCGCGACAGATCAGGCGGACCGCTTCCGGCAGACGCAGCGCCGGTTCGACCAGGCGATGAGCGACCGATTTCGGCACCGAATCGGCAATGCCGACGGTGAACGGCAGGCTCTTTCTGGTCGTCTGGTCGCGCGCAACTTCGAGCAGTTCATCGCCGAGCGCGAAGATCTCCTCGGCGTAACTGAGGATGCGGCGGCCGGCGTCGGTGAGTTCCAGGCCGCGGCCGACGCGGCGAAAAAGCTCGATGCCGAGCGCTTCTTCGAGTTCGCGCAACTGGCCGCTGATCGCCTGCGGGGTCAGGTGCAACTGCTCGCCGGCGCGAGCAATGGCACCGGACTTGGCGACCATCCAGAAGTAGCGCAGATGCTTGTAGTTGAGCGCGGCCATGATCGTAAAAGGTCCAGAAAAATGAATTATCAAGACATTATATTCGATTTGTCAGATGTCTTTTGATGCCCTAGACTGCGTTCTCCGTTCACCTCAAGAGGAGTATTTCAGTGCAGATCGTCATCCAGGCCAGAGGCTTTGATCTTACGGCAGGACTGCGCGAGCGCATCGAGCGGCGCCTGTGTTTCTCCCTCGACTGGGCGCACGACCACGTCAGCCGGATTTCCGTCGTTCTTTCCGACGTTAACGGACCGCGCGGCGGCGAGGACAAGCGCTGCCACATCCAGGTCGCCGTTCCCGGTACAGCGGACGTGTTGGTCGACGACACGCAAGCTGATCTCTACATGGCCATCGACCGATCCATCGACCGCGCCGGGCGGACGCTGGCGCGGCGGCTGGCACGCCAGCGCCAGCATCGGCATGGCAGCCGTCGTGATATGCTCTCTGCGGCGAACTCGCCGGCTGCCGACGACGCTGCGCCGGCTGTTGCACAAGGCTGAATCTTCAACTTCCTTGCCAGCTCACAGGCGTTATCGGCATTGGTCAAGAACGGCGGGCATGGCAAGAGTTTTTACGGAGTCAAATCATGAAACGTGTAATGCTGCTCATCGCGACCAACCTGGCAATCGTCATCGTGCTTGGAGTGGTCGCGACGCTCACCGGCGCGAACAGGTTCTTCACGAGTGGTGGCCTCGATCTTGGCAAGCTGTTGTTCTTTGCGTTGATCATGGGCTTCGGCGGCTCGTTCATCTCTTTGTGGATGTCGAAGACCATCGCTAAATGGAGTACCGGCGCGCAGGTCGTCGAAACGCCGGCCAATTCCACCGAATTCTGGCTGGTCGAAACGGTGCGCCGTTTCGCCGACAAAGCCGGCCTGCCGATGCCCGAGGTGGCGATCTATGACGGCGAGCCGAACGCCTTTGCCACCGGGGCCAGCCGCAAAAGCTCGCTGGTTGCCGTGTCGACGGGTCTGCTGCAGAGCATGACGCGCGAGGAGGCTGAGGCGGTGATTGCCCACGAGGTCGCGCATATCGCCAACGGCGACATGGTGACGCTGACGCTGATCCAGGGTGTGGTCAACA
Organism: Candidatus Accumulibacter aalborgensis; assembly: GCF_900089955.1. Taxonomy (GTDB): domain Bacteria; phylum Pseudomonadota; class Gammaproteobacteria; order Burkholderiales; family Rhodocyclaceae; genus Accumulibacter; species Accumulibacter aalborgensis. The sequence goes on along the minus strand of NZ_FLQX01000150.1, from coordinate 20,646 downwards.
CCTTCGTCATTTTTCTCGCCCGCGTCGTCGGCTGGTTCGTCGATTCGGCGCTGCGCAAGGCTGATGACCAGTCATCGGGGCCGGGAATGGGCTATACCATCACCGTGGTGATCTGCGATATCGCCTTCGGTGTCCTGGCCAGCGTCATCGTCATGTACTTCTCGAGGGCGCGAGAGTTCCGTGCCGATGCCGGCGCCGCGCATTTGATGGGCTCGCCGCGGCCGATGGTCGCCGCACTGCGTCGCCTCGGCGGCATGGAAGCCGGCGAGCTGCCGCAGAACGTCGCCACGGCGGGGATCAACGGACGTCCGGGCTGGATGGAATTGTTCTCCAGCCACCCGCCGATCGCACAACGTATCGAGGCCTTGCAGCGATAAGGTCGGCTTACCCTGCGCTCAGCCAACCGGCGGAACGCGCGGAACCTGGTGCTGGCGGTTTCTGGCTGGCAGCACCAGCTTGGAGGGCTTACGGCGGCGCCATTTCGGCTATAATCGGCCGCGAACCGTCCTCATCTTCGCTTCGCCACAGGCAAGCCTCAAGGGAGTCTCTCCCATGCGCAATGAATCGCTGACGCCGGAAGCCGTGCCCTCTGCGCTGGCCGGTTTTACTCCCCCGGCCCCGTCGTTCCCCACGTCGGCGTCGTTCCGCCATCCTGCCGGGACGCTGGTTGACAAGTATGGGCGGCACGTCACCTACCTCCGGCTGTCGATTACCGATCGTTGCGATTTCCGCTGCAGCTATTGCATGGCTGAGGAGATGACCTTCCTGCCGCGCGCGCAGGTGTTGACGCTTGAGGAGTGCTTGCGCATCGCCAGTGCCTTTGTCGATCTCGGGGTGACCAAGGTGCGCGTGACGGGTGGCGAGCCGCTGGTTCGCCACAACGCAATCTGGCTGCTTGAACAGATCGCCGGCTTGCCCGGTTTGAAAGAACTGGTGATCACCACCAATGGCTCCCAACTCGACCGTTTTTCCCCGGCTTTGCGCGCTGCCGGCGTCAAGCGCATCAACGTCAGCCTCGATACCCTGCGCGCCGACCGCTTCCGCGAGATTACCCGTGTCGGCGACCTGCGCAGGGTACTGCGTGGCCTCGACGCCGCGCAGGCGGCCGGATTCGAGCGCATCAAGGTCAACACCGTGATGATGCGTGGCGCCAACGACGACGAGTTGATCGATCTCGTCGAATTTGCCGTCGAGCGGGCGATCGACATCGCCTTCATCGAGGAAATGCCGCTCGGCGAAATCGGTCACGCGCGTCAGTCGACTTATTTCAGCAGCCAGGACGCGCTGGCGCGCCTGCAGACCCGTTTCCTGCTGTTGCCCTCGACCGAGACCAGTGGCGGGCCGGCGCGCTATTGGCGGATCCCCGGTAGCGCGACGCGGGTCGGCTTCATCTCACCGCACAGTCACAATTTCTGCGATACCTGCAATCGGGTGCGTATCACCGCCCGCGGCGATCTGTACCCCTGCCTGGGCAACAACGATGCCGTCCATCTCCTGCCCCTGCTGCGCGCTCACCCGACCGACGACGGGCCGCTGCGGGCGGCGATCATGCACACCATGGGTATCAAGGCCAAGGGCCATGACTTCAGCAGTCAGATGGACGCGCCGCAGGTAGTGCGTTTCATGTCGATGACCGGCGGCTGATGCGATGAGTCTTGCCGCCCAATTCAGTTGCCATAGCGATTACGACCCCGAGTCGCTCTCGGTCCACCAGGCAAGCGACTTCATTCGCAGCCAACTGACCCCTGTGCGGACGCACGAACGCCTGGCCTTGCGCAGTGCCCTCGGCCGCGTGCTCGCCAGCGACGTAATCGCGCCGTGCAATGTGCCGGCGCACGATAACTCGGCGATGGACGGTTACGCCTTGCGCCATGCGGATCTGGCTGGCGCCGGCCACACCCAGCTTCGGATCGCGGGTACGGCGCTGGCCGGAAAGCCCTTTGCCGGCAGCGTCGGCGCGGGCGAATGCGTGCGCATCATGACCGGCGCCTTGCCGCCGGCCGGAGCGGATACGGTGGTGATCCAGGAAGAGGTTCGCACCGACGGCGACAGCGTCATCATCCCGCCGGGGCAAGGCCGTGGCCAGAACATCCGGCGCGCCGGCGAAGATCTGGCCGTTGGCAAGCCGGCGCTCGCTGCCGGGCGGCTCATTCGCCCGGCAGAACTGGGGCTGATCGCTTCGCTCGGCTGCGCCGAGGTCAGCGTCTACCGCCGCCTGCGCGTCGCCTTCCTGTCCACCGGAGACGAACTGTGCTCAATCGGCACAGTGCTGGGCGACGGCGAGGTCTATGACAGCAATCGCTACACGCTTTTCGGAATGCTTTCCCGCATGGGCTGCGAAGTCCTCGATCTGGGCGTTGTGGGTGACGATCCGGCAGCCATCGAGGTGGCTTTCTGCCAGGCCGCAGCGGCGGCCGACGTGGTGATCAGTAGCGGCGGCGTTTCGGTGGGCGAGGCCGATTTCGTCAAGGATCTGATGGCCCAACTCGGTGAAGTGCTGTTCTGGAAAATCGCCATGAAACCCGGTCGCCCGATGGCCTTCGGGCGGATTGGCGCCGGCGGCGAGGGCCGCGGCCACGATAGCGCCACCTCGGCCTGGTTATTCGGGCTGCCGGGAAACCCGGTGGCGGTGATGGTCACTTTCTACCAGTTCGTCCGCGACGCGCTGTATGCGTTGATGGGTGCCGACCCGCTTCCAGTCGTTCCGCTGCTGCCGGCAGTGTGCTCGGTGGCCCTGAAGAAGGTACCCGGTCGCAGCGAATTTCAGCGCGGCGTTCTCACCCAGTCGGATGGCCGCTGGTCCGTCCGCCCCGCCGGCGCGCAGGGCTCGGGCATCCTGCGCTCGATGTCCGACGCCAACTGCTTCATCGTCCTCGAACACGATCGCGCCGGGGTCGCCGTCGGCGACCTGGTCAGTGTGCAGTTGTTCGACGGTCTGGTCTGAACACGGCCAAGAGCCAGCGCGGGTGGGCAAACTCACCCCACCGACGGACGGTGAAGAAGATAGGCTGGCAAGCGTGAAAAGCGACACAGGGGCCAAATGCTTTCTCTGTTCCAATGCGTCTGTACGCGGAATCCCACCCACAGACCCAAGGAGCTACAGTGAAAACAATGATCAAGCGGATCAACGGAAAACTCTTGACCGGCCTCGTCGTATCGACCATGGCGGCGTACATCGGCAGTGCCAATGCGAGCATGATCACCGTCGCCACTGGTTATTCCACCGACCAGTACCAGGCCAATGCCGCCGATTACAAGACCACGGTCGAGGCTGCGGTGGCCATCCCGTCAGTGGGCTATGGCAGCACTTCGGTGGCCGTATTCGACAATATTTCAAACCAGAGTGTGTTTGGTGGCCCAAATTCTAACGTCGCCTTTGCTTTCACCATCGACTTTGGCGTCACGGCAGCGCAGGCTGGTTCGTGGGATTTTCGTGCTGGAGTCGATTTTGGCTTCGGTGGCGCGGTGTTCCTCGATGGGGTCGCTCTTGGCTACATGGACCACGATATGTGGTGGAGTGGTTCTTACGCCAATCCCAGCCAGTTCTTCGATTACGCAGCGACTCTTTCAGCCGGTAATCACCGTCTGAACATCTATGGCTTGGAAGGCTGCTGCGATGGCGGCCAACAGGCCCAGTTCCTCGCACATGGGGCCACGGGATTTACCACGTTCAGTTCGACAGATGGCCAGGCAGCGATTCCCGAGCCGACAACCTTCGCCCTGCTCGGCATCGGTTTTCTGGGTTTTGGCGTGGCCCGCAAGCGTAAGCAGTAATCACGCCTCGCTAAAGCATGGCTCCGCCATGGCGGGGCTTGTCATTTAAGGCGCGCGAGCGCGGGAAGCTTGCGCGGCTTTCGGCCAAGGGTCAGGCGATCGCCATTGGCGCCTGCTGGATCAGCGATCCCCGGTCAGGAGGAAGTCGATGGCCTGCCGCCACCAGGCGTCGTCGAGGCGATCGAACCAGTCGTTATGCCCGGCCGCCTTGATGACCGACAACTGCCTGGGTTCTGCCAGTGCGTCGTAGAGCGCCCTGCCGAAGCGGGGCGGGATGATCCGGTCTTCGGCGGCAATGGCGACCAGTACGGGTCGCCCGAACGAGGCCAGGTGGATCATGCTGTCGTAACGGTCGCGCAAGAGCCACTTTACGGGCAACAGCGGGTAGTGGTGGCGCGCGACATCTTCAAGCCGGTTCCATGGCGTGATCAGCAGCAGACCCGCAACCGCCTCGTGCTGGCGCGCGCTGGCTGCCGCCGCGACGCCGGCACCAAGCGATTCGCCGATGATCAGCAACGGTCCGCCGTAGCGCGCATGGGCGAGGGCAATCGTCTGTTCGGCGTCGGCGACCAGACTTGTCTCGCCCAGGTCTCCAGCGCGTGGCCCGTAACCCGGATACTCGGCGAGGATCACGCGCAGCCCTAGTCTGGTGAGCACACCCACGTAGAAGTCCCGGTGGCCCGCATGTCCGGCATTGCCATGGAAGATGACGGCGGTGCCGCGTGGCGGACCGTCCGCTTCGGCCAGGAGGCCGCGAAAATCCACCGCGCTGGGCCACGCTGCAAGGCCACCGGAGACCATTTCGGCGACATTGGCGGCTTCGGGGTAGTAGAGCAGATTATCCTGGAACATGGTGACTCCGCTGCAGGCGATCAGACCACTGAAGACGGTGACGCCCAATGCTGCTCGGGCGACAGCAGAGGCCCGCGAACACGCCCTCCTGGCGCGCCCGATGGCCGGCGAGGGCCGCGACTTCGTCGAACCGGGTTCACTTTCTTCTGACGAGACGCGCATCTTCGAACAGCGAGGCGATTTCAACCCTGCAGATGTCGTGCTCATCGGGTATGACGTAGAGAATCGGGGTGATCAGTTCCTCGAAGATCCCGCGCAGGCTGCGGGCGCCGGTCTTGTATTCGATGGCGATTTCGGCAATCTGTTCGAATACTCGCTGGCTGATGCTCAACTCGACGCCTTCACCGTGGAAGATCTCGATGTATTGCCGGTAGATCGAGTTCTTCGGCACGCTCATGATGCTGACCAGCATTGCCTTGCTCAGAGGGTGCAGGTTGGCGATCACCGGCAGACGGCCGGTGAACTCGGGAATCAGGCCGAATTCGAAGAGATCGGTCGGTTTCACCCGCTTGTTCAGCCGATCGAGGATGTTCTGGTTGTCGTCACCCGAGGTAGCGATAAAGCCGAAACCATGCGTCTTGGACATGATGTTCTCGAGGCCGACGAAAGCTCCACCGCAGATGAACAGGATGCTGCTGGTATCGATGTATTGGTCGCTCTTCAGCTTTACCGGCGAACCTTCCATGATCTTGAGCAGGGCGTGTTGCACGCTCTCGCCTGAAGTGGCTCGCGACTGCGCGTTCGTCGCTTTTAGTTTGTCGATTTCGTCGATGAAGATGATCCCCTGCTGCGCCTCTTCTATCTTTCCGTCAGCCTTGTCGAGCAGCCTTTGCAAGGCCGCCTCGATCTCTTCGTTAACATACTTGGTCTGCGCCAGTGAAGTCGCGTCGGCGGTCACAAAGGGGACATCGAGCATTCTCGACAGAGTGTCACAGAGCAGCGTTTTCCCCGTCCCTGACGGTCCGACGAGGAGGATATTGCTCTTGGCAATCGACCCCTTGCTGGTCTGAAAGGCGGCGATCTTCCGGTAATGCGAGTAGACGGCAACGGCGAGGACCTTCTTGGCCTCTTCCTGGCCGATGACGTACTGATCGAGGTAGCGGACGATCGCGCTGGGCGTGGTTTCTCTGGCTAGCAAGGTGGTACCTCGAGATCGGCTATTTGCCCTTGAAGTCAAAAAACATCTTGAAGCAGCGAGCGAAGGCAAGCGGCGTCTCGCAGTGCTCGGCCCAGAGTTCACCGGTCAGAGAAAAGGAGACATCTCCCTCGGCCTCCCGGTCCTTGACCCAGACCAGGCGCCGGTCGCTGAAGACGCCCGTCGGCAAACGGCTCTGAATAAACTCCCAGACCTCGTCCAGATGGTCGAAATTCGCCAGATCCCCAGATCCCTCGGCGCCTTCCTCTTCTTCCACGAAAACCTGATAGCGCATCACAAACCTCGGCAAAAAAAGGCCCGCATCTGCTGCGGCGGGCATATTGTTGGCTGAAAGCCCGCAATTATTGGCGAAGGCGGGGGAATAGTCCATCCCGCTGCTGACGGAAACTACGCTACGGTTGCCTGCGGCGAGGCAATGAAGCCATAGCGTCCCGGCACTTCCGAGCGGCGCAGCGGGATGACCGGCACGCGGGCGTCCCGCCAATCGAGGGTCAGCGCGCTGACACAGGCTTCTGCCTGCGCGATGAAGGTGAGCAGAAACGTGTCGTCGGCCAGTTCGCCGCTCGGCAAATGCAGGTGGCCGAGGAGGGCGGGCAGATCGCGGTCGCAGAGCAGCGCGACGCCGTCCGGCGTATCGAGCAGGAGGCTGCCTTCCTCGTCGAGCGCGGCGCCGCGAAGCACGGTGACCGCGCGGCCGACATGCGTTTCGAGCCCGCCTGCGGACGTCAGTCGCACCACCCACGGCGTATAGTCGAGTTCGACAAAAACCCTTTGCGGGCCGTTCTGGACGAAGAAGTTGCCGTGCTCGTCGTGGGCATAGTGGCGATCGAGGAAATCGTTCAGACCGCGATGAGTGACCGCTTCACTGCGCAGTCGCCAACGGCCACGCCGGTCGAGCGACAGCCAGCCATAGCAGGCTGGAACGTTGGGCCAGCGCCGCGTGGCGCCTAGGTCAGGCGCAGGCATGGGCCGGCCCTGAGCCAGGCGAGTGTGGCCGGTCCTGCCGGTCACTGGTCGGCAGCACAGCGTGCATGAACGTCACAGCAGCTCTTCGATGTGCCGCGCGAGGGTCTCCGGTGTGCTGGCCGGGGCATAGCGCTCGGTCACCTCACCCTCGCGGTTCACCAGGAACTTGGTGAAGTTCCACTTGATTCCCTCGCTGCCGAGCAGGCCGGGCGCCGCTTTCTTCAGAAATCGATAGAGCGGATGGGCGTCGTCGCCGTTGACGTCGATCTTGGCAAACATTGGAAAGGTGACGCCGTAGTTCTTCTGACAGAAGGTGGCGATTTCTGCCGCCTCCCCCGGTTCCTGCGCACCGAACTGGTTGCAGGGAAAGCCGAGAATCACCAGCCCGCGTGCGCCATAGCGCTGGTAGAGTGCTTCGAGGCCTTCGTACTGCGGCGTGAAGCCACAGTGGCTGGCGGTGTTGACGATCAGCAACACCTTGCCGGCGTAGTCACCCAGGCTTTGGCTGCCGCCTGAGAGAAGGTCGGCGGTGAACTCATGGATCGGTGCAGTCATGGGGCTATCTCCAGGGTGGGCGTGCGCAGGGGCGGAAGTGGCGTCAGTCGGGTGAGCGTGGCGTCACCCGACATTCTTCACCGCAAAACCTAGCGAGTGTCGTCGTCGATCGGCACGCAGGCACAGAACAGGTGGCGGTCACCGTAGACATCGTCTACGCGATTGACGTGCGGCCAGAACTTGTTCTCGGCCACCCAGGGCAGCGGGAAAACGGCTTCGCGGCGGCTGTAGGGTCGGTCCCACTGGCTGTCGACGATGTCCGCCTGCGTATGCGGTGCATGCTTCAGCGGGCTGTCATCCAGCGGCCAGCGCCCCTGCTCGACGTGGCGAATCTCGTCGCGGATGCCGATCATGGCGGCAACGAAGCGGTCGAGTTCAGCTTTCGATTCGGACTCCGTGGGCTCGACCATCATCGTTCCGACAACCGGGAAGCTGACCGTCGGCGCGTGGAATCCGTAGTCGATCAGGCGTTTGGCGATGTCGATTTCCGACACTCCGGTCGCCGCCTTGAGTGGGCGGATATCGAGGATGCACTCGTGCGCGACGCGGCCATTCTTGCCGGTGTAAAGCACCGGGTAGTGTGGCCCCAACTGACTGGCGATGTAGTTGGCGTTGAGGATGGCCACTTCGGTGGCGCGCTTGAGTCCGCTACCGCCCATCATGGCGATATACATCCAGGCGATCGGCAGGATTGAAGCTGACCCCCAGGGGGCTGCGGCAACCGCTCCCTGTCCCCGGTGCGGGCCGCTGATCGGCTGCACGCGGTGGTTGGCCATGAACGGCGCCAGATGGCCTTTCAGACCGATCGGCCCCATCCCCGGGCCGCCACCGCCGTGTGGGATGCAGAAGGTCTTGTGCAGGTTCATGTGGCTGACGTCGGCGCCGATCAACGCCGGTGAGGTCAGACCCACCTGGGCGTTGAGGTTGGCGCCGTCCATGTAGACCTGGCCGCCATGCTGGTGCACGATGGCGCAGATGTCCTTCACCGATTCCTCGAAAACGCCGTGCGTCGACGGGTAGGTGATCATCAGGCAGGCGAGCTGGTCGGCGTGCTGGGCTGCCTTGGCGGCGAGGTCGGCAACGGTGATGTTGCCGGAATCGTCGCAATCGACCGCCACCACCCGCATGCCGCACATCTGTGCCGTGGCGGGGTTGGTGCCGTGCGCCGAGCGGGGGATCAGGCAGACCTTGCGCCCGCCTTCACCGCGGCTGGCGTGATAACGCGAGATGGCCACCAGGCCGGCGTATTCACCCTGTGCGCCGGAGTTGGGCTGGATGCAGATGGCGTCGAAGCCGGTGATCGCCTTGAGCCAGGTCTCGAGGTCGCCGATCATTTGCAGGTAGCCTTCGGCCTGATCGAGCGGGGCAAAGGGGTGGATGTCGGCGAATGCTGGCCAGCTGATCGGGATCATCTCGCTGGTGGCGTTGAGTTTCATGGTGCACGAGCCGAGCGAGATCATCGACTGATCGAGCGCCAGATCCCGGTTCTGGAGCTTCTTCAGGTAGCGCAGCATCTCGTGTTCGGTGTGGTGCGTGTTGAAGACCGGATGAGTCAGGATGGCGTCGCTGCGCAGCAGCACCGAAGGCAGACTTGGATCGGCCTGCTGTAGTGGCTCGTCGAGCGGCGTCAGGTCGGCGTTGATGCCGGAGAGGAGTTTGATCAGCCGGACGATGTCTTCGCGTGTGGTCTTTTCGTTGACCGCGATGCCGAGGACGCCGGGGGAAACCTGGCGCAGGTTGTAGCCGGCGTCGATTGCTGCCTTGTAAGTGCTCAGCGCGCGGCTGCCCAGATCGACGCGCAGGGTATCGAAGAACTGGCTGGTCAGTACCGTTACTCCGGCCCGTTGCAAGGCAGCGGCGAGAATCGCGGCCAGGCGATGGATGCGGCCGGCGATCGCACGCAGGCCCTGCGGCCCGTGGTAGACGGCATACATGCCGGCCATGTTGGCGAGCAGTACCTGCGAGGTGCAGATGTTGGAGTTGGCCTTTTCACGCCGGATATGCTGTTCGCGGGTCTGCAGGGCCATACGCAGCGCCTTGTGGCCACGGGCATCGACGGAGACACCGATGATGCGGCCGGGCACCGAGCGCTTGTACTCGTCCCGGGTAGAAAAAAAGGCCGCGTGCGGACCACCGAAGCCGAGCGGGATGCCGAAACGCTGTGACGATCCGAGCGCGATATCGGCGCCCATCTCGCCCGGCGATCGCAGCAGGACCAGGGCCATCAGGTCAGCGGCGACAGCCACGACGCCGCCACGCGATTTCACGGCGGCGATCTGGCCGCTGAGGTCCCTGACTTCGCCGTGGTCGTTGGGGTACTGGAACAGGGCACCAAAGACTTCCTGCCGAGCTGCCTCATCTGGTGAGCCGAAGACCAGTTCGAAGCCGAAGAAAGCGGACCGAGTGGTGACGACATCGATCGTCTGCGGGAAACACGCCGCGTCCACGAAGAAGATGTTCGACTTCGACTTGCTGATCCTGCGCGCCATGCTCATCGCTTCGGCAGCGGCGGTCGCCTCGTCGAGCAATGAGGCATTGGCGAGTTCGAGGCCGGTCAGATCGATCACCATCTGCTGGTAGTTGAGCAGAGCCTCCAGGCGACCTTGGGCGATCTCTGCCTGATATGGCGTATAGGCGGTGTACCAGCCGGGGTTCTCGAGCACATTACGCAGCACGACCCCGGGTGTCAGGGTGTCGGCGTAGCCCATCCCGATGAGCGCGTGCTGAACGCGATTACGGCCGGCTATCACCCGCAGCGCGGCAAGCGCTTCGTTTTCCGGACGCGGCTCGACGAGCGCCAGCGGTGCCGCCATTCGAATCGCCGCCGGAACGGTCTGTTCGACGAGTTGATCGAGGCTGGCGGCGCCGATGCTGGCCAGCATGGCGTTCACGTCACTTGTGGATGGACCGATGTGACGGCCGACGAAGTCGTCGCGCTGTTCCAGTGCGGCGAGGGTCGCCGACGGTGACTTGAGAGCCCTGGCGTCTTCCGGACCCTGTGCGAGTGGCTTCACGCGGCGTCCACGATCTGCTCGTAAGCGGCGGCATCGAGCAGCGCATCGAGATCGCTGATGGCAGAGGGCTTCATCCTGAACAGCCACGCCGCGTAGGCATCCTGGTTGACGGTTTCAGGTGCGTCCACCGCCGCCTGATTGATTTCGATGACCGTGCCCGCGATCGGTGCGTACACGTCGGCGGCCGCTTTGACTGATTCGACGACGGCTGCTTCCTGCGCGGCCGCCAGCGAGCTGCCGACTGCCGGCAACTCGATGAAGACGAGGTCGCCGAGCAACTCCTGGGCATGGTCGGTGATGCCGAGGGTGATCGTTCCGTCCGCTTCGGCACGGATCCATTCGTGACTCCTGGTGTACTTGAGATCGACTGGGATGTTCATGTCTTTTCCTGCAATAGATGTAAAGTCAAGTGGGACCAATGGGGGCGAGATGTCAAACCAGAATGCTGCCGTTCCTCACGAAGCAGGGTTTGACGACGTTGGCGGCGAGCAACTTGTCGCGAATCACGACCTGAACCGTCTCGCCGATGGTCAGTGCGAGCGGTAGCCGGGCCAGGGCAATCGACTGCTGCATCGTCGGAGAGAAGGTGCCGCTGGTGACCTCGCCGCTTCCCTGGGGGGCAAGAACCTTCTGGTGCGCCCGCAACACGCCGCCGCTGGCCAGCACGAGACCGAGAAGCTGATATTGATGCGGCCTGGTGACGAGGGCAGCTTTACCGACGAAGTCGCGCGGTGAAATCAGGTCGACCGTCCATGCCAAGCCGGCATCTAGAGGCGAGACAGTCTCGTCCATCTCCTGGCCATAGAGATTCATACCGGCTTCGAGACGCAGCGTGTCGCGGGCGCCCAGACCGCAAGGCGCCACGCCGGCCTGGTCCAGTGCTCGCCACAAGGAGGTAGCCCGTTCGGCGGGCAAAGTGATTTCATAGCCATCCTCGCCGGTATAGCCGGTCCTGGCAATGAAGTGCTCGCCGGCCATGGTAGCCATGAATGGTTGCAGCGATTCGCAGGCGGAACGATATTCCGGCAGTACCTGGCACACTTTCGAGCGGGCGTTCGGTCCCTGGACGGCAATCATCGCCAGCGCTCTCGCACCCTCGCGGCGCGGCGTAAGGGTAGCCGACAGCCGCCACTCATCGAGGCGGGCCGTCATCCACGCCAGATCCTTGGCCGCCGTACCGGCGTTGACGACGATGCGATAGCGCGTGTCATCGAGGAAATAGACGATCAGGTCGTCGATGACGCCGCCGGCATCGTTGAGCATCGTGCTGTACAGGGCCTTGCCCGCGGTCTTCAGCTTGTCGACGTTGTTGGCGAGCAGGCGGCGCAGAAAAGGCGTCGCCTCGGAGCCTTCGAGATCGACGGCGCACATGTGCGAAACGTCGAACATGCCTGCGTCCCGGCGAACAGCGTGGTGCTCCTCGATCTGAGATCCGTAGTGGACAGGCATCTCCCAGCCACCAAAATCGACCATTTTGGCGCCGCTTTCGCGATGGGTTTCATTGAGGACAGTTTTTTGCATGGGATCAATCCATTAAAGGAGGTTGTTGACGTTGATTCCCGAAACGAAAAAGGGCGAACTCGAATCGAGTTCACCCCCCTGTCCATTTACCTGAGAGATTGTCGGGCTGCAATCGTCATTTGCAGCCGCCTTGCCCCATCGGTGGGCGCTTGGCCAGAAGCGTGCGCCGCTCTCCAGAGTTCCTTGCACGAAAGGTCCTTTTGCCTGAGCGTTTCCGGGTGGATTGCGCCTTCGGCGGTGGCATTTGCCGCGCTCTCCCATTCGCGTCGCTACTATAGCGCGCGGGAAGCTTTGCCCGCAAGGCAATCGGCGACCGGGAACCCGCGTATGCCGCTTCGGCGTGCTCCCCGTGTGCTGCCCTGCAGACGGCGGTAGCGCTTTGCAGTAGAGTGAACGAAGTGACCCTACGCAGGCGCGCCTCATCTGCACAGTGAGAAGGCCTGGTTCCGCAAAGCAGTTTCCTCCTGGCGACGAGAGATGTACGCCCCTGGATTACCTGCCAAGGACTTGCCCCGAAGCTTGCCAGATCAAGGATAGATAGTGAAACGCCATACCATTTGCATGATCTCCTTCGCGGTCAGCGCTCTCTTGAGTGCCGGTGCGCTGGCACAAAGCATGCCGGGCGTCGGAGGTCCCACCGCGCCACCTCAAACGGTGAATGCGCAGGCAATCATCCCGGAAACGGCTCTACGGGTTTTTGACAGTCCTTACACGGGAACGGTGTGGCGTTTCCTGGTCAATGAGCCGATAGGGGTTCCGTGGGTGCATCCCGGTGGTGACTGGCGCGACAGGAAGGGCTCTCTTCAGGGAGCTGTACCATGGAGTTCGGCTACGGTTCGGAACATCGCTGCCGAACAAATCGTCGTCTTCGATGTGACCAGTCTGGTAAACAGCCAGCTCTCCACGGACGTCAATAGAAGCCCGAACCGCGGCTGGATCGTCAAGAGCGACGCAGGCGATGTCTCGGCCGCTTTCTATAGCAGGGAATATGCCGACATCGCCAAGCAGCCAAGGTTACGGATCATGACTTCGTCCGGCGGCTACACGATTGTTGCCGGCGGCGATGTTTCCATGTCGTCATCAACAGCCATGTCAACACACGGTCTCAAAACGACGCTGGGGCTGTCGGGAAGCAATCAGCGACTGGCTCTCTGGTTTGACCTGGCATCGGTTAGGGGAAGCATCAACAGCGCTACACTTTCACTGACCACGACAGACAAACAGTATGGTAGTGGTAGCAGCACCATTGGTGTCTACGCGGTTGATTTGACCGCTTCGTTCGCCCCGATCCCCATACAACGAGGCATTGCTGCGCGCTATCCATCCGACCAGGGAATCGAAGGTGATCCAGACGTGCTTTTTGTCGACAAGTTTCCTGATCTCGCCATGCATCATCGGGGCTGGTACTGGGATGCAGGTTCTCCTGACATCAACAATAATCGCTCGATCATTGGCGATCATGATCCGGCAGATCCGAACTTTCACCCTCTTGCACCCGGAGTAAAGGCGTATAAAATGACCATACCAACCGGCCATTATGGCGGAGAATTTGGCAGATGGTCGTTCTGGTCAAACCTTGGATACGAACCGGATGCGGTTTACATGAGAGTGTATGCGCGCATCGGTACGGATTTCGACTCCGAAGCCGGAAAATTCCCCTTTGGTTTTGACGGCACTTATTTGGCGCCGAGAACTTACTTGCACTATAACGGCCAGTTGCTGGCTACCAACCCTGTGACGGGTCGGAAGTGGATTCGCCCCGATGCGCCAGCGTATGCGGGAAACGGCGGTGCGACATCGAATGGAAAGAATGGCTGGAGCGCGCGCGGCGGCTTCGCGGCTGAGGAGTGTGATTCTGGCGGAAAATGTTCACCGAACCGTACCGACAATCCGCTGATTGCCAGCGGATATAGAGGACTACATTACTACGCCTATTGGGCAGACCAGCCCGACGCCACGGGGTCTGATTTAGACTGGAGAAATGGACTTCTTGGTGTAATACCGAAGAACAAGTGGGTGGCGATCGATCAATACATGGAGTTGAATACCGTGAATGCCGACGGCAGCGGTAACCGGGACGGTATTCTTCGGGTATGGATCGATGGACGGCTGGCCTTTGAAAAAATTGATTTTCGGGTACGCCACTGGCCGGGCAATCCAGCGGGCGCCAATAATATCAAGTTCGATTCCGTGTGGCTAAATCTGTACCACGGCGGCCGGCGCGCGGCCAAATCTCCGATGACGGTATATTTGTCGGATCTGGTGGTGGCGAAGTCTTTCATCGGCCCGGCCACGTTCTGACCGGCCCGTTCTCGCGTTGGCGGGACCGAGCATTACCAGTCGAGGATGGAAGATGAAGCAGCATAGCTCGTCGCGCAGCCTGTTCTCCCCGGGGAGTGGAGCTATTCTCTTGCTCTCCCTGGTATTTCTTGCGGCCCGCTCCAGCGTCGCAGTTTCCCAGAATTCGATCCTCGCGAAAATTCCGGTCAATACTGCGCATTATCTTGGGTCATATAACCCGCCTCCTTTGTCTGGTTGTCCTCAGATGGAATCGGGCCACATTACGGACTATAGCCGTTTTTCGTATGACTCGATTCACAATCAGATGTTGATGTTTGGTGGAGGTCACGCCTCGGTGCCGCGTACCGATGTCGATGTTCTCGATCTGAATGAAGGAAGTAGCCTGACCTGGGGTAGCGCCTATCCATCAACACCTGTTTCTGATATGACGTTTGCCAATTTCAACCAGGCAACGGGCTCATGGATCACGACGGGGCATCCGTTGACCCGCCATACATACGATATGATGACCTTTGATAAGGACACTGGCGAGCTGATTTTGCTTCAACCTGTTGGACCACAAGCCCACTGCCAGGAAAAACGGGATTGGTACCTCTATCCCGGCAAGGTATGGATTTATAATCCGACGACGAAAATCTGGAGGGCGACCGCGGGTAATCCGGATGTATGGGGTATCAGAGAGATGGAGCACCTGGCTGCCGAATACGATCCGATCTCCAGGCAAGTGATTATCATCGGGCGGCTGGGGATCTACTCCTTCGATCCGGCGAGCGAAGTTGCTGTAAGACGCAAGAGCTTCGTGCGGCCGGAATTGAGTCTCGCTCAGAATCTGGTCTACTACCCACCCAATGGCAAGATGTACTACATCTTGAACAATGGAACTATTTTTGAAGTGACCATCGAGCGCAGCAACCTCGCGAAGTCAAGCATCGTACAAATGAAAGGTCTGGTCGGGACTTTCCCGAGGGGCGTCATGCCACCACTCTCGGATGCCGGCGAGACAGGATGGGCCTATGATTCGACCAACAAAATAATTGGTGGTGGCATAGCCAACAGCACGTTCTATGCGTTTGATCCTATTGCCAGGAGATGGACAGCAACACGGATGCGCTCTGACAGTTCTTCCCGAACGATTGGCAAACTCACTTTTCACGCACTCGATTATGATCCGGTGGACAATGTTTTCATCTTTATCAGCCGGGCTCCTGGCGATGGTATTGACAAGCAAAATACATGGGCATACAGGTACGGGGATGGGGGAAAGAGCAGGGGGAAGCAGTGAATCCTGTACTGACTGCTGGCGAGTTGACAAATCTGACGTGGTCCAGTGGAAGAAACTGGCAGGCGGATGGGCACAATATCCGCCTGCTGAAAAATGTTCGGCGTCGTGGTTGGGCAGAGATTGCCCAGGTGCCAGATCAACCCGGGCCAGCGAGTCGCCGGCGCCTATGCCGGCGAAGCGCCAGCAGGGCGGCGGCAAGCAGGCTCAGGCCTGCCGGTTCCGGTACCGCGCCGCCGTCGAGCGGCTCGGCCAGCTTGAGATTGATGCGCTTCGTACCTCAGCGCATCCTGCGGACCTGGAGGGAGCCGCGTTCGACCCTACTTGGTCAGCGCCATGAACAACTCCGGCAACCTCTCGGGTAGCCGTTCGATCTGGTCGATCACCGAATACCGCCGGCCGAAGATGTCGCTGACGTAGTCGTCGGCTTTTCGGTCGAGGCTGATGCAGTAGGTGAAAATGCCCTTCTGGTCGAGTTCGGCGACCGCCTTGCGGGCATCTTCGATCAGCAGACGCTCGTCTTGCACATCTACGTCGGACGGTCGGCCGTCGGTGAGGACGAGCATCAGTTTCTTCTCGGCCTTCTGCGAGCCCAGGTAGTGCGCCGCGTGGCGCATGGCGGCGCCGATGCGCGTCGAATAGCCGGCCTGCATTGCCGCCAGGCGTCCCTTGACGGTATCGCCCCAGCACTCGCTGTAGCCCTTGATGTGCAGGTAACGCACGTCGTGGCGCGTGTCGGAGTGGAAGCCGGCGATGGCGAACGGGTCGCCGAGCTGGTCGATCGACCAGGCGAGCAGCGACACCGCTTCCTGACTGAGTTCGAGAATGCTCTGCTCGCCGCCTGATGCACTGACTTTGACCTGGTCGGCCAGCGACTCGGAGAGGTCGAGCAGCAGCAGGACGGCAAGGTTGCGGCCGCTGGTGCGGTGGCTCATGTTGATGCGCAGTTCAGGAGTAGCGCCACCCTTGAAGTCGATCAGCGAGCGGATGGCGACGTCGAGATCGAGTTCGCTGCCGTCTTCCTGGTAGCGGATGCGCACCCTTTCCTGCGGTCTGAGGAGATCAAGCAGACGCTTCAGGCGCCTGGCGAGTGCGGCGTGCTTTGCGAGCAGGCGGTCGATGACGCCGGCGTCGCTGGTGGGGTGGAGCGATTCGTAGAGGCTCACCCAGTCCGGGCGATAGGTCTGGCTCTGGTAATCCCACTCCGCGTAGTGGCGCGGCGGCAGGCGGTCGGGCTCAGCGACCATTGCCGCGGGGCGAAGCTCGTCGAACATCTCCTCGTCGTCGCTGAGTTCGTGGAAGCGCCACAGGTGGCGATTGTCGTCGCGATAGCCGAATTCCGCATCGGTGAAGTGGACGTTCGGCAACTGGTCGCTCTGGCGGCGGGTGCGCGCGATGTAGGCGAGTGCCAGAGCGGCGACTTCTTCGCTGCTCGACTCGCTGTGCGCCATCGTTTCCTGAAAGCGGACGACGAATTCGCGCAAGGGCGCGCCCTGATAGCCATGTTGCGGGTCGAGCAGCGCGCGCGATAACATCGCCAGACGATGGCGCAGGCACGAGTGGGTTTGCGGGTCGCACGCGTCTTCGACCGGCTTCGGGTGCAGCGCCAGGAAGATGCGCCGCAGGCCGGGGTACGTGCGCAGGATCAGCGTTTCGACCCGGCTGTCCTCGAAGGTCTCGATGGCCAGGCGCTGCATCGGGCTGAAGTTGTCGGCAAACATCGCCTCGCTCCAGCGTCGATGGCCGGCGATGTGCGCCAGCATGGCGCGATAGCGGTCGATACCGGCGACACCTCGCTCTTCGTCGAGGACATCGGGCAGGCGAATCCCGCTGGGGTCGTAATAGGGCAGCGATTTCGGCAACGGGTCGAGGTCGGTCGCGTAGGGAACCAGGGGAGCGTTGTCGTGCCAGAGCGCGCGCAGATAAAAATCGAGCCGACGCTCGTTGTCGACCAGCAGCGTGCCGTGGCGCTCGCGCTGCAGCACTGCGCGGCTGTCGGCCGACTGCAGGCTGAAGTAGGCATGCTGACGTTCTGGATGGTTGGGGTAGTTGCGGATGCCGTAGTCGACCCAGTTCGTCAGGCCGACGATGGCGAGGTTGTTGAGCAGCCTCGGCGACTGGGCGAAAAAGTCGGCCAGGCACGGACTGGCGAAGGTCTTGTGGATGCCGTGAATCGAACCTGAGGTACGCTCCATCAGGTCCAGCGTCAGGTTCAGGTAGCGCTGCATCTGCTCGCGCGACCCTAGCCGCCGGGCAACCGCCGCCAGGTTTTGCAGGAAAGGCGTGATCGCCTTGGCGTTTGGCGATTTCCAGAGAGCGTGAATGGTCCGGCTGACCATTGGCAGGGAGCCTTCGCCTAGGGTTCCAGCGATCGACGGCCACTCCTCGAGAAATGCCAGCACCGGCTCGACGCCGCGCCCCATGCGGCCGAGGAAACGCCCGCAGTCGAGGTAGGCGTTGACGCCCTCGACGGAGAGCACAGCCAGCGCGTCGACCAGGCAGCGCTCGAACACTTCGCCGACCTGCGGGAATCGGCAATCGAGTTGCGCGCGATACACCTGCAGGCGCTCGGGCCAGCCTGTGCGGCCGTCGGCGGTGTGCTCAGCCATGGCAATGCACGCCGGCTAGGCGAAGGTCGCGTCGATCGCGTGGTCGAGCGTGTCGCGAATGTCGTGGTCGTCGGTGATCGGTCGCACCAGCGCCATGCGGCAGGCGTCGCGCGGCGAAACGCCGCCGCGGATCAGCGTCGCGGCATAGACCAGGAGACGCGTCGAGATGCCTTCGTCGAGGCCGTGACCCTTGAGCCGACGGGCAGCAGCGCCGATGCTGACCAGTTGTGCAGCAGTGGCAGGATCGATGCCGCTTTCGCTGGCCAGAATCGCGGTCTCGAGCGCCGCCTCGGGATAGTCGAACTCAAAAGCGGTAAAGCGCTGCTTGGTCGACTGTTTCAAGTCTTTCATCAGGCTCTGGTAGCCGGGGTTGTACGAGATGACGAGCTGGAAATCGGCATGGGCGTGAATCAGTTCGCCCTTCTTGTCGATCGGCAGCGTGCGCCGGTGGTCGGTCAGCGGGTGAATGACGACGGTGGTGTCCTGGCGCGCTTCGACGATCTCGTCGAGGTAGCAGATGGCGCCGATGCGCGCCGCGGTGGTCAGCGGACCGTCGAGCCAGCGCGTGCCGTTGGCTTCGAGCAGGTAGCGCCCGACCAGGTCGGAAGCGGTCATGTCTTCGTTACAGGCGACGGTGATCAGCGGCTTGCCGAGCTTCCAGGCCATGTATTCGATGAAGCGCGACTTGCCGCAGCCGGTCGGTCCCTTGACCATCACCGGCAGGCGCGCCGCGTAAGCAGCTTCGTAGAGCGCCACTTCGTTGCGCTGCGGCTGGTAGAAAGGTTCGTCGAGAACCTTGTATTGCGCCTTGTTGGTCATTGCTTGCACCCTTTTCGCCCATTCAATCGCCGTGCAGGTCAGGGGCGGCCAACCCTCGACCCCAGGACCTGTCCCCTGAAACCTGGCCCTTGCTGCTAGCGATGCACGCCCAGCTTCTCGCGCCAGCCCGGATAGAGCTGGTCGGCATCGCCGGGGAAGGATTCGAAGGCGCGCGCGAACTCCCTGTGCTCCTTCGCCCACTCGATCGGGTCGGCGCCGGCCTGCCAGCACTTGTAGGCCTGGCGTAGCGAAATGGCGCCGGCAGCCGGGCTGTCGATATGTCCGTAGGAACCGCCGCCGGAAGTATTGATGACGTTGCCGTGCCCGAGGTTGGCGAAGAAACCCGGCAAACGCAGCGCGTTCATGCCACCGGAGATGATCGGCGTGGTCGGTTTCATGCCGTACCATTTCTGGTAGTACGCCGGGCCCTGATACTCGTCACGCTCGATGATGTAGGCGATCGCGCGGTCGTCGGCGCTGCCCTCCATCTTGCCATAACCCATGGTGCCGACGTGAATTCCCGAAGCCCCCTGCAGGCGGGACATCTTGGCCAGCACATAGGCGTCGTAGCCGCGCTTCGAACTCGGTGAGGTGACGGCGCCGTGACCTGCGCGGTGATAGTGCAGGTACTGATTGGGGTACTGTCGGCGGGCGGTGGTCACCATGCCGGGGCCGCCGACATAGCCGTCGACGAGAAAAGCGACCTTGTCGGCGTCGGGGCCGAAAGTTTCGAGGATGAAGTCGGCGCGCGCGCACATTTCGTAGTGATCGTCGGCGGTGATATTGGCCGAAAACAGCTTCGCTTGTCCGGTCTCGTCCTGTGCGCGCTGCATCGCGTCGTATACCATGGGCATTACCTTCTTCATCGGCGCAAAGACCTGGTTGCCCTGCGGCTCGTCATTCTTGATGAAGTCGCCGCCTAGCCAGAACTGGTAAGCGGCCCTGGCAAAGGGCTCCGGACGCAGCCCGAGCTTGGGTTTGATGATCGTGCCGGCAATGTAGCCGCCATCCTGGACCGGGCGACCGAGAATCCGCCACAGGTCGGAGATGTCTTTGGCCGGGCCATCGAAGAGCTGAATGGCACGCTCGGGCATGTAAAAATCGTAGATCTTGGCGTTCTCGATGTCGCCCATTCCCTGGTTGTTGCCGATGACCAGCGTCAGGAAAGAAACGATCATCATTCGCCCGTCGGTGACATTGCGATCGAACAGCTCGATCGGATAGGCGATGCGCATCTCTTCGCTCGGCTCATCGATCAGGTAAACCAGCGCATCGACGCCGCGCGTGAAGTCGTCGGTGGTGCTCACTTCTACGTTGGTGCCGGTGGACGACTCGGCGGCAAAGTGCGCGGCGGCCTGCAGATAGTCATAGCCGGTCTTGGGCTTCATCTTGTAGGCCACCAGGATATGCTTGCCGCCCTCGATGAGCTCCTTTTCTGTCAGGCTGAGGTCGGCGTAACGATTCGATTGGTCCATGCGGGTCTCCGTGTCCATGTAAGTGCGACCAGTTTAGGCGGCGCAATTGATTATTAAAAGTTAAACTTTTTGCAATATATGTTTAGCTTTTACTGTTGAATTGTGCGCGCGACGGAACTGAGCGAAGCTCTCTCCACGCCGAATGGTGGCGCCGACGGCCGGGTTCACCAGCCCGCACAGCCCTGACGCCCGAGGGCTCCAACCCCGTATTTTCACGGCCTGGCGGTGGGTAGCAAGAAAAAACTTTCGCACACGGGGGCTAGACAGCCGGTCGCACTTCTGGCAGGATAGGTGGAGCGTAATTGATCCACGTTTCAGCCGGAGG
>NZ_FLQX01000149.1 GCF_900089955.1 Candidatus Accumulibacter aalborgensis | reverse complement strand
TTGTGCGAAAGTTTTTTCTTGCTACCCACCGCCAGGCCTTGAAAATACGGGGTTGGAGCCCTCATGCGTCAGGGCTGAAAGCAAAAGCAGCACCGCAGGCCGTGTCACGCTCGAACGGCTCGCCCGATGGCCGGCGCTGCGCGACCGCCAGCTTGCCCGACGCCCTTTTTCAGGCACTGGGTGCACCGGGTGTTGACCTGGATCAGTCGACCATTCGCTGGATGCTCTAGCATTCTTTGGCACGAATGCGTTCTGGCGCCTTCGGCTGACGCTTGTCTCAGCGCACATCGGAGAAAACCCATGCTCGAAACCCCTCAACAATCCCCGTCTGCACCACCCGATTCCGCCACCGAGGCTGTGACGCCACCCTTCCACGCGGATTTCTCTCGTCGCTTGAGTGACCGTCGCCTGCTTGATTCCGACGCGCTGGAAAACATTGACCGGATGACGAACATCGCCCTCGGCCAATTGAGTGGCGGGGTTTCACCGGCATCGCTGGCGATGGCTTATCTCGACTGGATGGTGCACCTGTCGGCGTCGCCCGGCAAACAGTTTCAACTCGGCGCGAAAGCGGCGCGCAAAGCGCTGCGCCTGGGATCCTACGCCCTGACCTCGGCCGTGGCGGGAAATGCCGAACCGTGCATCAAGCCCCTGCCGGGTGACCATCGCTTTGACCATCCGGGATGGCAGCGCTTTCCCTACAATGTGATCTATCAGGGCTTCCTGCTCAATCAGCAGTGGTGGCACAACGCGACCACCGGCGTGCGCGGGATCTCCAAACACAGTGAGGCCGCCGTCTGGTTCACGGCCAAGCAGATCCTCGACATGATGTCGCCGGTCAATGTGCCCCTGATGAATCCCGAGATCGTCGAAGCGACGGTCAGGGAACGAGGCGCCAATCTGGCGCGGGGCGCCGAGTACTACGGTGAAGACCTCCGCCGCTCGCTGCGCGACGAAAAGCCGGCCGGCATCGAAGCCTTCCGGGTCGGCGAGAACCTCGCCATCACTCCCGGCAAGGTGGTGTACCGCAATCCACTGATCGAACTGATCCAGTACTCGCCGACCACCGACACCGTTCAGCGCGAACCAGTCCTGATGCAGTCGGCGTGGATGATGAAGTACTACATCCTGGACCTGTCGCCGCACAACTCGCTGGTCAAATATCTCGTCGATCGCGGTCACACGGTGTTCATGATCTCGTGGCTGAACCCTGGGCCCGAGCACCGCGATCTGGGCATGGAGGATTACCGCAAGTCGGGAACGCTGGCCGCGATCGACGCCATTTCCGACATCCTGCCGGACCGCAAGATCCACGCCGTCGGTTACTGCCTGGGCGGCATTCTATTGACCATCGCCGCGGCAGCAATGGCGCGCGATGGCGACGACCGTCTGGCCAGCGTCACCCTGTTCACTACCATGACCGACTTTACCGAAGTCGGCGAAATCAACGTCTTCATGGACGCCAGTGAGGTCACCCTGCTCGAGGACATGATGTGGCAGAAAGGCTATCTCGATCACAAGCAGGTCTCCGGCGGTTTTCAGTTGCTCAAGTCCGCCGACCTGATCTGGTCGAAGATGGTGCGCGAGTACTACCTTGGCAATCGCGAACCGATGTTTGACCTGATGGCCTGGAACGCGGACGGCACGCGCATGCCCTATCGCCAGCACTCCGAGGTTCTCCGCCGGCTGTACGTGGATAACGAACTGTTCCAGGGCAAGTACCTGGTCGGCGGGCGCGCCATCTCGATCAGCAACATCCATTGTCCGATGTTTGCCGTTGCCGCGGTGGCCGACCACGTTGCGCCGTGGCACTCGGTCTACAAGCTGCACCTGCAGAGCGATTCGACAGAACTGACCTTCGCCCTGACCAGCGGCGGCCACAACGTCGGCATCGTCAATGAACCTGGCCGACCGCGCCGCTCGTTCCAGCTCAGCGTCTGTCGAGAGGGCGAACGCTGCCTCGATGCCGAAACCTGGAAGAAGGAGACCCCGAGCTACGAAGGATCGTGGTGGCCAGCCTGGCAAGAATGGCTGGTGCAGCATTCCTCGGGTAGCGAAGAAGCACCGCCGATGGGCGCTCCGGAAAAAGGCTACCTCCCGTTGTGCGACGCGCCGGGAACCTATATCCACCAACAATAGCCCTGCGCCCCCTTCTCTGCCCCAGGCATGTCAGCCTGGGGCAGAATATCGATCGTGAGGTCGTGACACTACACTGGTGAGGGCGAGATGGCGATTACCGATTGGCCCAAGGACGAGCGACCGCGCGAGCGCCTCTTGGCGCACGGCGCGGCGTCGCTGTCGGATGCCGAATTGCTGGCGATTTTCCTGCGTGTCGGCGTGCGGGGCAAAAGTGCAGTGGATCTGGCGCGTGATCTGATCGGGCGCTTCGGTGGCCTGACCCGCATGTTTGCCGCCAGCCCTGCGGATTTTTCGGCAGTGCCCGGCATGGGGCCCGCGAAGTACGCGCAGTTGCAGGCGGTCGTCGAACTGGCACGGCGGGCGCTGGTTGAAGAAATGAAACAGGGCGTCACCTTTGCCTCCCCTGGTGCCGTACGTGACTACCTGCGGCTGCATCTCGCGGGGCTGGAGCATGAGGTGTTCTTTGCCTTGTGGCTCGATGCCCAGAACCGCCTGATTGCCGCTGAAGAGCTCTTTCGTGGCACGCTGACACAGACCAGCGTCTATCCGCGCGAGGTCGTCAAGCTGGCCCTGCGGCACAACGCAGCGGCGGTGGTACTGGCGCACAACCATCCCTCGGGCGTCGCCGAGCCTTCGCGCGCCGATGAGGTGTTGACCAGTGAACTCAAACAGGTGCTGGCGCTGGTGGAAGTCCGGGTGCTTGATCATTTCATCGTGGCAGCGCAGTCACCACCCCTCTCCTTTGCCGAGCGTGGCCTGTTGTAGTGCATACCCCGCTCATATAAACATGTCTGTTGACGAATAGGCGCCAAGTCACTAAGATGCGGCCTCTCGTGTTCCTCGATAGCTCAGTTGGTAGAGCGTCGGACTGTTAATCCGTAGGTCCCTGGTTCGAGCCCAGGTCGGGGAGCCAAAATTGATTCGGCAAGCAACGCAAAAGGCCAATCCTGCGGTTGGCCTTTTGCGTTGCTTGCCGGCCTGAGCATGGCGTCAGGGTTTGTCCTTGCGTCCGGCCATGTGGCGCAGATAGGCGATCAGCTGATCCAGCTCCCGGTCTTTCAGGGCGTCCCTGCTGAACCCGGACATGCGCCCCTCGGGCCAGCGGCGCATGGATTGCGGGTCGCGGATGTAGCGGCGCAGAAAGTCCCCCGCCAGGTACTCGGTCGGACTGTGGGGGATGTTCAGATCCGGTCCGAAGGCGCTGTCGCCAGCCCTGTTGAGCCGGTGACAGGCAAGGCAGTTCTTCTGGAACTGAACAAAACCG
This sequence comes from Candidatus Accumulibacter aalborgensis, assembly GCF_900089955.1. Classification (GTDB taxonomy): domain Bacteria; phylum Pseudomonadota; class Gammaproteobacteria; order Burkholderiales; family Rhodocyclaceae; genus Accumulibacter; species Accumulibacter aalborgensis. Next base: position 4,620 of record NZ_FLQX01000149.1, on the reverse strand, counting down.
GCCTGCTCCTCGGCACTGGCGGAGGCAGCCGGAAACAGTGCGGGGAAGCGCTCTTGCAGGGGTGCAATCTGCCGCACCCGGGCAATCTGGAATGGCCACTGCTCTGGGCCGATGTCGCCCTCGGCGGGATTCTTCCAGACCAGATAGAAGGGCCCTGCGCTGGGTTTGCCGGGTCCCAGAGCGGGCCAGGGGCTTGCGGGGTCCTCGACGGCCAGCCAGGCCTGGGCCCCCTCGCTCTGCAATAGTGGTGCCGCGCGTAGTTCTGCGCTAAAGCCGTCGCTGGAAAGGATCTGGAGATGGGCGGTGGGGGCGATGCCCCGCAGCAGCTCGGCCATGGGTACGGCCCGGTACTGCATGGAGCGCTGGTAGCTGACATCCCGGGGGACAAGGATGTCCTGGGCCTTGGGGTGGTTCAGCAAGCCCGTGCTGTTCAAGGTCAGCGGACCCGTCTGTAGATCCAGGACCAGTTCGGCCGCCCCCAGATGCAGGGAAAGCAGCAGTGCCATTCCGCCTAGCAGTCGCATGGTTGGTCTCCTAACAGGGTGCAGCCCTTGCCGTTGGCCGCCCACCGGCCGACCCTGCAGGCGGATCTTATCACCCTGCGATCGCCGAGTCCCTCCTCGGTGTGTCCCCGGCCCGGCCAGGCCAGTCCGGAGCGGCGCCCGTTACGCACATGGAGCACAAAGCGGGTGTCCTTGTTTAGAGCCACCTCGGTAATGCCCTCGCCACAGCTCAAAAGCGAGCGGCGCCAGCCGGCGGCATAGTAAAATAGCTGCGCGCCTCACTCCGGACAAGCGCCACGCTACGCTTGACTTTCCGTTCCTTTCAGTTACCGTCGGCCGCCTTGGCTGGCGCTGGCGCAGCCGATGTCTGTACCCTTCGTGCCGCTGACCGCGGACGCCAGCGTTACCGCCGATGGCTGACCCATCGATCCGCCATCCACATCACGCAAGGCCCGGACGGACGATCTCCGCCGGACGGCGCTGCTCCCACCCAACAGGCGACAAGCCCACCACCCCATGAAGACTCCGAAAAAACTCGCTGCACTCGTCGAAGAAGGCCTCGTTGACGAGGTGATTGGTCAACTGATGAGCGGCAAAGAGGCCACCGTCTATGTCGTTCGCTGTGGTCAGAACATCCGCTGCGCCAAGGTCTACAAGGACGCCAATCAGCGCAGCTTCCGCAAGAATGCCTTCTACCAGGAAGGCCGCAAGGTGAAGAACAGCCGGCAGGCGCGCGCCATGGACAAGGGCAGCCGTTATGGGCGAAAGATGCAAGAAGATGTCTGGCAGAACGCCGAGGTCGATGCACTGTACCGGCTGGCCGCCGCCGGCGTGCGCGTTCCCCAGCCGCACCTCTGCTTCGAGGGGGTCTTGCTAATGGATTTGATTCTCGATGCCGAGGGCCATGCGGCACCGCGGCTCAACGATGTCGACCTGAGCGAGGAACTGGCGCTGGAGTTTCATGCCTTGCTCGTCAATCAGGTGGTGCGCATGCTTTGCGCCGGCGTCATTCACGGCGACCTCTCCGAATACAACATCCTTGTCGGCGACGGCGGGCCGGTCATCATCGACCTGCCGCAAGCCGTCGATGCGGCCGGCAACAGCAACGCTGCCGAAATGTTCGCCCGCGACGTGGGCAATCTGCGAACCTACTTCAGCGCCTTCGCCCCGGCGCTCAGCCATACGCAGTTCGACAAGGAGATCTGGGCGCACTATGAAGGTGGTTCGCTGCACCCGGACCTCCGCTTGACCGGTCGCGTCGAGCTTGACGAGCGCCTTGCCGACGTCGACGCCGTCCTGCTGCAAGTCGACCTGGCGATCAAGGAAAACGAGATTCGACGCATGTGCCAATAGCCGTCCCCGCTGTACCCGTCGCTAGAGCGACCGCACACCGGTGCCGTGAGCCTGTCGTGCGCTGGTCGCGGCGAGGAGCATTTCTCGCCTCCTTCTGATACCGGCGCCGCAATTGACTGTGGCTGCCAGCGCTGCCTATACTCCACGCCCCGCCTTCGAATTTCCCTTCGCTCGCCTGTCGCTTTGGCCAGAAGCACCTCGTTCGGGAAGTGAGACCGGCTGTCGAATCTATCGAGGAGTCTTGTAATGCGCCGAACGAAAATTGTGGCCACGATCGGCCCCGCTACCGCCGCCGCCGAGCCCCTGCGGCAACTGCTGGCCGCCGGCGTCGACGTCGTGCGGCTCAACGCCGCGCATTCCGACATGCAGACGCACAGCAACAACGTGCGTCTGGTCCGCGAACTGGCTGGCGCACTCGGTCGCCACGTCGCGGTGCTGGTGGACCTCCCCGGCCCGAAGATCCGTACTGGTCTGGTGGTGGGTGACGCGGTGGAACTCGAGTCCGGCCATGAGTTCTTGTTGAGTGGCACCGACGACGGTCGTGGTGACGTGCATCACGTCGCCACGACCCTGTCCGAGTTGGCGCAGTGGGCGCGCCGGGGCGACGAAGTCTATCTCGCGGATGGCGCCATCGTGCTGCGTGTGCTCGAAGCGGTCGGCAACGACGTGCGCACCGAAATCGTCCGCGGTGGCACGCTGCGCTCGCGCAAGGGCATGCACCTGCCGCGCGCCGAGGCGCACGTCGAGCCCTTCACCGATCGCGATGCGCTTGCCCTTGAGATGGCGATTGCCGCCAAGGTCGACTTCGTCGGACTCTCCTTCGTGCGTCGGGCCGAAGACGTCGAGCGTGTGCGTGCCATGCTTCCCAAGCGTGGCCCCCGGCCGGCGCTGGTGCCCAAGATCGAGACCGCCGCGGCGGTGGACAACATCGAGGGAATCATTCAAGTGGCCGACGCGGTGATGGTCGCGCGCGGCGATCTGGGCATCCAGATGCCGGCAAGACGCGTACCGCTGCTGCAGAAAGAGATCATCCGTTTGTGCAATCTGGCAGGCAAGCCGGTGATTACCGCCACCCAGATGCTCGAGTCGATGACGCGTTCGCCCTTGCCGACGCGCGCCGAAGTGAACGACGTCGCCAATGCGGTGCTCGACGGCACGGACGCCTTGATGCTGTCGGAAGAGACCGCCGTCGGGCTGTTCCCGAATGAAACCGTACGCATGATGAGTGAGGTCGCCGAGTCGGCTGAAGGCTGGCCGCACGACCGCGTCGACCCCGCTGCCAGCGCCGGCGCCGATGCCGACCGTGTCGCCTGGGCTGTGGCACACGCTGCGGTGCAAGCGGCAGAGGATCTCGGCGTGGCCGCGATCCTCTGCCCGACGCGCAGCGGCCAGACGGCGCATCGCGTCGCCGCTTTCCGACCGAAGGTGCCGATCGCCGGCATCTCAACCAGCCCGCAGGTGCTCGGCGGCCTCTGCCTGGTGTGGGGCGTCCACCCGCTGCTGGTCGCCGAGAATCTCAAGAGCGAGCAATTGCCGCTCGCCATCGCTGCGGCGCGCACGGCGGGAATCGTCCGCAGTGGCGATCTCGTGGCGGTCGTCTTCGGCTCGGCCGGTCCGCGAGCCGGCAGCACCGACAGCGTGCGCATCGTTCGCGTCTGAGAGCGGCAAGCAGCGGCTTGCCTGGGGGCGCCTCCGTCGCACGGAACACGCCTCTGCTCGCAACGATGTCGGGAAGCTGTATGTGGCCATGATCCAGAGGTGCGAGTACATGCTTGCCCAGCGCCTACGGTTAACTTCGCTGATTTGACGCGCGCCAGCGGAAACTGTACATCGCACCTGTACAGTGAGGAGGCAGCCATGAAAGATGTCAATGTCACGGCCCTGCGCCAGAATCTGCCGAACTATCTGGCGCTGGTCGAGCGCGGGGAAAAGGTCCGCATCACGGTACACGGCCGAGTCATCGCCGAAATTTGCCCGCCTTCGCCCCCCAATGACGAGACCACTGCCGCCCGCACACGCCTGCGTAACAGTCTGGTGCGCTACGACAATCCCTTCGAGTCGGCTGTCGCGGCTGACGAATGGGAAATGAACCGGTGATCGTCCTCGACACGCATGCTCTTGTCTGGTGGCTGACAGGCGGGTCGGCCCTCTCACACGCCGCGAAGCAAGCTATCGCCGAGGCGGCACAGGAAGCCCCTGTGGTTGTGTCGGCCATCAGCATACTCGAAATCGTCACGGCTGTCCGCCGGGGCCGGCTACAATTCGCCAGACTGGTCGAGCGCTGGCTAGCGGATGCCCATCTGCTGCCGGAACTGTGCTTCGCGCCAGTTTCGGCCGAGATCGCCCAACTGGCAGGGAGCTTAGGACAGGAACTGCACGGCGACCCCGCTGACCGGATTATCGCTGCCACCGCCATCATTCTCGGCTGCTCCCTGGTCACAGCCGACGAGAAACTGCGTACTTGCCGTGCGCTGACAACTGTCTGGTAGGCGACATCGAAGGTGCCGATTGCCGGCATCTCGACCAGCCAGCAGGTGCTCGCCGACCTCGGCCTGGCACGCAGTACCTTGCAGGAGTGGTGCAAGCCGGTAGCGGTCGGCGCGGCGCCAGCGGCCTTGACGGCGTGGGTGGAGACCCCGGAGGACGTGCGGTGGCTGCATCAACTGGTGTTGGCGGCGCATTTCGCCATCACCCTGCAGGGCGGTGCCGGGGTGCGGGTGGTGTGCCAATTCCTTGAGTTGAGCGGGCTGTCGGCGTTCGTCGG
>NZ_FLQX01000148.1 GCF_900089955.1 Candidatus Accumulibacter aalborgensis | reverse complement strand
GTTTACGCTCTGTTTACGCTACGGGTATGAATTCTCTTGCGGGCCACCGTGACGTCAGCTCCGTGCCGGGCAGCGGCCACCGCCAGAAGTTCAGTGATTGAAGCGCAGCACGAGGCTGGCGGCACCGAGTGCCTTACCGCCCTTGAGCGCATCGAGCACGGCGGCCTTGTCGAGCCCGGGCGGCAGCGCCTCGGCTTCGAGCGAGGTGGCGATCAGTGTGAAGACGTAGTGCTGCGGCGCGTTGCCACGCGGTGGGCAGGGGCCGAGGTACGCCATGCCGAGCGAGTTCTTGCCGACCGTGAGGGCGGCTGGCGCCGCGAGGGCCGCGCCCTCGGGCAGGCCGGACGCATTGGCGCTGATGCCGTAGCCGACCCAGTGGTTCACCCCGAGCCCGGCGCGGCCGGCTTGATCGTCCATCAGGATCACGAAGCTGCGCGTGGCCGATGGCGCGCGTGCCCAGGCCAACGCGGGCGAGATGTTTTCGCCGGGACAGTTGGCGTTCGCTGGGTTCTTGCCGCCGTATTTTGCCTCTAGGGGAGCGTTGTCCACGCGGCCTGGCGACCACAGGCTGAAGCCCTTGTGTCCGGGGTCGCCGCCCGATGGCGGAGTCGCACATGCCGTGGCAAGCACAGCGACCGCCGCAAGCAACAAGCCACGCAAGGTGAGGGATGGATTCATCGTGATCTCGTTCAAAGAAGTTCGCCGTTCAATGGCTTCCGGCAGGCCACAACTGCATCTTGTGTGGCCTAACGTAGAGCTAACCGGCGCTGCGCGGCTTTCTCGCGCAGCGTCCAGCGACGGAAGGAAGCGAGGTTGAGCGCCGTGTTGGACGAAGCCGCTACGCGGAGGAAACGGCGGCGCTGTCGTGGTGTTGAAGTCAAGATG
>NZ_FLQX01000147.1 GCF_900089955.1 Candidatus Accumulibacter aalborgensis | reverse complement strand
CAATGATATACAGCGGTCTTGCATTATTGCGGCTTAATAAGCTACTAGCTTTATAAAATTGTAAAGTTGCTTTGAAGAACGTCGACAAATTTTGTTAACCTTTGAAACAGATTAAAAGGCAAGATTAAAAGGGGACAGACCACGTTTTCCCTTCCGCCAGCCTCCATGCAATCCCTGGCAACAACAACGGCCTGATACACTCTCCCGCCCGCGGCCTTGTGATCGATAGATACCTTCCACCCACCGGATCGCGGCAAACAAGCAATTCATTGCCCGTCAGGTCAAGCAGCCAGACTTCCGGGATGCCGTGACGCGCATACAGATCAAGTTTCACGCCGCGATCGTAGTCGATCGATGAACTGGCGACTTCGACGACCAACAAGATATCCGCTAGGCCGGGGAGGTGCGCCATATAGTCTCCGGGCTTGAGCAGGGCAAGGTCGGGCTGCGGTTCGGAGCGATCATCCAGACGGATCGGATTTTGCGTGCTGACCAAACAGTCTTCGCCGGCGGCGAGCGTGAACAGGCGCGCCAATTGGTTGACGACGTAGGCGTGTTGGCTACCGATGGGGGCCATGTCGACGATCTCTCCCTCGATGAGTTCCACCCTGTCTTGGTGGCTGAGCACACCAGCGTCGGCCATCTTGTGATAGTCGCCGACGCTGATGCGGTGTCGTGCTCGGTCCATCAGTTCGCTCATAGAGCCCATGCTTGGCCTCTCCTTCGAAGTAGTTTGCGCGAGATTGGCGACGAGGGATAGGAAATCCAACGGCCGCTCGGCGAGTGTAGAGACCCCGCCAAGCGGCGTCAATCTTGAATTTCGCCGCGGTGGCCCTTCAAAAGTCAGCCGAATCACGCCCCGCTGAGTGCCTTGGGCCATCCCCCGGGCCGGACCGGCGGTTGGCGCTTGGCACGAGTCGCCCCACGACGGGCAATGGCAGCTCGTCCTGCTTCAGTCTAGACGTTTGCGCATGGCTACTTCCATCCCGCACCTATCAGGCGATACGCTGGTCGAATTCGTACGCAGGCGCCGATTGAGCCTGTGGGTCGTCCTCGCCCAGGGTGGCGCCCTGCATCTCCCAGAGTGGCGGGGCACGGGCGGGCATCAGGCGTGGCGGCGATGTCGGCTCACCGATATGGGTCAGGAGGTTGCGCACGGCACCCGCAATGATGAAGGCGATGATTCGCATCTCGCCGCCGGAGCGTGGGCAGACGAGCGGCAAGACATCATGGATCCGCGCGAGCAGCAGCGCCCAGGTGTACTCGGACGGCCGGCTTGGCGTGCCGCTTGGCGCAGCGGTCGCGGCGATTGACTCGGTCGCGACTGCCGCCGGCGTACCGTCTGGCACGCCGCCAAGCGCGGTGACCTGTGCGCGTAGCGGCGCGCTGGGTGCCAGCACCCCGTAGTAACGATGGCGATGCCGCAGCGGCGGCGGAATCAGCGCCGCCAGACGCTCGATCAGTTCGAGCGGGGTGAGCATCGAGCTGACGCTGCCACCGGGACCCGGCTTGACGCTCTCATAGACCAGGTGTTCGGCGTCGATCTCACGCCCAGCGCGAAGGCCGGGCGAGCACAGTGGCGCAACAGCCGTTCCAGGCCTTGGCGGTCGGCGCCCTCGATGCGAACGCTGGCGTCGAGTGAGAAGCCGCCACCGTGCTCCCAACTCGCCATCGTCTCGGCATCTTCCGGCTCAAGTACACCGCGCCGGGTCAGCGCGCGCAGCAGACGGCGGTGGACCTTGGCCTGCACTTCGTTGAGTAGGGGCGCAGCATGCTGCGCCCCTACCGTGAAATGTCGCTGCCCCCGAGGCGGTCGCCTCGAAGACACCCTCGATGACGAGGCAGTGGAAGTGCTCATGCGGATTGAGCAGCGCGCCAAAGCGGGTAGATGAAGGCAAGCGCGCGCCGATCCGGGAATCGGAACCTGCAGCCGGGCATGCGCGGCACAAGGCTTGTTCCACCACGCTCACGAAAACCCGCAGTGCCAGCGTCTCGATCGTCGGATCATGTTCGAGGGAAAAAGCGCAGCCGCTTCGGAACCGACAGCACCCACTGGCGAACCGGCAATCGCGGAAGAACGTGGTCGGCCAGATGGGCGGCGGCTTCGACCATTCGCCGGGTGTTACAAGCGGGACAGACGCTATACGCATACAGTTATTGGCGCAATGCCCTCTGGCTGCGGGACGCGGACCCTGGAGCGCATAACTCCCAGAGTCGTTCACGCCTGGGGAGCCGCGGGCCGTGTCAAATTCGTCGCTTGGGAGTCAGAACAGCTCGAGCTGTCCACCCAGCCGCGGCGATTACCTCCTGCGGGCCAAGCCGACCTACGGCTGGCGCCCGGGCGTGCTCGCCTGTACTGGCTGCACCCGATAGCAGACGGCATAGAGCGCCGGCAGGAAGAAGATCGTCAGTAGCGTCGCGACGATCAGTCCGCCCATGATGGCCACCGCCATCGGCCCCCAGAAGACGCTGCGGGTGAGCGGAATCATCGCCAGGATCGCCGCCGCGGCGGTGAGCATGATTGGCCGGAAGCGCCGCACGGTCGAGCCGACGACCGCCTCCCAGGCCGGCTGGCCGGCTGTCTCGTCCTGCTCGATCTGGTCGACGAGGATCACCGAGTTGCGCATGATCATCCCGGACAAGGCAATGACGCCGAGGTTGGCGACGAAGCCGAAAGGCACATCGAAGATCAGCAGCGCGAGGGCGACGCCGATCAGGCCGAGCGGTGCGGTCAGCAGGACGAGCAGCGTACGGCCGATGTTCTGCAACTGGATCATCAGCAGGGTGATGACACCGACCAGCATCAACGGCATCACCGCCTTGATCGAATCCTCGCCCTTGGCCGATTCTTCGGTGGCGCCGCCGGCTTCGATGCGGAAACCGGCCGGCAGTCTGGCCCGCAGTGCGTCGAGCTGGGGGTCGATCTGGGCCGTGACGACAGGCGCCTGAATGTGGTCGCGCAGATCGGCGCGTACACTCACCGTCGGCAGGCGGTTGCGCCGCGCGATGACGCCATCTTCCAGTTCGTAACGCATCTGCGCCAGTTGCGCCAGCGGAACATAGCGCCCGCTGCTGGTGTGGATGTTCATGTCGGCCAGCGCCGAGATCCTGGCACGATCGTCGCCGGCGGCGCCCGCCACGACGTCGATCAACTGGTCGCCTTCGCGCATCTGCGTGACGGTGACGCCGGTGAGCATCGAATTGAGGAAGGCAGAGAGTTCCTGCGAACTGATGCCCAGCGCGCGCGCACGGTCCTGATCGATGTCGATCTGGATGGACTTGCCCATCTCGTTCCAGTCGAAGCTCACTTCCTTGATGTGCGGGTTGGCGCGCATGACGGCAGCCACCTCGGCCGCCGCGCGCCGCAGTTCGGTGAAGTTCTCGCCCGAGACCCTGAAGACCACCGGAAAACCGACCGGCGGGCCGTTTTCGAGGCGCAGGACGCGCGCACGCAAGCCGCTCCAGGCGCCGCCTTCATCGGCAAAGCGCTGTTCGAGGCGGCTCTTGAGATCCTCACGCGTGTCGACGTTGTGCGTGGTGACGACAAACTGGGCAAAATTGTCGTTGAACAGTTGCTGATCGAGCGGCAGGTAGAAACGCGGGCTGCCATTGCCGAGGTAGCTGGCGTAATACTTGACCGATTTCTTCATTTCCGGCTCGTCGAGCAGTCGTTCGACCCTTCTCGCCTGTGCTTCGGTGGCTTTCAGCGAGGCGCCGTTTGGCAACCACAGGTCGACCAGCAACTCCGGACGACTGGCTGCCGGGAAGAACTGTTTCTGCACGCCGACCCCCAGCGCCACCAGCGAGGCGGCAAAAGCGATTGCCGTCGCCGCAATCACCAGCCAGCGATGGCGCAGACACCACTCGATCATCTCCCGAACACGGCGATAGAAGGGCGTGTCGTAGCGGTCGTCGCCATGCTCCTGCACCTTGCGACGCAGTGTGTCGGCGTCGAGGAGCAGGTAGCCGAGGTAGGGGGTGAACAGCACGGCCACGACCCACGACACCAGTAGGGCGATGCTCACCACGGCGAAGATCGAGAAGGTGTATTCGCCGGCGCCGGACTTGGCGAGACCGACCGGCAGAAAGCCGACGACGGTGATCAGCGTGCCGGTGAGCATCGGAAAAGCCGTCGAGGTATAGGCGAAAGTCGCTGCCCGGAAGCGATCCCAGCCGTGTTCCATTTTGACGACCATCATCTCGACGGCGATGATCGCGTCGTCGACCAGCAGGCCGAGGGCAATGACCAGCGCGCCGAGCGAAATCCGTTGCAGGTCGATGCCGAACACGCCCATCAGCAGGAAGGTGATCGCCAGTACCAGGGGGATCGACAGCGCAACGACCGCGCCGGTGCGCATGCCGAGGCTGAGGAAGGAAACCGCCAGGACGATTAGGACGGCTTCGGCCAGCGACGACACGAAGAGATTCATCGACTGGCGAACGATCTGCGGTTGATCGGCGACCAGATGAACATCGATGCCCAGTGGCAACTGCTTCTGCAGACGTTCGCTCTCCGCCCGCAAGCGGTCGCCGAGCCTGATCACGTCGCCGCCCTTGTTCATGGCGATGGCGATGCCGATCGCGTCCTGGCCCTGGACGCGCATGCGCGGCGAGGGCGGCTCGGCAAAACCGCGCGTGACGGTGGCAATGTCGCCGAGCCGAAACAGACGCCCATCGGCCTGGATGCCGATCTCGCGAATGCTGTCGACCGAGTTGAAGTCGCCGGAGACGCGAATCCGAACGCGGTCTGACGGCGTCTCGTAGAATCCGGCCGGCGTCATCGCGTTCTGTTTCTGTAGCGCATCGAAGATCAGCAGTGGATTGAGGCCCAGCGTCGCCAGCTTGGCGTGTGAGACCTCGATATAGATTTTTTCTTCCTGGACGCCAATCAGTTCGATCTTCTTGACGTCCGGCACCTGGCGCAGTTCGCGCGCCATGCGGTCGGCCTCACGGCGCAGTGCAGCCAGATCGAAGCCGTCACCGGTGAGGGCATAGATGGTGATGAAGGTTTCGCCGAACTCGTCATTGAGAAAGGGGCCCTGCACGCCTGGCGGCAGCGTGTGGCGCATGTCGCCGATTTTCTTGCGCACCTGGTACCATGCTTCCGGCACCTCCTTCTTCGGAGTGTAGTCCTTGAGGAGAACGGTGATCAGGGACTCACCGGAGCGCGTCTGCGAGCGCAGCACGTCGACCCAGGGCACCTCCTGCAAGCGCTTCTCGATTCGTTCGCTGACCTGCTGTTCGACCTCGTGCGCTGTGGCGCCTGGCCACAGCGTGCGCACCACCATGGCCTTGAAAGTGTAATCCGGATCCTCGGCCCGACCGAGCCTGAAGTACGAGAGCACGCCGCCGAGCATCAGGACGACGATCAGATAAGCAACCAGCGAACGGTGGTGCAGCGCCCATTCGGACAGATTGGGAGGCGTCATCGGCTGGCTGTGCCTGCCCGACCCGGTTCCGGCGGCGGCTCGCCCACCTGCTCGATGACCTTGACCCGGTCACCGCTGGTGAGCTTGTGGACGCCGGCAACGACGATTCGCTCGCCGGCCTGTGCGCCGCTGGCCAGCACCGCTGTACCTTCGCGGTAGGCGGCGACGGCCACCGCGCGCAAGCTGACGGTTTGATCAGCACCGACCATCCACAGCGCCGGTCGGCCGTCCTCTTGGAAAATGGCCGTCAGGGGGACGCTCAGGCGAGAACTCCCTGCCGGCCGCATAAAACGAACTTTGGCGGTCATCCCGAGAAGGACCCGGGCATCCGGATGGCGAATCGACACGCGCGCCGCGTAGGTGCGGGTGACCGGGTCGGCCACCGGCGACAACTCGCGCAGTGTGCCGCGGTAACTGGCTTGCTGATCGGCCCACAGGGTCACTTCTGCCTCGCCGAGGGCGCGCACATCGGGCATGCGCACTTCGGGGATGGCGATCGCGACTTCGAGCGTGTCGGCGCGTGCCAGGCGCATCACGGTCTGTCCGGCGGCGACGACCTGCCCGACTTCGGCGGCCATCGAACTGACGAAACCGGCCTGATCGGCCAGCAGAATGGTATATGCGCTCTGGTTGCGCGCCAGATCGGCCTGCGCCTGCGCCGCTTTGAAGCCGGTTTCCTTGGCCTCGAGCGCAGCCTGGCTGACGAAGTTCTTTTCGCGCAGATTTCTGAAGCGCCGCAGATCGGCGTCGGCCAGTTCCAGTTGGGCCGAGGCCGACGCCAGCGACAGCGCTGTATCGCTCGCATCAAGCCTGGCCAGCACGTCACCGGCCTTGACCCGTGCGCCGGAATCGACCATCCGTGCAGTGATCTTGCCCGGAATGCGGAAGGCGAGTGGAGTCTCGAAGCGCGAGCGAACCTCTCCCGAATAGGTGAGCATCTCGTCGCCGGCGGTTTCGCCAAGAACCTGTGTCAGTACCGGCCGTGGCGCTTCGGGCAGAGCCGGAATCTTGCCGCAGCCGGTGAGCAGCACGAGAAGGGGCAGGACGAGCAGCAGAGGCCCGATGGGGCGTCGGCCGGCATGCGTCAGGTTCATGCGCTGCCTGAGGCGTCAGACGACGCGGAAATTGGCCACCGTTGCGCGCAACTCTTTGGCGAGTTCGTTGAGCTCGACGACCGAGGTGGCGTTGCCGCGCATCGTCGCGCTCGCCTCCTCGGTCATCGACGCGATGTTCTGGACATGGCGTGCGACGTCGTTGGCCACCACCGCTTGTTCGTGCGTCGCCGTCGCCACTTCATGCACTCGTTCGCTCGACTCCAGTGCCTGGCGATGAATCGTTTCGAGCATGGCCCCGGCTGCGCGCGCCTTGTCTAGACTTAGTGCGGCCTGCGGGCCGGCCTCGGCCATCGCCTCGACTGCCAGTTCGGTATCGGCCTGGACACTGACGACCATCGCGCTGATTTCGCTGGTCGCCTTGCTGGTCCGTTCGGCGAGCTTACGGACTTCGTCGGCGACAACGGCAAAACCACGCCCCTGCTCGCCGGCGCGCGCCGCTTCGATGGCCGCATTCAAGGCCAGCAGGTTGGTCTGTTCAGCAATCTCCCGGATCACCCCGGCGATGCCGCCGATGTCCCTTGAGCGCCCGGCAAGCTGGCCGATCTGCGTGGACGATCGAGCGACGATGGCCAGTATTTTCTCGATTTCATTAGTCGAGGCGTTGACCAGCGCCCGGCCCTGCTCGGCGCAGTCTGCCGTCGCGTTCGAATTTTTCCCGGTGGCCTGTGCATTTTGTGCCACCTCGTTGATGCTCACCGTCAACTCCTCGATTGAAGCGGCGGTTGCCGATGTCGAGTTGGCCTGTTCCTCTGCGGCGCGGCCGATTTCGTCTGTGGCCACCGATATCTGGCTCGCTCTGCTGGCCAGCGTTCCCGCCATGCGGTCGATTTCGGAGATCAGTTGGCGAAGATGGCTCTGCATCCGGGCCATCGATTGCATCAGGCTGCCGCCGGCAAGCTGGTCTGCGTGCATTTCCTGACTGAGGTCTCCGGCGGCGATGCGCAGGGCGACCGCCGAGGCTTCGGCTGGCTCGCCACCAAGCTGGCGTAGTACGCTGCGCCCGATCAAGACCGCCACCCCGGCAAGGAGCGTGAGGACCAGCGCGATAATGATCAGCGCGTTGATTGCCTGACTGCGGAAGGCACGGTCGACGTCATCGAGATAGATCCCGGTGCCGTACACCCAGCCCCAGGGTTTGAACTGGGCGGCATAGCTGATCTTGGCGACCGGCTTGTCGCTGCCCGGTTTGGCGAACACGTAGTCAACGGTCCCACCGCGCTCGCTGGCCAGCGCGGTGCGCACCAACTCCTGGACCAGCGGCTTGCCGTTCGGATCGCGCATCTCTGCACTGTTCTTGCCTTCCAGCTCGGGTTTCGTCGGGTGCATCACAAAGTGGTGTTGCGTGTCGAGGACGAAGAAATACTCACCGCCGCTGTAGCGCATTTGGCGAAGCGTCTCGGCCGCGTACTTCCTTGCGTCGTCATCGCTCAGGGCGCCGTTCCTGGCAAGCTCATGGAAGTGGGAGATGACGCCGCCGGCGACCTCGACGAGGACCTGTATCTTATCCTTCCGGTCCTGCAGCATGGTGTTGCGCAGGTCATTGAGCGAGTCCAAGCCGAGCACCGTGAGCCCGAGCATGGCCACCGCCGACAGGATGATCAGGCGGGTCTTGATAGTCCAGGGGTGCAGTTTCATGGCGACCTCCAATGGCAGCAAAGAAGTTACGGCGGTCGTCTAGTGGCCGCAGGAGACAGGCGGGGAGTTTAGCACCCAGCCAGCTCCGTGTCTTCGGCTCTGGGTTTGCTACCCGTGCGTTGGCCACCAATTGCTGCTGCGTGCCGCTTCGATCTCAGCGCAATGGGGCGGGGAGCCGTCCCCCCGCCCGTGCGGATCACAACACCTTGACCTCGATCTTGCGCGGCTGCGCATGTTCGGCTTTGGGGATCGACAGCTTGAGAACGCCGTTCTTGAACTCGGCGCCGACCTTGCTGGCGTCGAGTTCCTTGGACAGCGTGAATACCCGCCGGTAGCGCGGCAGACTGACTTCGGCGTGGCTGGCCTCGATGCCGCCTGGCATCTCTAGGTCGATCTCGCCTTCGATGGTCAGTGTGTCGGCCTCCACGTGCAGACGGAGCTTCTCCTTCGGGACCCCGGGCAGGTCGGCATAGAGGGTGATTCCCGAGGAATCCTCGATGACGTCCACCGGCGGCAGCAGGGCGGCTTCGTCCGGGGAGGTTTGCTTCTTGACAGTGCTGTTGTCGGACATTTTCGATCTCCTTAGCCGATGGTGATGCGGCGTGGTTGCGCGGCCTGCTTGCGGGCAATGCTGATGCGCAGCACGCCATCCCGGTACTTGGCTTCGACGGCACTGGCGTCGACGTCGTCGGGCAGGGTCACCACCCGCCGGAAGCGGCCGGCGAAACGCTCGTCGATATGGACGGTGGCTTCCTTGCCGGGCTCGTCCAGTTTGCGCTCGCCGGCCACCGTGAGCACGCCTTTCTCGATTTGCACGTCGAGTGTGGTCGGGTCGATTCCCGGTGCGAAGGCATAGATGTCAACAGACTGCGGCGTGCCGCCGACATTCATGGCCGGGAAGCCGCCGCGGGCGATACCGCGAATGCTCGGCGAGAGATGGAAACCCTGCTGCATCTCACGCTGCAGCCGATCCAGCTCCGCCAACACGTCGCGGGGAAACAGGGAGCGGTACATCATGTTCGATCCTCCATACAATGGGTGAGGGGCGCCGGGAGTGGCGCCTTGCTACATCATTGAGGCCTGTCGTGCAGACTTCAATAGCTGGATCGGAGCCTTCATCGGTATCATTGTAGTAGGCCCTTTTGCTTAGCCCTGTAAATTGAGGATCGCGCATGGAATTCAAGGACTACTACCAGATTCTGGGGGTCCCTCGTGACGCCACGGCGGATGAGATCAAGAAATCGTTCCGCAAACTGGCGCGCAAGTATCACCCGGACGTTTCGAAGGAAGTCGACGCCGAAGCGCGCATGAAGGAACTCAACGAGGCGAATGCCGTCCTCTCGGACACCGAGAAACGCGCCGCCTATGATCAGTTGGGGCGCGGTTATCAGCCCGGTCAGGATTTCCGCCCGCCGCCCGACTGGGACGCAGGCTTCGAGTTTTCGGGTCAGGGTGTGCCACCGGGAGAAGCCGCCGATTTTTCGGATTTCTTCGCCGAACTGTTCGGGCGCATGGGTGGCGCGCGCGGCTTTGGCGCCGGCCAGCGGCCGCACTTCCAGGCGCGCGGCGACGATCACCATGCCAAGGTGCTGCTCGACATCGACGATGCCTTTACCGGTGCCACGCGGCAGATCTCGCTGCGCGCGCCGACCGCGGATGCTCAGGGCCATGTCACGCTGACCACCCGCACGCTGAACGTCAAGATCCCGCAAGGCGTGTACGCCGGGCAGATCATTCGCCTGGCGGGTCAGGGAGCGCCGGGAGTTGGCGGGGCGCCGGCTGGCGACCTGCTGCTCGAGGTGCGTTTCAGGCCGCATCCGCGTTTCCATGCGCACGGGCGCGACCTGTCTCTCGCCCTCCCCGTGACTCCCTGGGAGGCGGCGCTGGGTGCGGTCGTGGCGGTAGAGCTGCCGCAAGGCAGCGTCAAGGTGCGCATTCCGGAAGGGGCGCAAAGCGGTCGCCAATTACGCGTGCGCGGCAAGGGTATTCCCGGTGACCCGCCGGGGGATCTGCTACTCGACATCCAGGTGGTGCTGCCGCCGGCCGATACGGTCAAGGCGCGCGCACTCTACGAAACCATGGCGCGCGAGCTGGCCTTCGACCCGCGCCAGCAGGAGAGGGGATAAACCATGCATGACGATGAGATCCTGATCGGCAGCCTGATGGAAGACACCTGGCTGACGCTGGAGCAGGTGGCTGCCGCCTGTACCGTCGACCCGGCGTGGCTGCTGCGCCACATAGAAGAGGGCTTGTTTCCGCACGCCGATAGTGTCGCCGGCGTATGGTGCTTTTCGAGCACCAGCCTGCGGCGCGCGCGGCGAATGCGGCAACTGGAGCGTGACTTCGACGCCGTTCCCGAACTGGCCGCGTTGATGGCCGATCTGCTCGAGGAACTCGACGAACTGCGCGCACGCCTCGCCGATGCGCAACCGGGCTGATGCGAATCGCCGGACAGGTTCGGTCATAAGCCTGCCTTAAGATTGCGGCCGTAGAGTGGCGCCTGTGCTTACGGTTAGGGCCATCGGCCACCGCCGGAAGCCAATGGCCCCCTGTCCGACACCCCGGACTGAAATATTGAAAGAGAGATCGAATGAACAAGCGTACCGCATTATCCGCCGTCGCCCTGCTGGCGCTGGCCACCACTTTTGCCAGTACCCCTTTCGCCGCCGACAGCAAGGCCGCCATTCCGGCGGCATCGGCGGCATCGGCGGCATCGGCCGCAGCCCCGGCAGCGGCTCCGGCGCACGAGATCACCAAGGAACAGGCCGTCGACATGGCGACCAAGGCGCACCCTGGGCAAGTCACCAAGGCCTATGAAGACACCAAGAAAGGCAAGAAGACCTGGGAAGTGAAAATCAGCGGCACCGACGGCAAGAAGTGGGAAGTGCATTACGAAATCAAGACCGGCGCTCTGGTCTCTGAAGAAGGCAAGTAATCAGGCACCCTGACCTGATCGATCCACCCGCCTCACGCCGCTCGGCGAGGAGGCGACACAGCCCTGTCCATACCATGAGCACGACCGATACGACTGAAATCACTGTCTGGGACCCGCTGGTCCGCCTGTTCCACTGGAGCCTGGTCATCAGCTTCGGCGCGGCCTATTTCTCGGAGGGCGAACTGTTCGCCGTCCTTCAGGGCCGCCTGGATGGCGAGTGGTTGCAGGTGGCCCACATCTGGGCCGGCTACACAATTGCCGGACTACTGCTGTTCCGCCTGCTGTGGGGCTTTGTCGGTCCACGCCATGCGCGTTTCAGCGACTTTGTCCATAGCCCCGTGGCGACGCTGGCTTATGCCCGCGAGGTGTTGGCGCTGCGCGCGCGCCGCTATTTGGGGCATAACCCCGCTGGCGGCGCGATGATCCTCCTGTTGCTGTTCGGCCTGGCCGCGACTATCGGCACCGGCCTGGCACTGTACGGTGCCGACAAGGGGCTGGGCCCGCTGGCTGGATGGCTGCTGGAGACCAGTGACGCGACGATAGACGCCATCAGGGAGGCGCACGAAGTGGCCACTGACTGCACACTGCTGCTGGTCGGCGGACATCTGCTTGGCGTTCTCTGGGAGAGCCTTCTGCATCGCGAGAACCTGGTTCTCGCGATGATCACCGGACGCAAGCGTGGCAAGGTGCTGGCCCGCGGCGATTGACTTCGCTGGTCCGATGCGGGGATACTCTTGCCCATCCACTGAACGATATCGGGGCTCAATCATGACGATTCTCAAGGATTTTGAAGAACTGCTGGTTACCTCGCGTTCCGGGCAATCTGCCGGCGGGCGCCTGCATGAGACGCGCGCCAGTTCGGTGCGTTGTCTCGGCCCGCATGGTTTGCACCGCATGGCTTACGTCGAGTGGGGCGACGCCGCCAATCCACGCGTGCTGATCTGCGTCCACGGCCTGACGCGAAACGGGCGCGATTTCGACGTGCTGGCCAACGCGCTGGCCAGCGACTACCGGGTCATCTGCCCGGATATCGTGGGCCGCGGGCGCAGCGACCGTCTGTTCTTCGCCGACGACTACGCGCTGCCGACCTACGCCAACGACATCATGACGCTGATCGCCCGCCTGGGCGTCGACTCGGTGCACTGGCTGGGGACGTCGATGGGTGGCCTGATCGGCATGTTCCTTTCGAGCCTGCCGGGTTCGCCAATCAGCCGTCTGGTGCTCAACGACGTCGGGCCGACGATTGGCATCGACGCCCTGCAGCGGATCGGCGAGTACCTTGGCAAGGCTCCCGATTTTGCCGATCTGGCCGAGGCCGAAGTCTATGTGCGCACCGTTTGCGCCCCGTTTGGCGCCCTCACCGACGCGCAGTGGCGCTTCATGACCGTCGTCGGCACGCGTGCGAAAGCGGACGGCGGCTTCGAGATGAATTACGACCGAGCAATTGCCCTGCCTTACCAGAAAGCCTTCCTCGAAGCGAAGGAAATCAGTCTCTGGCCGATGTACGACGCCATCCGCTGCCCGACGCTGGTCGTCCGCGGGGTCCAGTCGGACATCCTGTCGCACGATACGGCCGTCGAGATGACCAGTCGGGGAGCCAAGGCGAAGCTCGTCGAAGTCCCGGCAGTGGGACACGCGCCGATGTTCCTTGAAGAGCCGCAGGTGCGCATCGTCCAGGACTTCCTGCTCGCCGGGCAGGACTGAACGCAGCGGCCCACCGGGCGCAGCGCGCTGCCGACTGGCGGTCGAACGGCGCGACGCTCGGCGCCATCGTCCGGCCATGAATCTGGCCCATCTGCTCGCTCGAACAGACCGGGTCTTCCCCAAGCGGCCGGCGCTTGCGCTTGGCGAGAGCGAACTGTAGTCATGAACACCCCGGCCGGTCGATGCCGCGCTGACCCGCGTCTCAGGTCTTTGCCTGATAAAACCGAATCAGGTTGCGCCCGGCCTCCTTGGCTTGATACATCGCCGTATCAGCCCACTTCAGGAGGTCGTCTTGTGTTTCTTCGTGGTTGCGAAAGACGATCACGCCGATGCTTGTACTGCAGTGATGCGCGACCGTTGTTTCGGTCTTGCCCTCTTGCTTGAATTTCAGCACATAGGGCTTGTCCAGCAGGGCGCGGAGCTTTTCAGCAACCTGGGCGGCGTGGGCGGTGGCCTTGATCTTGTCCTCGTCGAGTTCGTTCAAAATCACCACGAACTCGTCGCCGCCGAAACGTGCGACGACGTCCACTGCCCGTACCCCACGGCTGATGCGCTGCGCCACCTCGATCAGCAGCAGATCGCCGACGTGATGCCCTTGTGTATCGTTGAGCGGTTTGAAGTTATCGAGGTCCATGAACATCAGCGCGCCGTAGTGCCCACTGCGCTTGCTGGCGGCCATGGTTTGTACCAGGCGATCATTCAACAGGCGGCGATTGGGCAGCCCCGTCAATGAGTCATACAAGGCCAGATTGAGAATCTGCGACTCTGCTTTCTTGCGCTCGGTAATGTCGCGCGCCGCGACAAATACGCCCTGCAGCCGCCTGTCCCGATCGTGGAAGGTCGTTGCGTTGTAGGACACCGGCGTCTCCCTGCCGTCCCTGGCGCGAGCGGTGAGTTCGTAGTTGGTGACCTTCTTCTTGCTCAGCACCAGCTTGATACTTGCTTCGGCGCGCTCCGGATCGGTGAAGTGATTCTTGAATGGCGCGCCGATCAGCTCGTCACGCGAGCAACTGGTGAGCGCCTCCATCTGCTTGTTGACGTCAGTGATGATTCCGGACGGATCGGTGGTCATCAGCGCATCGATGTTGGATTCAAACAGCGAGCGCGTGTAGAACTGGTGGTCGCGCAGGCGCTGGCCGAGTTCCTTCTGTTCGGCCTCGCTCTGCCGGCGAGCGGTGTTGTCGGTGCCGATGAGCAGGTAGCCGATGATGCCACCTGGAGCATCGCGCAGCGCGGTGACCGAAACGACCGCCGGGAAACGGCTGCCATCCTTGCGGATGTAGGTCAGTTCGTAGATGTCCTCGATGCCGCGCGAGGCCTTGAAGACCAGGGCCTCGAAGCCCGGCGCAATCGGCGTTTCGAGTTCGGCACTGAGGGCGTGCGCACGCGCGATCAGCTCCTGCGGATCCGAGATGTCGGCCGGCGTGATCTTGTTGATCACGTCTGTGGCGGCGTAGCCCAGCATGCGCTCGGCGCCGACGTTGAAGATCTGAATGACGCCCGTCGCGTCGGTGGCGATACTCGAGAAATTGGCGCTGTTGAAAATCGCGTTTTGCAGGGCCCCGGCCTTGAGTAGCGCTTCTTCTGCTTGCTTGCGAGCGGTGTTGTCAGTGCCGATCAGCAGGTAGCCGATGATGCTGCCTTGAGCATCGCGCAGTGCGGTGACCGAAACGACCGCCGGGAAACGGCTGCCGTCCTTGCGAATGTAGGTCAGTTCGTAGATGTCCTCGATGCCGCGCGAGGCCTTGAAGACCAGGGCCTCGAAGCCCGGCGCAATCGGCGTTTCGAGTTCGATGCTGAGCGCACTCGCGCGCGCGACCAGTTCATGCGGATCGGAAATGTCGGCCGGTGTGATCTTGTTCATTACCTCGGCGGCGGCGTAGCCCAGCATGCGCTCGGCACCGACGTTGAAGATCTGGATGACGCCGTTGGCGTCGGTGGCGATACTCGAGAAATTGGCACTGTTGAAAATTGCGTTCTGCAGGGCTCCGGTCTTGAGCAAGGATTCCTGGCTGCGCACTTCACTGATGTTCTCGGCAGCATCGGCACCACTGGCCGCGGGGGCAACGATGGCGCGGTCACAAATTTCTGTCGGCATGGCCAACCTCCGTTAGAGCGCAAATTCAGCGATGCTTGTTTGCCCACGAGGGGAACAGTCCGGACAAGTCGACGCAATGAATTGCAGCGGTCAGCATAAGCGGGAATTCGTGCAAAATATGTGCGCTGGCACACGTCAACGGGGTATAAAGCTTGGCTGCCAGCGCAGACTTCGTACCGTGGGAGTGGCTGTCAGATGCGTAGTGGCATTTGCCTTGAGACACGGGCACGCTGGCGGTCGCGACCTTGACCGCTTGCTGCCCGTGTTGGGTACCAATTGGCGATTGACGCTGCCCGGCAGATACCCGGATACTTTCGTGACTTCATTTTTTTCATGAGCACCGTTGAATTTCCTTTGGAGGGCCAGTGAGCCAGATAGCCCAGCTTTCCGAGGCCGAGATCGAGGAACGCTTTTATGTGACCGGGAGGACGGCAATCCCGTTCACGCTGGCCGGCTATGCCGAACACAAGGAGTCGTTCTCGGTGCAGTTTGCCGGTGGCAGCGAACACTTCCTGACCATTCTGCTCGCCGTTCAGCCAGCAAACGGCTGCCTGATCATCGACTGCAGTGGCAGTCCCGAGATCAACCGTCGTTTTCCCGAGAGCCAGCGCAACGTGTTTCTTGCCCGTCCGGGCGGCATTCATGTCCAGTTCACCACCGGGCAGGCCCGCGAAATCACCTTCCAGGGTGCGCGAGCCTTCGCCGTGCCCTTGCCAAAGTTCATCGTTCGCTTGCAGCGGCGCGAATTCTTTCGTATCGAGACCCCGCTTGCTCAGCCCCTGCAGTTTCGCGCACGGTTGCCGGACGGCCAGTTGATGACCCTACCGGCATATGACCTGTCGGTCGCCTCCATCGGACTCAGCGCCGGTGGCGACAACGGCCTTGAGCCGGCCATCTCCTTGCCCAACTGCCGCTTTGCGCTGCCGGCGGAGGCGCACGATGTGTTCGTCCAGGCGGTCGTGCGTCACGTCACGGTGCTCGAACGACGTGCCGGCATGACGCAGTGGCGGATCGGATTACAGTTCGTCGACCTCGCTCGTGTCGACGAGAGGCGGATTCAGCGCTACATCGCCCAGGTCGAACTCCGCCGCCACGAGTTAAGCTGAGTTCAAGCGACGCAGCAGGGGCGCCAGGTGGGATCACGGTTCACGTATGGCCGACTGCGCGTGATCCCGAATGTTGGCTTCACTTGCAAGGAACGATCAATTTATCCCAGCCCGAACCGTCGCCCTCGATGGCGCCAGCGCTTTGACGAGTGGCTGTGGTCACGCGCATTTCAAGCTCTGCGAACCACAAGTCATCATCCCGGGGCTGGCGGCGATCAGCCCCGCGGCGCCGATCACCTTCCCCACGCCGGCCCGGCCAGGAACGGCGATCGGTCGTTTCGCTTGAACAAACCAAGGCCTGTTGGCGTGGCTCTGGCACCTTCTCATCGCGCATATTGCGCCTCCTGAACGCTAGGTTGTCTGGGCCGGTCGGGGCTGTGGCTGATCGGCTGCCGAGGACAGGCCCGGCGCGCATGATCGTGGATGCTGGCCATTACAAACGGTCCGACCACTTCCTGAGGCTGATCGTTGGAGAAAAAGTTCTCGATTGCGGCCGCCACGATGGCGATAGCGTGCTGTGGTCAGGAAGAGCTTTGGCTACGATCCTGCGGCTTGGGCCGGGTTCGCTTGGCTTGTCATCGCAAAGCGTCGTGCGGCGTTACTTGGTTCATGAAAACGACAATCACCTCTCTCTGCCTCGTGCTCAGCCTTGGGCTGGGCTTTTCTCAGCCAGCTCTCGCCGATCGCGGCGGGTATGAAGGCGGCGGCTACCGTGGCGGCTATTACGCACCGGCGGCGCAGCAGCGGCATCATAATCACGGCGGCTATTACGGCGGCGGTTCTTACCGTGGCTACGGTTGGGTTGGTCCGGCAGCGGCTCTGGCGCTTACCGGCATTGCCGTCGGTGTGGCCGCCTCCAACTACTACTCGCCGCCGCCGGTTTATGTGGCGCAGCCGCAGGTAGTCTATGAGCCTCCTCCCCGGACGGTCTACGTGGTCCCGTCCCGGCCGGCCTATGTCGTGACGCCGCAACCGGTCTACGCGCCGGCGCCAGGTGGCTATTGGGGCTATTGAGCAGGGCCCCCGTCGATTGCCGTCCTAAACCACTGTGGCCAGATCGGCAAGACGCGGCTTTCGCTTCAGGCGCAGCGCCGGCTCCTCGATCATGTACCACGACACGACTGCGAGTGGCAAAGTGACCGCGAAAGCGGCCAACGCGTAAAGATAGACATTGCTCCATGGGTAAGCCCAGATGAGCAGTTGTTGAACGGGGAAGGCGTAGATATACATGCCATACGAAAAGTCGCCGTGTTTCCCGAAATTCCTTGAATGCCGTGACGGGATCTGGGCCAGGAAGAGCACCAGGTAGGGCCAGACCAGCAAATACACGACCCAGCCGATCTGCCTGCCGCAAGTCAGCGCGAGCAATCCCGCCAGCAGCCCTGCGATACGCCAGTCGTATCGGATGCGCTCACTTGCGAGATAGAGGGCGGTCCCGGAAAAGAAGAAATAGCCCAGCTTGAAGAACTGGTTCGCATCTGCGAGGCCAAGTATCCGCGGCAGCAGAAGCCATTCGTAGTGGATGGCCACGGCCAGGGCCAGACCGAGCAGCACCCCTGCTGCCACCAGCGTGCGGCACCGCAGGAGACCAAAGACGCCAAGCAGGCCAAGCCAGACATACATCGCCATCTCGTAGGGCAATGTCCAGAGCGAGCCATTGACCGCTCCCGGAAAGGGATTCCCTCGGAAAACGCCGGGCAGGTCATGATTGATCGCCATCACTGCGTTGGCCAGGTAACGCCACGTGGTGGCATTCGAGAAGTAAGCTGCGGGGGGCAAGGTGCTGACCACTGGCCCGAGGAAGAATACCGCCATTGCCACCACAGCAAAGAGACCCGGACAAATGCGCAGAAGACGGTTCCTCGCGTACTTCCACGGATCATTGGCGCGCAGATAGGACGCAGCGACCAGGTAGCCGGAGATCACGAAGAACGTGGCCACGCCTAAGGCACCTCCGCTTTCGTATCCGGTCAGCGCGACGATGGGTTCCGGGTTCAGCCCGGACAAGGGGTACGCATGGCTGAACAGGACCAGCGTCGCGGCGACGAAGCGGATCAGATCGAGGTTGTTTTCATGCCTGCCGAGTTGCATCAGGATACCTTCAGCCTGCGCCCACGCTCATTTCGTGCCGCACGCCTGATGCCTGGCCGTTCATCTTCGCTTGCCCACTGCGGCATCACTCGTCGATGACGACGCTGGTGTACACCTCCTGTACGTCATCAAGGCCTTCGAGAGCGTCGATCAGCTTCTGCATGCGCACCGCTTCGTCGCCGGTGAGCTGGGTTTCGTTCTCGGCCTTCATTGTGACGCCGCCAAACTCGACCTTGAAGCCGGCGGCTTCGAGTGCCTCCTTGACCGCCATGGTGTCGTTCGGCGAGGTGATGACTTCGACCGAGCCGTCATCGTTGGTCAGTACATCGTCAGCGCCGGCTTCGATCGCGGCGTCCATCAGTGCCGCTTCGTCGGTGCCCGGAGCAAACAGCAACTGCCCGCAGTGCTTGAACTGAAAGGCGACACAGCCATCGGTACCGAGGTTGCCGCCGTACTTGTTGAAGGCATGGCGCACGTCGGCGACGGTACGCGTCTTGTTGTCGGTCAGACAATCGACGATCACCGCGGCCCCCCCTATGCCGTAGCCTTCATAGCGGATTTCGACATAATCGACGCCTTCGAGCTCGCCAGTTCCCTTCTTGATCGCGTTATCGATCTTGTCCCTGGGCATGTTGACGCCCTTGGCCTTGTCGACGGCGAGGCGAAGACGCGGATTGAAAGCCGCATCGCCGCCACCCATCTTGGCCGAGACGGTGATTTCCTTGGCGATCTTGGAGAAGGATGCGCTGCGCTTCTCATCCTGGCGGCCCTTGCGGTGCTGGATGTTGGCCCACTTGGAGTGTCCTGCCATGCTGACCTCTCGTGATTGCTGGTGGCGTGCGGCTGTGGTCAAGGGGCACCCATCCGTCCGCAAATGGTCGATAATCGAGCAGCGCATTTTAGCACTTCCCGCAACCTCCTTCCTCACCCTCACCACTTTCCGGAGTCGATCATGGTCAAACCCCTTGTCATCGCCAGATACGAAGATGGCGAACCTCGCGAACTGGCCTTGTTGCCGGCGCTGGCCAACCGGCACGGACTGATCACCGGAGCGACCGGCACCGGCAAGACGATCACGCTGCAAGTGCTCGCCGAGCGCTTCTCGGCCATCGGCGTGCCGGTGTTCATGGCCGACGTGAAAGGCGATCTTTCGGGTCTGGCGGCGGTGGGCAGCCTGACGCCTCGGCTGGAGTCGCGCCTGCAGGCGCTGCGCGTCACGGATTTTGCGCCGGCGAAATGTCCGGTGACTTTCTGGGACGTCTTCGGCGCGCAAGGGCATCCGGTGCGGACGACGATATCGGATATGGGGCCGGTCCTGCTGGCACGACTCCTGAATCTCAACGACACGCAAGCCGGTGTCCTGCAACTGGTATTCAGGATTGCCGATGAGAGCGGCTTGTTGTTGCTCGATCTGAAGGATTTGCGGGCGATGATTCAGTACGTCGGCGAGAACGCGAAGACCTTTACGACTGAGTATGGCAACGTCTCTGCCGCGTCGATCGGCGCTATCCAGCGCGGCTTGCTGACGCTCGGCGAGCAGGGTGCAGAGGATTTTTTCGGTGAGCCGATGCTCGATATCGCCGACCTGATGCAGACCGATGACGGCCGGGGGGTGGTCAATATCCTCGCTGCCGACAAGTTGATGGGCTCGCCTCGCGTCTACTCGACTTTCCTCCTCTGGCTGATGTCCGAGCTGTTCGAACAGTTACCGGAAGTCGGCGATCTCGACAAACCGAAGCTGGTTTTTTTCTTCGACGAAGCGCATCTGTTGTTCAATGAGGCGCCAGCGGCACTGCTCGAAAAGATAGAGCAGGTCGTGCGGCTGATTCGCTCGAAGGGGGTCGGCGTCTACTTCGTCACCCAGAATCCGCTCGACATTCCCGACACCGTTCTCGGTCAGCTCGGCAACCGCGTTCAGCATGCCCTGCGGGCGTTCACACCGCGCGACCAGAAGGCAGTCAGAGCCGCCGCGCAGACCTTGCGCGCCAATCCGAAGTTCGATGCCGAGACGGCGATCAGCGAACTCGGCGTCGGCGAGGCGCTGGTTTCCTTCCTCGACGAACAGGGGCGGCCAAGCGTCGTCGAGCGCGCCTTCATTCTGCCGCCGGCCTCGCGTATTGGTTCGCAGACCGCCGAAGAGCGCCAGGTGGTGATCAAAAGCTCGGCGATCTATGGGCACTACGAGGCCATGGTCGATCGCGAGTCGGCCTACGAGAAGCTCAAGGGATCGGCTGCTGTTGCCCCGCAGGACGGCGGCGCCCCGGCTCCCGCCGGTGGGCAGGCGCCAGCCACTGGTGGAGGCGGCTGGCTGGCTGGTCTGGGCGATCTGTTCGGCGTCGGCTCCGGCACGGGCCGGGCGCGTGGCGGCGATTCGGTCGTCGAGACGGCGGCCAAGAGTGCCGCACGCGCCATTGGCTCGCAAGTGGGCCGCGAGATCATTCGCGGCGTGCTCGGCTCGATCCTCGGCGGCGGTTCGCGCCGGCGTTGAGTTCCGCCGGCGGGCACAGCACTTCTTTGATCGGAGATGGCCGGTTTTGTCCTCTTGTTGGCCTGTTGAGGCATGGTTTGTTCTGCGACAAATCCTTACGATGACCGCACGTCAAACAAAGGAGGTCGTGAAATGTCCGCAAATGGTGTCGTCAGGGCAGGAGCACTGCTGCTGGCCGCTGCCGGGTTGCTTGACGGCCGGCGGTGCACCACGCATCACAGCCTGATCGCGGCGTTGCAGGCCGCCGCACCGGCGGCGAAGGTCGAGGAGAACCGGGTCTTCGTCGAGGATGGACCGGTGCTCACCAGCGCCGGTATCACCACCGGCATCGACCTCGCTCTCCATCTGATCGAGCGCCATGCAGGTGCCGAGCTCGCCGGCCGCGTCGCGCGTCGGCAGGTCGTCTATCAGCGCCGTGGCGGCAACGATCCGCAGATCTCGCCCTGGCTCGCGCACCGCAACCACCTGCACCCGGCCGTGCACCGCGCGCAGGACGCCATCGCGCAGGACCCGGCTCGCTCATGGTCGCTCGAAGAACTTGCCGGGTGCGCCCATGTCAGCGCGCGCCATCTGACGCGCTTGTTTGCCGAGCACGCAGGGATCAGCGTGGTCGGCTATCAGCAGCGGCTGCGCGTCGCGCGGGCGCGCGAACTTCTCGTCGACCGGCAGCTCTCGGTCGAGCATGTCGCCGAACTGGCCGGTTTTGCCTCGGCTCGGGACTTCCGGCGCGTCTGGCAGCGCTACGAGGGCGGCGCGCCGAGTGCGCTGCGGACCACCGGCAAGGAGCGACTATTTGCCACAGGCAACTAGCCTGACCTGTGACCGGCTCACTCGTCAAGCAGGCTGCGCAGCGTCCGCGCTGTCTTCTCATTCCTCCAGGCGCTGGGTCAGCAGATCAGCGCTTGGCTGGTCGTTCGCGGTCCACTATTCCGTGCCTGGACGAAGCAGGCAACTGATCGGCTGCCCCGGCCATGCGAGCCTGGTGTACCATTCCGCATGAACGGGACTTTCCGTTGCCAGCCGAGGTTCCCGGGATGAAGCGTCGCGCCGCGTTGATCGAGCTATCGAGAGAACATCATGGCGCACTCGTGCTGACCCAGCGCATCGCCAAGGCTCACGACACAGCCGCGGTGGCCCACTTGATGGACTCGGTGCCGGCCATCTTCCGCAGCGAACTCGAGCCCCATTTCCGGATCGAGGAAGCATCCTTGTTGCCACGGCTTGCCGCAGCCGGCGAAGTGGAGCAGGTGCGCCGAACGCTTGCCGAGCATCGCGAGCTACGGGATCTGGCCGCCAAGATTGCCGCCGGTGACCGCAGCCGCCTGAAACCCTTCGGCGCTGCGCTCAACGCTCATATCCGCTTCGAGGAGCGCGAATTGTTCGCCACCGCCGAGTCCGTCCTGCCGGCAGCGTTCCTCGACCATTCCGGGCAGACTTGCGACCCGGATCCTGACCCAACGCTGCACGAGCCATGGTGCCATGAAAACCCCTGAATTTTTCGATGACATTCCGCGCATCTGCCTGCGCGACCCGCTGGCCGACTTTCTCGGCGCCGCCGACGGCGGCATCGTCGAGTACAGCTACCTCGACGCAGTCAAACTCGCCGGGCATTCGTGCCCGACGGTCGCCTCGGCCTTCTGGCTGACCCGACAAGCCCTGCGGGCCCTGTACAGCGAGGAGCTACCCGAGCGTGGCGGGCTGCACGTCGAGTTTGCCGCAGCCGCTGCGGATGGCGTCACGGGGGTGATCGCCAATGTCGTCTCCTTGCTCACCGGGGCCGCCGGCGAGGGCGGATTCAAGGGGCTGGGCGGACGCTTCGAACGTCGCGCGTTGCTGTCATTTGGTGCGGACATCCCGTTCGAAATACGCTATACGAGGCTCGACGGCCACGGCCAGGTCGATGCCGCGGCGCACCCGGCGCGGGTGCCCGCCGACCCGGCAATCGGCCCACTCATGCAGCGCTGCGTGTCCGGACTGGCTGATGCCGACGAACTGCGGCGATTCGGCGACTTGTGGCAGCAACGCGTTCGCCGACTCCTGCTCGACCACGGCAACGATGCAGCGGTGTTCACGATTCGCCGGAGTGTCTGATCGATGCCAAGGCTGATTTCACGTGTGATCGAGTCCCGCTTGCCGACCTCGAGATCGCGCGCCAGATGTTCCCAGGCTTGGCTACGTACCGGCAGCGGGGCCATCACGCTGTCGATGCCCTAGAGGGTCACTCCGCGCAGGATGAGGGGGGGCGACCGTCGCCGGAAAATCCATTCCGCGGGCGAGGCCGCAGGCGGTGACGGCACCACCGTATCTGGTCGTGGCACAGGCGTTGGCCAGCGTATGGCTACCGACAGTACCGACGACTTTTCGTGCCAGTGAACTCCGCAGCAGGACTCTGGTCAGACAAAGTCCGGCAACACGCCACAGCAATCTCAAGGAGGACGACGCGATGTCAATCTGGCTCTTTGTGATTTATGTTCTGGTTGGCTTGGTCGGCTGGCTCTGGTGGACGCGGATGCGCGTCGACGGCCAGCGTGAGGCATCCGGGAACCCGACGCCGCGGCCCTATCGCTGCGTAGTGATAAAACCCCACGACGACGCCTGCCCCGGGGTCAGGCGTCTTGAAGGCAAGCGCTTCCTGGCTCGGGCGGCGCCACCGCTGCCCCTCGACGACTGTAGCGGGTTCGGGTGTCGATGCCGGTACGCCCACTTGGCCGACCGCCGGGACGGTGAGTGCCGCCGATTGAATGCCCGGCAACGCGGCCTCCCTCCGGATTCGGTCAACGGCGATCAGCGCAGCGGCAGCGATCGCCGACGGTACGATACGTTCGCATCAGGCGCCGCTCACTGACGCTGCCTTGATGATCTTGTCAACACGCGGTTCCGTGTCTCGTCATTCTCGCGAAGGCGGGAATCTGGTAGAGCAATCATATGGTTTTAAAGGAAACAAGTTGTAGATCCTGGATTCCCGCATGCGCAGGAATGACTGTCTCGCAGGGCTGCCGCAATATTTTCACAGCCCCTGAGGGTCGGCCACCAGGCACCGACTTGGCAGTGCAGCGAACTCGCGTTGCTCGCTGCTGAACTGGAATCAGGCTTTATGAAAATCCGCGACACGCAACCGATGGATTTCTCGCAGATCCTCGCGCTGAACGAAGAGTCAGCGCGCTTCCTCAGTCCACTCAGTGCAGAGCGCCTGGCGTTACTGCACGACGAAGCGGCCTACCACCGCGTACTCGAGCTGGACGGTCGAGTCACCGCTTTCCTCATGGCATTGCGCGAGGGAGGGGCTTACGACAGCCCGAACTATCGTTGGTTCGTGGCGCGATACGCCAGGTTTTGTATGTCGATCGGGTCGTGGTAGCCGCTTCCATGCAAGGCCGCGGCATCGGCAAGCTCTTATATGAAGATCTCTTTGCATTTGCAAAGAGTAGCGGAGCGAGCCTCGTTACCTGCGAGTACGACGTCGACCCACCGAATGCGCCATCCCGGCGTTTCCATGAAGGTTTCGGCTTCAAGGAGGTTGGCTCGCAGACTGTCGTGTCGGCACACAAGCGCGTTTCCCTGCAGGCGGTCTTGCTTGAGCGTTAGTAGGGAACCAACTCCTGATGGGAGCGTGACCAATCGAGAGGCATTTTCTTCGTGGCTCAGCCAGATCGATTCCCGCATGCGCGGGAATGAGGGCCTTGCAAGGCTGCGGCAATATTTTCACAGCTTCTGAGCTGGCGGTCGCCTAGCCAGCGCCGGTCAGCAGCGCTCCCTGACGGCGGAGGCGGCCGAGCGCTTCGAGCGTGTCGATGATCTGCGGCAGGCGCTTCTTCCATGCCCCTTTGCCGGTGAAGCGCGCCGCCAGCTCGGCTTCGGAAAGGGGTGTAGACGAAGCGGTGAGCAGACGGGCGACGGCGGCGACCTGTTCGGGCAGGGCAGATGGCCACGGCGTCGGTCGGCCCAAAGATCCACCAATTGTCTCGGTAGGTGGCTCGTGCGTTCTGATCACGTTCTGGCTTTACACGTTCGAGCACCCATTGATAAGTCGCAGGATAGCGGGCACGCACCTCGTCGGCGGTGAAACCGAAGAGGTCGATCAGGAGCGCGCCGCGTGGCCTGTCGGTCAGGTCGCGACCGTTGCGGTAGACCTTGATCGGGGCGTCGGCTTCGAGGCGTCCAGCCTCTTCGGGGGTGACGATAAAACCGCCACCGTGCAGTTTGAAACCGGGCGAGCTGATACCGCTGTTCGCTTGCAGCGCCTTGGCTGCCGCCACGTTCGCGCCGATCCGCAAGTCTGCGTGCAGCGTTCCCGTCTGCTCCTGCAGCGTCACGTCCAGCCCTTCGCCCTTGCCTTCGCGCTCGTCGATCACGCTCAGCAAGCGGCCATCTCCGCCGGTCATTGTGCCGACGGTCATCGCAATACGCACGGCGGCGCCGTCAGCGCTGTCGACCCAGGGGTGGTCGGGTACGGCGAAGGCGAGAGAAACACCCTTGTCGAGTGCGCCCTGCACGACGCGGCGGTTGAAGGTCTGCTTGAGGCTGTTGGTCGTGATCAGGCCGAAGCGCTGCGACTTGCCAGTCGCGACGAGTTGGGCGGCGTGATGCCACCAGAACATCACGAGGTCGGCCGATTCGGGAACATCCTTCCACGCGTTGCGCAGCGCTTCGACATAGCCGTCGCCGAGTGCGGCGCGCATGCCGCCAGCGCCGATGAACGGCGGATTGCCGACGATGAAATCGGCCTGCGGCCACTCGGCGCGGCGCGGGTTGATATAGCGCTGCAGCGGCCTACGGGCGTTTTCGTCGGGCACGGGTTCGCTGGTCACCGGATGCGTCCTGGTCGTCACACCGTCCCAGCGGCTGACGGGCAGGCCGCGCTCGTCGAGAACGGTTTCGACCGCGTCGTAGGCCAGCACCGCGTCGCGGCATTCGATGTTCCTGAAATCCTTGAGGATCGGCTGCGGCGGCAGGCCGCTGCCGTGGGTGCGGAAGTGCCATTGCAGGTAGCCGATCCAGAGCACGAGCTCGGCGATGGCAGCGGCGCGCGGGTTGAGTTCGAGGCCGACGAACTGGTGCGGGTCGACGGTCAGTCCTTCGGCCTCCAGTCGCTGTTGGCCAGCGCCTAAGGCGTTCAGTTGGTCGAGCACCTCGCCTTCGAGGCGCTTCATGTGTTCGAGCGTGACATACAGAAAATTCGCCGAGCCGCAGGCGGGATCGAGGACGCGTACCTGGCACAGGCGGTGGTGGAAAGCGTCGACCTCGGCGCGCGCAGCGTCGAGTCGGCCTTCGTTGGCCAGCAGCAGCGCGGCGGCCTGGACGTTGCGCCATTCGCTACGCAAGGGCTCGACGACGGTGGGCAGGACGAGGCGTTCGACGTAGGCGCGCGGCGTGTAGTGGGCGCCGAGGGCGTGCCGCTCGCTGGTCGACAGGGCGCGTTCGAGCAGGGTGCCGAAGATGGCGGGTTCGACCCGTCCAGTCGGCGTAGGCGGCTTCGATCAGCAGGCCGATCTGGTCGCGATCGAGCGCAATCACCTCCGGCTGCTTGAACAGCTTGCCGTTGAAGCGCGGCAGCGTGGCGCGCAGGACGAGCGAAAAGCCGCCGCTGTCCATCTCGCGCCACAGCGCGGTGAGCAGCGGGACGAATTGCTGCGGGTTCTTCTGCAGGGTTTCGAGCAAGGCGGTGAAGGCGCGCTTGCCGTCCTGCTGCGGCAGCAGGCCGACATCTTCGGCGAACATCGAGAACAGGCAGCGGGTGAGAAAACCGGCGACAAGTTCGGGGTGGTGGCCGGGGCCTTCGAGCGTCTTGGCAATCTTCGCCAGGTGGCCGGCAATCTCGCGCGTCACTCTGGCCGAGACGCGCGTCGGGTCAAGCGCCAGCGGGTCGCTCCACAGCGTCTTGAGGCGGACGCGGAGCGCC
This sequence comes from Candidatus Accumulibacter aalborgensis, assembly GCF_900089955.1. Taxonomy (GTDB): domain Bacteria; phylum Pseudomonadota; class Gammaproteobacteria; order Burkholderiales; family Rhodocyclaceae; genus Accumulibacter; species Accumulibacter aalborgensis. Next base: position 12,197 of record NZ_FLQX01000147.1, on the reverse strand, counting down.
GCATCAGCCAGATCGGCGAGCCTGATGCGATGCGAGCGCGGGTCGGGGAAGGGCGTGTAGGTGGCGCCGGAGCGCGTGAAGTCGGCGTAGATCTCGATCACCCGGCCGACGTCGATGACCAGCAGGAAAGGCGGCCGGCCTTCATCGGGGGGCAGGGCGCGGGCGTAGCCTTCGGCCTGGCCACGCGCGCGCTGCATGGCGTCGTCGAAGCCCCTGGTCGTGGCGCGGAGCCTGATTTTCTTGGCTTCGAGCACGTAGGCGCTGCGCTTGTAGCAGTCGATGCGGCCCGTCGACGTGCTGCCGTCGCCGTGGTGAAAAGTGACGCGCCGCTCGAAGACGTAGGCGTTATCCCGCGTGTCCTCGCGCGCCGGGTCGGGCGCCGGCACGCCCAGCAGTTGGCAGAGATCGGTGACGAAAAGCTGGTAGTTGGCCAACTCGGAGCCGTCGGCGTGTTGCCAGCGAGCGATGAAGGCTGCTGGGGAGATGCTTGGCATGGCGCAGGCCCGAGGACCAACCGTCGCCAGGGTCATGCCGGCGCGTCGCGCGCGGCGATGTCGACTGCCTGCGCTCCGGTCATGGCCAACAATTCCGCTGACGACAGCTTGAAAACGGCGTGTGGATGGCCTGCGGCCGCCCAGACGCTGGCCAAGTGAAGCAAATCCTGGTCGACCAGAATGATCGTTTCCCGCAGGTGCCCGATCGGACAAACTCCGCCGATCGCGTAGCCGGTGTGCTCCCTGACGAATCTGGCGTCGGCCTTGCCCAGTGGCCCGACGAGCGCCGCCACTTTGCCCTCGTCGACACGGTTGGCGCCACTGGCAATCACCATCACCGCAGCGTCGTCGGAGAGGCGTCGGAAAACGATCGACTTGGCGATCTCGGCCACGCTGCAGGCGAGGCCCGCAGCCGCTTCGGCGGAGGTCTTGCCGCTCGCGGGGAGCATGATTACCGGCCGTGCGTGGCCGAGGCTCACGAGCCTGTCGGCCACTCTTTGGGCGGCAGCGGGGAGTGCGTTCTCTGCTTTCATCAGTGTTCTCTCTCCGCCAAGCGAGAAGTCGACTCATCGCCTGTGATCTCAGTGGACAAAGCTTGGCTGCCTGCCGAGGCGCCGTCAGCGAGCCCTGCCGATTGTCCAGACGCGTGACGCCAATGTCAATCTCCACCGCTGGCCATGCGACCATGCGACCATGCGACCATGCGACCATGCGACGGGCCGTTTGCGCGCCGGCAGACGAGCGACGATAATGTCGATCAGGGCCGGCTGTCGACGCCGGTTGAACAGGGAGGTGAGGGATGGATCTTTGGGCGTGCCCGACCGTGGTTACCGGAGCAGCGTCGGGCCTGGGTGCCGAGACGGCGCGTTATCTTGCCGAGGCGGGGGCCAAGGTGGCGCTGATCGACATCGACGCAGAGGGCGTGCATAAGGTCGCCGAGGAGATCGGCGGGCTGGCGATCCCTTGTGACGTGGCCGATTCGCTTTCCGCGGAAAATGCGCTGGCCATGGCGCGCGACGCCAACGGCGCGGCCCGCGTGCTGGTGCACTGCGTCGGTCGCGGCCACTCCGAGCCGATTGTCGGTGTCGACGGTCCGATGCCGCTTGACGACTTCCGGCAGCTCGTCGAAGTGAACCTGATCTCGACTTTCAACATGATGCGCCTCGCCGCTGCCGACATGGCGCGTTTGCCGCCGCTGGCCAACGGCGAGCGCGGTGTGATCCTGTCGACGGCGTCGGTCGCGGCGTACGAGGGCCAGAGCGGCGAGGCAGCCTATGCCGCCTCGAAAGGCGGGGTAGTCAGCATGATTCTGCCTGCGGCGCGCGAACTCGGCCCCCTGGGGATCCGCGTCGTCGGCATCGCACCGGGGCTGTTCGGCACGCAGACGCTGTTCAACATGGAGAAGAACCTCGATTCCCGGCTGGCGCACCAGATCCCTTTTCCGCACCGCTTCGGCGATGCCGCCGAGTTCGCCATGCTGGTTCTGCATGTCCTGAAGAACATCATGATCAACGGCACCGTGCTGCGCCTCGACGGCGGCTACCACCGCTGAGCGGCCGCCCGGAGATGAGCACCACGATTGTCCTGCACCTTGTCTCGCATGCCTCGGGCGAACTCGTCGAGATGCTGGCGCGCAACGCCGTCGCCCAACTCGCTGACGTCGAGGTCGCGCGGCGGCTGTGGAAGATGGTCCGCCGCCTGAGCCAGGTTCCCGAGATTCTCGGCGAGGTGGCGAACTCACCAGGCTATGTTCTGCACAGCATCAGCGATAGCGACATCCGCGAGGCGCTCGAAGAAGGCTGTGACCGTCTGGGGGTTCCTTGCCAATTCGCGCTCGAGCCGCTGATCAGTCGCCTGACCGAGCACTTCAGCGCGTCAGTGCAGGTCCACACCAGTTCGGGCGACGCTTTCGACGAGGACTACTACCGCCGTGTCGAGGCCATGAAGTACGCGCTGGCCCACGACGACGGCGTCGCCGGCGATGATCTCGCCGGCGCCGACGTCATCGTCGTCGGCGTGTCGCGAGCGACCAAGACGCCAACCTGCATGTATCTGGCTTCGCGCGGCATCAAGGCCGCCAACGTTCCGCTGGTGCCCGGCGCACCGCTCCCCGCCGGGCTGATGAGCGTGCGCGGGCCGCTCATCGTCGGGTTGATCGTCGATCCCGCGCGGCTGGCCATGGTTCGCACCGCCCGTCTGCAGGCGCTGAACCAGGACGCGAGTACCGACTACACCGACGTCGCAGCGTTGCGCAAGGAAGTGCTGGAAGCGCGCCGCCTGTTCATCCGGCGTGCCTGGCCGATCATCGACGTCACCCACCGCTCGATCGAACAGGCGGCAGCGATGATCATCGACATGCTCAAGGGACGCGTCGGCGGTCATCCTTAGCATTGCCCCTTCGCGAGGCTGCGCCCGCCCGGCCTGGAGCGTCGGGCGCTATAATGGGCGGCTCATTCATTCAGCGATCAGAGAGATCATGGAAGCCGAACAACTCAACACCCTCGAAAATCGGCTCGCCGACCTCGCAGAGCGGGCCTTTGAACTACGGAGGTATCTTTGACTACGATCAGAAAGCTGATCAGTTAAAGACCGTCGAGCGCGAGTTCGAGGACCCGAAGGTCTGGGACAATGCCGAGCGCGCGCAGGAACTGGGCCGCGAAAAGAGATCGCTGGAAAACGTCGTGCTGACGCTGAACCGTGTCGGCGACGGCTTGCGCGACGCCAGCGAACTGTTCTCCATGGCGCGCGAAGAAAATGACGACGACACGCTGGAAGCGGTCCTCGCCGACATCGATGGCATCGAGAAGGAAGTGTCCGGCCTCGAGTTCCGCCGCATGTTCAACAACCCGGCCGACCCGCTGAACTGCTTCGTCGACATCCAGGCCGGCGCTGGCGGCACCGAGGCACAGGATTGGGCGGCGATGCTCCTGCGCATGTACGTGCGCTACGCCGAGCGCAAGGGCTACGCTGTCGAAGTGCTTGAGGAATCCGAAGGCGAAGTCGCCGGTCTCAAGACGGCGAGCATCAAGATCTCGGGCGAGTACGCCTACGGCATGCTTCGTTCGGAAACCGGCATTCATCGCCTGGTGCGCAAGTCGCCTTTCGACTCTAACGCCCGTCGCCATACCAGTTTCTGCTCGGTCTCCGCCTACCCCGAAATCGACGACTCGTTCGAGGTAGACATCAACCCTGCCGACCTGCGCATAGACACCTATCGAGCTTCCGGCGCCGGCGGCCAGCACATCAACAAGACCGACTCGGCGGTGCGCATCACCCATTTGCCGACCAATATCGTCGTCCAGTGCCAGAACGACCGCTCGCAGCACCGCAACCGTGCCGAAGCGATGGCCATGCTCAAGTCGCGCATCTTTGACGCCGAGATGCGCAAGCGCCAGACCGAGCAGCAGAAGCTCGAAGACGCGAAGTCCGACATCGGCTGGGGTCACCAGATTCGTTCCTACGTGCTCGACCAGTCGCGAATCAAGGATTTGCGCACCAACGTCGAAGTCGGCAATACCCAGGGCGTACTCGACGGCGACCTCGACCAGTTCATCGAAGCCAGCCTGAAGCAGGGCGTGTGAACCGCGCCCGTGCGCTTGCCAGCGCATTGGCCACCACTCTTGCCCGCTCCCCATGACCAACCCGCAGCAGAACTGATCGCCGGAAATCCACTCATCATGTCCCGAGACGAAACCCAGCCCGACCACTCGCCGCAGCACGACGAAAACCACATCATCGCCGATCGTCGCGCCAAGCTCGCCGAATGGCGACTGACCGGCAAGGCCTACCCCAACGATTTCGCGCGCGAGAACACCGCCGGCAAGATCAGCGAGTTGTACGAGGTGAAGACGCGCGAGGAGCTGGATGCGGCGCCGGTTGAGGTCAAGGTCGCCGGCCGCATTATGCTCAAACGCGTGATGGGCAAGGCCTCGTTCATCACCCTGCAGGACCTCTCCGGCCGCATCCAGGCCTATGTCAGCCGCGATCTCATCGGCGAGGAAGACTACACCGCTTTCAAGCGTTGGGACATGGGCGACATCGTCGGCGTCGTCGGCAGGCTGTTTCGCACGCGCACCGGCGAACTAACCGTCGAGTGCTCGGAGATTCGCTTGCTCACCAAGTCGCTGCGGCCGTTGCCGGAAAAATTCCACGGCCTGACCGACCAGGAGCAGAAGTGCCGCATGCGCTACGTCGACCTGATCACCAGCGAGCCGTCACGGCAGACCTTCGTCGTCCGCAGCCGGATCGTGCAGTCGATTCGCAACTTCATGGTCCAGCACGGCTTTCTCGAAGTCGAGACACCGATGATGCACCCGATTCCCGGCGGCGCGACGGCGAAGCCTTTCCAGACGCATCACAACGCGCTGGACATGGAACTCTTCCTGCGCATTGCTCCCGAGTTGTACCTCAAACGGCTGGTTGTCGGCGGCTTCGAGAAGGTCTTCGAGGTCAACCGCAACTTCCGCAATGAGGGACTGAGCCCGCGCCACAACCCGGAATTCACCATGATGGAGTTCTACGAGGCGTACTCGGAATACCGCCAACTGATGGATTTCACCGAAGGACTGCTGCGCCACAGTGCGCGCGAGGCGCTGGGTAGCGAGCTGTTCGTCTACCAGGGTCGCTCGCTCGACTTCTCCAGGCCCTTCGCCCGCCTGACGATCAGCGAAGCGATTCGCCAGTCGCATCCCGGCATCAGTCTCGCGCAACTCGGCGACGCCGCCTGGCTGCGTGAAAAGCTCGCCGCGCTGAAGGTCGAAGTTGGGCCGGAAGCTGGCCTCGGCACGCTGCAGTTGAAGCTTTTCGAGGAGATGGCCGAGGCCGATCTGTGGCAGCCGACCTTCATCATCGACTACCCGGCCGAGGTCAGCCCGCTGGCGCGTCGCAGCGACCATAATCCGGAGATCGCCGAACGCTTCGAACTGTTCATTGCCGGCCGCGAGATCGCCAACGGCTTCTCCGAGTTGAATGACCCCGAAGACCAGGCGGCGCGCTTCCTCGAACAGGCGAAAGCCAAGGAAGCCGGCGACGAGGAAGCCATGTACTACGATGCCGACTACGTCCGCGCCCTCGAATACGGACTGCCGCCGACCGGTGGCTGCGGCATCGGCATCGACCGGTTGGTGATGCTGCTCACCGACTCGGCGAACATCCGCGACGTGATCCTCTTCCCGCAGATGCGGCCCGAGTAAGCGGCCTCTCCTGGTCACTCTGCCGAACCTGCCACCCCCCGCCCGGTTGATGACCCAGGCCATCGTCATCGGTGCCGGCCTGGCTGGCAGCAGCGCTGCCGAACGGCTGGCTGCGCGTGGCTGGACGATAGCCCTCATCGACCGCGCCGACGCGCCCGGCCAGGGCGCCTCAGGCAATCTGGCCGGTGTATTGCGCCCGCTGCCCTCGCTCGACGACAACCGCCTGGCGCGACTGACGCGTGCCGGCTTCGATCATGCCGGCGAGCATTTCGCGGCTCTCACGGCTGCCGGTCTGCCGCTGCGCTGGGGCCGGACCGGCGTCCTCCACCTAGCCCGCGACGAAACACACGCCGCGACCCAGCAGCGGGTAGTCGAGCTTTACCAACCGGCTGCCGATTATCTCCGTTTCGTCGATCGAGACGAGGCCAGCGCACTCGCCGGCTGGCCGGTCGCCACCGGCGGCTGGTGGTTCCCTAGCGGTGGCTGGGTCGATCCGGCTTCGCTGTGTCGGGCCAACCTGGCGCGATACGGCGCATTGATCCGTCCGTACTACGGCTGCGAGGTGGCGCGCATCGACCGCCATGCGGAGCTGTGGCGCGCGCTCGACGACAGCGGAGCGGTCATCGCGGAAGCGCCGGTCCTGATTCTGGCCAACGCGACCGATGCCAGGCGCTTCGACGTCGCCGCGCATCTTCCCCTGCGCGCCGCGCGCGGCCAGGTTTCTCATCTGAAAGCCGAGGCAGGTTCGCCACCGGGAATAGTCGTTTGCCGCCTCGGCTACGTGACGCCGGCAATCGATGGCCTGCGCTGTGCAGGCGCCACGTTCTCGATTGATGACTTCGATGCCCTGCTGCGCGACACCGACCATGCCGAAAACCTGGCCAAGCTCGATTTCATCCTGCCCGGTTACGGCCAAGGAATCCATCCGGAAGACCTGGTCGGTCGTGTCGGCTTCCGCCCGCTGGCAGCGGATCGCCTGCCAATGATCGGCCAGGTCGCCGACGCCGCGGCGGTTGACCCGAATCGCCCGTCGCAGCTACTGAGCGAAATTCCTCGCCTGCCGGGACTCTATCTGATCAACGGTTTTGGCGCCCGCGGCATCGTCTGGTCAGCGTTCGCCGGCGAACTGCTCGCCTGTCTGATCACCGGCACGCCGCTGCCCGTTGCCGACGATCTGGTCAGCGCGGTCGATCCCGCGCGCTTCCTGCGGCGTGGCCGCAGGAAGCGCAGTAGAGTCACGCTTGGCGTCGACTGCTAACGTGGTCAGGAGAACAGCGTGACCGAATCACTACAAGAACTGTTATTCGAACTAGAACAGTTTGGCTTGAGCAACGATGGCACCATAGCCGATCGGCCTCGGCGCATGCTGAACATCACCCGAGACACCGGAGAATTTCTTTCGGTGCTTGTCCGGGCTATGAATGCTCAACGCGTGCTGGAAATTGGAACGTCTAATGGCTACTCGACTCTCTGGCTTGCTTTGGCAGCAGAGTCAGTCAGCGGGCGCGTGACCACCGTTGAACTATCCGAGTTCAAACTTGCTCTTGCGGCAAAGAACTTCGAGCGATCAGGTCTCGCCTCGTTCGTTACCCAGGTGAACGGTGATGCGGGGGCCCTGCTCAGGAGTAGTCCCGAATCAAGCTTCGATGTTGTCTTTCTTGATTCGGAGCGCTCTGAGTATCCAGGGTGGTGGCCCGACATCAAGCGAGTTCTTCGTCAAGGCGGGCTTCTGGTCGTTGATAATGCCACGTCCCATTCCGCCGAGCTGGCACCTTTTGTGGCATTGGTTGCCGCAGATCCCGACTTCAGCACATGTACTGTGCCTCTCGGAAACGGGGAGTTCTTGGCTACTCGGGGTTCTCGGTAACCATCTCTGGCAATCATGCATCCATGCCTGCTCGCCAGGCGACCGGCCGCATGAAGCCGCGTCCGTCGCCTGAGCTTTCACGTTGGGCCGCTCCAAGTGGCGATTGACGTGGCGTACGTAAATACGTACCATAGCTTTCTCATTGGAGATCAACCATGACCACACTCACCGCCAGCGAAGCGCGAGCCAATCTGTACCGCCTCATTGATCAGGCGGCAGAGTCCCATCAGCCGATCCACATCGCTGGCAAGCGCAGCAGTGCAGTTCTCCTCTCGGCAGAGGATTGGCAGGCCATCCAGGAAACCCTGTATCTGCTCTCGGTTCCGGGCATGCGCGAGTCCATCAAGGAAGGCATGGCCGAGCCTCTTGGCGAAAACGCCAAGAGGCTCGACTGGTGAGCTGGCAGGTGGTTTTTTCCAGGTATGCAGAGAAAGATGCGAAGAAGCTGGACGCAGCAGGCCTGAAGTCAAAAGCCCAAGAGCTGCTTGCAGTACTTGCCAACGATCCATTCCAGAATCCGCCGTCGTACGAGAAGCTGGTTGGTGATCTTGCGGGTGCCTATTCTCGGCGCATCAATATCCAGCATCGCCTGGTCTATGAGGTCTTCGTCAAAGAGCGTGTTGTTCGCGTGCTCAGGATGTGGACGCACTATGAATAAGAGTGGCCCAAGCACACGTTTCAAGGGGCCGGCCGCATAAAGCCGCGGCCGGCCCCTTGAATGCGTACTCATTGATCGCGAAACCGGGCCATGAAGCGGCGGTCGATCCAGTCCTTCCAGCGCCACACCCAGCGGCCCTCGGCATGGAGCGCGCCGCGCGAGGCCACGGCATAGCGATCGCCGGTACTGACCAGCGCCAACCAGCGCCTTTGCGGCCGGTAGACGCGCAGCGGCAGGTCGCTCACCGAGCGGCGCAAGTTATCGGCCAGCGGCCGGCCCTGACGAACCGCGAAGACACCGGCCTTTTCGAGCGGCATGCCGATCATCGTCGCGCAATCGCCAGCCGCAAAAATCAGCGGATCGCTGACCGTCTGCAGGGTGTCGCCGACCTCGATGAAGCCGCTGCCATCGAGCGCCAGTCCGGTGTCGCGCAACCAGGCAGCGCCGCCGGCCTGCGTCACCCAGATCATCTCGTCGGCAGCCAGCGTCGCGCCGCTGCGCGTTCTCAACTGTCCGCGGGAAACCGAGCTGACCTCGGCAGAGCAATGCACGACCACCCCACGCGCGGCCAGGACGCGCTCGAAACTGCGGCGGACGTGGGCGTTGTGCGTCGGCAGGATCTCGCGCTCGGCGGAGAACAGATGGAAGGCGAGGGCGTCGGGATCGTTTCCCAGCCACTGCAGCTCGCGGCGCAGGCGATAGTGCATCGCCAGGGTCAGCTCGACACCCCCCGCGCCTGCGCCGACGACGGCGATGGTCATTGGCCCCGGGTGTTGACGGACCCGCTCGAGCAAGGCCAGCCAGCGCTCGTTGAAGCGCCGGATCGGCTTCACCGGGATCGCGTGCTCGGCCGCACCGGCAACACGGTCGACGGCTGGCGAGGAGCCAATGTTGATCGACAGGCGGTCGTAGGTCAGCGGCGGGCGATGACGGCAGCGTACCTGGCGTTGTTGCCGATCGATCCCGACGACCTCGTCGCGATAGAAGCGGGCACCGGCGAAGGCGGCCAGACGCGGCAGGTCGATATGCACGTCGTCATAGCTGTAGTGGCCGGCGATATAGCCGGGCAGCATCCCCGAATAGGGTGTGTGGGTGTCCGTGCAGATCACCGTCAGCCGTACGCCAGGCAGCGGGCGCATGCCGAAGTGCTTGAGCACGCCGACGTGGCTGTGTCCGCCACCAACGAGGACGATGTCTCTGAGCACGGTTTGCTGGCTGGCTGGCATGGCGAAATACCGTTTTAACTCATGTATCATGCCAGAAGTGGCCGCCGGCGCCCTCCGTTTTCGCTCCTGGCAGCAAAAAATAAACCCTGCAGTGGTAGGATGCGCTGACCTACACGAAGCGCATCGGTGGTGACTGATGCACTTCGTAGGTCAGCGCATTCTGCGAGATCTCGGGTTCGGCCAGCCGCTCGCTGGTCGCGCCGGGATGAGTTGCCGAGAGGGGGACGACAATGCAAGATAAAGAAGGGCAGGGCTTCAGGCTGCCGGTTTTCCAGGGCGTCCTGCCGGTGGATCGGTCAGGGCTGGGGCGCGACATCATGGCCGGTTTCACGCTGGCCGCGCTCGCCATTCCGGGGACGATGGGGTACACCAAGATCATCGGCACGCCGGTGATTACTGGCTTGTATACCATTCTCATCCCGATGAGCCTGTTCGCCATTTTCGGGTCGTCGCGGCATCTCGCGGTCGGAGCCGATTCGGCGACGGCGGCGGTGGTTGCCGCCGGTCTGGCCGGCATGGCGGTGCGCGGCTCGAACGAGTGGCTGGCCCTGTGCAGCTTGCTGGCCTTGATGGCGGCGGCGCTGATGTTTGCTGGACGGGTGCTCGGGCTCGGCTTTCTGGCCGATTTTCTCTCGCGTACGGTGCTCACCGGCTTTCTCTCCGGCGTCGGTGTGCAGGTGGCGCTGCTCGAGGTTTCCGGCCTTTTGGGCCTGCAGCGCACCAGCAACCAGCCGCTCGTCGAGATCGTACACGACCTGCGGCTGATCGGCGAGACCAATCTCTATGCCGTCTGGGTGTCGGTCGCCGTGCTGGCGGTGATCATTGGCGGCAAGAGGATTTCGGACAAGATCCCTGGTGGACTGATTGCCGTGGTGAGCGCCATTGGCGTCAGTTGGGCGTTGAATCTGGGCTCCCACCTGGAGACACTGGGCGCCGTCCCGAGTGGTCTGCCGACGCTCGGACTGCCGTCTGTGGATTGGAACTGGCCGCTGATCCAGAAACTCCTGCCCATCGCCTTTGCCTGCTTCGTGGTGATTCTCGCGCAGAGCGCCGCCACGTCGCGCGCCTATGCCGCGAAGTACAGCGATCGCTTCGACGAAAATGTCGACATGGTCGGCCTCGGCATGGCCAACCTTGGCGCCGGCTTGTCGGGTACCTTCATCGTCAATGGCAGCCCGACCAACACGGCGATGGTCGACGGGGGCGGTGGTCGCAGCCAGGTGGCACAGATCACCACCTGCGTTCTCGTACTGCTGGTGTTGCTGTTTCTCACCGGGCCGCTGGCGCATTTGCCCACCGCCGTGCTCTCGGCCATCGTTTTCCTCGTGGCGGTGAAAATGATCGATGTCCAGGGCCTGCGGCGGATTTTCGTCGAAGCGCGCGCCGAGTTCTGGGTAGCTTTGCTGACGGCTGCCACCGTGGTGGTGATTGGCGTCGAGCAGGGCATCCTGCTGGCCATGGTGTTGTCGCTGCTCGATCATGTGCGGCGAGGCTACCGGGGCAGCAATTCGATCATCGCGGCGGACAAGAGAACCAAGGGCTGGCAAATGGTTCCGCTGCACCAGCCGCAGCAGATCGCACCGGGACTGCTCGTTTACCGGTTCAGCCATAGCCTCTACTACGCCAACGCCGGGCAGTTCGCCGAAGAGGTCCTCGGGCTGGCCAAGGCCAAGACCAAGGCGCAGCCGCCTCTGGCGTGCCTGTGCATCGAGGCGGCAGCGATCGGTGACGTGGACTTCTCCGCCGCGGCCATGCTGCGCGACACCGGCAAGCTGCTGCAGGAGCAGGGTATCTGCCTGGTTTTTGCCAATCTCACTGCCGAGGTGCGCGGCCAGTTCGACCGTTATGGCTTGACCGAGAGCATAGGCACGCAGGCCATCTACGGCTCGATTCATGCGGTGGTGGCCGAATTCGAGGTCAAGCCGGCCGCCGGGACGGGCGGCGCAGCATAGCGACGTGGCAGCGAGCCGAATCTGGACGACCGCGGGCGCAGCAGACCTGCGCGATCGTTTCCTGCACGTGCGCCAGGTTAGCGAGTTTTTGGCCGCCCCGCTGTCCGCGGAAGACTGCGCACTGCAGTCGATGCCCGATGCAAGCCCGACCAAGTGGCACCTGGCGCACACGAGCTGGTTTTTCGAAACCTTCCTGCTCGAAAAATTTGTGCCCGATTTCAGACCCTTCGATGCAGCCTTTCGTGTGCTCTTCAACTCGTACTACCACGGCGTCGGCGATCGACATCCGCGGCCTGAGCGAGGGCTGATTTCACGCCCCGATCTGGCCACTATTCTTGCCTACCGGCAGCAGGTGACCGAATGCGTCGCCACACTGCTGCCGCGAATGTCAGCGCAGGCAGAGTTCACGGACTTCACCGCCTTGCTCTGGCTGGGTTGCCATCACGAGGAACAGCACCAGGAACTCGTCCTTACCGATCTGAAGCACCTCCTGTCGAAAAATCCGCTCAGGCCCGCTTACGCAACCCCCTTGCCGTCGACAACGATCGAACCCATGGATCCGCGCTGGATTGCCTATCCCGGCGGGCTGGTGGACGTCGGCCATGACGGCAGTGGTTTTGCCTTCGACAACGAGGGGCCGAGGCACTCGGTTTTCCTGCAGCCCTTCGAGCTCGCTTGCCAGCCGGTCACCAACGGTGACTATGCCGATTTCATTGCCGACGGCGGCTATCGCCGGCCGGAACTGTGGCTCTCGCTGGGCTGGGACTGGCGGCAGGCGAATGGCCTGGCGGCACCGATGTACTGGCAG
>NZ_FLQX01000146.1 GCF_900089955.1 Candidatus Accumulibacter aalborgensis | reverse complement strand
ACAGGACAAGCGTGTCACGGCTGATGTTGCGCGAATCAGACATGGTGGATGGCCCTTTCTTTCGCTTGGCGGCGCAGGCGACGCGCGACCAGTCCGCCGCAGACCAGGACCAGCGAAATCGCTGCCAAGAGCCACCAGGAACGTTCGGTATTTTTCTCGGCGGGCGCTGCTGCCGCTCCTTCTCCCACCTCCAGAGTGGCGGCGAGCAGATCGACGATTTCGCCTGCCTGAATGGTCAGCATCAGCGGGTATTTGCCGGGCTGGGTGAGGGCGGCTGCGGGCAATTGATAGACCCCGTCGGCCATCGCAGCGGCAACGCCCTTGATCCCTGGCCCCTCGACTTCGATCTGCGCGCCCTGGATGGGCACGTTGTCGCTGGCGCGGTCGACATAGATGAGCAGATCTCTGTCGGCGAGCACCCCGACGATTTCCAGGTCCTCGCTGCGCACCTCGAAGCGTGGCGCCAAGCGGACATCGGCAGGCCTCTCGCTGGCTGCGTGGTCATGGCCTTCATGAGCGATGACCGGCGCAAACAGGGAGAACAGCGCCACTAGAATGGCCGCAATGCAAGGAGCAGCGCAGGTCGGGATGAAGGATGGTCGGGTCACGGAGTGATTCCTCGAGCCTGGTTCAGATTGGCCTGCGCGGCGGAGAGTCGGGAACGGCTGCGGACCCCCTCGATGCGCGCCTCGGTGGTCTGCGACTGGGCGCGCAGCAGCTCGACGAGCGAGGTTTCGCCAAGCTCGAACGAGCGGCGCATCAGCGCCAGGCGCTCCACCGCCGCTTGTTCGCGGTCGACCGCGAGCACCGCGCCGAGAGCGGCCGATTCGAGCTGCGCTTCGGCTTCGCGCAGCTCGGCATCGACTTCGGCGAGCAGCCGTCGATAGCGGGCTTCGGCCTCGATCAGCGTCGTGTTGGCGCTGGCCATGAGGGGCGCATTGCGCACCTCGACGGCCAGCGGGATGCTGATGGCAAAACCAATGCTGTCGCGCGGCGTGGCACCGGATACGTCGCGATCGCGGCGATACAGCAGACCGACACTCGGCGCCTCGCGGCGCGATTCCTGAGCCACTTTGAGGGCCGCGCGGGCGCGCTCGATAACCGCCTGGCCGGCGGCGATGCGGGGATCGACAGGCCGATTGTCTGCCCCGGCAAGCGGCTCCAGCGGATCATCCGGCAGGCGGTCAGTGCCGGTCAGCACACGGTAGCGTTGCAGGCTGCGGACTGCTCCGAGTTGGGCGTCGGCAGCGGCTGCGCGCGCGCTGGCGGTTTCCTGCCGGGCGAGCAGCAGGTCGGAGCGGGCAATTTCCCCCACTTTGAGCCGCCTGCCGACATCCGCTTCGAGTCCTAACGCGGTTTTCAGGCGCTCTGCGGCAATCTCGGCTTCACTCCTGGCCATGACCAGCGTCCACAGCGCTCTGCGCAGTTCACCGGCGACAGCGAGCCGTGTCGCCTGGATATCGCCTTCGTTCTCTTCGCCGTCGGCCTCGGCAAGGCTCCTGCGCGCAGCCTTTTGTCCAGGCAGCCAGAGCGGAATGGAAATGCCGATTTCGCTCTCCTGGTTACCCAGATCACTGTTCCAGCGGTCTGTCCGGTGAAAAGCGTCGATCTTCGGAGCGGCAGGAACCCAGGATTCGGCCACCGTTCGGCTGGCGGCGACTTCGTCCCGTTTCGCCTCAGCCGTTCGCCCCTGTGGGGAATTCGCCCACGCTCTCTCGAACACCTCGCGCAAGGTTTCCGCCTGCGCGGGAGTTGCCGCAGCAAGCAGCAAGGTCAGGAGGGTGACCGCCAGCCCTGCCTTCACCTCAAGCGGATAACCATGCATCGGAAGCGCCCATCGTCAATCACTGATGGGAGCGATGTTGCCGGATGCTGACCTACAGAAAGCTGACTGAAAAATTACAAATCTGTAATCTGCTTCGCTGGTGGGTGATACGGAGGCAGAAGCCTGAATGTCTCACGTCTCGAAACCGTGCCGATCGACGTGGGCGGCAAGAGCACCTAGAAGTTCGAATGTTCGGAACCGCGCCGTTCCCGCTTGGATTGTTCCCCGGGCTGAGGGCATTACGGTTCATGTAGCCGAGAATCCAGCCTACCAGCGAGGCTGACAGACAGATTACCGGGTAATGACGCAAATGTCATCCCCCGGTTCGGAAACTGTAAGGCTGCAGAGAGTAGCATCTGTAATGTAGGTTCAATTCAATTTATTCAAGGAGAGAGAAGATGTTGAAAAAACTGTTGATGGTTGCGGCGATGAGCGCCGTTGCCGCTACCGCTTTCGCCAGTGATGCCGGCCGTGCCCAAGCGGAGAAGGTCATCGAACTGAAAGACGGTTCGACCATCTATCTCTTCAAGGACGGCAAAATGGCCATGGAAGACAAGTCCGGCCGCGCCAAGCGCATGGACAAGGGTGTGGTGATGGAAACCAAGGATGGCCAGAAGATCATGATGTACGGCGACGAGGTCATGCGCCTTGATTCCCTGATCAAACAGGGGCACTCGGGAGGCTGAACAACCAGCCCACCTGAGCGCAAAGGGGCTCCTTGGGGAGCCGTTTCCGTCTTGAAGGAATGGGCCGGACCCTTCAAGCACGGTGAAACAGGAAGCGCACTCTCGCTTTCGCACGTCACGGAATCCAAGCGCCAACCGACTGCCGATAAACTCGCCGGTACGGGTCCGCAACGTCCTGAGTTGCTGTGCGTGTGTTGAGCGTCGACAGCGGCAGCAGCTATCGGAAGGGCACGCGTCTCGAAACCGTCCAGGTCGATCTGGACGGCAGAAGCATTACATGGACCTTGGACACGTTCGGGACCACCTCGTCCCCGCTTTCCAAGAATGTCGCCGTGGCTGAGGGGATTACGGTGCATATGACCGAACACCGGGCCTATCGGGGAGGCTGACAGGTGGATTACTGTGAGGTGACACAAGTATCATCTCACAGTTCGGAAACCGCCAGGTTGCCGACAGCCGACCGTAGTATCTGTGGAGGATGTCCCGTTAGCCCAGAAACCTCAGCCACTCTTGTGTTCGCCATTCTGCTAATACAAGACAGGCGGGGCAGCCCAGTTTGGTGCATTGCCCACGCTGACCTGGAAGCCGGCAGGGGCGGTTCGCTTTGCTTTGAAGCGAGGAGTCTATATGAATGCATTAACGAAATTTGCAACTGTTTTTCTGGCATCCGTCACGCTTTACGGATGCGCCGGGCAATCCCATCGGCTCGTGTCAGGGAATGGGTCGGGACGCGCCGTTGGGTCGATCACCCACGGAGGAGTGACTGATGCGACCATGTTCCTGGAATTTGGCGGGAAACGATTTGAATCTCGTGGATTTGCCATCAGCCGAAGCCAGAACCTGGGCGAACTTCGGGAACAGTACGGATTTGGCAGCAAGCACTACGATAGGGTTTCTACAGGAACAGATCCTGAGCACTATCGGTACTCTGCGAAGCCCGAGTTGCGTGCCGAGGACGGTACAACGATGCAATGCGTACTGGCATGGCGAGCGTATGAAGCCCCGGATGGAGTTTGCGTGTCCCTCGATGGAAAGGAAGTCAAGTTCCGTGGTGAGTAAGCCGATGTGACTTCGGTTACCGCACCAATCGCCTGGAGCCAAGACCAGATTGAACACGTTTCCTGCAAAAATCTGCTCGACCATCCTGGTGACTACGAATGCCTGACCAGGATGTAATTCCCCGGTCAGCGTTCTGTTGGCATGCGACTCCTAAGATGACATCACCGTCGGACGAGAACTGTCCGGTGCGATCAACCCGATGTCACAAGGAGAAAACCATGAAGACCCATTTTACGCAAATCGCCCTGATCGCCGCCTTGAGTGCGGCAGGCGCAACGACTGCTTTTGCCCACACAGACTACTCTGAAGGAGGATACTCTGAAGCAGGAAGCGCACACTGGCTTTCGCACGTCGCGGAATCCAGGAGCCAGCCGACCGCCAGTCAGCTTGCCCCTTACGGTTACGTAGCGTCGGGGGTCGCTGGTCGGGTGTTCAACGTCGACAG
The DNA here is from genome assembly GCF_900089955.1 of Candidatus Accumulibacter aalborgensis. Classification (GTDB taxonomy): domain Bacteria; phylum Pseudomonadota; class Gammaproteobacteria; order Burkholderiales; family Rhodocyclaceae; genus Accumulibacter; species Accumulibacter aalborgensis. Next base: position 122,547 of record NZ_FLQX01000146.1, on the reverse strand, counting down.
TGGCACCAAACATATCAATGTCTCACGTCTTGAGACCGTCAGAATTGACGTGGGCGGCAAGAGCGTCACCTGGAAGTTCGATACGCTCGGAACCGCGCCGTTCCCGCTCTCCAAGATTATCTCTGGCGCTGATGGGGTAACGGTTTATGTAGCCGAGAACCCTGCCTCTCAGGGAGGCTGACAGAGAGATTACAGTGTGATGACGCAAATGTCATCGTCCGGTTCAGAAACTGTAAGGTCGCCGAGAGTAGCATCTGTAATGCAGGTTCAATCAATTCAAATCAAGGAGAAAGAAAATGTTGAAAAAACTGTTGATGGTTGTCGCAATGAGTGCCGTTGCCGCTTCCGCATTCGCCAGTGATGCCGCCCGCGATCAAGCGGAGAAGGTCATCGAACTGAAAGACGGTTCGACCGTCTATCTCTTCAAGGGCGGCAAAATGGCCATGGAAGACAAGTCCGGCCGCGCCAAACGCATGGATCAGGATGTGGTCATGGAAACCAAGGATGGCCAGAAGATCATCATGCATGGCGACGAGGTCAGCCGTCTCGATTCCCTGCTCAAACAGGATACCCGAGGCGGAGGGCATTAATCAACTGGCTCCCCGGGGTGTGAAGCGGCTCCTGCGGGGACCGCTGCCGTCCTGAAATATCGGGAAAGTACCGCCTGCATCTCTTGTCGCAATCCCGTATTGCCGGCCTGACCCGCCGTGGCGTACAAGACGGGAGCAATCTCCTTGAAGATCGCAACGACCTCCGGGTCGAAATGTCGACCCGAATCCCTTGCGATGATGGTCAGTGCCTCGGCCAGAGCCATCGGCTTTTTGTAGGGTCGTTCCGAGGTCAGTGCGTCGAAAACATCGACGACTGCGAATATCCTGGCGGCACGGGGAATCGCGTCGCCGCGCAGGCCATCGGGATAGCCTGTGCCGTCAATATGTTCGTGATGATTCCGAATGGTCAGCGCCGCACCCGCCAGCCACGGGTTGTCCGCGACGATTGCGATGCCCAGGAGAGGATGAGTCTTCATGACATCGAACTCGTCGGCAGTCAGCTTGCCGGGTTTCAATAAAATGTTGTCCGGGATACCGATCTTGCCCACGTCGTGCAGGAATGCGCCAACGACCAGATCCGAGATCTCCTTTTCCGGCACGCACATCGCCTCGGCAAGAGCGACCGCATAAAACGTTACCCGGTAGTTGTGGGTATCGGTGTCCGAATCCCGCTTGGCGATGGCATTTCCCAGAGAACGTATCAGCGAGAGATTAGCGTCGAGCAGACGACGGGACAGTGCGCTTGATTGCCGCAACATCGCCAGCAGCAGCGGGTAGAGCAGAAGCGCCGTGGCCAGGACCGACAGGGTCGCCGTCAAGGCTCCATTGCGAATCTGCTCCCGTTGCGCCTGCAAGCTCTGCTCGTCGAGGCGGCTGACGCCTTCCAGATAACCCACAACCGTCGCATCCTCTCCGACTAACGGCAGAACGACTCGAATCAGTCGCTCGCCGGCAACCTCGACCCAGTTTTGATGGCTTTGACCCCGTTCAGGCCAATCATGTTGTCGGGATCTGGCGGCATCGATAAGAGCAGCGGGGACGTCCTCCCAGGTCTCATAGATCAGCGTTCTGTCCGCGCTGAATACGCGAATACCGAAAAACCGGGTTCGATCCAGCAGGCGGCTGAGCGCAGCATGTTCCTCGGGGGCTTTCGCATTGATGGCCAGTTGCATGGCGGGCGATTCGAAATGGCGAGCGCTATCTGCCACACGTTCCAGCGCGGCCAACTCGGCGCGGCGAGTTTCGAACAGGTACAAAGCACCACCGGCCGCGAATCCGATAATGAGTGCTGCAGCGCTGAGTCTGCTGGCAAGGAGCCAGAGTAGTTGCCGAGGGCTGTCCGGCAATCCAACAGGCATCTCAATCCTTCAGATTCTGCAGCATCTCCATCATGTGCTTGAAATGGCCGCTGACCCGATCCAGCGAAAACTCGTACATCACTGCATTCTCCGCAAACTTGGATCGTTCGACATCCATCTCTGCAGTCGAAAACGATTGCTCGAATCTCTCACCTGGCGTTTCTACACTGGCAGCCTGACGCCATGCTGCCCGGTGTGCGAGGGTGGCGGAACGAGTGGCGAATCGCCGATTCCTGCAACTGGCGGCATGGCCTTCAGGTCACTTGTTCTTGATCAGAATAGCCTTGATCAGGTTGATCGGTCCGACGCCGTGCAAACTGACGCTGCGCCGCGATTTCCCAGGTGCATCAGGGCAGCCATGGTTGCATTCAACGGCCCAGTGCTTCATCAACACCGCCTGACAAAAGGTAAAGCGTATCGTCTTCGGGTTGCAGCCGACAGCTTCTGCAAGCAGACGACAGGAGCACCGGTTGCCGTGTTCATCCTGCTTTTGACTGTTCATCGTCGGCGAGCCGCGGCCCCCGTGAAAGAGGTCTCGTGATGGCCCCGCTTACTTCATGTCCCGAGGATGATAGTGCTTGCTCATGTCCTTGGCCGAATTCGGCTTGTTCAACTGAGGTTCCGGTGCTTTCTGCGGCACGCCGGTTTTTTCCTCGAGGTGAGAGTGAGGTCTTACTTTCTTTTCGGCTTGCACGCTGGCAGCGGGGGCTTGCGCACCGGCAACGGGATCCTTGCCTTCAGCGGCCTTATCCGTATCAGACGCGGCCTGCGCGCCAACGGCAAAAGCGACGATGGCGGTAAACAGAGCTGCCGAAAGGATCGATTGCGGTTTCATGGGGATTTCTTCCAAGGGTTGAGCGGGATGGACTCTTGGTTGTCCAATAACCTCGGACTATCCACAGTCTATACTTCGGATCCAGTCGGCAGCATGGCTTCCGGATTACATTTCTGTCAGGTTTCGTCCGGCGATGTTTGCTGCGGTTGGACGCAAGTCCCGTCTGCAACGGTCATCGTGCCTCGTGCAACGCCTAATACGGCAACATCACCTCGGATCAGGGATTCGGGATCCGCCTTGAAGCAAGACCGAAGTTGCCTCTAGCGGTCTGTTCGAGGGTGACCGGCGGCACGAGAAGCGGCCGGTCGTCGCCTTGACCGAATACGCGCGTCTTGCCCGGTTGCAGTACGACGGTGGTTACACAGGCTATTCGACAGTGCAACAGGCCGAGCGGACCCTGTTCCCGGCCGAACTCAATCTGGCGTCCAGTCGTGGGTCGCTGTTCGCCTCGTCGGTCAACATCTACAAGGCGATGGGTGGGTGGCGGCTGGGTGAGCGCAGCCGACAAGCTGACGGCGAGCGGCGCGAACCCGGTCGAGCGGGAAGCTGGCGCGTCTCCGCTTTTCTGACCCGCCGGCAGGCTCAAGAATCGGGCAACTGGCAAACGACGTTCAGTTCCCGGCACACGTTCAGAATGCGCGTCACGATGATCGACGTGGTCGAGGTTGCGATGCCGGGATGCGCGGTGGACACCATCAGCTGCGCCAGATTGTCGTTGAGCGGGTTGACCTGGATGCCGCCAATCTGCGTTCCGTCGGTGAATTCGATCGAGCGCCTGGCGTCATTGCTACGCGTCACGCGGACTTCGGTGTTCTGAGCCAGCAGGCGCTTGATGGTCTCGAAAACCTTGTCCGGCGCCACCTCGACGATCACCGTCGCGGTGTCGTACGAGGCTCCAGTGCTCGGCGCAGACTGCGCCATCTGCTCGATGCGTCCGACCGCGCGCCGCGCCAGAAACAGCGCCTGGGCATCGGCAACGCCGGACATGCCGACCAGCAAGCTGCCCACCACCAGGCTGCAAGAGTGAATCGATCGCCTCATGTTGCCTCTCCTCTCAAGTGCGCTGCACTATCTGCGCAGCAAGATATCAAGCGACTATGGTCGCCGCCGACAGTGCCTTCGCCCGACGGAGATGGCGCCCGGGGTGTCCACAGAGGGCGGTGCTGTGGCGCGGGGGCGGCCACAGTAACCGCCGCTACGACGGCAATGCCCGGCGCAGCGCTCATCCGCCGAGGGTCGGCCGGCCGGCGACGTAAGCCAGGCCGGCCATCGCACAGAGGGCCAAAGCCGCTCCGGCCCATGGCCACCAGGTGCCGCACCGCCGACTCAAGGGCCGAAAACGAGCGTCGCGGATGGCGGCCTTGGCCTGGCGGCCAGCAATCTGATGAACGCCGTCGGAAAAAGCGGCCAGCAGCGCTTTGTCGGCCAGGATATTGATTCGGCGATTAAGCCCTTCGGACGCCCGGCTGATCAATTGGACGGCACGCTTGGTAAACAGATCCGGGCCGTGGTAGCCAGCCGAGCGCAGCCGGAACATCAGATACACCGCGACGTCGTTGGCGCGCATCGGCGCCAACTGGAAGTGGTGCGTAATGCGGTCGTTGAGCTGGCGCATGGCCCATTCACTCAGGCGGTGATCGAGTTCCGGCTGACCAAACAGGACAATCTGCAGGAGTTTGTGCTGCTTCGATTCGAGGTTGGAGAGCAGGCGAATCTCTTCAAGCGCTTCCGGTGGCATGGCATGCGCCTCGTCGATCAGCGCAACGACCTGGCGACCGGCAGCGTAGATGGCCAGCAAGCGCTCCTGCAAGAGGCGCAGCCACAGATGGCTGCGTTCGTCGGGCAGGGGAAGCTGCAGTTCGTCGGCAATCGCCACGAGTATCTCGCCACGCGACAGCAGCGGGTTGGCCAGATAGACCGTCTCGACGTTGTTCGGCAGCCTCTCGAGTAGCATCCGGCAGAGCATCGTCTTGCCGCTGCCGACCTCACCGCTGACCTTGACGATTCCTTGGTCGTGCGTGATCGCGTAGATCAGCGCCTCGAGCGTGGCCCCCCGATTGGCGCCAGTAAAGAAGAATTCGGTGTGCGGCGTGATGCGAAACGGCGCCTGACGCAGCCCGAAGTGGTCGAGATACATCATGCCCGATCATGCATCATGGATTGCACATCAGATCAAATCACCCATTGAACACCACACGTCATACATTACGGCTCCCGCGACGACGATTCCATACGGTTGTAAAGCGTCGTGCGGTGAATGCCGAGCAGGCGTGCGGCCTGACTGACATTGCCGTGCGCCAGTTTTAGCGCGGCCTCGATGTAGCCCTGTTCGGTGGCGTCGAGCAGGCGATCAAGGCTGAAGGGATCTCGCTGCCGCAGGCGCTGCGTCGCGGCGGCAACGATCGCCTCACTGGTCATTTCGTCCAGCGCCGGACTCGCTGCGACGGCCACTGGCTCGTCCGGCAAATCCAGTTCGCCTTCCAGCAACCGGGAATCGACGGTCTGCCCAGGGTGTTTGGTGGTCAACCGAATGACGATGTTGCGCAGTTCACGCACATTGCCCGGAAATGCATAGCCGAGCCACAAGTCCTTTGCATTCGCGGCAAGATCGAACGGCTGTTGCTGCATCTGTGCTGCGTAAAGGTGCCGGAAGTGGTTCAGGAGCAAAAGCTTGTCATCGCCCATCTCGCGCAGTGGAGGAGCAACGATCGAACAGACCGACAGCCGGTGGTAGAGATCGGCCCGGAAATTGCCGGACTTCGCCTCACGGCGCAGGTCACGGTTGGTGGCCGCGATGATGCGCGCCTGGCTGACTCTCTGCTGGGTTTCGCCGACCCGCTGGTATTCGCCATTCTCCAGCACCCGGAGCAGCTTCGCCTGGAGTTCGAGTGCCAATTCGCCAATCTCGTCAAGGAACAGAGTGCCGTCGGCGGCATCTTCAAAATAGCCAGCCTTCATCGCTGCGGCGCCGGTAAACGCACCCCTGGCGTAACCGAACAACGTTGCCTCGACCAGGTTGGGCGACACGGCAGCACAATTGAGCGCCAGAAAAGGCCTGGAGCGGCGTCTGGTATCATGATGCAGACAACCCTTGGCGATGATCTCCTTGCCGCTGCCCGATTCGCCCTCGATGAGAACCGGGAACGGTAAATCGGCATACTGTCGCACTTGCACCCGCAGCTTCTCCATGGCCGAGCTGTTGCCGATCAAAGGTGACGCACTATTGCTCCTGTGACATACCTCATCCAGCGCACGAAACGCCAGAGCGCGCTTGAGAACCTGTTGCAGATCGCCGGGGTCGCATGGCTTGGCGACAAAGTCGACCGCCCCAAGGGTCCGCGCATGGCGCGCGTTACCCTCGTCGCTCTGTCCCGAGAGGACAACGATGCGGATCTCCGGGGAGACCTTGAGGAGATCCGAAATCAGGGCAAAGCCCTCGTCGGGCCGATGCGGCAGCGGCGGCAGACCAAGGTCGACGAGGGCCAGTTCAGGCAAATGGCGCAGTTGGCCAAGCAGTTGCATGCAGTGTGGACGCGAGTGGCTGGTGAGCACCTCAAATAGCGGGGTCAACGAAAAACTCAAGGTGTCACAAATCAGCGCGTCGTCATCGACGATGAGCAGGAAGGGCTTGTCGCGCAGTGGGGTGTCCGGTTGGGTGGTCATGAAAAGAATCGCCTGGCAGCATAATGCAGCCTTTCCGGCATTATTCCACAATTGAATTGGCGCCAAGGAATTGACGGCGATGACGCCCGTCGTTCAGGTATAATTCGCGCTCGTTTTTTGTCCTGGGATACTGCGGTGTCGGCCGATAATCTTGTCGAAATCAAGGATCTGGATTTTGCCTACGACGATCGACCGATCCTCAAGGGCATCAGCATGGAGATTCCGCGCGGCAAGGTGGTGGCCATCATGGGCGGCTCGGGTTGCGGCAAGACCACCCTGTTGCGGCTGATCGGCGGGCAGCTCAAGCCAAGCCGCGGCGAGGTTCTGGTCGACGGCCTTTCCGTGCCCCATCTGGGCAATGACGAACTGTACGCACTGCGCCGGCGAATGGGCATGTTGTTCCAGTTTGGCGCCTTGTTCACTGATATTTCGGTTTTTGACAACGTCGCCTACCAGATGCGCGAGCACACCGACCTGCCGGAGGAATTGATTCGCGATATGGTCCTCCTGAAACTCAATGCAGTCGGCCTGCGCGGAGCGCATCAACTGATGCCCGCCGAGCTCTCCGGCGGCATGGCCAGGCGAGTAGCGCTGGCGCGGGCGATCGCGCTCGATCCAATGCTGATCATGTACGACGAGCCTTTTGCCGGCCTCGATCCGATCTCGCTGGGCGTCATCGGACAACTGATCCGCAAGCTGAATGACGCGCTCGGTGCGACCACGATCATGGTCACCCACGACATCCAGGAGTCCCTGCTGATCGTCGATTTCATCTATTTCATGTCTGACGGGAAGATCGTCGCGCTCGGAACTCCGGACCAGATCCGGGCTTCCAAGGATCCTTTTGTCCATCAGTTCGTTTTTGCCGAAGCGGACGGACCGGTACCCTTCCACTATCCGGCAGTTCCCATCGCTGAGGAACTGCTGGGGAGAGGCGCAGATGAGCAAGCCTAGCTCGGGTCAGCATGTGTTGCTGTCGATCGTCGCCAGACTGGGACACCAGGTCAACGATGCGCTGCAGCGACTGGGGTTTGCGACCCGCTTCTTTATCATGCTTCTGGCCTGTTCCGGGCAGTCTTTCCGACGCCTGAATCTGACGATTCGCGAGATCTATTTTTCAGGTTTCCAGTCGCTGCTGATCATCATGGTCTCTGGACTGTTCATCGGCATGGTGCTCGGCATGCAGGGCTACGAAACACTGCAGCGCTACGGATCGGCCGACGCGCTCGGCGTTCTCGTAGCGCTGTCGCTGGTACGGGAACTGGGCCCCGTGGTCGCCGCGCTCCTCTTTGCCTCGCGAGCGGGTTCGTCGATCACCGCCGAAATCGGTCTGATGAAGGCCACCGAGCAACTGACCGCAATGGACATGATGGCGGTCAACCCGATTGCCCGCGTGGTGGCGCCGCGTTTCTGGGGAGGCGTGATCTCGATGCCCTTGCTGGCCGCGCTCTTCTCGGCCACCGGGGTCTTCGGCGGCTATCTGATCGGCGTTGTCTTCATCGGCGTCGATGAGGGCGCTTTCTGGTCGCAGATGCAGGCTTCGGTCGATTTTCGCTACGATGTCTGGAGTGGCATCGTGAAGAGCTTCGTTTTTGGTGTCGCGGTGTCCCTGATTGCCGTTTTTGAAGGCTATGACGCCGTACCGACGGCGGAAGGTGTATCCAGCTCGATCAAGGGAACGGTCGTCAAGTCGGCACTGGCGATCCTGGCGCTGGACTTTGTATTGACCTCTTTCATGTTTCGGGAGACTTGATGAGTCGCAAGCTGCTCGACCTGTGGGTCGGTTTTTTTGTTGCTCTGGGGCTCGCTTCAGTGCTCTTTCTGGCGCTGAAGGTCGGCAATCTGTCCAGTGCCAACTTTGCCGAGTCTTACCTCTTGACGGCCAAGTTTGTTAATATCGGTGGCTTGAAGGTTCGGGCGCCGGTGAAGAGTGCGGGCGTGGTCGTCGGGCGGGTCGCCGAGGTACATTTCGACCCGGAAACGTATGAGGCGGTGGTGACCTTCAGCATCGACGGCCGCTATCGCTTTCCCAAGGATACCTTCGCCTTGATCCTGACCGCTGGCTTGCTGGGCGAGCAGTACATCGGACTGGACCCTGGCGGCGATGAGAAGATGCTCAAGGCGGGCGACGTGATCGCTAAGACGCAGTCGGCAGTGGTTCTGGAGAAACTGATCAGCCAATTCATGTTCAACAAGGCATCGGAATGACCCAGTGAACAATAGTATGAAAGGACAAAAGTGAAGCCTGACCGAAGCACGCGCCGGTCGTTCCTGGTCTGTGCCGCCACGATTGTCGCTGCCAGCGGATGCGCGACGACGGCGAACAATCCCAAGGACCCCTTCGAGGGCTTCAACCGTGCGATGTTCGCCGTCAATGAAGGCCTTGATGTCGTCGTCAAACCGGTGGCGCAGGGCTACGATACGGTGGCTCCGCTGCCGGTCAAGGTGGTCGTCGGCAATTTCTTCGGGAATCTCTGGGATGCCTGGACCGCGCTCAACAACCTGCTGCAGGGCAAGGGCGGGGATGCCCTGTCGGATGTCGGGCGGGTGTTGATCAATAGCACGGTCGGGATCGGCGGCGCCTTTGACGTGGCGGGTGAAATGGGGCTGACCAAGCATTCCGAAGAGTTCGGCCAGACGCTTGCCGTGTGGGGCGTCGGTGACGGCCCCTACTTCTACTGGCCACTAATCGGACCGCGTACGACCCGTGATACCTTTGGCTGGATGGTCGACACCTTTTACGATCCGGTGTGGCGACTGGATGACATGGCGCTGCGCAACAGCCTCGTCGCGACGCGATACATCGACTTGCGCGCTACGCTCCTGCCTTCCGACAAGGTGGTCGAAGAGGCCGCTTTTGACAAGTACAACTACATCAGGGATGCATATCTGCAGCATCGCCGCAATGAGGTCTTTGATGGTGATCCGCCGCGCGTCCCCCTTGACGATTAGTCTTCCGCGTCGGCCAACGCAACGGCTGCGCTCACCAGATCTACCCACACTTGCCGGAAAATGTTCATGAAATCACTGGTATCACTGCTGTTTGGCTTGTTTGTCGTGCTCACCTCGTCCTTTGCCCAGGAGAGTTCGCCGGATGGAATGATTCGCCAGGTGACCGACGATGTGCTGACCATCGTTCGCCAGGACACGGACATCCAGAGCGGTAATACGCGCAAGGCGATCGAACTGGTCGATGCCAAGGTGATCCCTTATTTCGATTTTCAGCGAATGACCGCACTGGCCATGGGGCGTGACTGGAACAAGGCGACGCCGGAGCAAAGGAAACGCCTGTCGGAAGAGTTCAAGACACTCTTGGTACGTACCTATTCGAATGCGCTGACCTCCTACAAGAACCAGACCGTGTCCTACAAGCCAAGCAAATTGCAGGCGGGGGACAACGATGTAATCGTCAGGACCGAAATCGTCCAGCCGGGCAGCAAGGCGGTGCCACTCGATTACGCGCTGGCCAAGGAGGGTGACAAATGGAAGGTCTACGATGTCATCGTCGCCGGCGTCAGCCTGGTCACCAATTACCGCGATACTTTCCGCCAGGAAGTTCGCAACAATGGCATTGACGGACTGATCCAGATGCTGGGGAATCGCAACAAGCAACTCGAAGCCGGCAAGAAATGATCGAGCGGACCGAAGGCGGACTGTCCGTCACGGTGCCCATGGTGATCGCCAACGCGCGCACCCTGCTTGAGACAGGGCGCCTCCTCCTGGACACCAGGGGCCAGCAGCCTGCTGCTTCGGTCGTCGACCTGCAGGCCGTCGGAGAGGTGGATTCGTCGGCCTTGGGCGTCGTTCTTGGCTGGCTGCGCACCGCCGGCGAGCGTGACCTGGTGGGGCTGCGTATTGCGAATCCGCCGGCCAGCCTGATCAGCCTGGCGACGCTCTACGGCGTTTCCGAACTACTCCCGCTCGCCTGAACAGGCGGCGCGCCGCCTGTTCGCCAGTGTAGATGCCGTGAGCGTCGCCGTAGCCATTGATCGCGTCGAAAAGCGCTTTGCTTCATTGCGCGCACTGGCCGGCGTTTCGTTGCGGATCGCCGAGGGCGAGTTCTTTGGTCTCCTCGGCCCCAACGGGGCGGGCAAGACCACCCTGATCTCCTGCCTGGCAGGTCTGGCGCGTCCGGATTCGGGCACCCTGACCGTCATGGGACACGACGTCGTCACCGGCTACCGGGACGCGCGGCGCTTGCTTGGCGTGGTGCCGCAGGAACTGGTTTTCGACCCTTTTTTTTCGGTGCGGGAGAGCCTGCGCATCCAGTCGGGCTACTTCGGGATACGCCACAACGACGACTGGATCGACGAGATTCTGGCCAACCTCGATCTGACGGCCAAGGCCGACACCAACATGCGCCGTCTGTCGGGTGGCATGAAGCGGCGGGTGCTGGTCGCGCAGGCGCTGGTGCACAAGCCGCCAGTCATCGTTCTCGACGAACCGACGGCCGGCGTCGATGTCGAGTTGCGGCAGGGCTTGTGGCAATTCGTCCGGCGCCTCAATCGCGACGGCCATACGGTGATCCTGACCACGCATTACCTCGAGGAAGCCGAAGCCTTGTGCGGGCGAATCGCGATGCTCAAAGAGGGGCGTGTGGTCGCCCTCGACACTACTCGCAACCTGCTGGCCCGCGTCTCGGGCCAGGCCCTGCACTTGCGCCTCTCTGGTCCGGCGCCGCTGCCGCCAGCGCTGCGCGCACGGGCGAGCGAAAGCGAGGGGATGTGGACCTTCCAACTCGCGGGCGTCGGCGAGATCGAGCCTTTATTGGTGGCGGTGCGCGAAGCCGGCTGCCTGATGGATGACCTGCGGCTGACCCAGACCGATCTCGAAGACGTCTTTCTCGGCGTCATGCAGAGCAGCAGCCCCCGGCAGGAAACCTCGCGGCCATGAGCGGCTTCCGAACCTTGCTCTACAAGGAGGTGCTGCGCTTCTGGAAGGTGAGTTTCCAGACGGTCGGCGCGCCGGTGCTGACGGCGATGCTCTACCTGATGATCTTCTCGCATGTTCTCGAAGCGCACGTGCAAGTCCACGGGGTGTCCTACGCCGCCTTTCTCATTCCCGGACTGGTGATGATGTCTGCACTGCAGAACGCCTTTGCCAACAGTTCTTCCAGCCTGATTCAGTCGAAGGTGACCGGCAGCGTGGTGTTCGTCCTTCTGCCGCCGATCTCGTACGTCGAGTTTTTTCTGGCCTATGTCGTTGCCGCGATGCTGCGCGGCATGATGGTCGGAGTGGGCGTTCTGCTGGTGACCGTGTGGTTTGCGCTACCGACCTTCGTCGAGCCGCTCTGGATCCTGACCTTCATCGTTCTCGGCGGCGGCATCATGGGAGCGCTGGGTATGGTCGCCGGAATATGGGCCGACAAATTCGACCAGTTGGCGGCCTTTCAGAACTTCCTGATCATGCCGCTGACGATGCTCTCCGGCGTTTTCTACTCGATCCATTCACTACCGCATTTCTGGCAGCAGGTATCGCGTTTCAATCCCGTGTTCTATATGATCGACGGTTTCCGCTTCGGCTTTTTCGGCGTCTCCGACGTGGCGCCCGAGACCAGCCTGGCCGTCGTCGCCACAAGTTTCCTGCTGGTGTCGGCGGCGACGCTGATGCTTCTCAGGAGCGGTTACAAACTGAGGTCCTGAATCATGATGCACCCCGAACAAGTTCACACCATCATAGCGGCAGGTCTGCCCTGCGAGCACCTGCAGGTCATCGGCGATGGCCACCACTTCGAAGCCCTGATCGTCAGTGCCGACTTCGTCGGCAAGAGTCGCGTGCAAAGGCAGCAGCGAGTGAACGAAATTCTGCGTGGGCACTTCAACAGTGGCGAGTTGCACGCCCTTTCGATGAAAACGCAGACCCCCGAAGAGTGGAGTGCCGCGCATGGATAGGCTACTGATCCAAGGCGGCACACCACTGTGTGGCGAAATTGCCATTTCCGGAGCCAAGAACGCGGCCTTGCCGATTCTCTGCGCCTGTCTGCTGACCTCTGAGCCTCTGCAACTCTCCAACGTGCCGCAGCTCAGGGATATCTCGACCATGCTGCGCCTGATCGAGCAGATGGGCGTTGAGGTCAGCCCTGATGGCAGCAATGGCCTGGTACTCGACAGCAAGGGGCTCAATAACCCGCTTGCCCCGTACGACATGGTCAAGACCATGCGCGCATCGATCCTGGTCCTCGGCCCCTTGCTTGCGCGTCACGGTGAGGCACGGGTGTCGTTGCCCGGCGGCTGCGCGATTGGTGCGCGGCCGGTCGAACAGCACATTCGGGGACTGCAGGCCATGGGCGCCGAGATCACTGTCGAGCACGGCTACATCCAGGCCAAGGCCGGGGCTGGCCGCCTCAAGGGTGCCTGCATCGTCACCGACATGGTCACGGTGACCGGTACCGAGAACCTGATGATGGCAGCGGTGCTGGCCGAGGGCGAGACGATCATCGAAAACGCGGCTCGCGAGCCGGAAGTGGTCGACCTGGCCAACTGCCTCGTTTCGATGGGGGCGCAAATCTCCGGGGCCGGTACCGACAAGATTCGCATCCGCGGTGTGGAACGTTTACATGGCGCAAGGCACGCGATCATGGCCGACCGCATCGAGACGGGTACCTACCTTTGTGCTGCCGCAGCTACCGGCGGCAGCATTCGTCTGACCGGGACTTCAGCTGCCTATCTCGACGCAGTGGTCGACAAGCTGCTCGACACCGGCTGTGACATCGTCATCGAGCGCGAGGCGATCACGCTGAACGCGCCGCAGAAACTCCGGGCAGTCAGCATCCGCACCTCACCGTACCCGGCTTTTCCGACCGACATGCAAGCCCAGTTCATGGCCATCAACTGTATTGCCGAGGGGTCGGCGGTGATTCGCGAGACGATCTTCGAGAATCGCTTCATGCACGCCGTCGAACTGATCCGCATGGGAGCCGACATCAGAATCGACGCCAGCAATGCCATGGTCACCGGCGTCGAGCGCCTCGATGGTGCGACGGTAATGGCCACCGACCTGCGCGCGTCAGCCAGTTTGGTCATCGCCGGCCTGGTAGCGCAGGGCGAGACGGTGATCGACCGAATCTATCATCTCGACCGGGGTTACGAACGAATCGAGGAGAAGCTCGGCCAGCTCGGGGCACACGTCAGGCGGGTTCGCTGAGAGCCGACCCGGCCTCCTCCGGTACGTGCGCTGGAGCAGTCCCAGTACCGGGCTTCGCTGGTTGAACCGCAGCCGCCTGCAGTGAAAATCTGCCTACGCTGACTTGCTCTGCTGATCCGCTGGCGAGTCTTCGTGGATCAACTGCAGATCGTTGTCCTGTGCGAAGTGGAGAACAAAGCGATAAGCCATGGGCTCGACTTCATAAAGGCTGCCGTTTACGAAAACGGCCTTTTCACCTTTGTAGTTCCTGGGGCCAACGTAGGGCGAATAACGCATTCGCTTCTCGGCCCCGAACACCGATAACACCCCGCACAGCCGCTCGGCCCAGTCGCTGGGGCGAAACTTCTTGCCGGTGCTGGTTAGGCCGACGATGATGAAAGAGGAGTGCGGTGAAGTGGTCATATCTCGGCAACGTCGTAACAAGGAGACCCGCGAATTACGCTCTTCGATGGTCGTTGAATGCCGGCGACAGAGCCGACGTATCCATTCTACCAGAAACGTGGCCATTTTAGCCGGCGCTTGGAGGCCATTTGCAACGAGGTCGTGGGGATAATCAAGAGGGGGCAACCAGCTCGTCAAGCCGGATGGTGGGCGATAGTGGGATCGAACCACTGACTTCCACCGTGTGAAGGTGGCACTCTACCGCTGAGTTAATCGCCCTGCATTGGTGCAACGATGACCAGCCAGCCCGCTGAAGATGCGCCGCAGCGGCAGGAATCATCCAGACTGTCGGTGTGCGCCCCTTTCTGTTGCCGCCAGCCCCGGACCCTTGTGCGGGCCAGGCTCCAGCCCGCACCACCGGCCGGACAGAGGTGTGGATTACATCACAAGTAGGCAGTTGGGTCAATCAGGAGCTTGTCCAACCAGCCCTGACGCATGACCCCGTCGAATCGGGCCCGTTTGCCGGTAACGCCCGCTTTGGCCGCTGAGGCGGTCAGATGCGGTCAGCTGGCGGCAAAGGAGCGCTTGCGGAGCGCGTGGTGTGGGGTCAGTCAGTGGGATGTGAGAGGTCGTGGGGGCTTCGGTACGATCGCCAAGTGTGCTGGGTCAAGCCAGGGCGCGGCGCAGGAGTTGCGCATGAAGGCGATGGTGCCGCGCACACCGAATTCTTGATACAGGTTGCGTAACTGCCGGGTAAAACGTGCCGCTGTCGTTGACCCGGCCGAAGGCGCCCCGCTGGAAACCCAGCGGCTGCCAGCGCGCCACCAGCGCATCCCACTGTGCCACCACGGCCGCGTCGCGAACGACTTTCCAGGGAGAGCGGTGTGAGTGCCGACAGGGCGCAGTACACGGGAAGCGCCCCAGTGATCACGGGTAAAAAACGTACAGCCGGTAACCTGCCGCGTCAAGCGGTTTCACATCAAGCCACAGGCGCGCCTCGAGGTCGGCGTTGGGCGCAAACGCTTTCTGCTCCAGCGTAGTGGGTGGCAGATAGTCGTCGGGCAGCAGGACGCGGCGGGCGATGGTCCTGTCGCTGGTATCGGTGAGCGCCAGGTCGAGCGCCGGGTACGCCTGCGCATGGCTCGCTCTATTGTGGAGCGTGACTTGCAGCGCCAACAGGGTGCTGCGCCCCGGCTCGCTCTGCAGATCAGAAGCTTCGATGCTGATCTGGTCAGCATCGCGTGGCAGTGGCATGTCGCTGCCCAACGCGCCGCTCAGCGCTTCGAGGGTGGGCTGCAGGCCGGGTGACGCGATGGCGATGGCGGTGCGAAAATGAAAGGCAAGCTGGCCAGCGAGCGTCGCGACAAGGAGCATGGCAACGACCGCGAAAGGCTTGTTGAAGTGCCTGGCAGCCGGTGATCCGCTCGGTTGATTCATCACCCCTCCCAGCCTTCGGCTGTCACCCGCAACCTCTCTTGTTGCGCGCGGCAGATCCAGGCTGTCTGTGGCGGCCGATGCATGGCTGGAAAGCGCACAGCCAGCACCTTCGGCAGACGAGTGGGCAGGCAGATCGGCAAACAGCGCGTCACTCGCCTGCGGGGGAAGGACGCCGGTCGATCCGCCCTCGGCATGAAGCGCGTCTTCCTCGTCAGGCAGCGGAGGCGCGGCAGCAGGAGTCTCGTGGTCAGCGTGGCCCGGCGGCGAGGGGCTGAGAGCGACCACCGACTCGCTGTCGTCGAGCAGCCTCTCGAAGCCACTGAATACCGTGCGGCATTGCCCGCAGCGGACTCTCCCGGCGCGCGCACCGAGCTGCTCGGCGGTGACCAGAAAGATCGTCCGGCAGTTAGGGCAGCAGGTTTTCAAGGCTCTAGGCCTTGACGCCAGTGAGGCATACCCAGCCGTCGCGCGTATCGGCAACAGCGAGCGGCAGCCAGGGGGCGTAGGCAGCGATCAAGTCGTCGGTCTGCTCGAGCAAAATGCCTGAAAGTGCCAGGCGTCCGCCGCGACGGACGTGCCCACTGATCGCCGGCGCCAGTACCTTGAGCGGGTTGGCGAGAATGTTGGCCACGACGACGTCGAACTGCCCGCTCAACTCGCGGCCAGAGTCCTGAAAGCGGGCGCTGACCCCGTTGCGCTGAGCATTGCTTGTCGACGCGGTCACCGCCTGCTCGTCTATATCGACCCCGAGGACTTCGGCGGCTCCGAGTCGGGCGGCGGCAATGGCCAGAATACCGGAACCGCAACCATAATCGAGTACCGACATACCCGTGCTGATGGTTCGCTCAAGCCACTCCAGGCACAGGCGTGTGGTCGGGTGCGAGCCGGTGCCGAAGGCCATTCCCGGGTCCATGACGAGAACCATGGCCGCCGGATCAGGCGCGTCGTGCCATGAGGGAACGATCCACAGGCGCTCCGAGACGCGGATCGGTTCGAACTGCGATTGCGTCACCTGGACCCAGTCCTGCTCGGCGACCTCCTCGTGCGTGAAGGTCGGCAACGCGTCGAGACCCGCCTGCGCAGCACAGGTGCCGATCAGTAGACGGCTATCGGTGTCCGGTTTGACCAGTGCGCTGACGCGTGAGCGGTCCCAGCCCGGTCTGGTAATCGAACCGGGCTCGCCAAACTGTGGTTTTTCGTCCGCCGTCCCGGCGTCCGCATCCTCGATGCTGACGGCCAGCGCGCCGGCCTCGAGCAGCGCGTCAGCAAGCGCCTCGGCGTGCAGGCAGTCGGTCTCGATGCTCAGGGATAGCCAGGCCATCTGATCGGCGCCGGTCAACCGCCCTTCTTGACTTCGTCCTTGGCCGCCAGGCGATGCTCAAGGTAGTGAATGCTCGTCCCGCCCTCCATGAAGCGGGCATCGTGCATCAGTTCCTGATGCAGGGCGATGTTGGTCTTGATGCCTTCGATGCTCATTTCCGACAGTGCTATGCGCATGCGGCGAATGGCCTGGTCGCGGCTATCGCCGTAAGAAATTACCTTGGCGACCATCGAGTCGTAGTTCGGTGGAACGGTGTAACCCTGATAGATGTGCGAGTCGACGCGAATGCCTGGCCCGCCGGGTGGATGATAGAAGCTGATCTTGCCCGGCGACGGGACGAAGGTGTAGGGATCTTCGGCGTTGATGCGGCATTCGATCGCGTGCCCACGAAAACTGAGATCGCGCTGTCTGAAGCGCAGCTTCTCACCCGCAGCGATACGAATCTGCTCGGCCACGAGATCGACGCCGGTAATCTGTTCAGTGACCGGATGCTCGACCTGGATACGGGTGTTCATCTCGATGAAAAAGAACTCGCCGTTCTCGTAGAGGAATTCGAAGGTTCCCGCGCCGCGATAGTTGATCTTTCTGCACGCTTCGGCACAACGTTCGCCGATGCGCACGATGTGGCGGCTCGCAATACCCGGAGCCGGCGCCTCCTCGATGATTTTCTGATGACGACGCTGCATCGAACAATCGCGTTCGCCAAGATAAACCGCATTCCTGAAACTGTCGGCGAGCACCTGAATCTCGATGTGCCGCGGATTCTCAAGGTACTTCTCAAGGTAAACGTTCGGATTGCCGAAGAAGCTCTGCGCCTCTGAACGGGTCATGGTGACGCCGTTGATGAGCGCCGCTTCGGTATGAATGACGCGCATCCCGCGACCGCCACCGCCGCCCGCCGCCTTGATGATCACGGGGTAGCCGACGGCCTTGGCAATCAGCAAGACTTCCCTGGGATCCTCGGGTAACACACCCTCCGAGCCTGGCACACAGGGAACCCCGGTGAGTCGCATGGCCTCCTTGGCCGAGACCTTGTCGCCCATCAGCCGGATCGTTTCGGGACGCGGACCGATAAAGACGAAACCCGACGACTCCACTCGCTCGGCAAAATCGGCGTTCTCGGAGAGGAAACCGTAGCCGGGGTGAATGGCCTGCGCATCGGTGACTTCGGCCGCCGAGATGATGGCGGGAACATTGAGGTAGCTCAGGGCGGAAGGTGCCGGACCAATGCATACCGATTCGTCGGCAAGCCGGACGTACTTGGCCTCACGATCTGCCTCGGAGTGCACGACGACGGTCTTGATGCCCAGTTCGCGACATGCACGCTGGATACGGAGCGCAATCTCTCCGCGATTGGCTATGAGGACTTTCCCGAACATGGCCGAAGGCTCTCCTTACTGTTAAAGTCGCGCCAGCGACTCACGAATCACCCCTCTCCCGCAAGCCGGAATGCGCCCTGCAAGGGAGGGAAACGGTCGTGACCGTTAGCCGATGACGAACAGCGGCTCACCGTATTCTACCGGCTGGCCGTTTTCGATCAGAATAGCCTTGACCGTACCCGCATCTTCGGCTTCGATCTCGTTGAGCAATTTCATGGCTTCAATAATGCACAGCGTGTCGCCAACCTTGACCACACTGCCGACTTCGACAAAGGGCTCGGCGCCCGGACTCGAGGCCCGGTAAAACGTGCCAACCATCGGCGCTTTAAGGACATCACCCTCGGGTAGCTTGGGTTCGAGCGGCACAGTGGCCGCAGCAGGCGCCGTCGCCGAGGTGGGGACAACCGGTGGCGGCGCGTAGGCGTGTTGAGCGCTCGCGCCACCGTTCTTGACGATGCGAACCCGCTCCTCGGCGTCGTTGATCTCGAGTTCGGTGATACTGGACTCTTCGACAAGATCAATGAGTTTCTTCAGTTTTCGCAGATCCATGGATTTTTCTCCCGATGATAATTCTTGCTGACGGTCGTGCCAGGGCCTGGCGCCAGTCCCCCCGATGATCGAAATGCTCTCTGGGCAGGGATTCTACTCCATCCCTCTTCAGGGAGCCGGCGCCATGGCAAGGATCCGTTCCAGTTCGCTCTCCGAGAGGGGCCCCATACGGATCAGGAGCGGCTCGCGCTGAGGACTCAAGACCAGCGTATACGGAAGGCTCAGGCTCGAGTTTCCCAAAGCCTGGGCCAGCACCACGCCTTCCGGTCCGCCAATCAGCAGCGGATAGTTGACCGGCGAGCGTCCGGCAAAGGCTCGCACGCTCTCGGTGGAGTCGAGCGCAATGCCGACGAACTGAACGCCCTGCGCCGCATAGCGGTCCTGCAGACGCGAAAATACCGGCATCTCCTGCCGACAAGGGGGGCACCAGGTGGCCCAGAAGTTAACGACCAGCGTCTTGCCTTGCCATCGCGAGAACGCATGGGGCTGGCCCTGTACATCGTCCAGGTGACTGGCAAAGAGCTGGGCTACCGCATCGGTCGTGACCGCCGACGAAACCATGGGCCTCGTCGCGACAGACTCGGCCCCAAAGTAGAGTCCGGCCAGCAAGGCTGTAATGACGGCAGCCAGGCTGGCCGTCACGACGCTTCCCAGTTTCATCGCCAGGGCCATCAGCTCGCCGCCAACAGCAAATTGACTTCATGCAGGCGCGCTCGTTCGCGAACTCGGCCATCGCGGGTCTTGAAGCTGATGCGTTCGTCGTCACGCGGGTAGATGACCAGGTTGGCGATCACGTCATCATCGGCAACAAGTGTCAGCACCGCCTCGGCACGATCGCTGCGCGGCACGCTGTGCCGGAAAGCGATGCTTTCGTTGAGCAGGAAGATCTCGACGTCCTTGGCGCTGTCGGTGAACAACTGAATATCGATTTCCGTGAAGCGACCTGCCATACCTTCGAGCACCGCGCCGCTCAGATACGGATTGAAACGTTCCATGGTCGCCATCAGTCGGACGGCGGCGCGCAGCAGGTGAAGGTTTCTTGCCTCCTGTTCCTCATGCTGAAACAGCCGCTGATAGGTCCGTAATTCGGCCTCGACTTCGCTGTCGTCGGGCATGGCCACACTGTCCGGCAGGCCAAGATTGCGCGCCGCCTTTCGTTTGGCAAGCGCCAGGTCGGTGATGCCGTCTTCGGCCATCAGTCGCGCAGCCGCGCTGGCAATGAGGGTACGCTGCTGCAAGTTGCGTTGGCGAAGCTGGCGGCTGCTCATGGCGGCGTCCGGTAGTGACGGGGAGGGGCAGCATGTGGTTGGCGACGTTCTGCAACGTCTCGAAAGGTATCTACAGGTTGCAGAACAGCATGTCGAATTCGACATCGTTGTCACAATGGCGTGGCCGATGGTCGCTGTCGGGGCGCGTAAAACGAATGTTCAGGGCATATTTGTTGGCGCTGATTTCGGGAATGAAGGGGTCATGCAGCTTGAGGGAAATGCGTACCATCTGCGAACTGCTCCCGCCAAGCATCAACTGGAAAGCGCCGCCGGTAGCCACGTGATGCTCGGGGTGCCCACTGGCGCGCAACAGGCGGAGAACGATGGTCAACGCGTCACGCAGCGGCAACATTGGCTGCAGCCAGGAAAGCAGCGCCTCGCGCCGAATTCCGGGTGCTTGATGGCGCCAGTAGTGATACGAAGGCAGATCGAATTCGCAGACCCCCCCAGGAATGCTGGCACGACTCTTGATGCTCATCAGCCAGTCGTTGTCGCGCAGGTGCTGGCCGATCTTTCCGGTCATGCCGAGCAGCGCCGCCGAAGCGTGCTCAATCTCGTACAGTGCGCTGGACAGTGCGTCCTCCGAGATATCCGGATTGTTGCGAAAAACCAGCAGGCTTTGCCGTTGGCGTTCGAGTTCCTGGATCAGATCCATTTTCAGGTCGGCGCGCCCAGCCACATCGAGGATCTCGAAGAGTGTCAGGAGCACCACGTGGTGTTCCTGCGAAGCGTCACGCTCCATGAAGCTGCCCGCCTTCTGGAACAGATCCTCCAGGCGCAGCAGTGTGCGTATGCGTTCGTTGAAAGGATATTCGTAGGTGATCACACCTGGCGCCAGCGTCAGTAACAAGAATTTGCCATGATTCTGAATCATTTGCAGCAAAACCTCAACGGCCAGCATGAAGTTACTATCAAAGTCGCGCCGGCGACTCACAAATCTCCCCTCTCCCGCGCGCGCGGGAGAGGGGTCGGGGGGTGAGGGGAAACGGTCATGAATTTCATGATCCGCAGTGTCCTGACAGGTCATGACCGTTTCCCCCGAGCCAGATCAAGATAGTGCTGGTGCAGGGCATCTACCTGCGGTGCCAAAGCATCGAGGCCGCCATCGTTGTGCACCACATCGTCGGCCGCCGCCCGCCGCTCGGCCCGCGAGGCCTGCGTCGCCATGATCGCCCTGACCGCTTCTGCCGTGAGACCGCTGCGCGCCATGACGCGCGAAACCTGCACCGCCTCATCGCAGTCGACGACCAGGATCCGGTCCGCGCGCTGGCGGTAGCCGCCCGACTCAACGAGCAAAGGAACGACGAGCAGCACGTAAGGCGCGGCCACCGCAGCCGCGCAGAGAACTTCACTCTGCTGCCTGATCAGCGGATGAAGTATGGCTTCCAGACCCGCCTTGGCTGACCGATCGGAGAAAACCATGCGGCGCATCACCACCCGGTCCAGGGCCCCGTCCGCCCGTAGCACGTCATCGCCAAAAGCGGCAGCAATTTCCCTCATTGCTCCGCCCTGCGGCCCGGTCAGTTGGTGAGCAATGGCATCCGTATCTACCAGCGCAGCCCCTCGTCGGGCAAAAGAATCGGCGACCGTGCTCTTGCCACTGCCGATGCCACCGGTCAAGCCGACCACGAAACTCATGGCGCTGACTCGCCGTTCACGACGTTCGCTTTGCAGGCGGCGGAACTGGCCTTTGGCAGGAGCGCGACAATCGCCTGGTGCAGCGTTTCGGCCTGTGCTTCAGGTCCACGAATTTCGAGCGTGTTGACCGGCTTGCCGCGACGCTCGCCGACGCGGGCGGATTTGACCCCCTTGGCACGCAGCGCTTCAAGACGCGTGTTGGCGCCAGCCTCGGTACGGTAGGTGCCGAGCGAAATGGCCAACTGGTAGGGCCCGCCGCCCTGCACGACGAAAAACTCCTGGACGCCCAGTTCTTCCAGTTCGGCCGTCTTCCGTTTCGCCTCCTCCTTGCTGGCCAGTGGCGGGACGAAGACCCAGTAGCCGCTGATTTCCGCGCTTGTGCGGCGCGCCGCCTTGAAGCCTGCAAAATGTTCGCCCAGCAATCGCTCGACCTGGTCGGCATCGGCGTTGGCCAGATCCGCCCACAGTTGACAGCTCTCGCCGTCCTTCTTGTTGGTCACTGCCGCCTCCGCCTCGTCCTTCCTGTTCGCGGCGCGCGGTGGCTCACCCCGCGAGACGACCTTCACCTGCTCGGGATGCAACTGCTGCCCGAAGCGGCGCGCGTCCGGGTTGCCCGGCTTGCCGAGGTGACCCTGCGCCCAGGCAAAAAAGAGCAGGTTGGCCAGGACCAGAAGGAAAACGGCGAGACGCAGCAAGACCGTCACCTGATCTTCGGCAGATGTTCCAGCGAAGCCCGGATGGCCTCAGCCGGGTACTCGAAATCCTCCAGATCGCCGGCGAAATAGCGGTCGTACGCGGCCATGTCGAAATGCCCGTGCCCCGTGAGATTGAAAAAGATCGTCCGGGCTTCGCCGTTCTGCCGGCAAAGCACGGCCTCGTCGATCGCCGCGCGGATGGCGTGGTTGGACTCGGGTGCAGGGATGACCCCCTCGGCGCGGGCAAACATCACACCGGCTTCAAAAGTCGCCAGTTGTGCGACGGCCACCGCCTCGATCAGGCCTTCATGGTAGAGCTGTGAGACCAGTGGCGAATCGCCATGGTAGCGCAGGCCGCCGGCATGGATTCCCGGGGGCATGAAATCATGGCCAAGGGTGTACATCTTCATCAGCGGCGTGAAGCCGGACGCGTCGCCGAAGTCGTAGGCGTAGGTGCCCTTGGTCAGCGTCGGACACGAGCTTGGTTCGACGGCAACCAGCCGTGTCGGCCGGCCGTTCCGTCCCCCGGCTGCGTTGTCGGCGACGAACGGAAAAGCAACGCCGGCAAACGACGAACCGCCGCCACAGGGCGCGAAGATCACATCCGGCCAGTCGCCGACCTTCTCGAACTGCTTCCGTGCCTCCTGACCAATGATCGTCTGGTGCAGGGCCACGTGATTGAGCACCGAGCCCAGCGCGTAGCTGGTGTCCGCCCTCGAGGCGGCCTCCTCGACTGCTTCGGAAATGGCGATGCCCAGCGAGCCCTGGTTCTCCGGGTCCCTGGCCAGCAGATCACGGCCGCTCTGGGTCATCTTCGACGGGCTGGCAAACACCTCGGCGCCCCAGGTCTGCATCATCGACCGGCGGAAGGGTTTCTGCTGGTAGCTGATCTTGACCATGTAGACGCGCACCTCGAGGCCAAACATCTGGCCGGCAAAGGCCATCGAACAACCCCATTGTCCGGCGCCGGTTTCGGTCGTGATGCGCTTGATGCCCGCCTGCTGGTTATAGTAGGCCTGTGGTACGGCCGTATTCGGCTTGTGCGAACCGGCCGGAGAAACGCCCTCGTACTTGTAGTAGATTCTCGCCGGGGTGCCGAGCACTTCTTCGAGCCGCCGGGCGCGAATCAGCGGCGACGGGCGCCACAGCCGATAGATTTCGCGCACCGGATCGGGGATCGGGATCCAGCGCTCGGCCGACATTTCCTGCGCCAGGATCGCCGGCGGAAAGATCATTCCCATCTGTTCCGGCGACACCGGCTGGTGATCCGGACCGAGCGGCGGCAGCGGCGGATTGGGCATGTCGGCGACGACGTTGTACCAGTGGGTCGGGATCTCGGACTGTTCGAGCGTGATGCGAAGCGATTCCACGCAGCCTCCCTGCATTTGTTGTTGATCGGTGGTTGATGGCCAAGCGCGAGTATACCCCTTGCGGCCAGCGCTAATCACTCCGGCCAGCCGTACCCGGAGCGCGGGCAAGGTCGGCCACGCCACGTTCGATCTCGCGCTGGACCACTCGGCAGGGGGCAAACGCGGTCATCAGTCGTTGCCAGGCGGCTCGCGCGGCCGCGCTGTTTTCCTGGCTGAAATTGCAGACATAGAGATCCAGCGTCACCGCCTGGGCCTCTGGCCAGGTATGGATGGCAAGATGCGACTCGGCGAGCACCACCGCACCGGTCGCCCCGGCGGGCTCCACGGCGCTGCCGAACTGGTGAAAGAGCAGCCCGACGGGCGTCAGCCCCGGTGTCGAACAGACGGCCAGGCAAAGCTCCCGCAGCACCACCGCGTCAACGAGCAGGCGCGCTGCGCAGCGGCAGTCGTAGAGTTCAGCGATCAGATGCAGGCCGTGCATGGCGTCCTTTCCAATTCCCAGGCCGGGATGCAGTCGCCGATACAGCCTTGGCTACGATGCGGTCCCGGCGCGCGCTGGTCAGCGAAAGAATTTCGCAGACCCAGTCCCGAACCACTTCGCAGCGGTGGTCGTCGGGTACCCGCGGCATGCATTCGTGTCGCCAGCCGGCGAGGTCGGGCACCGCCACCTCGCTATCGCGAACGAAGTGCACTTCCGGCTCAGGGCTGATCCACCAGCCGCCATGGCCGTTGCGAGCGAAGTCGTAAGGCCCGCCGAGGTCGGCGTTGAGCGTGCAAATGATCGTTGATGACCTCGCCGGTCAGGTTGTCGGGCAGCTCGCAGAGTTGCTCGTAGAGGGAGGCAGCGTTCGGTGCGGGCACGGCAGTCATCGAGGTCTCCGTCGGATGGGTCATCTTACCTCAGGCCCAGCCAGAGCCATTGACCATGTCAGCGAAGAGTGCGCGTTTCCAGTCGAGCAGTTTGTCCAGTTTTTCGTCAAAGGTCAGGAAATCGTCGGCGACCCTTAAGGGGTCCACTTTAGGCTCACTGGTCGCCGACCAAGCCCGACGATACGCTCTTCAGCAACCAGGCGGCCTCTCAAGCGCTGGGCAGGAATCATGCGCTGATCCTTGATGTGATCAAGGCTCGTAGGCGCTCTGAGCTCGCGCGTGGTGTGTGGACGCGTCGACCACCTCGAAGCCGCCGTCGGCCGGGAAACCCGGCAGCGTCATCCCGGGCGGCAGCGGCACGCTGTCGAGCGTGGCGTCGATGCTGTTGCGGATGAATTGACCGCGCCACACGCTGTAGAGCGTTGCCGCGACGAGGACCGGGCTTGCTCTGGATAAGTTCGGTAATGCGGCCGGCGCGAAAGCCCGCGTCGTAGCCCGCGTTCAGATAGTAGAGGCCGCCTCCTGGGCGGAGCTGGTTCAGCGGATTGTTGTCCAGCACCGTCCCCGCCGGGTCGTTATTGGCGTTCACGAACCACCCGGCCGGCGGGTTGATCAGATGCGGCATTTCGTCCATCGGCAGGATCTGGTACGGAATCGCCTGATCCGCCTGTGGCGGCCGCGGTAGCCACTCGTTGCCGCCACTGCCGTTGCGGATGAACCATGGCGGCAGGCCGACGACCGTCCCAGCCTGCAAATCCTCTCGCAGTGGGACCTCCGAAGCGGCGAAGTATGCGATGTTGCCCTGAATATCGGCGTAGGCGAAGTTCTGCGTCCCCGAGTCGAAGCACTGCAGGCCGCGCCTGAAGTCGTCAAGGTTGCGCGCACGATTCCAGGTCCAGAAGGTATCCATTTCGCGTGTGCCGCTGAAACCGGTGTACTGCACGCTGATTGCCTGGCCGGCGGCGAGGTCGATCTGCACGATCGGTCCGTTGTTCCGCCGCGGCACGATGAGTGTGGCGGAGGGAACCGACCCGTCCGGAGGAGAAACGAGGTTGTCGGACACGCCATCGCCAATGACGTTGACCAGGTACGCCTCGGGTATCGCGATCACGTGTTCCGGCGCACCCTTGTAAACCTTGTAAACCGTGCTCAGGCCACCCGGCGAACCTGCGTCCGAAATGACCTGCTCCTGGAAGACATCGGTGACATCCAGCGGGCTGACCGTGGAACCCCACGCCATTCCGGTTTCACATCCGCGAGGCGAGGATATGGGTCAGCTCGGTGTCGCTGAGCACGATCGGATTGGTCTTCATGCTCCCGCCGCGGCTGGCGCAGACGATGCGCGCCAGATCGCCATCGCCGATGCCGTAGGCCGCCAGTCGCGGCAGGTCGAGTTCACCTTTTCCTTCCCAGATGCGCAGTGATTCGATGAGCAAGCGGCGCGCGTCGGCGCCGTTGAGTCCCTTCTGCATGGCGAAGCGGCGGCCGATCTCGGCGTATTTCGGCAGGGCCGGGTTGTCCGGGTCGCGCGCTTCGAGCGCGGCGATGTTCGTTGCCGTGGCGCTGGCCACCAACGTTCCACAGACGACACCATGCGGAATCGGGAAGAAGGCGCCGAGCGGCGAGGCCAGACCATGCACCGAACCGAGCCCCGCCTGTGCCAGGCAGATGCCCGACAGCAGCGAAGCGTAGGCCATCTGAGCGCGCGCTGCGGCCGACTGCTGGCGGTGGAGAGTGGGCAGCGCAGCGCGCGCGGCCATGATCCCTGAGCGGGCGAGCGAATCGGTCAGCGGGTTGGCACGCGTCGAGACGAAGGATTCGAGGAGTTGCGTAAACGCATCGAGTCCGTTGGCAGCGATCAGCGCCGGCGTACAGGTGGCAAGCAGATCCGGGTCGACTATTGCCCATTCGGCGACCAGCCTGTCGTCGCGGAACGACTTCTTGAAGCCCCCGGGGACCGACAGCACCGCGTTCTTCGTCGCCTCCGAGCCGGTGCCAGCGGTGGTCGGCACAGCGATGAACGGCGTCGCCGGTCCGCTGTAGGGCAGCTCCGGGCCGACGCCCTCGAGGTGCTCGATCACCGAATTGCCGGGCCGGAGCAGACCGGCGATCGCTTTGGCCGCGTCGAGCGCGCTGCCACCGCCGATGCCGACAACTGCCTCGACTCGCGTGCCACGCAAGGCGGCAACGGTGGCATCGACGAACTCCGGCGACGGCTCGCCGGAGACGCTGACGTGGTCCCACGACAGCTTGTGCGCGCCAAGATTGGCAAAAAGCCGCGTCCCGGCTGCCGATTCGGCAAACGAACGCGCGCCGGTGACGACCAGCAGATGCCGGCCGTAGCCGGCAGCAATGCCGGGCACCTTTCCCAGGCTGCCGCTGCCGAACTCGATGCGCGGCAGGCGGGCGATCGAGAAGGGGGAAAAATGGTGGCTCATGCGGGCAGGAGTCCGTTCATCGGCTCGCCGCGGCGCGGCTCGGCCATCATGCCGGCGACGGCCTCGCGCCAGGCGAGATAGTGCGCGGTTTCCTTGTGCGCTGCGGCGTCGGCGGCCGACGCGTAGGCCTCGTAGAGAATGAAGCGCGCCGGGTCGTCGGGCGCCTGAAGGACATCGAAGCGGCGGTTGCCCGGCTCGCTGATCGACGCCTCGTGATTCGCCCGCGTTGCAAGGATGAAGGCATCGACATCCTCAGGTCTGACGCGAACATGGACGAGCGTGACATGCATGGCGACCTCCCTTGAATTGACCCACACGATTCTACGCTCGGCGCGGGAGCTTCGTGAGCTCCCGAACGAACATCGGTGACCTCGCGCATGAAAGCCCAACAGCCCGCAGCGCCAGCGCAGCGGATTCGGCATGCATCGGTCCTTGAAAGAACAGCGCGGTCAGGACGGCACCGAGGTCGCTCGTCACTTCCGGGCAACCATCAGGAAGACCGGGTATACGGTCGGATTCGGACCATCACCCTTGGTCATTCTGAATACGGTCGTGAAACGTATGTCCTGGAAGCCGGCGGATTCGGCGGTGGCCCCGAGGGCGTCGCGGTCAAAGCCATGGTGACCCTCAAATCCCGGGCCGTGAAAGGATCCGTCTTCGGCATCGAGATCGGCAACGCAGAGGTAACCCGGGGATGCCAGCAGCGCATGGAGATTCTTGAGCATGCCGCTGGTGTCGCTGACGTGATGGAGCGTCATCAAGCTGTAGATCAGGTCGTAACTTTCCTGCGGAAGTGGGTCGGTGACCAGATCCAGTTGCCGGGGCCACATGTTCGTGATGCCGTTGGCAGTGATCTTTTCGTTCAGCACCGCCAGCATTCCTGGCGAGCTATCGGCCAGCGAAATGTGCTCGAGATCGGGCTGCAGGGCGAAGCTCAGCAAGCCGGTTCCACAGCCATATTCGAGCGCGTGCATGGCGGGCGACAGAGGCACCTGGCTTCGGATGCCTTCGGCTACCGCCAGGGCTCGGGAATGCTTGTCTGGATCGGCGTCCCAGGTTGTCGCGCGGGAGTCAAAGTGATGGGTCGAGGGTAGTGTGGTCATGTTTTCAGGGAGACTTTCGGCAGGTGGAAGAGGCGATTGAGAAGACACTTCGCCGTTGATGGATCAGGGTGGCGAAAGCGCCGAGGAGCAGCAGGCCGCCCATGCCGAGCGCCAGACTCAGCGTCGATCCCCAGAGGGCGGGGGCAATCAGGCCGGCAGCGAGCGAGTTGAAACCGGCTTGCAGAAAAGTCTGGCATGAAGCCGCCAGACCGCGCTGTTCGGGGAACAGGTCCAGCGCCTGCAGCGTCAGGCACGGCATGGCCAGCGACATGCCGAGCGTGAAGCCGAAGATCGGTATCACACTCCACGGCAGGGCCGGCGGCAGGGCCACATTCAGACCGATGTTGACCGCTGCGGCGGTAGCCATGATCAGGTAAGCGACGGTGATCGTTCGCGCCAGCGAGAGCTTGCCCGCCAGACGACCGGACAGCCAGGCGCCGATCACCAGCCCGCTCATCGCCGGGCCGAACAACCAGAGAAAACCGGTTTCCGACACCCCCAGATGGCGCATCAAGAAGACTGGCGCCGACAGCACGTAGATGAAGAAGGCGGCGAAATTGAGCGCCAGTGCGCCACAGATCAACAAGAAGGCGGGCGAAGTCAGCACCCTCCAGTAGCTGCGTGCCAGATAGCCGGCGTGCAGCGACTGACGCTGCCCTTGAGGCAGGGTTTCCGGCAACAGATACCAGCACGCCAGCCACAGGGCGACGCTCATCAGCACCAGGAAGGCAAACACCGAACGCCAGCCGAACCACAATTGCAGCCAGCCGCCAAGTACCGGAGCCACCGCCGGCGCGAGGGCGAACATCATGGTGATTTGCGAGATCAGGCGCTGCGCTTGCGGGCCATCGTACAGGTCACGGACGATGGCCCGGCCGATGACGATGCCCGCACCGCCGGTCATTCCCTGCAAGCCGCGCAGCAGCCAGAGGTGTTCGATGCGCGTCGCCAGCATACAACCGGCCGAAGCCAAGGCAAAAAGCGCGACGGTTACCAGGATCACCCGTCGACGCCCGAGCGCATCCGAGATCGCGCCATGCCACAGGGTCATCAGCGAAAAAGGCAGCAGGTAGGCGGTCAGCGTCTGCTGGACTTGCAGGGGACTGGCCTGCAGCGACGCGCCGATGTCGTGAAACGACGGCAGGTAGGTGTCGATCGAGAAGGGGCCGAGCGCTGCCAGCGCTGCCAGCACCAGGGCAATGCCGCGCGGCGCCGGCGTCATTCTCGAATCAGGCACATCAATCCTTCGTAAAGCGGCGGTACTGCACGGCTTCGGCCACATGCTGCGCGTCGATGGTCTGGCAGGCGGCCATGTCGGCAATCGTTCGCGCCACTTTGAGCAAGCGGTGGAAGGCGCGCGCCGACAATTCGAAGCGGCTGATCGCGTGCTTGAGCAGGGCAGCCGCCGCCGCTTCAGGATGGCAGTACTGGTCGATTTCCTTCACCGTCAGACGAGCGTTGGCTTTTCCCTGCCGGGTCATCTGCCTCTCGCGCGCCGCGGCGACACGCGCGCGAACCTTCGCCGACGGTTCGCCGCCAGGCGCCTGTTGCAGCACTTCGGCAGGCAAGGCAGGGACTTCGATCTGCAGATCGATACGGTCGAGCAGAGGGCCCGATAGCTTGCTGCGATAACGCAGAACCTGGTCCGGCGTGCACCGGCATCGGCCGCGCGAGTCGCCGTGATAGCCGCAGGGACAGGGGTTCATTGCCGCGACGAGTTGGAACCGGGCTGGAAACTCGGCCTGCCGCGCGGCCCGCGAGATGTGTATCCGCCCCGCGTCGAGCGGCTCGCGCAGCGCTTCCAGTACCCGGCGATCGAACTCAGTGATCTCATCGAGGAACAGTACACCCTCGTGGGCCAGCGAGATTTCACCCGGATGGGGTACGCTGCCGCCGCCCACCAGTGCCGCTGCGGAGGCGGTATGGTGCGGTGCCCGATAGGGGTGGCAGCGGAAACGCTCGGGACGGAACTGTCCGGCCAGAGAAAGGACGGCCGCCGATTCGAGAGCAGCGTCCAGTGTCATGGGCGGCAGCAGGCCCGGCAGGCGACTGGCGAGCATCGACTTGCCGGTCCCCGGTGGACCGGCAAGGAGGATCGAATGCGCCCCTGCGGCGGCGATTTCCAGCGCGCGCTTGGCGTACGCCTGGCCGCGAACGTCGGCGAGGTCGGCATAGTCGCTGCTGTCGTCGCAGGCCTCATCGACGGCAAGGCACTCGGTCAGCATGCCCTGCCCGGTCAGGTGGGCACAGACTTCGAGCAGGGTGTCGGCGGTGAGTACGCGCACCGTGCTGGCCAGAGCGGCCTCGCGTGCGCTGCTGGCCGGCAGGACAAAGCTGCGCCCGCAGCCGCCGGCGGCGAGGACCATGGCCAGCGCGCCGCGGATCGGCCGCAATTCGCCCGACAGCGACAGCTCGCCGGCAAACTCATGGTCGGCCAGGGCCTGTCTGGGGATCTGACCCGAGGCGGCGAGGATGCCGAGTGCGATCGGCAAATCGAAGCGGCCGGATTCCTTCGGCAGATCGGCCGGCGCGAGGTTCACCGTGATGCGCTTGCTCGGAAAATCGAAACCCGAGTTCTGCAAAGCAGCCCTGACCCGATCACGAGCTTCCTTGACTTCGATCTCGGGCAGCCCAACCAGCGTGACGCTCGGCAAGCCGCCGGCCAGGTGCACCTCGACAGCGACTTCCGGGGCGGAGAGTCCGTCGAGACCACGACTGTGGACGATGGCGAGCGGCATGGCGATGGCTTCGGGAAACCCGCAGTCTAAACAATCCGGGCGAAAAAGGGGCTGCCTGAAGTTCCCGGAGACATACTTCACTGACTGACTCTAGGCCATCGACTGCCGACAGTTCCGTAGGTCGGGGTGACGCAGGAACCCCAACGTAATTCCCGCCCTTCAAATGTTGGGGTTCGTGCCTCACCCCAACAAGCTACAGCGGAACGAGTCCGATTCACAAGGCTGACGCTCAGCGGGCAAGTTAGGGCTCAACGGGCAATGCATATGACACTTTGGTGCCCTCGACCTTCACAACACCGCGGCTGCACAACGAGGCGACTAACTGGGTGAGCTGCTGTTCGGAAAGCTCCTTCTTAAATAGCGCGTGCAGCGTACTCAGAAGGGTCTTTTGTGTCCGGGGCCTTGATGCTTTGCGGCGTATGAGGTCTACGACGGCGACTTCAACCTGAGTCTCTGACGTGCCCGAAAGAGCAGGCTTGAAATAAGGGATGTCCGCGATACATGTGGACCGCTGAGCAAAGACTTTCTTTCCCTTGAGATGCTTTATCAAGGGGTCGAAGCCCGAGTCTTTGGAGATGATGTGAAAGTAGGCAGTCGGGTCTTCGGACGAAAGAACGCCGATGTAGTAGGCAATGTGGAAGTCTAGGGCGTTGTTCCCTGCTGTCTCCAGGACCACGTATTCGGCATTACTGCCAAGGGACTGTAGAGCAGCAGCGAGCGCAACTGGCACCTTCGACTGATTCGGTCCAAGAAATGCCTTCACCTTAAATGGTCCGTCCTTGAGCAAGCCAAGATCCTTTGGCTGGACATTCTCAAAATCGACAAGGACGAAATTTGTTCGCATCGCGTCACCATTTGCGGGATAGGAGGGCCGGCCGAAAGAACTTGAAAACCATCGGGAGACAGTTCTTGGCCCTAACTGCGGCGAATGAGAAAGAGGAGCGTCCGTACTGGCGAAACGGATTACTTCACCGCTGACCACGCGCGGCGCGCCCCAGCGATCAGCGATCCAACTATCCCATGGTCAAGCCGGCTGAGCTGGCTCGTGCGGCGAATTCTCCAGCCGGTCGAGCCGCGCCTCGAGCGCCTTCAGCTTTTCTCGGGTGCGCTGCAGTACCTGCGTCTGGATATCGAACTCTTCACGACTCACCAGATCGAGCTTGGCGAAGACGCTGCCGAGTAGAGCACGGGCGTTCTTTTCGATGTCCGCAGCCGGACTGGCTGCGATCAGCCCACTCAGCCGGGCACCGAGTTCTTCAAGGATTCTGGGGTCGAGCATGGGAGTCTCCGTCAGGCCAAGGGTTTGCAGGGTCAGGCCAGTTTAGCACAGGCACAGCGTATGGCAGTCTGCGCACCAATGTGGTGCGGCGCATCCCGTCGCTGCGCTATCGCAGTGCAGTCTCCCCGCGCGGACGGGATTGGCAAGATCCAACACACTGCTTTATAGAAAAAAATCCTCCTGGCACGGAAAATGCTGAGGACTAGTCAGCATTTCCTTTCTTTCTCTCTTATTCGTTCAACCGGGGTGGTCCAGCCGCCCCAGATTTGGAGTGCACTATGAAACTGGTTACCGCCATCATCAAGCCGTTCAAGCTTGACGAAGTACGAGAAGCGCTGTCGGCGATCGGCGTACAGGGGATCACCGTCACCGAAGTCAAGGGCTTCGGGCGCCAGAAGGGCCACACCGAACTCTATCGCGGAGCCGAATACGTCGTCGACTTCCTGCCCAAGGTGAAAGTCGAAGCGGCGATCAAGGACGATCTCCTGGACCAGGTGATCGAAGCGATCGAAAAATCTGCCAGCACCGGCAAGATCGGCGACGGCAAGATCTTCATCACGACCGTTGAACAAGTCATCCGCATCCGCACCGGCGAAACCGGTGAGGAAGCCCTGTAAGGAGCAAACCATGAGACGCACATTCGCCATTCTCGCCCTGCTCGGCGCCATCAGCATCGGCGCTCCGGCATGGGCTGACGACAAGCCCGCAGCAGCCCCTGCCACAACAACAGCGGTCGCTGCACCGGCGGCAACTCCTGCTGCCGCCTCCACAGCGAGCGCTGAACCGGGTGCTGCAGCCACACCGGCACCGCTGGTGGCCAACAAGGGCGACAACGCTTGGGTGATGGTCAGCGCAGCGCTGGTCATCCTGATGTCTATCCCCGGGCTGGCGCTGTTCTACGGCGGTCTGGTACGCACGAAGAACATGCTCTCGGTGCTGATGCAGGTCTTCGTGACCTTCTCGGTGATCAGCGTGCTGTGGGTGGTCTACGGCTACTCGGTCGCGTTTACCGAGGGCGGCGGCTTCTTTGGCGTGCTCGACAAGGTCTTCCTGAAAGGCGTCACCGTGGAGTCGGTCGCCGCGACCTTCTCCAAGGGGGTGGTTATCTCCGAGTTCGCCTACGTGATTTTCCAGGGCGCTTTCGCAGCGATTACCTGTGGTCTGATCGTCGGTGCCTTCGCCGAACGGGCCAAGTTTGCCGCCATCCTGATCTTCATGGTGATCTGGTTTACGCTCTCCTACCTGCCGATGGCGCACATGGTTTGGTACTGGGCGGGTCCGGATGCCTATCTCGATGCAGCGGCCGGTGAAGCGGCGACCAAAACCGGCGGCTTCCTGTTCCAGAAAGGGGCTCTCGACTTCGCCGGCGGCACCGTCGTGCATATCAACGCCGCCGTGGCCGGTCTGGTCGGCGCGCTGGTCATCGGCAAGCGGATTGGCTACGGCCGCGAATCGATGGCTCCGCATAGCCTGACTTTCACGATGATCGGTGCTTCTCTGCTGTGGTTCGGCTGGTTCGGTTTCAACGCCGGTTCGGCGCTCGAAGCAAGCGGTGCAGCGGCGCTGGCGATGGTCAATACCTGGGTGGCAACCGCCTGTGCGGCGCTATCTTGGATGCTGGCCGAATGGATGATCAAGGGCAAGCCCTCGATGCTCGGTGCCGCTTCCGGTGCAGTCGCAGGCCTGGTGGCGATTACTCCGGCAGCCGGTTTCGTCGGCGTCATGGGCGCCATCGCCATCGGCCTGCTGGCCGGCGTGATCTGTCTGTGGGGCGTCAATGGTCTGAAACGACTGATCGGTGCCGACGATTCGCTCGATGTTTTCGGGGTGCATGGCGTCGGTGGAATTCTCGGTGCGATCCTGACCGGTGTCTTCGTCGACCCGGCGCTTGGCGGTACCGGCGTCTATGACTACGTGACCAACAAGGTCGGCGATTTCGACATGACCGCCCAGGTCATCAGCCAGTTGTGGGGTGTCGGGACGGTGATCATCTGGTCAGGTGTCGTTTCCCTGGTGGCCTTCAAACTGGTCGACATGGTCATCGGTCTGCGCGTGCCGGAAGAAGAAGAACGCGAAGGTCTCGACATCACCTCGCACGGCGAATCGGCCTACCACTACTGATCGGCCTGCCTGTCCGCACTCTCCGTACTCTCCCCTTGGGGCGCCCTTGTGGCGCCCTTTTTTTCTTGGGATTACCCCGGTTTCATTTCCGTTTTCCGGGCCTGGTGGTCCACGAGTCGCGCAGCGTCACGGTCCGGTTGAAGACCGGCGCACCGTCCTTCGCATCGACACGGTCGGCGACGAAGTAGCCGTGGCGCTCGAACTGGAAGCATTCTTCGGCTCTGGCACTCTTCAGGGCCGGTTCGACCCAGGCCTCGATGACCTGCATGCTGTGCGGATTGAGGTCTTCACGGAAGTCTCGGTCGACGCCTTCGGGGTCGCCTTCTTGCCTGGCGCCGGGCGAGGGAACGGAAAACAGGCGGTCGTACAAACGCACTTCGGCAAGCACGGCATCGGCCACCGAAACCCAGTGCAGGTTGCCCTTGACCTTGTAGTTGTCGGCACCGGCAGTGCCGCTCTTCGAGTCCGGCAGGTAGTCACAATGGACCGCGCGGACGGCGCCACTATCGTCGCAGTCGAAGCCGGTGCAGCGAACGACGTAGCCGTGACGCAGGCGCGCCATGTTGCCGGGGTAGAGGCGATGGTAGCCCTTGCTCGGCTGGGCCATGAAATCGTCGCGCTCGATCCACAGTTCGCGGCCAAAGGGTATCGCGCGCTTGCCCAGCTCGGGTTTGAGCGGATGATTGGGCGCCAAGCATTCTTCACTCTGGCCGGGCGGATAGTTGTCGATAATCACCCTGAGCGGGTCGAGGACGGCAATGCGCCGCTCAGCGGATTCGTTGAGCACCTCGCGCATCGTGTCTTCGAGCAGAGAGTACTCGATCAGCGAATCGGAACGTGAGACGCCAACGCGCTCGGCAAACAGGCGAAAGCCGGCAGCCGGATAGCCGCGGCGGCGCGCGCCGACCAGCGTTGGCAGGCGTGGGTCGTCCCAGCCGGCGACGTGCTTCTCCTCGACAAGCTGGATCAGCTTGCGCTTCGAGAGCACGATGTAAGTCAGGTTCAGGCGCGAGAATTCGATCTGCTGCGGCAGCGGCCGCTGCAACAGCCCACCTTCGGCCAGACGCTCGAGGAGCCAGTCGTAGAAGGGGCGCTGGTCAGCGAATTCGAGCGTGCAGATCGAGTGCGTGATGTTTTCCAGCGCGTCCTCGATCGGGTGGGCGTAGGTGTACATCGGATATACGCACCACTGGTCACCTGTGTTGTGGTGGCTGGCATGGCGGATGCGGTAGATCGCCGGATCGCGCAAATTGATGTTCGCCGCCGCCATGTCGATCTTGGCGCGCAGAACGTGTGCGCCGTCAGGGAACTCGCCTTTTTGCATCCGTTTGAAGAGATCCAGGTTCTCCTCGACGCTGCGCTGGCGAAAAACCGAGTCGGTGCCAGCTTCGGTGAGCGTACCGCGCGTCGCGCGCATCTCTTCGGGGCTCTGGCTTTCGACGTAGGCGTGGCCGCTACGGATCAGATATTCCGCGAACTCGACCATCCAGGCGAAGTAGTCGGAGGCAAAATACAGGTTGTCAGTGGCCTCCAACTCGCCTTCGGAGGCCAGTTCATGCCACGAAAAGCCGAGCCAGCGGACAGAATCGATGATCGAATCGACGTACTCCTGCTCCTCCCGCTCCGGATTGGTGTCATCGAAACGAAGGTGACAGCGACCGCCGTAATCCTGGGCCAGCCCGAAGTTGAGGCAGATCGACTTGGCATGACCAAAGTGCAGGTAGCCGTTTGGCTCGGGAGGAAAGCGGGTGCGGATCGTCGCCGGGTCAAGCGCCCCGGCGAGTTGCTGAGTGGCCGGACCGGGACGGCCCGACCATCTGCGCGCCGCGTGCTTGCCGCTGGCGAGATCACCCTCGATGATGTTGCGGATGAAGTTGGTACTGACGAGTGCTGCTGAACTCGCGGCAGTGCTGGTTGGCTCGTGGCTCACGGTGCAATCCTTGATTCGAGAAGCCTCGCATTTTAACCGGCCACCGTGACAAAACCGTCAGATTTCAGTACCTGAGGGCCCCGCGTCGAAGGATCATGTCGCGGCGCGCCGCTGGCCAGGCTTGCGCTGGCCGACCACCAGTCCGACCAGGCCAAGACTCATCAAGCCGAGGGTTAAGGGTTCCGGAACGGAATTGCCGCTATCAAACCGCACCTCGTCGATGAAGGTCCAGGGGCCGTTGGCCATCGCGGATACGCGCACATAGCGGCCGTCGATGCCGAGATCACTGAGGGTCAGGAAACCGTGTGGGGCGGTGCTATAGGCATTGACGTCGTTGGCCGAGGAAGGCGGTACGATCAGAGAGTCCACCAGAGACCAAATGAGGCCGTCAAGGCTGCTGAAGATATCCAGCGAGGGAAGTGTCACATCAAAAAGCGAGTCCTGGGTCGAGCCGACACGTACGCTGTCGATGTGGCGGGTGGTGCCGAAGTCGAAGTCGATATGCACTGTGGGCTTGGAATACCAGCCAACCCATTCACTGCCAGCGTTCGCAGCCCAACCCGCAGCGCCCAGCACGCCATCGGTCAGCTTGCTTGCGCTGGCGTCGTGGTAACACCAGCTACCGCAGCTGGTAGGCTGATCAAACGTGTAGGAGGCAGGTGTGATGGCCGAAGCGCTGGCTGTGCCTTGGGTGAAAAACAGGGCGCAGCCTGCCAGCGCCAGGGAGAGCTTGTGGAGTTCGATCTTGTTCATGTTCTGGGTCCCAGAAGAAATGTGGATGGATGTCGCCGAACAGCAAGTCGACGGACCGCATGTTCCGGCAAGAAGCCAGGGAACTGAGTGTCAAATGTCACCACCGGATGCATATCCTGCAATTGCCGAGTTACGGTTCTCGGCAATTGTCGTTGTGCCGGCAATAGGCGCGGCATGGGCGGTAGGGATTTCACGCAAGGGAATCTCATTCCGTAACGCGGAACGATGCCAACCCCCCCGTTTCTGGACCACAAAAAATATGTCTTATGTCTTATATAAGACTGTTGCCAACACGGGGAAAGGGTTCTATACTTCACTCCATTGGCCGCCCTGGGTTGCTCGCTGCAGTGGTTCCTGATTCGACTCCGGGGTGTCGCCATGGTCCTAACCGAACTTCATAATTTTTTGGAGAGTAAATCGTGAGCACGAGAGAACAGCAGATCGCCGAACTGGAAAAAGACTGGGCGGAAAACCCCCGCTGGAAGGGCATCAAGCGGGGTTACTCCGCGGCCGATGTCGTCCGCCTGCGTGGTTCCTTCCCGATCGAATACACCGTCGCGCGCCGCGGCGCCGAGAAGCTGTGGGATCTGGTCAATAGCGAGCCTTACGTTAACTGCCTCGGTGCGCTGACCGGTGGTCAGGCGATGCAGCAGGTCAAGGCTGGCGTCAAGGCGATCTATCTGTCGGGTTGGCAAGTTGCCGCTGACAACAACTCGTATGCCGCCATGTACCCCGACCAGTCGCTGTATCCAGTCGATTCGGTACCGAAGGTCGTCGAGCGGATCAATAACTCCTTCCGTCGTGCTGACGAAATTCAGTTCTCCAAGCACATCGACGCCGGCGACAAGGGCTACATCGACTACTTCGCGCCGATCGTGGCTGACGCAGAAGCGGGTTTTGGCGGCGTGCTGAACGCTTTTGAACTGATGAAGGCGATGATTCGCGCCGGGGCTGCCGGTGTGCACTGGGAAGACCAGCTCGCCTCGGTCAAGAAGTGCGGCCACATGGGTGGCAAGGTGCTGGTGCCGACGCAGGAGGCTGTCCAGAAGCTGATTGCCGCGCGCTTCGCCGCCGACGTCTGCGGCGTGCCGACGCTGGTCATTGCCCGTACGGATGCCGAAGCGGCTGACCTGCTGACTTCTGACTGCGACGCCAACGACACGCCTTTCGTCACTGGCGAACGGACCGCTGAGGGCTTCTACAAGACCAAAAAGGGTCTCCAGCAGGCGATCTCACGCGCCGTGGCCTACGCCGAATACGCCGATCTCGTGTGGTGTGAAACCGGCACCCCGGATCTCGAATTTGCTCGCCAGTTTGCCGAAGCCGTACGCGCCAAGCACCCCGGGAAGATGCTGGCCTACAACTGTTCGCCGTCGTTCAACTGGAAGAAAAACCTCGACGACGCGACGATCGCCACGTTCCAGAAAGACCTCGGCGCCATGGGCTACAAGTACCAGTTCATCACCCTGGCCGGGATCCACAACATGTGGTATCACATGTTCGATCTGGCGCAGGACTACGTCGCGCGTGGCATGACCGCTTACGTCGAAAAAGTGCAGGAGCCGGAATTCGCGGCGCGTGACCGTGGCTACAGCTTCGTCTCGCACCAGCAGGAAGTCGGTACCGGCTACTTCGACGAAGTCACCACCGTTATTCAGGGCGGTGCATCGTCGGTCACCGCGCTGACGGGTTCGACCGAAGAAGAGCAGTTCCACTAAGCGGCTCGACGCCATCGGACAAGCCGCGCTCTGGCGCGGCTTTTTTTTGCTCGAAGGCGTGCCGTCGTTGTACCTGGTCGCAGCCATTCCGCGAAGCGAGCCGATGGCCGGGGCGAGACTCATGCAGCCGGAGCAGATCGACCCGCGAGACGTGAATCGCCTTCTCGACGGCAGCGGCCACACGCGCCCCGCTGGCTGAGCGCCCGTCCGTCGAACGAGTAGTCGCTGCAACGTGGTCACGCGCACGACCATAAGCCAGGGCACAAGCCATTTGTCGAATAGATTCCGCTTATAATTGAGTGGTCAGTAGTGTCTTGGTACCTCCCCGCCAGGCTTCGCGTGGTGCGGCGCGGCACAGCACTTCGCGGGCTCCTTCTTGGTGGTGGGAGACCGGTGCCGCCAGCGAATGGTGGGCGCGAAAGATCGCGTCCGAACGACCGGAATGATTGAAAACAGGAAAAACGTCACTGATGACCCGGTGGATTGAAGCAATAATTTTCGTTATAGCAATCCGCTAACCAACCGTCATCACTCACCCGGTCAAGCCCATGAACACGAAAGTCTGCGTCAAGTGCAAGCAAGAGAAGACTGTGCTGGAGTTCCACAAGAACTCGCGCAGCTCTGATGGCCTTCATTCGTATTGCAAGGACTGCAATCGGGCTCAGGCGCTGGCGCACATCAGGGCTGAGAAAACCAGGAAAGCCCTGCTGCGAGCCGCGAAGAAAGCTGCGGTGTGTGTCGAGCAGTGAGCAGCAGGTCGGCAGGACCGCGACCGCTCTGTGTGGCAAACGCCGCTCCACCCCGGCTGAAAGTCGGCGTGTGTCGCCGACGCAGAAGCCAGCACTGGGCAGAATTGCTCTCCCGATGCTGGCACATCGCCACCGGCGGCCCCTCGGTCACGGCGCCCAATACTGTGGGTCGCCAAAAGTGGTCTTCAGCTGATCAATGAACAACCGGACGCGCAACGGCAAATGCCGGCGCTGGGGGAATACGGCATAGATGCCCACTGGTGGTGTGGCATAGTCGTCGAGCAAGGAAATCAGCCGCCCACGCCGTAAATCGTCGCCCACCTCCCACAACGATCGCCAGGCCAGGCCCTTGCCGGCCAGTGCCCATTCGTGCAGAACTGCGCCATCGTTGCACTCGAAGGTCCCCGACACCTTGCGGTTGGCCGCCTCACCGCCAGGCACTTCGCTCAGCGTCCAGCCACGCTGCTGGTCAAGAGACAGACAGTTGTGGCGCGACAAATCGCCGGGGGTGCGTGGTGTACCGTAGCGCTCAAGGTAGGCCGGACTGGCGACGACCAGACGGCGCATGTCGCCAAGTTTGCTGCCGGCCAGACTGGAATCGGGCATTTCGCCGATCCGCACGGCACAGTCAACGCCCTCGTTGTGCAGGTCGACCAGGCGATCGGTCAGATCCAGCCGCACGGTGACCTCCGGATTGGCATCCATGAAGGCGGCCACCTGCGGCGCGACGTGCCTGCGCCCGAAGCCGGCCGGTGCCGACACCCTGAGGTGACCGCTGGCACGGACGCCGCCAAGTGAAACCGCCACCTCGGCATTGGCCAGATCGTTGAGTATCCGCTGGCAGTCTTCCAGGAAGGCCTGTCCCTCGAAGGTCAGCGAAAGCTTTCGCGTCGTGCGCAGGAGCAACTTTACTCCGAGGCGCGTTTCAAGGGCATCCAGCCGACGCCCGATCACCGCCGGCGTCACGGACTGGCGCTTTGCCGCCGCCGAGAGGCTGCCGCGCGTCGCTGCCTCGACGAAGGCCTGGAGTTGTTTGATCTGATCCATCGGGCCTATTCGATACCTGGAGTAAAAGATACTTTGAGTTTATTCGCTCTTATCTTCCACTGCAGCATTCAATATAATTCTCGCACCGCACCCTAACCCATCGCCAGGAGCCACCTCATGAGCCTGAACCTGCCCGCCGGTATGCAAATCAACGCGCCGATCCAACCCGGTTACGAAACCATTCTCACCGCTGATGCACTGGCTCTGGTGGCCAAACTGCACCGCGCCTTCGAAGGTCGCCGGCAGGAACTTCTGCAGGCCCGCGTGGCCCGTCAGGCGCGCATCGATGCGGGCGAAATGCCCGACTTTCTGCCTGAAACAAAGCACATTCGTGACGGCGACTGGCGCATTGCGCCCTTGCCCAAGGCTCTGGAACGCCGTCGCACCGAAATCACCGGCCCGGTCGAAGCCAAGATGATCATCAACGCCTACAACTCGGGCGCCGACTCGTACATGAGCGATTTCGAGGACTCGAACAGCCCGAAGTGGGACAACCAGATCCAGGGTCAGGTCAACCTGTACAAGGCCATCCGCCGCCAGCTCTCGTTCACCAATGAAGCCGGCAAGGAATACACGCTCAACGAAAAGATCGCCACGCTGCAGATTCGTCCGCGCGGCTGGCACCTCGATGAGAAGCACGTAACCGTCGACGGCCAACGCGTTTCCGGCGGCATTTTCGACTTCGCTCTGGTCCTTTTCCACAACGCAAAGGAGCAGGTCGCGCGCGGCGATGGCCCGTTCTTCTACCTGCCGAAAATGGAATCGCATCTCGAAGCGCGCCTGTGGAACGACGTCTTCGTCATGGCCCAGGAACTCATCGGCCTGCCGCAGGGAACGATCAAGGCGACCGTTCTCGTCGAAACAATCCTCGCCACCTTCGAGATGGAGGAAATCCTGTACGAACTGCGTGAGCACTCCGCCGGTCTCAACGCCGGCCGCTGGGACTACATCTTTTCCTGTATCAAGAAGTTCAAGAAGAACGCCGACTTCTGCCTCGCCAATCGCGGTGCGATCACCATGGAAGTCCCCTTCATGCGCAGCTATGCCCTGCAACTGGTCAAGATCTGCCACAAGCGAGGGGCTCCGGCGATGGGCGGCATGAGCGCGCTGATTCCGATCAAGAACGATCCGGTGGCCAACGAAAAAGCGCTGGCCGGCATCCGTCACGACAAGACTCGCGACGCCAACGACGGCTTCGACGGCGGTTGGGTGGCCCACCCCGGACTGGTCGCGATCGCTGGCGAGGAGTTCCAGAAGGTGCTCGGCGAGCGCCCGAACCAATGGGAAAAGCAGCGCGACGAAACCTTCACCGCTGCTGACTTTCTCAACTTCCAGCCCGCGCAACCGATTACCGAAGCCGGCGTACGCAACAACATCAACGTCGGCATCCACTACCTCGGCAGTTGGCTCACCGGCAACGGCTGCGTGCCGATCCACAACCTGATGGAAGACGCCGCCACTGCCGAGATCTCTCGTTCGCAAGTCTGGCAGTGGGTCGTCTCACCGAAAGGAGTGCTCGATGACGGCCGCAAGGTCACCGCCGAGATGGTCCGTGGCATGATCGCCGAGGAACTGGTCAAGGTGAAGGCCACGGTCACCGCGCAGGGTGAAGATACCGCCAGCTACGATCAGGCGGCGGTGATTTTCGACAAGATGTCGCTGACACCCGAGTACCCCGAGTTCCTGACCCTGCCGCTGTACGAGGCCATGGACTGAAGTCGCCTGTCGGTTGCCATGGACAGAAAGAGGCCTTGCGCACGCACGTCAAGTTGGCTATCGTGGGGTACCGATCAAGGTTCGCCGTCTGCCAGCGGCGCCTTCATTGACGTATCTACCGTTCAGGCGTGATCTTGGCGGGTTTGAATGGAGACGAGTGTCCACAGCAGTCGCGAGCTTACAAGACAAACGATCTGTCGGGCGTATGTTCACCTTTTTCTCAAGGAGCATCATTCATGGCAATCAGTCTGCAAAAAGGCGGTAACGTCAATCTGAGCAAAGAAGCACCTTCCCTCAGGAAGCTGGTGATCGGGCTCGGTTGGGATCCGCGCGCAACGGATGGCGCCGGCTTCGATCTCGATGGCAGTGCCTTCATGCTGAAGGCGGATGGCAAGGTTCGCTCCGACGCCGACTTCATTTTCTACAACAACCTTAAATCCACCGACGGATCGGTCACCCACGGAGGCGACAATACCAGTGGCGCCGGTGAAGGCGACGACGAAAAGATCATGGTCGACCTGTCGATGGTTCCGCCTGACGTCGACAGAATCGCGGTCGGCGTCACCATTCACGAGGCCGATTCGCGCAAGCAGAACTTCGGCATGGTCGGCAGGGCCTACATCCGCTGCCTTGACGCCAATGGCGACAAGGAGATTGCACGCTACGACCTGTCGGAAGATAGTTCGACTGAAACGGCGATGATTTTCGGCGAGATCTATCGCGCTGGCGCTGAATGGAAATTCAAGGCCGTTGGCCAGGGCTTCGCGGGTGGCCTCGGCCCTCTCGCACGGTCGTTCGGCATCAACGCCTGACCAAACTTCCGGGGTGTCTGAATCCGGCATCCCGGAATGGCTCACTCGGACGAGCCACCTCGTCCCCGGGTAATTTTCTTTTCAGCGCCAGGAATACGGGAATACGCGACATGACAGTGTTTACCTCAACCGGCGATGTTGACCCATTTCTTCACGTCGCACTGCGTAGAGGCGACAAAATCTATTGCGAATCCGATGCAATGGTAATGATGGAGGCGACCCTTGATCTCAAAGGGCGCATGAGCGGGGGTATCGGTAGCGCCATCATGCGCCGTTTTGCCAATGGCGAGTCGTTCTTCCAGCAGCACATCGAAGCGGTCCGTGGCGATGGCGATTGCCTTCTGTCGCCGGTGTTGCCCGGCGCTCTGGAGATTCTCGACGTTGGTACTCGGCAGTACTTGTTGAGCGACGGAGCATTCGTCGCCGCGACATCGGGCACGGAAATGAAGGTGCGCATGCAGAACATCGCGAATGCCCTGTTTGCGCAGTCCGGCGGTTTTTTCGTGATGGAAACCTCTGGTACCGGTCAGGTGGTGGTGTCCGGTTTTGGCTCGATGTTCCAACTCGAAGTCATCCCCGGCAAGGATGTGATCATCGACAATTCCCATGTGGTGTGCTGGGACAGTACCCTGCATTACGAGATTTCCGTGACCACCAGTAGCAGTGCCAGTAGTGGCGGACTGGGTGGGATGATTGGCAACCTGGTCAACAGCGTCACCAGTGGCGAAGGCGTCGTGCTGCGGTTCAGTGGCTCGGGCAAGGTTTTTGTGTGTTCGCGCAATCGCGATGCGTTTGTCGAATGGATGAAGAAAGAGGTGTCCGGCAGCAAGACCAGTCGATAAACTTAGCCGACGTCAGGTAATCAACGACTCAATCAATTAAGGAGAACGGCATGCCGATCAGCCTGCAAAAAGGGCAAAAGATATCCCTCGACAAGGAGGCCGGTGTCCCCCTGACCAGGATAATCATGGGCCTTGCCTGGGATGCAGTGAAGTCCAAGGGCTTCCTCGGCTTTGGCGGCAAGACACCGGACATCGATCTTGATGCGTCATGCATAATGTTCGACGAACAGGGCAAACAGACCGACGCCGTGTGGTTTCGGCAGTTGAAGTCCAAGGATGGTTCGGTCGTTCACACTGGAGACAATCTTACCGGCGCAGGAGACGGCGATGATGAGCAGATCATCGTCGACCTGACGAGAGTACCCGCCAATGTCAAGAGCCTGGTGTTCACAGTCAACAGCTTCACCGGCCAGGATTTCTCGAAAATCGCCAACGCCAGCTGTCGCATCGTCAATGGCAGCGACAACAAGGAAGTGGCACGTTTCGACCTGTCGGCGTTGGGGTCGCACAACGCGCAGATCATGGCCAAAGTCTACCGCCATGGTGGCGAGTGGAAAATGCATGCGATCGGCGAAACCGGCAGTGGCCGCACCTTCGCTGAACTGTTGCCGCAGATTACCCCACACCTTTGAGGTGTTCATCATTCGCCTGGCCTTCAGTCCGGTTTAATACGACCTTCTGTTAAGCGTGGTCATAAAGGACCCGAAAGGCACCCTGGCGGAAGCGCGGACCGTCATCCTGCCGACCGGCCAGCTCGAGGTCAGGGCCGCCGCCGGTCGGTTCAGCC
The DNA here is from genome assembly GCF_900089955.1 of Candidatus Accumulibacter aalborgensis. Taxonomy (GTDB): domain Bacteria; phylum Pseudomonadota; class Gammaproteobacteria; order Burkholderiales; family Rhodocyclaceae; genus Accumulibacter; species Accumulibacter aalborgensis. The sequence continues at coordinate 78,056 of NZ_FLQX01000146.1, read as the reverse complement.
TGGATGAACTCGTCGGTTTTGCGGCGCGTGCCAACACCAAACGAGGCTTCCTCTTCCTGAGCAAGGTCCTGGGCAAGCACTGGCCGGTGACGCCGCAGTCGATGCGCGAAATTCACCTCGAACTGGCGGCTCGCGTACCGACCAATCTGCCGGGGCCGCTGCTCTTCGTCGCGATGGCCGAAACAGCAATCGGCCTGGGTCAGGGTGTTTTTGAAGCGTACCAGGCTGCCTGTCCGGAACGTGCGGCACTGTTCCTGCATACCTCGCGGTATCGCGTCGGTGACGCACCGATCATCGAGTTCGAAGAAGCCCATAGCCACGCGCCGCGACAGATTCTGCATCAGCCGACCGATGCCGCCCTACGTGATCTTTTCCTCACCGCCCGCTCGCTGGTGCTGGTCGATGATGAAATCAGCACGGGCAACACCTTCCTCAATCTGATCGCTGCCTACCGCGCGCTCAACCCGGTGATCAACCGCGTGCATCTGGCAACGATCACCAACTTCATGGGCCGGACCACAGATGCTGCGTTGCGGCGGCGATTCGGTGTCGGCGTGACGATCGGCGCGGCGCTCAGCGGTGAATTCACCTTCACCGTCGGCAAAATGCCGTTGGTAGCGGGCGCCGCCCAGTGCTTCGCCGCCGCCACCGAGAGTGGAGCAAGCGCTGCTTTTGGCAGGCTGGGCATCGATCGTTCCCTATCCGTGCCGACTGAGCTGATCGAAGGTCTGCTCGATACGATCCGCCCAAGCGAGCACACGCTGGTCCTTGGTAGCGGTGAATTCATGCACATGGCGTTTTTGCTGGCCCGCCGACTTGAGGAACAGGGTCTCGACGTAGTGGTTCAATCGACAACCCGTTCTCCGATCCTGCAGTGGGGCGCCGTCAGTCACACGCTGACCTTCCCCGACACCTACGGCGAAGGTGTGGCAAATTTCGTCTATAACGTCGCGCCCGGCCGCTACGACCACGTGTTGGTATGCCACGAGACGCCAGCCAATGCAGCTTTGCATCGACTCGCCAATGCGCTTGGCGGTCGGCTGTTCCATTTTCTTTCCGAGAACGCTGTTGAAGAAATTCCTGTTCGTCGACCTTGACGACACCCTCTTCCAGACGCCCGGCAAATGTGCCAGTGAAGCCGACCTGCGCCCTGCTGCGTCCTTGACAGACGGGTCCCCCTGTTCGTTCACGACTTCCCGACAGCGCGCTTTCTTCGAGTTGATGAACCGTGACATGACCTTGATCCCGGCGACGGCGCGTAATCGCGACGCCATGAATCGGGTCGCTCTGCCGTTCTCCAGTTATGCCATCATTGATTTTGGTGGGGTCGTCCTGGAGCCGGACGGGGCAGTCGATGCCGCCTGGCTCGCTACGATGCGAGTGGACATGGCGGGCGCGCTCGACGGCTTGCACGAGGCGATGGAGGTCATCGACAGTTACTCGAAGCGCGCCGGACTGCAAGGTCGGGCGCGGCTGATCGAAGATTTCTCGACCCCTTTTTACATCGTCCTCAAAGACCCCGAGAAGAAAGCCGAGCGCCTCGAGCAGGTGGACCGCGAGGCCGTCACACCGTGGCTTGAGACGGCGGGCCGGGATTTTTTCATCCATCGCAACGGCAACAATCTGGCGGTGCTGCCCAGGACGCTGAACAAGGCGCGCGCCGTAGAGCACCTGCGCCGGCGACTGGCCGATGAACACGGCGAAATCATGACCCTGGGAATGGGCGACAGCAGGTCGGATGCGCGCTTCATGGCCGCCTGCGACTACGCGATCATTCCCCGGGGTAGCCAGCTTGCGGCCCTGATGGTGGCTGCGTCATGAGTTTCTGCGGCAGCTATCGCCAGGGCGACGTCAGTTTTCTGCTCAAGCGTCTGGCGCAGCCGCCCTTGATTGACATCGTGAGCAAGGAAAGGTTGATCCAGTCCGGTGCGCGGCACTATAGCGAAATGCTCTCGCCGGAAGCGCTGCCGTCATCGCGCTACCTGAAGCTGTTCAAGGACGCTTGCGCCGCCAATCGTCAGCAGATGGCGGGGGATTGCCTGTCGCTGGCAGCGCTGATTGCCGCACGGCGTCACGGCGCTGTTACGCTGGTTTCGCTGGTTCGTGCCGGGACGCCGGTTGGTGTCATTCTCAGGCATCTCCTGCAGAGCGTGATGGGCCGCCAGGTGGTCCACTATTCGCTGTCGATCATTCGCGACCGCGGCATCGACGAAGTAGCGCTACAGCATATTCTGGAACAGGGCCATGCCCCGGAATCGATCGTCTTCATCGACGGGTGGACCGGTAAAGGGGTGATCTCACGCGAGCTTGCGCGGGCAACGTCCGACTTCAACCGACGCCACGGCGTGGCAATCGACAGCGGCCTGTACGTGCTGTCAGACCTCGCCGGGACGGCCGCGTGTGCGGCGTCGGCTATCGACTACCTGATTCCGTCGGGTATTCTCAATGCCACCGTCTCGGGATTGGTCAGCCGCTCGGTGCTGAACGAGTCGATCGGCGCCGGTGATTTTCACGGTTGCGTCTACTATGATATGTTCGAACCCTACGATCTATCGCGCCAGTTTGCCGACGGAATGATCGCCGAGGGCATCGCACAGGCCGCAGGGGCTGGTATCCGAGAAGCTTTGCCGATCGATCACCGCAAGCTGGCAGCCGTCTCCACTGAGTATCTCCTGGCAACGATGGCACAGCATGGGCTGAGTGATCCGAACCTGGTCAAACCCGGTATCGGCGAAGCGACCCGCGTGCTCTTGCGCAGGGTGCCGCGGCTGTTGATCGTGCGCGACGCCGATGCGCCGGATGTCGCGCACCTGAAAGCCCTCGCGACAGAGAAATCGGTGTCCTTGATCGTCGACCCACACTTGCCCTACCAAGCGGTATCGCTTATCAGGAGTGCCCTGGATGGCTAATACAAGAACGCTCGGCGCCTCGCTGTACGTCCCGGCAACGCACCAGGCCTTGCAGCAGATCGCCGATGGCGTATTGCTCGGGGATCTGCGCTCGGTGATCTTTTGTACCGAAGATGCGGTCGCTGATCATGATCTGAGTTACGCCCTGTTCAATCTGTCGCTGACGCTGCAACAGATGATCGAGCTGCCAGCCACGCAACGTTTCGTTCGTGTCCGTAACCCGGACGTAATGAAGCGAGTGCTGGCGATGCCGGGTTCGGAAAAGCTCACTGGCTTTGTCCTGCCGAAGGCGACCCGGCACAACTTCGACGCCTATTTCAGACAGGTTCGCCACACCCACCACCTGCTGATGCCGACGCTCGAGACGGCCGAGGTTTTTGACGAAGCGGAGATGAAGCTGTTTCGTCAATGTCTGGAGCGGCCTGGCGTGCGTGATCGCATTCTGGCACTGCGTATTGGTGGCAACGACCTGCTGGCGCTGCTGGGCTTGCGGCGACCTCGCCAGATGACCATTTACCGGACGCCGCTCGGACCCGTCATTGGCAAGCTGGTGACGACCTTTCGCCCTTACGGTTTTGTGCTGACGGGGCCGGTGTTCGAACATCTGGACACGCCGGCGCTGCTGGCGCAGGAAGTGGAAGAAGATCTGGCACACGGCATGGTCGGCAAGACTGCGATTCATCCGAGCCAGATCGCACTTATCGAGCAACACTATCGCGTAGCACGCCCCGATGTCGAAATGGCGCTACGGATCATCGATGAAGCGAGCCCGGCAGTCTTCAAAATGCACAACTCAATGTGTGAGGTCGCTACCCATCGTGCCTGGGCACATCGCGTCGTCGAGCAGGCGAGGGTTTTTGGCTTGCATCATACGGGTCAAGCGATTGATGCGGTCACTGATGAACATGAGGGTTGAGGATAATGACTGATTTTGCGCGTGGACAGAAGGGAAGACTGGCTGACATGGGATGCCAGGGCGCGTTTCCGATCGTGCTGAAACTTGCGGCGCAAGGAATGGACGTCGATATAGCCTGTTTCGGTCTCGATGCCAACGCTCAGTTGTCCGACGACCGCTACATGGTCTTTTTCAACCAGAAATCCTCCCCCGGCGGCGGCGTGGTGCTGGCCATCGGCGATGGTCAATCGACCTTCACGATCGATGTATCGCGCTTGCCGGATTCGATTCACAAGCTGGTTTTTGCGGCGTCGATTGGCGGCGAAGGAACGATGTGCAAGCTCGGTACGAGCTCGATGCGCCTGGGCAGCACGACCTTCAGTTTTTCTGGTGCCGATTTCCAGGATGAAAAGGCCGTCATCGTTGGAGAAGTGTACAAGCGCGATGGCCAATGGCGTTTTGGTGCGGTCGGTCAGGGGTTCAGCGGCGGACTATCGGCGCTTCTCAGGCATTTCGGCGGTACCGAGGTGGAGGGGACACCGGCACCACCAGTCGTTCCGGAGCCAAAAAAAGTGTCGCTCTCCAAGATCACCCTTGAGAAGCGAGGCGACAGGGTCTCGCTCGCTAAAGCCAGCGGACAGGGCTTTGGTCGCATTCGCGTCAACCTCAACTGGAATCAGGCCTCGCTGCCTGTCGCGGAGTCGAAAGGTTTCTTCAACAAGCTGCTCGGCAAGGAGCAGCCACCTCGTGGCATCGACCTTGATTTGGGGTGTTTTTTTGAACTGAGCAACGGTAGCCCGGGGGGGGTGCAGGCACTCGGCAACAGTTGGGGAAGCTTTGACAGGCCGCCCTTCATCCATCTCGAAGGCGATGATCGCTCCGGCGCCAGCGGCGACGGAGAGAATCTGTTCATCAACGGTGACCGCTTCGATCAGATCAAGCGTATTCTGATCTTCACCTTCATTTATGACGGCGCGCCGAACTGGGCGGTGACCAATGGTGTGGTGACCATCGAGGTGCCCGGTCGGGCGCCGGTGGAAGTCAGGCTAGACAACGGCACCGATGCATCGATGTGCGCGATTGCGATGATCGAGAACAGCGGCGGCAATCTGCAGGTAACCAAGCTGGTCGAGTACTTCAGTCAGGCGGGAAGTGTAAGCACGCACAAACTGGTGAATGATCGATTCGGCTTCGGGCTGCGATTCGCTGCCGGGTCGAAGGACTGATCGCCGCCGGAACCGCGTTGATTACCTTTTCCCTGACTGGAAAATTTTTTGCCGAAAGAATATCGGCAACTATAACGGAGAAAAAATGAAGCATTTTCGGGTGTCATTCGCCGTGACGGTCATCTGCCTGGCATTGGCGGGCTATTGGGGGGCGAAAAATGGCATGGGCGTTGTTCCTGCTGTCGTTCTGGCGATCATTCTGGGAGTGATGGAAGTCAGCTTGTCATTTGACAACGCAGTGGTCAATGCGTCGGTGATCAAGGATATGGATGAGAAGTGGCAGCAGATCTTCCTGACCGTCGGGATTTTGATTGCTGTTTTCGGCATGCGGCTGTTTTTTCCGATCCTGATCGTCTCAATAGCCACCGGACTCGGCTTCCTCAACGTCGCGACGATGGCTCTCGACACCCCCGATGTGTATGCCAGACACCTGCAGGGCAGCTACACCGGCATTGCCGCTTTTGGCGGAATCTTCCTGCTGCTGGTCTTTCTCTCGTTTCTCTTCGACGCCGGGCGGGAACTGCACTGGCTGGGGAAAATTGAAGAAAAACTGGCTTCGCTGGGCAAGATCGACTCCATCGGCATCATGGTGGCGCTGATCGTGCTGTTCGCGATGCAGTACTACCTGCCCGTCGATGACGCATCTCGCCTGACGATACTCATTGCCGGGATCGGCGGGGTTGTTCTGTACACGATCGTCAGCAGTCTCGACGGCTTTTTCGAGGATGAGGAGGCTGGCGGGGCGGCGGTGGCGGCAGGAAAACGCAACGGCGTTGCGGGTTTTCTTTACCTGGAGGTGCTGGACGCCTCGTTTTCTTTTGATGGCGTCATCGGTGCGTTTGCGATCACGCGTGACGTGGTGATCATCATGCTCGGCCTGGCCATCGGGGCAATGTTCGTTCGCTCCCTGACCGTGTATCTCGTTCGGAAAGGCACGCTCGATGAGTTTGTTTTTCTTGAGCACGGTGCCCACTACGCGATCGGTGCGCTTGCGCTGATCATGCTCGCAGGTATTGTCTACCACGTCTCGGAAGTGGTGACTGGCTTGATCGGCGTCGGGTTCATTGTCCTGGCGCTGATTTCATCGATCAAATATAAACGCAGGCTGGCCTCGCGCTCAGCCTGAAGCCATGATAGAGAATGGACGCCAGGTCGTCGCGGCCTTCGACTTCGATGTGACGATCACGACGAGAGACACCTTCCTTCCCTTCCTGACCACGGCGTTCGGCGGGAATGCGGTCGCGATGAAGCTCTTTTGTCTTGCGCCAGAGGCCGCGAAGGTGGCTTTGGGTCTGTCGAACAGGGATCATTTCAAGGAGCGGTTGGTGCGCTCGTTGTTCATGGGCCAGTCCGTAGAGCGCTTGCGCGGCGTCGGCCGGGAACATGCGGCTGAAATCCTGCGCTGGGTCAGGCCCGCCGCTCGTGAGAGGATTGACTGGCACAAGGGAAGAGGAGACCGGCTGGTAATGGTAAGTGCTTCGCTCGATCTCTACCTGGAACCAACGGCCGCGGCGCTGGGCTTCGACGACCTGCTGTGCACGAGCCCGTCGGCCAATCACCTGGTCTTCGACGGCGGCCTCGCGGGGAAGAACTGCCGAGGCCCGGAAAAAGTCAGCCGTTTGCGGAATCTACTGGGAAACCTTGCCGATTTCGAGATCTACGCCTATGGTGACTCGGCGGGCGATCGCGAACTGCTGGAAAAGGCGGATCACGCCTACTTCCGAGTCTTCGAACCCAATTTATCGCAGTCACGATAAGGGGCATTGCAGGGGCATAAGGCAGAGCAAAACCCACACCTGCAGACGTGGGTTACAGAACGTAGCGCGACAGATCCTCGTTCTGCGCCAGTTCGGCAAGACGGCTGTCGACATAGCCGGCATTGATGGCCAGCATTTCGCTGTTCCCCGTGCCGGCCGAGAACGACACCTCTTCGAGCAGCCGCTCCATGACCGTGTACAGTCGGCGCGCACCAATGTTTTCGGTCCGCTCGTTGACCGACCAGGCGATCTCGGCGAGACGCTTGATCCCCTCAGCGGCGAAGTCGAGGCTTACCCCTTCGGTGGCCAGCAGCGCCTGGTATTGCTTGGTCAGACAGGCGTCGGTCTGCGTCAGAATACATTCGAAGTCGGCGACCGACAGCGAATCGAGCTCGACGCGGATCGGAAAGCGGCCTTGCAACTCGGGAATCAGATCCGAGGGTTTGGCCAGGTGGAAAGCCCCGCTGGCAATGAACAGGACGTGATCGGTACGAATCATCCCGTACTTGGTCGACACGGTAGTCCCTTCGACGAGCGGCAGTAGATCGCGCTGCACGCCCTGACGCGAAACGTCGATGCCGTGCGTGTCGCTGCGCGAGGCGATCTTGTCAATTTCATCGAGAAAGACGATGCCGTTCTGCTCGACATTCCTGACCGCATCAAGCTTGACTTCCTCGTCGTTGACCTGCTTCGCCGCTTCCTCATCGATCAGCAGCTTGCGCGCCTCGGAAATCTTCAACTTCCGCGACTTCTTGCGTCCGCCTCCCATGTTCTGGAACATGCCCTGAATCTGCGAGGTCAGTTCCTCCATTCCCGGCGGGGCAAAGATCTCGGCCTGCATCGACGGCGCGGCAACCTCCACCTCGATCTCCTTGTCGTCGAGTTCGCCCTCGCGCAGCTTCTTGCGGAATTTCTGCCGCGTCGTGCTGTCTTCGGTCGTTTGCGCGTCGCTGAAGAAATTACCCCGCGCCGGCGGCAGCAGTGCGTCGAGAACCCGGTCTTCGGCAGCGCCTTCGGCGCGCTCACGAACGCCCTTCATTGCCTGCTCACGGCCACTCTTGACGGCGATCTCGACCAGATCGCGGATGATCGTCTCGACGTCGCGGCCAACGTAGCCGACCTCGGTAAACTTGCTCGCCTCGACCTTGATGAACGGCGCATTGGCCAGGCGTGCCAAACGGCGCGCAATTTCGGTCTTGCCGACGCCGGTTGGTCCGATCATCAGGATGTTCTTTGGCGTGATTTCCTGCCGCAGCGGCTCGGCCACCTGCGCGCGCCGCCAGCGGTTGCGCAGCGCGATGGCGACCGCCTTCTTGGCCTTGCCCTGACCAACGATGTGCTTGTCGAGTTCGTAGACGATTTCCTGCGGAGTCATGGACGACATCATTATTCCAGCACCTCGATGGTGAAGTTCTGATTGGTGTAGATGCACAGATCGCTGGCAATCTGCAGCGACTTGCGGACCACATCGGCGGGGTCGAGTTCGCTGTTTTCGACCAGCGCGCGCGCCGCCGAGTGGGCAAACGCACCACCCGAGCCAATGGCAACGATACCGTACTCGGGCTCGACGACGTCACCATTGCCGGTGATGATCAGTGAATTCTCGCGATCGGCCACCGCCAGCATGGCCTCCAGCCGCCGCAGTGCACGATCGCTGCGCCAGTCCTTGGCCAGTTCAACCGCCGAGCGCAGCAGATTGCCCTGATGCTTGTCGAGTTTGGCCTCGAAACGTTCGAAGAGGGTGAACGCGTCGGCGGTTCCGCCGGCAAAGCCGGCGAGGATCTGCCCCTGATGAATCCGCCGAACCTTGCGCGCGCTGGCCTTGATCACTATGTTGCCGAGCGTCACCTGCCCGTCACCGCCCATGGCCACACACTTGCCGCGACGAACCGACAGGATCGTCGTGCCGTGATACTGCTCCATGCGAAACTCCTGATGGTTGTCCTGATTAATTCCTGGCGAGAACGACGTCGGCCACGCTCTTCAGCCCAACGACGCGGAACAACTCGGCAAGCAAGTAGTTGGTGTGCAGGAAGACGATCTGTCTGCCCGTTCGTCTGACCGTCGTCAGCACGTTGAGCAGCGCTCCGGCACTGAGGAAATCCATCCGCGTCACGTCCGCACAGTCGATCAACACCGGATTATTGGCTGCCGCGTAGGCCGGCAGATCGCCAAAGCGCGCAGCTCTTATGTCGCCCTTGATCACGTACGCATCGGTCACCAACTGGTCGACTGCCGCCAGCGTCAGCGGAACGGCCTCGGCGTTCAGCACCCGATCGGCCTCCCAGGAAGGAGGGGAGATTTCAAAGGTCACTGCATAATTGATCGCCGCTTCTTCGAAAGCCTCCAACTGCCCGGCCAACTGGCAAAACTCGAGCCTCAACAGCCAGCAGCCCCGGTCTTCCGTACGACCCGGCGCAATCCGGCTGTCGAGCAGGGCGGCGACATAATCCCGGCCCAGCAGGTCGATCTCGCGTCGACCCTGGCGAGCCTTCCGCAGCAGGGCAAGAAAGCGCTCGCAGCCGGCAGCATCCAGCCGACGCACCTTTGACAGATCGACACGCAGACGGGAGGTCTTCTCGAGTGCCTGGCCAACGGCGTCGAAACCGACGTTGTTGTCACCGGTCAACTCACCCTTGAAAAACAAGGTTCCAGCCGCCTTGGCCTGCACCGGCAGCGCGACCGCGGCATCGCGCCAGCCTGGCGGTGATTTCTCGAACGATTGCGCGTACTCGATCTCGAGCGCCTCAAATGCGACTTTCTGGCTGGTCAGGCGGAATAGATCAAATAGCATCAGCCACAAGCGCTCACCGGCGCCAGAGCGGTGCAGGCGCGTCGAGTGCTCAAGCAATGCGCGCACCGCGCCATCCTGGCAATTGGCATACAGCATCGCCGCCTCTTCGGCTTCGGCATCGATCGGATCAACTTCGTCCTCGACCTGAAAGCGAGTCTCGGTCTCACTGAACACGAACTCACTCAGATCAAGCGGAGGTAGGTCAGAATCGACGACCGGTGTCGCGAACGGGATATCCGAACGGGCCAACCCGGCGGCAGGTGCCGGCGCAGGCGGCTTGCGCCTCCCGTCCGGCAGTTCGCCGGACAAAGGAGGTATCTCCTCGCGCGCGCGCGGGACGGCCGCTGGCCGAGCGACCATTTTCTTTTCCGGCGATTTCTTGAAAAACGAAAAAACCATGGGCGAGCGGGAGCGGGACTGCGGATGATTGTCGCGACAAAGATGTCGTTGTAACACATCACCCCGCCGACTGCAATTTTCAGCCTTGTCCAGCTATCTAGGAATCCATCGGGAGGCGTCGCTGGGCTTGTCCATGGCTATCGTTTGACAAGAGGTGTTGTTGTCCCGGCACCCGCAAAGGCTGGCGGGAGAGACGCTTGAATGGCCAGGAAGCGCTCGATGATCTCACGGGTAGCCTGTGACATCTTGCTGAAGGTGAGGTCAGGCTGCCTTTGATCGTAGAAATCGAGGGCCATGGCGTCATCGCCGGCGACCGGCGTCCCCGCTGCCGCTGCCCAGAAGACATTGTGGCAGTGGGTCGACGATTCGTGACTGAAAAGGAACAGCAGTGACTCGGCCCCCAGACGGGTTTCTTCGGCGAGTTCGCGGGCTGCCGCCTCAAGGCGGGTTTCATGCGCACCAATGCCCCCGCCAGGGAGTAGCAGTAGCCCGCCCCGGTTCTGCACCAGCAGAATCTGCCCATCGATCTCGACGATGACGGTGGCTCTCTGTCGCTTCATGGTCATTCTCCGATTGCGTCAGCCCGCCATCGGCGGTCGACCAGCGCGCTGCCTTCCAGGCAGCGCACTAGACCAGCGCCAGCCCGTTGTTCTCCACCGCGACCAGGGCCTTGGCCCGGTGGAGGTCCTCGGCGCGGCCGCAGGCGTAGAGGCAACAGGCAAGTTGATTGGCTATCGGTAGCGGCAGCAAGACCTCGCCGGCAAGGACTCGGCGCATCCAGGCGACCGTCGCCTGGGCATCGCAGTTCTCGGGCAGTTGCGGCAGCGTCCTGAGGCTGTCGTGCTCGGCTTCGAAGAGGACGTCGCTGACCCCGTCATGCAGGTACTCGATCATCGGGCGGCGCTTCGGATTGGCGAAGGGCTCGCCTTCGGTACCCCTGAGCAAGAGCGCATGTGCGCCGAGTCCGGTCAGTACAGCGCGCATGCTGGCGATGTAGTCAGGGTGCGTCGCGGCGGCCAGCAGAACGCCTTCGCCGAGGAACGGGTCGAGCATCTTGACCAGACTGTGGGCGCTGTTGCGCACACCGAGACGGCTGCGCAGCGCGAGTTGCCGGTCGAGGCCGGGAGCGATCAAGGGAAGCGGCAGGTAGGCCAGGCCGTGTTCGTCGATCGCCAACTGCGCCTGCTGCAGGCTGCTGCTCGGCAGGATTCCCCAGTGGCGGAAAATCTGCTCGCTGGTGACCCGTCCGTAGTCGTCACTCAAGCCGTGCACCAGGACCGGGACGCCGAAGCGCTGGAGCAGAAGCGCCAGCAGCGGCGTCAGATTGGCGCTGCGACGGGCACCGTTGTAGCTTGGAATGACGACCGGGCGGATGTGCCCGCGGGGGCGCTGCAGGGCAGGCAGGCGTTCATTGGCGGCGCCGAGGAAACCGACCATTTCGTCGACCGTCTCGGTCTTCACGCGCAGAGCGATGGCGATGGCTCCCAACTCGAGGTCGGGCACTTCGCCGTCGAGGATCGCCCCGTAGAGCTGCTGTGCTTGGGCACGAGACATGTCGCGCGCGCCGGTGGCGCCACGTCCGATCTCACTGATGAAAGCCGCGAAGTTCATGCCTCCTCCTGTCATCTGGTCAGACGATGGTTTCGCTGACCGTGCCCAACGCCTGGCTGGCGATCATCTGCTTGAGTTCCGGCAGGCACGAGCCGCAGAAGGTACCGCATTTCCGCTTGTCCTGCACCATCGCCAGCGTCGCGCCGGTGGCCAGGTCGGCGGTAATCTGCGCTACGGTGATGTCGGCACAGTTGCAGAGCACACGACTGCATTGCGGCAGTCTTCCCGGCCGTGTGCCGATCGGCGCCACGGCCCAGCGGATCAGCGCCGCATCGAGAGTCTCGTCGGCCATGACTTCCTTGAGCCAGGACTGGGCCTGCGTTTCGCCGGCCAGGCGAACGCCGATCAGGCGGCCATCCGGGGCCACCGCGCGCTTGCTGATCTGCCGCCGGTGATCGGCATAGACGATTGCGGCGTCGTCGTCGCCGAGACCGAACAAGGTATCGATCTCCCGCAAGCGACTTTCGGGCAGCGCGTGCGCGTTCGCCGCACGGAAAACGACCAGCGGCTCGGCACGTCCGTAGAGCCCGACGCTGGCAAAGGCAAACTCGCCGAGCAGGGTGCGCGCCCTGGCGAGCAGAGCGTGCGCGGTCGATTCTCCGGCCCCGGTCTTGCGCAGGACGACCAGTTGCCACGGCAGCGCCGCCTTGGCGACGGCGACCGCGGCGTGCTTGAGTTCGGGCTGGAATGAGTAGGGGTCGGTAGCCGACAGGGTAAGCGCGTTGACCCCGGCACTGTTCATGAACTGGCTTCCCCAGTGCATCGGCAACCAGGCCCGACCCGGCTTCAGGCCTCCATCGCCGCGGACGCGGATGACGATGCTGCCGCGCCGACTGTCGACCGTGGCCAGATCGCCGGTCGTCAGGCCGCGCTGGCTGAGGTCGGCAGGGTGCATCGAAAGCAGGGGCTCGTCGTCGAGATTGAACAGCCGCGCCACGGTGCCGGTGCGGCTCATGCCGTGCCACTGATCGCGCAGGCGACCGGAGAGCAGGCTGATCGGGTGTGCCGCGTCGGTCGTTTCGGCGCTTGGCCGGTGTTCGACACCGACAAAACGCGCACGGCCGCTGGCTGTTGGAAAGATCCCGTCGGCGTACAGTCGCTGCCGTCCGCTGGTCGCTCCCTCGGGCAGCGGCCACTGTTGCGGGCCGCGCGCGTCGAGCAGGGCATAGCTGATGCCGGTGATGTCGAGATCGCGCCCGCGCGTGCTTTCGCGATGCTCGTTGAAGATCGCTTCGCTGCCCGTGTAGGGAAAGAGTTCCTCGGCCAGCGGCTGTTCAAGGCGGGCACCCAGGCGGCGCGCGAAGTCGACGACGATCTGCCAGTCATGACGCGCTTCGCCGGGTCCGGCCACCGCCGGCATGATGTGCGTGATCCGCCGCTCGGAGTTGGTCAGCGTCCCTTCCTTCTCTCCCCAAGTCGTCGCCGGCAGCATCAGGTCGGCCCAGGCGGCGGTATCGGTATGCGCGTATGCTTCCTGCAGGACCACGAAATCAGCCACCTGCAGGGCTGCGCGTACTGCCGTCTGATCGGGAAGCGACTGCGCGGGGTTGGTGCAGGCGATCCACACGGCCTTGATTTCGCCGCTCTTCAGCGCGGCAAAGAGCTCGACGGCTGTCTTTCCGGGCTGTTCCGGGACCGATGGCACGCCCCACAGGCGTGCCACTTCGGCGCGGTGTTCGGCGTTCGCCAGGTCGCGGTGCGCCGACAGCACGTTGGCCAGGCCGCCCACTTCACGGCCGCCCATGGCGTTGGGCTGTCCGGTGAGCGAGAACGGACCGGCGCCAGGTCGGCCGATCTGAGCGCTTGCCAGATGCAGGTGGATCAACGCCGCGTTGTTGTGCGTTCCGTGCGCCGACTGGTTGAGTCCCTGGCAGTACAGCGACAGCGCTGCGCCGGCGGTGCCGAACCAGCGCGCGGCGGTGATGATGTCGGCTTCGGCGAGACCGCAGATCTCGGCCACGACGGCCGGCGGATAGGCGGCGACGATTTGCTCTAGCGCGGCGAAACCCTCGGTGTGAGCGGCGATGTACGGGCGATCGACCAGCTCCTCGGCGAGCATGACATTCAGCAGACCGTTGTAGAGCGCGATGTCCGTACCCGGCTTGAGCGCCAGGTGCAGGTCGGCAATGGCCGCGCTTTCGCTGCGCCGTGGGTCGATGACGATGATCCGCAGCGCTGGATTGGCGGCCCGGGCATCCTCGATGCGGCGGAAGACGATCGGATGCGCCACCGCCGGGTTGGCGCCGGCAATCAGCAGGCAGTCGGTGAGGGCGATATCCTCGTAGCAACAGGGCGGAGCATCCGCCCCCAGCGTTTGCTTGTAACCGGCAACCGCCGAAGACATGCACAGCCGCGAGTTGGTATCGATATTGTTGGTGCCGATCAGACCCTTGGCGAGCTTGTTGAAGACGTAGTAGTCCTCGGTCAGCAATTGTCCGGAGACGTAGAAGGCAACGCTGTCCGGGCCATGGCTGCGGATGATCGCGGCAAAGCGTTCGGCGGCATGATCCAGCGCGTCGTCCCAGCCGACGCGTTGACGCGGCAGCCCGCGCCGCCGGCGCAGTTCGGGATACAGCAGGCGATCGTCAGGGCGCGCCGTCAGGTGGAGCGAGGCACCCTTGGTGCACAGACGACCCGCGTTGGCCGGATGATCGGGGTCACCGCGCACGCCGACGATCTGCCCGGCTTCGGTGTCGACCAGCAGCCCGCAGCCGACGCCGCAGTAACAACAGGTGGATTTGACTGGTTTGTTCATGGCTTTTGCTCCCGGTAATTCAAAGCAAAAGACGTGCCATGTAAACAGATCAATGGATTGGCATGTCGACAGGCGAGTCGGGCCATGGAAACGCCTCATCGTGGTGCGCCGCAGCGCCTGGCTGCCTCAAGGCAGGGCGGCGGCCTTGCCGGCGGCACGAGCGCTGCTTGCTCGGCCAGTCGTGCCTCAGAGATACCCCTTGCGTTTGAGCATCTGGCCGACGAGCGCGCTGGGCTCGCGCATGGCGGGGGGTAGGGCCGGATTGTCGCAGATGCAGTTCAGGAGATTACGTACCGACATTTCATCCGAGGGCATGAGCATGATGGCGGTCTCCCAGGCCTCCTTCGCTTGCGCGAGATCCCCCAGCTCGTGGTAGGCCGTTCCCAGGTTATTCCAGGCCTCATTGAGGTGGAAGCGGTCGCTCCGCGGATAGTTGTCGATGGCCTTTCTGTACTCATCGATGGCGGCATCGATTCGCCCGTGCTCGCGGTGATCGATGCCCAACAGATAATGGGCGCGCGGGTGTTGCGGATTTTTTTCCAGGCATTGCCGATGACAGATCGCGGATTGCTCCTGGTCGATGTAGCTGTAGACGATGGCATAGCGACACAGAACCTCGGCCGACAGGCCGGCGATTTCTTCCGCCGCCTTCATCCAGCGCAGCGCTTCGCCGTAGTCACCTTCCTCCGACGCGGCCATGCACCCTTGCTCTCGCCGGCCACGGACTCGAAACCATGGACATACAGACTCGGGGCCTCGACGATGAGGTAGACGTCGACCGGGCTCGTGCTGACCATCGCGTCCGAGCGCACCAGGACCCACTCGCCGGCCACCGGTTTCCAGGGCAGCGCAGGGCCGGCGAGGCTTGTACTGGCGCGGCCCTTCATGGGTCAACGCCGTTTCTGCTGGACAGATCGCAGAGCATTCCGACTTCCGCGTGTTCAGCCGATCTGGAACATCAGCGAGTCGGCGCCTGAGTTGAGCGCGACGCTGATCGGTTGCTGATGGGTGGTCGGGCCCCAGAACTGGCGCGGACCGGGCGATGCGAAGAGGTCATTGCTGGCCCAGTCGTCGCGCCGTGAAACGAAGTACTGCATGGCCGGGGAATCCATCCTGACCAGCGCCTTCTCGATCACGAACTCGTCCTGGCCGTGCCGGCGTTCGATGTTCAGCAGGCCGGCAAGCGGGATCGCCTGCGGCGTGCCGCCGCTGGTCAGCCCGGTGATCGTCGCCATGTAGCCGGTGCGGCCGTCGAGGATCAGCGAGCCGGCAGTCAGGCCAAGGTTATAGGTGTAGGCCGCGTCGAACAGCGTCGGCGCGCCGCAACGGCCTTCGTAGCCGAGGAAGTGCTTGTGGGCGGCAAAGGGAACGGCGGCATCGAGTTCCTTGACCCGTTGCTTGGCCATGTCGATCAGCAACTGCTCGGTCGGGATCAGCGAAACCTGCAGGTTGCCGTGCGAGTCACGCTCGGCGAGCAGCATGTTGACGATGTAATCGGGCAGCGAGGCCAGCAGGCTGGCGTTGTCGGCACTGAGCTTGCTGCCGATGAACGCCGGCTTGGCGTCGTCGGCGAGAGCGGCGACCTCGGTCACGTGATGCGCGAGCACATCGTTGAGTTCTGCGATCATGGCGTTCATTTCCGGAATGAACTCGATCAGTCCTTCAGGCGCCAGCAGCACGCCGTAGTTCATTCCCTTGTGCGAGCGCTCGACGATGACCTGCGCGATGCCGTCGATGATGCTGGCCAGCGACATCTTCTTCGCCGCCACTTCTTCGGAGATCAGGGTCATCGCCGGCTTGGTCTGCAGGGCCACTTCGAGCGCGACGTGCGAGGCGGAGCGCCCCATCAGCTTGACGAAATGCCAGTACTTGAGCGAAGAACTGGTGTCCTGCAGGATGTTGCCGACCATTTCGCTGTAGATCCGCGTCGCGGTATCGAAGCCGAACGAAATCGCCAGCAGGTCGCCGATCTGCAGGTCGCCGTCGATCGTCTTCGGCACGCCGATCACCTGCACGCCGGAGCCGTCCGCCTTGACGCCGGAGAACAGCGACTCGGCGAGCACGGCGGCATTGGTGTTGGAATCGTCACCACCCACGACGACGATCGCATCGAGATTGTGCTTGACGCAGGTCTCCCTGACTTGGGCGAACTGCTCGTCGCTCTTGATCTTGGTGCGGTCCGAGCCGAGGAAGTCGAAACCGCCGGTGTTGAGAATGAAGTCGACGTGGGCATCGGTGATCTCGAACAGCGTTCCCTTGAGCAGGCCCTTGGGACCGGCCGTGACGCCGAAGAGCGTGTTGCCGGCGCCGAGAACACGCTTCAGACCACAGACGACGTTGTGGCCACCGGCGGCCGGGCCACCCGAGAAGAGTACGGCGACGCGCTTGCCGTGCACCGCTGCGCTGCTGGGTCCGGCCGAAGTGAGGACGACATTGCCCGACGCGGCGACACTTTGCGGGAACTGTGCGCGCACGCCAGCGCTGTCTTTGGTGCTCAGGACGCGGTCGGTGCTGCGGAAGCTGACCGGCTGCGGCTGGTCGGACGAGCCGAACGCGGCGCAGACCGGGAGGAGATTCTGGCGAACGGCCGATTCGAAAATCGACTTGTGCGCTTCGGTATTGAGTAACTGCTCGACCAGGGTGGTCATGGTGGGATCCTCGGTGGACAAGAAAGGCAAGAAAGGGCCGGCCCATGCCCATACTTGGGCCAGCCCGTTTTCATGCTGTGAACAGTCGCTTACGCCAGCGTGCCGATATTGTTCAGGTCGGTAAAGGCCTGCTTCAGACGGGCGCGGAAAGCGTCTTCACCCTTGCGCAGCCAGGCACGCGGGTCGTAGTACTTCTTGTTCGGTTTTTCGTCGCCTTCCGGATTGCCGATCTGGCCCTGGAGGTAGCCTTCGTTCTTCTTGTAGAAGCCCATCACGCCATCCCAGAAGGCCCACTGCAGGTCGGTGTCGATGTTCATCTTGACGACGCCGTAACCGATCGCTTCGCGGATTTCTTCGAGCGTCGACCCCGATCCACCGTGGAAAACGAAGTTGACCGGGCGGTCGCCTGTGCCGAACTTCTTCTGCACGTAGTCCTGCGAGTTCTTCAGGATGATCGGCTGCAGCTTCACGTTGCCCGGCTTGTAGACGCCGTGCACGTTGCCGAAGGCGGCGGCGATGGTGAAGCGATCGCTGACCTTGGAGAGTTCTTCGTAGGCCAGGGCCACGTCTTCGGGCTGGGTGTAGAGCTTGGAGCTGTCGACACCGGAATTGTCAACGCCGTCTTCTTCGCCACCGGTGACGCCCAGTTCGATTTCCAGCGTCATGCCCATCTTGCTCATACGTTCTAGGTAGCGCTTGCAGATTTCGATGTTCTCCTGGATCGGCTCTTCGGAGAGATCGAGCATGTGCGAGCTGTAGAGCGGCTTGCCGTGCGCCTTGAAGTACTGCTCGCCGGCATCGAGCAGGCCGTCGATCCAGGGCAGCAGTTTCTTGGCTGCGTGGTCGGTGTGCATGACGACGGTCGCGCCATACAGTTCGGCCATCAGATGGATGTGAAAGGCGCCGGAGACGGCGCCGGCGACGCAGGCGCGTTGACTGGCATTGTCGAGCCCCTTGCCGGCGAAGAACTGCGCGCCACCGTTGGAAAACTGAATGATCGCCGGAGCATTGAGTTCCTTGGCGGTTTCGATGACCGCGTTCACCGTGCTGGTGTTGATCACGTTCACCGCCGGAAGAGCGAAGTGCTTTTCCTTGGCCAGATCGAAGATTGCTTGCAACTGGTCGCCACTGGCGACGCCCGGTTTGATTTGTGTGCTCATTTTTTTGCTGGTCCAGATTCGGTTGATCGAGAAAGAGGGTCTCGTAGAGAGAGGAGAACGGACGCAATTCCGGCCGCTTCAGCCGAAGTATCTCTGGCGTTCAGCGACTCGTCAAGCTCCGTCTGCAGGACGCCTGCGCGCGCTCCGGGAAGCACCCGAAAGGCATGAAATGGAAGCGCCGGGAGGAGGGCCTCGCGCACAGCGGGCACTCGCCAACCGGCAATATTTATCGTTTCTTTACAGGTCGCGGCGCGTTCTCTCGGCTGGCATATTCAATGCCCTGATCATCATCGTACATCCGGGGCCGCTGAACCCGGCCCTGGCCGAAGCGGTCAAGACCCGCATCGAAGCCCTGCACCTCGCCGCTCCGGCAGACCGGACACCCGTGCCGATCAAGCTCGTCACGACTTCAGCGCAGCGCATTGCACTGCCGGTCGGCACAATACCCGTTGCGCCCTGGGCCAGAGCAGCGGAGACGCATCTCCCTGCGGCGACGAAAACAGAGAAAATGCCGATATTCCCACTCCGGAGCCGCGTTCATGCTGATCAACTGCGTTGCCTACCGCGAAGGCAAGAAGCTCGCTGATATCGATATCGAGGAAATCAGTGGCTACCTGCGGGATCAGGATTGCTTCGTCTGGGTCGCCCTGAGCGATGCTACCCAGGACGAACTGGAGAAGATGCGCGAGGAATTCGACCTCCATGCGCTTGCCGTCGAAGACGCGAATCACGGCCACCAACGGCCGAAACTCGAGGAGTATGGCGACGGCCTGTTCGCCGTTCTCCACCTGCTCGATATGGAGAACGGCGGGATCGCCGTCGGCGAGTTGGATATTTTTGTCGGCCACAATTTCATCCTCTCGGTACGTAACCGGAGCGGCCAGCATCTGCTGGGGATACGCGAGCGATGCGAACGCGAGCCCGAAGTTCTCAAACAAGGGTCGGGTTTCGTCCTCTATGCTCTGATGGACGCGGTGGTCGACCGCTATTTTCCGATTGTCGACACCATGGAAACGGAACTTGAAGGCATCGAGGAGCGCATCTTCGAGAAGGGGGCTGCGCGCTTCAACATCGAGCGGCTCTACGACCTCAAACGTCGTGTCACCGTCGTCAAGCATGCTGTAGCGCCGCTGATGGAAGCGGTCAGCAAACTTGCCAGCGGTCGCGTGCCGCCGGTCTCGGCGAGCAGCCGCCACTATTTTCGCGATGTCTATGACCACCTGACACGGATCAACGCTCACCTCGACACCCTACGCGACACCATCAGCACCGCCATCCAGGTCAGCCTGTCGTCGGTAGCCATCGAGCAGAACGATGTCGCCAAGCGCCTCGCCGCCTGGGCTGGAATCTTTGCCATCGCTACTGCCTTTGCCGGGATCTGGGGAATGAACTTCAGGTCGATGCCTGAATTGCAGTGGGAATACGGCTACCCCATGGCGCTGCTGATCATCGTCGGTGCCATGGGCTTGCTGTTTTTCCGCTTCCGGCGCATGGGATGGCTATGACCGGATGTCCCGATCCCGATCAACTTCTGGCTCGCGTTCAGGAGGAGGAAGCCAAGGCTACCCGCGGCAAGCTGAAGATCTACTTCGGCGCAGCCGCCGGTGTCGGCAAAACCTGCACCATGCTCAGCGCTGCGCGTGCTGGGTCGGGATGCATATCGACAGGTCGAGAGCTTTGCCAGTCTGGTGGCGATTGCCTTCGAGCGCATGCGCTATGCCGATGTCACGCTGATGGCTTGAGACGACGACGTTGCACGTCGTCGTCTCAAGCCGCCCCAAACGCTACATCACGACTTGCGTCCCCAATTCGACGACGCGATTTGCCGGCAGCCCGAAGAAATTTGCGGCGCTGCCGCCGTTGCGGAACATCGAGACAAAGAGCTTGCCGCGCCAGCGGCACATCTCGGTATTGAGTCGCGGAAGCAGCGTTTCCCGACCGAGGAAGAACGAGGTGTCCATCGGGTCGAAATGGAGCCCGTAGTCGGCACACCCTTCCAGCGCCAGCGGCAGGTTGGGTTGCTCCATGAAACCGTAGAACACCTTGACCTGCCAGAAGTCGCTGTTCATCTTCGCGACCTCGACTCGGCCGGCATCGGTGCCGCGCGGAACGTCGAGGATGTGGACCGAGACCAGCACCATGCGCTGGTGCAATACCTTGTAATGCTTCAGGCTGTGCAGCATGGCGTGAGGCACCTGGTCGGGGTTGGAGGTCAGGAAGACCGCGGTACCCGGTACTCGGGTCGCCTCTTCAACCCCTTTGACGAAAGTCCTGGTGTCCATCGCATCCATCGCCAGATGGGCACTGAGCAGGTCGCGGCCACGTTTCCAGGTCGACAGCAGCAAATAGACGCACAGGCCGAAGAGCAAGGGGAACCAGCCGCCATCGGCGATCTTGACCGAGTTGGCCGCGAAATAGGCCAGATCGATGATCGCGAAGGGCAGGGCACCCAGAAATGCGCGCCAGACCGGCCAGCCCCAGACGTATCTCGCGACGACAAAAGCCAGCAGGTCGGTGATGAACATCGTGCCCGTCACGGCGATGCCGTACGCCGCCGCCAGATTCGACGAACTACCGAAGCCGAGCACCAGCGCGACGACAGCGAAGAGCAGCGTCCAGTTGATGCCTGCCAGGTAGATTTGCCCCATCTGCTGATCCGAAGTGTGGCTGATCTCCATGCGCGGCGAGAAGCCGAGCTGGATCGCCTGCTGCGTGATCGAGAACGCGCCGGAAATCACCGCCTGCGAGGCGATCACCGTTGCCACGGCGGACAGAACGACCATCGGATAGAGCAGCCAGTCCGGCGCCAGCAGGTAGAACGGGTTGGCAATCGCTTGCGGATCGCGCAACAACAGCGCGCCCTGGCCGAAATAGTTGACCACCAGCGCCGGCAGTACCAAGCCAAACCAGGCGACCTGGATAGGCTTGCGCCCGAAGTGCCCCATGTCCGCATACAGCGCTTCGCCGCCCGTCAGCACCAGGACGGCGGCGCCCAGCGAAAAAAACCCGAGAATGGGCTTGTCGGCAAAGAAACGGACGGCGTGCCACGGCCCCAGCGCGCGCAGCACCGCCGGGTCGTGGGCGATGCTGATCAAGCCGAGGATGCCCAGGATCAGGAACCAGAGTACCATGATCGGTCCGAAAAACCTGCCCACGGCGGCTGTGCCGTGACGCTGAACCGCAAACAGCAGCACCAGGACGAGCAAGGAGATCGGCAGTACGTAGGGCTTGAAGGCGGGCGTTGCCACCTCCAGTCCCTCGATCGCCGAGAGCACAGAAATCGCCGGCGTGATGACGCCGTCGCCGTAGAACAGGGCCGCTCCGAACAGGCCAAGCAGCATGATCAGCCTGCGTTGCCACGAGCCCGGCTCGATCGGCCGCAGGGCCAGCGCCATCAAGGCCATGATGCCGCCTTCGCCCTTGTTGTTGGCGCGCATGATGAAGCTCACGTACTTCAGGCTGACGACGATCATCAGCGACCAGAAGATCAGCGAGAGAATGCCGAGGACGTTATCGGGCGTGATCGGGACCGGATGGTGCTCGCCGCCGAAGACCTCCTTCAGCGCATACAGCGGACTGGTACCGATGTCGCCATAGACGACGCCAAGGGCAGCCAGCGAAAGGCCGGCCAGACGGCTCTCGGCGGTGTTTGCAGACATGTTTTCTCTCTTGTTTCAGGATTCAGGATTGGAAGCGATAGCCGACGCCGGTCTCGGTCAGGATGTGCTGCGGCTGGGTGGGGTCCGTCTCGAGCTTCTGGCGTAGCCGGCCGACGTAGATGCGCAGGTAATGGCCCCGGTCGGCATGGCCCGGCCCCCATACCTCGTGGATCAGATGGCGATGGGTGAGCACCTTGCCGCTGTTGGCGAGCATCACCGCCAGCAGGCGATACTCGATTTGCGTCAGGTGAATCTCGGCGCCGCAACGGCTGACGATACGGCGCGAGAGGTCCACCTCGACCTCGCCAAACTGGTGCACAGGCTTCGCGTCACCGTGCCAGTGACGTCTGAGCAGGGCACGCACGCGCGCCAGCAGTTCGCCGACGCCGAAGGGTTTGGCCAGATAGTCATCGGCGCCGGTATCGAGGGCAGCGATCTTGTCGCGCTCCGCCGAGCGGGCCGACAGGATCAGGATCGGCACCGGCGACCAGGAGCGCAGATCGCGGATGAAGTCGATGCCGTTCATGTCGGGCAGGCCAAGGTCGAGGATCACCAGATCGGCCTTGCCGCCGGCGGCTTCGTCGAGCCCTTGTCGCGCCGTGGCCGCCTCGATCGCGACACAAGTCTCCCGGCGCAAGGCATCGCAGACGAAGCGACGGATTTGCGGTTCGTCCTCGACGACGATGACGCGCGCGGTCGTCTCGCTCATGGCGTCGCCTCTTCTTCCATGGCCGGGGGCGTGCCGAGGGGAAGCGTGAAGCGCACGCAGGCACCACCGGGACGGTTCTCGGCGACGATCGTGCCGCCATGGGCCTCGATGATCGCCTTGCAGATCGCCAGGCCCAGGCCCGTGCCAGCCACCGCCGGCTCCCGCTCACCCCTGGCAAACGGATCGAAAACGTGGTCGATGCGAGCGGCGGGAAAGCCGGGGCCGTCGTTCCCTATGCTGACCTCCAGCCATTCCTCGCGCGTGCCGGCGATCACCTGAATCCGCGCCTCTGGCGGCGAATACTTGGCGGCGTTTTCTAGCAGATTGCACAGGACACGTTCGAGCAGAACGGCATCGAAGTGCACCAAGGGAAGATTCCGCGACAGTCCGATTTCAAGTTTGCGGTGGGCGAGAAGACCGGTGAGCAGACGCGCACTCGAGCCGACAACCTCGTCGAAGGGCTGCCATTCCTTGTTCAGGGTGACGGCTCCCGCCTGCAGGCGCGCCATTTCGAGCAGATTCGACATCAGGTGATGCATCGCGTGCGCCTGATCGCGAATGATGCCTGCCGTCTCGATGGCGCCCTCGTCCAGCGGGGGCTGCCGTTGTACCAGCGTATCGGCGAGGCCGACCAGACTCGTCAGCGGTGTCCGCAAGTCGTGCGACAGCGACGACAGGATCGATGTCCGCAAGCGCTCGGCCGAAACCTGCAGTTCGCTGCTCTGCGCTGCCTCGGCGTAGTGCAGCCGTTCGAGCGTGATCGCCAACAGTGACGCGACCGCTTCCAGCAAAGGTCGCAGAGAGCGCACGTGGTCGACGTCGTCCGTCCGTGGCGCCAGGGCCAGCACGCCAAGGACGTGCGCCGGGGCCACGAGCGGCAGAAAGACGATGGCCACGCCCATCCCGGCCAGTGTATCCGTCTCGACGATTGTCCGCCGTTCGTAGGCCGAACGTGCGAAGCCCTGCTCCAGATCATTCAGGTGGTGGCCGCCGTATTCATGAAAGGAGGCAATTTCCCGCTGTGTGTCGGCAACCAGCACGGTGCCCTCCATGTCGACCGTAGCCAGAAAATGCTGTGTGATGTCGGCGACCTGGCCGACCGTCAGCGCGCCGCCAAGATCGCGTGCCAATTGGTACAAAGCTCGCGTCTCGTGTTCTCGCGACTGGGCCTCGGTCGTCCGCTCGGAAAGAAGTGCGCCCAGGTGGGAGGTGATCAGTCCGACGGCCAGCATGACCGCGAAAGTCACCAGATACTGTCCGTCAGCGACGGCAAACGACAGATGTGGCGGAACGAAAAAGAAGTCGAACAGGGCCACAGCAAGGAAGGCCGCCATCACCGCTGGACCTCGCCCAAGCCAGACGGCGGCCACGAACACGGTCAGCAGGAAGATCATCACGATGTTGGCGAGATCGAGCAACTCCCGCAGCGGAAGCGTCCCGAGCATCGTCAGCAGACAGAGGACGGCAGCGACTACGTATCGGGCCCTGCGCCAACTGGATGGCAATGCGGTGTCCATGGCCGGCAAGTGAAGTTCAGACGAGAGGTAGCCAGTGTGCTAAATCGAAAATAAAAATGGTGTAAACATTTGCCCCTGCCGGCAGGGAGCGCTTTTCTTGAGAGAGTGCCACCGAATGCAGCGAGATCGGTTCTCCAGACGACCGACCCGCCTTTTGTCATTGTCGTCGTCTATCTGACCAAGCCCTTTGGGACCGCTGAGTGGCGGCTCTGTGTCGTTTCGTGTAGAAACGGCAGCCAGCCGCCCTCGGACGCCACGCCTGCGCGCGAACCCCAAGCAGCGGGGTGGTGAGCGTTGTGCGCAATGGCAACCCGATCCACCTGACACCGATCGAATACCGGCTGCTCAGCGATCTGATCGCCAATCCCGATTGCGTGCTGACCCGTCGCCAACTGCTGAAAAACGTCTGGGGCCCGGCGCACGTCGAAGACCGAGTTCGCGCCGGAACGTGGAATGTATGGCGGAAGCGGTGGCCAACAGCCATTACCAAGCGCTGCATCACATGTTGAGCGAGTCAAACCGGGATCGGCGCGGCGTGCGTCGGCAGCCGGTCGTCGATGCCAACGCCCATTTACCGTGGGGCGTGACCAAACAAGAACGCAGATGACAAAAATGTAATTCCTGTGTCAGGTCGTTGTCGGTATCGATCGTCAATACTCGTGGATGTGGTGTATTGCCACAGACGAGCCGCTAACCAATCAGAGGAATAGCCATGAAAACCCTGTCCCGCAAGATCCTGATGATCACCTTGGTCACTGCGCTGAGCGCACCAGTCGCCTTGCTGGCTGCCGAGAAAACGGCGCCGGCGAACCCGCCGCACGATCAGATGCAGGCCCGAATGCAGACCATGCAGGCGCGTATGCAAACCATGCAGAAGACTGAAGGCGAAGCTCGCATGCCGATGATGGCGGCACAGATGGACGACATGCAAGCGATGATGAAAGACTTCGGCGCTGGCTGCCCGATGGGCGGTGGCCAAGGCAACACGGGCATGCAGGGTAAGCAAGGGATGCCCATGACGCCCGGAGCGCATGGCAGTCAAGGGAAATAAGGCAAATGATTCACTGGCTGAAACGACTTCTGGCCAGCTTTCGTGATTGGCGGAAGGCCAATGCAGAAGCACATGCCAAGCCGGTACCACATTCGTGCTGCTCGGCAGCGCCGCCAGGCGCTGGCCGCCATCACGACCATGGGGGAAACGCATAAGTGAACCAGTCACCCAATCGCTCGCTGGCGATTTCCGCAAACCAGCGCAACACCCGCCTGCAGCTTTGTCTGCTCGCGCTGGTAATCGTCGCGTTGGCGATCAGCCTGCCGGTCGCGGCGCAAGACATTCAAGTACCGCAGCCGAGCCCCGGGCTGATGCCCAACCCGACGGCAGGCAAGGTCCTGTTCGAGAAGAACTGCGCTTCCTGCCACGGCGCTAAACTGCAAGGCAGCGACAAGGGGCCGCCGATGCTGAGCAAGATCTATGAACCCTCGCATCACGGCGACGCGGCTTTCCAGTTGGCCGTAAAAAGTGGCTCGCGGGCGCACCACTGGCAGTTCGGCGACATGCCGCCTGTTCCCGGCCTGACCCCGGACGACGTCGCGCAGATCACCGCCTATGTGCGGCTCGAGCAGCGCAAGGCCGGCATCCGATAAGGTCACCCTCAGTCGTTGAACCGGATCGGTCGGATGCGTCGGCAACTCGCACCGGCACGTTTTGGCTGCCTGCACCTCGTCAATCGACGTGTACCGGCACCAGGCACGCGATGGCCATGGGCGGCTTAAAGGTGACCCCGGCAGCGCCGACTGACCGGGCTCGAAAACCGACAGTTTTGTAATGATGTGTTCATCTTCCTGACAGTGCCGCGTCGCTATGCCATGCTCGCTCCAGTGCAGTTTTCCCGCCTGCAGAGTGATCCGTCGCACCGCGCCGCACGGCGACGCCATTTCCGCTTGGAGACCATTGAAAGATGACGAATCGTTTGCCGTTTTCGCTCGCCGTTCCACACCCGCCACGGCGGCGATTTGTGCAGGGCCTTGCGGCCGGTGGGGTGCTGGCGGGACTGTCGTCCTTCGTTGGCCGCGCTCTGGCGGCTGCCAGCCAGGGCTCGGCAGCCGCGATGCCGATACTGTCGGGAGCGAACATCAATCTGGTCATCGCCGAAACCGCGGTGAACTTCACCGGCACTCCACGCATGGCGACGACCATCAACGGCTCGATTCCCGCACCCACGCTGCGCCTGCGCGAGGGTGATGAGGTCACCATCCGGGTCACCAATCGCCTGCCCGTAGCGACCTCGATCCACTGGCATGGAATCATCCTGCCCTACCAGATGGACGGCGTGCCCGGCATCAGCTTCCCTGGCATCGCGCCTGGTGCAACCTTCACCTATCGGTTCCGGATCGAGCAGAGTGGTACCTACTGGTACCACTCGCACTCCGGCATGCAGGAGATTACCGGCATGTACGGCACGATCATCATCGAGCCGCGTGACGGCGAAAGGATCCGCGCCGATCGAGACCTGGTGGTGCAGTTGTCCGACTGGACCGCCCAGGACCCGATGCAGGTGTTCGCCAAGCTGAAGAGCAAGAGCGACTACTACAACTACAACCAGCCAACGGCAGTCGAGTTCTTCCGCGATGCCTCGCGCGAGGGTCTGCAGGCGGCGGTCGGCAAGCGCAAGATGTGGAACGAAATGCGCATGAGTCCGACCGACCTGGCCGACCTGTCGGCGGCGACGCTCACCTACCTGATGAATGGCACCACGCCGGCCGGCAACTGGACCGGCCTGTTCCGTCCCGGCGAGCGGCTACGCCTGCGCTTCGTCAACGGCGCCGGCAACACCTTCTACGACGTGCGCATCCCGGGCCTGAAAATGACCGTGGTTCAGGCGGATGGCGTCGATGTCGAGGCGGTAAGCGTCGACGAGTTCCGCTTCGGCCCGGGTGAAACCTACGACGTAATCGTCGAGCCGAAAGACGAGGCCTACACCATTTTCGCGCAATCGATGGACCGCAGCGGGTATGCCCGCGGGACGCTGGCCGTGCGTGAAGGCGTGAGTGCAAACGTGCCCGAAGTCGACGCTCCGGAGCGGCTGACGATGGCCGACATGATGGGCGCGATGGGCACCGGGATGACCAGCCGCGCCATGGGCGGCATGGATCATGCTGCCGCAGGTCAGATGAACCACGGTGCCATGGCCGGCATGAACCACGGCGAGATGGCCATGGATCACAGCCAGCACGGCATGCCCACGGGCGGCCTGGCGACTGCCAGCCAGACCGTGCGTCATGCCCGCACCGAGTACGGCCCGAGTACCGACATGCGCGTGGATATGCCGCGCACCAATCTCGACGACCCGGGTGTCGGCCTGCGCAACAGTGGCCGCAGGGTGCTCACTCTCGCCGACCTGTCGACCATCGGCGGCCCGCTAGACCCGCGCGGGGCAGAGCGCGAGATCGAGCTCCATCTGACCGGCAACATGGAGCGCTACGCCTGGTCGGTCGACGGCCTCGAGTTTGGCCAATCGACCCCGGTGCATTTCAACTACGGCGAACGCCTGCGGGTCATCCTGCACAACGACACGATGATGACCCACCCCATGCACTTGCACGGCATGTGGAGCGAACTCGAATCATCAGACGGGAAATTCCAGGCCCGGCGGCACACGATTCCAGTGCAGCCCGCCCAGCGTTTGAGCTTTCTCGTAACATCGAACGCGCTCGGTCGCTGGGCCTGGCACTGCCACCTTCTGTTCCACATGGACGCGGGCATGTTCCGCGAGGTGGTGGTGACATGAGCGCTTCAGTCAGAAGGGAGAAAACGCTGCAGCGATTCAGCGCGCTGGCCCTGGCCATTGCCTTGTCGGGAGCAGCCACCGCGTGGGCGCAATCGGTGCCAACGGCCGACGAACACGCGGGACATCATGGCGATCCGTCACCAGCGCCCGCCGCCGCACCCGCGACGCCAATGTCCGGAATGAATCACGGAACCATGGAGTCTGCCACCGTGCCCGATGCCGACAGCGGCAAGACGAAGACCCATCCGGCTGATGCTCCGGGCGGCATGGCAGGCATGGACCATGGTGACCTGCAGATGCAGGGCGGCAGGGCGCCCGCCGACGCCCGTGACCCGAACGCTTACTCCGACGGCTATACGCTCGACACGGGCAAGTATGCCCTCCCCGGGCCGGAGCGCTTGCGTCTCGCCGATGAACACAGCTTTGGCACGGTGCTCTTCGACCGCCTGGAGCGGGTGTATGGCGGCGATGGCAATGCCACCTCCTACGATGCGCGAGCCTGGTTCGGCCGCGACTACAATCGCCTGGTACTCAAGGCGGAGGGCAACTACGCCAACAGCAAGCTGGAGGAAGCGCGCAGCGAAGTGCTCTGGGGTCACGCCATCGCCAGCTACTGGGACACGCAGATCGGCGTGCGCTTTGATTCGGGAAAAGGACCCAACCGAACCTGGGCCGCCTTCGGCGTACAAGGACTCGCGCCGTACTGGTTCGAGCTGGACTTGACCGGCTACGTGGGCGATGAAGGACGCACGGCATGGCGCCTGAGTGCCGAGTACGAGCTGCTGCTCACGCAGCGCCTGGTTCTCCAGCCGCGCGTCGAAATCGACGCCTACGGCAAGGACGATACCGCCCGCGGCACCGGCAGCGGCCTCTCCGACGCGGTAGCTGGCTTGCGCCTGCGCTACGAGGTCTCCCGCCAGTTCGCGCCGTATGTGGGCGTCGAATGGACCAGCAAGTTCGGCCAGACAGCCGACTTGGCCCGCGCCGAGGGCACCCGAACAAGTGACACTCTGTGGGTTGCCGGCCTGCGCTTCTGGTTTTGACAAAGAACGCAGAGCTTGCTGCTAAAGAAGCTCAGGAAGCGCGGCTTTATCCCCACCGCCGCCTTGGCAGCCGTACCTGTTGCACGGACTGGTCGGTTACGAGGCGCCGGCACCCAGATCATTTCCTGAAGCGCTGTGCTGGTTGCCGTTGCCACCGGGATGCACTGGGCAAGTTCTCGCACTCGCCGGAAAGGACAGCAGCACGCGCTGGCCGATGCCAACCGAACGGCCAAATGACCTCAAGCCCAAGATCAACTCACAAGAAAGTGATAGAGCCAAGATCTCCATGAACACTGCGATCCCTGTTAGACGAGTGACATCCCTGCTGGGAGGGTTGTTGGCTATCCTTATTTCCGGTTGCGATATGGGGCCGGGGCATATGATGAGCAACTCCGTGGTCCCGGATCGCTATGCGAACAACGGTGAGCGTATCTACTTCACTGGCACCAGCGCATCCGGCGATGCGATCACCCGCAAGGGTGGAAATCTGCACATGCGCATGATGGGCGGCGGTTGCGCAACCTGCCACGGCTCTGACCGTCACGGCGCGCGGATGATGCCCAAATTTTGGGAGACGGCACCGCCCCTTAGCCGCGAGGCACTTTTCGGCGAACACCACGACGGCGATGGTCACGGGGGGCACGAACGGTACACCGATGACACCCTGCGACGCGCAGTCTTCCAGGGTGCCGACCCGGCCGGGAATCCCCTGGATGAGGACATGCCGCGCTGGTCGATGGGCAGTCGCGACTGGGAAGACCTGCTTGCCTACCTGCGCAGCTAAGGAAGGCTTGATCAACTGACGAATCGTGCGAGTAGCTCCGCGCCAAGGCGTCGAGCCGACCTCGGCTAGCTGGTCGAGCGGGCACTTCGTCGTCGGACCCGACCGCGCGAGCCGATGTCTCACGATCTACCGATGTCAACGACGCCGGAGTGATCCGAGTTTGCGCCAGCGGACACCTGGAGAAAAGTGTATGGCTTTTGTTGACTCATCCAAGGCCCATCGATTTCCCTGGTACGTCAGGCTGTTCTTCTGGAATCAGCGGCGCCGCTATGGCTCGGTGCTTGAACCGGCAAAGCTGTGGGGCCGCACGCCCAAGGTTTTCGCCGCGCTCGCCACGCTCTATGGCGCGCTCGACCGGCGGGCATCGCCGTTGGCGCCCGCCTTGCGATCGCTGGTCACCGTGCGGGTGTCGCAGATCAACTGGTGTGCGTTCTGCGTGGATATCAATTCTGCGACCGTGCTGAAACGCGGCGTGGATCCGGGGAAGCTTGCCGACCTCCCGGTTTTCGAGGACAGCACGAAGTTCTCGGAGCAGGAAAAAGCTGCGCTCGCCTATGCAGAGGCGATGACGTGGTCTGACCGACAGACAACACCGAAGCACTTCGCCCGCCTGCGCGTACATTTCGACGATGATGCCATCATCGAGCTAACCGCACTCGTGGCGTTCCAGAATATGTCGAGCAAATTCAATGCAGCACTTGGCGTGGAACCTCAGGGATTTTGCACAGTTTCGCCACGTTGGTGAAGAAGGCGTCCAGTTCAGACTGCACTTTGGACGTGTATCCACCGAGCAGGCAGGCGATCAGGCGGGGAAAACTGAGAATGCCTGTTCGGGATAAAGCCTTCTCCGTCAAACGCGACTAAATGAAAAAAGATTGAGAAAATAGGAGGTTAGAGAACGAGTCAACGACGTTGACATAAAAATCACAGCATATAAAACTTTACCTCTGTATCAATGGGATAGCTACTTTGCCGGGTACATCCCCAACGTTCAACCAGTTTGCCGGCCGCGCTGATGTATTTATGCTATTGGCGTGCTACGTTGAGAGCATTGCTAAAGACCTAGCTGCAGCAGCCACCAGACTTGTGCTTCGGTTTGGCGTCAGCCGGAGTGGAGAAGAACTTTGTCCGACAGCACTCGCCGCAGAAGTAGAACGTTTTCCCATCGCGTTCGGCGTGGACGGCCGTCGCTGGATCCACGGTCATTCCGCACACAGGGTCTCTGGTCACGGCTGTTGCTTCGTTCATGGTCATGTCTCTCCATTGTCAGTTGTGATTGACATTTCGACTTCGGTTTCCCGCGGTCTTGAGATATTTCAGGCAGGGGTATCGTCTCGCGCGGTGGTCATGGCGCCCCATTGCCCCCAGCGCGGGATGAACCCGGGCACGCGAAGCCGGTAGGCGAGGTATTCTTCACCGAACTGTTCCACCATCTTGCGCTCCTCACTTCGCGCCAGCAGGACATAGGCGACAATGATGACGGGGAAGAGCGCGACGGAGAAAATAGTCGGCCAATGGACGATACCTTCGCCAAAGATTGCGATGAAAAGCCCAGTGTATTGGGGGTGTCGCACCAATCCGTAGAGTCCGTCCGTTACGAGACGTTTCTCCTGGCGAGCACGATGGAGGACGCGCCACCCCGCCATGAAAATCCCCAGACCGGTGAACAGAATAAAGTACCCGAGGAGCATCGCGATCATCATGCCCATCTCACCGAAGCCCAGCAGCGTGGACCAAAGGCTGGCATTAAGATCGGTCTGATCGATGCCGAAGAACCGTATGAGCAGGTAGATGGTGAGCGGAAATCCGTACATCTCCGCATAGAGGGCGATGATGAAGGCCTGTATCACGCCGGCACTCGCCCACTCCCTCCATGTCTTGGGCGCGAGATAGCGGTAGAGAAACCACGAAGCCACGACGATCACGATCAGCGCGATGCCCCAGGCTCCGGAATGTTCAATGTGTTCGTTCATGGCGTGGTTTCCTTTTTGGTTCTTGCGGTCACTGTCTTTTGATTCCGATTTTCACGACGTCTCAGGCACATCGAAACCTCGTGTTCTCGTTCTTCAATAGCTTGGTCATTTTTTGGCTTTGGACTTAGGGCCGGCGTTGGCCTCGACTTTATCTTCAGGTTTAGGCTTCGCTTTGGCTTCATGCTCTGACCCGGCCTTCAGTCTCAGCAGCCGCGCGTTGATGGCCACGATCACCGTGCTTACCGCCATCAGCGCCGCCCCCAGGGCGGGTGTGAGCAATACACCCCAGGCGTAGAGCGCGCCGGCCGCCAGCGGAATGGCGACGACGTTGTAGCCAGTCGCCCAGACGAGGTTCTGAATCATCTTGCGATAGGTGGCGCGGGAAAGCTGGACAATGGCAACGACATCGAGCGGGTTGCTGCGCACCAGAATGATGTCCGCGGTTTCCACCGCCACATCGGAACCGGCGCCAATGGCGATGCCCACATCGGCCTGCGCCAGCGCCGGAGCGTCGTTCACGCCGTCGCCGGTCATGGCCACCAGCACGCCGCGGGATTGGACTTCCTTCACTTTGGCGGCCTTGTCCTGGGGCAGGACTTCGGCGAAGTATTCATCCAGTCCGAGCTGGTCCGATACCCATTTGGCCGTCGCCTTATTGTCGCCAGTGAGCATCATGCAGCGGATGTTTAGCGCCTTGAGGGCATCGATGGCCTGCTTCGCCTCGGGCCGGACGATGTCGGCCAGGGCGATTGCGCCTTTCAGCTTCCCGTCGGCGAGGACGAACACCACCGTCTTGCCCTGGGCCTGCAACGGCTGGACGCGCTCATCGCCATGATCGATGTTCTGCTCGCTCAAATAGCCCGGGCTGACCACCTTGATCTCCTTGCCCTCGACCCTGCCTTCGGCGCCTTTGCCGGGGATGCTTTTGAAGTTTTCCACGGGTAGCTTGGTTTCCGAGGCATTGGCAATCGCCTTGGCGATCGGATGCTCGGAGTTGGCATCCACGGAAGCCGCGTATTTGCGCAGAGTGTCTTCGTTGATGTCATCGGCAAGTACCAGAGTGTCGGTCACGCCAAAGCGACCCTCGGTGAGCGTGCCGGTCTTGTCGAAAATGACCGCCTGCAGTTTTCTGGCGCTTTCGAACGCAGGGCGATTGCGAATGAGCAGCCCGTTGCCCGCGGCCAGGGCCGTAGACACCGCGACGACCAGGGGCACGGCGAGACCGAGCGCATGCGGGCAGGCGATCACCATCACGGTCACCGCGCGTTCGATGGCGAAAGCGATTTCCTGGTCCATGAATACCAGCCAGATGAGGAAGGTAATCGCACCGCCGCCCAGCGCTATGATGGTGAGCCACATGGCAGCGGTATCGGCGAGTTTCTGGGTTTTCGACTTGCTTTCCTGAGCCTGCTTCACCAGGTCGATGACCTGCGACAGAAAGGAATCCTTGCCAGTGCCTTTGACCTCGATGGTGAGCGCCCCTTCGCCGTTGATCGAGCCACCAATGACCTTGCCGCCGGCCTTCCTCATGACTGGAGTCGATTCTCCGGTAAGCATCGCTTCATTGACCGAACTCTCGCCCTTGACGACAACACCGTCGGCGGGGATCTTCTCGCCCGGTTTGATCAGAACTTTGTCATCCACCGCCAGTTCGCCCAAGGGCACGTCTTTCACGCTGCCGTCGGGCATGAGTTTGTGCGCGTCGGAGGGCATGAGTTTGGCCAGCGCCTCCAGCGCCTTGGACGCGCCCATCACCGAGTTCATCTCGATCCAGTGCCCCAGCAGCATGATGTCAACCAAGGTGGCCAGCTCCCAGAAGAACACTTTGCCGGTGAGGCCGAACACCACGGCACTGCTGTAGAGATAGGCGGTGCCGATAGCGACGGCGACCAAGGTCATCATTCCGGGCTTAAGGGATTTGATTTCCGCGAACAGTCCCTTGAGGAACGGCCAGCCGCCATACCAGAAGACCGCGGAAGAAAGACCGAACAGAACATAGACGTCGCCGGAGAAGCGGATGGTTTCGCGCAGGCCGACCAGCGATTGCAGCAGCGGCGAGAGGATGAGGATTGGCAGGGTCAGGACCAGCGAGATCCAGAAGCGCTGGCGAAAATCCGCCGCCATGTCAGCATGGTGGTTTTGATGGCCTTGGTGCTCTTTGTGCTCCTTGCCTGTGTGTCCGTGCTCGTTCATCAAGCGCCTCCGGCTATTTCGAGAACGATTTATCGAGGGCCTGTGAGGTGTACCTCGTCGTTCGTTGTGGTTCTGTAGGACATGGCAACGGTTCGGATTCACCTCGCCATACTCTTTGCCCGGTTTCAGCCATTCCGTGCGGGATCTCTTTCCGCAATCCCCAGACATGCCGGGTAATATACGGCGCTCACCGGATACTCCGCTTTTCGTCCAAGTCAGCCTGTACGTCAGCGCACATAAGAGACGAGTACCCGACCGGCAGTCCGGGAAGTCGTCACACGATGGCTTCTATCGGGACGTTCGGCGGTTCCGCACTTATAGTCCCCCATCGATGGCTGGGAACAACGCGGTGTTGGACTTCTCGATAGAATTCGGCGAGAGGATCGGATAGAGGAAAGTGCAGATGGTCACGTTTTTCATCGTCTTGCCGTCGATCAGCGAGCCGACGAGCAGCACCGAAACCTTCTCGTCGGTGTAGATGACCTCCCGGCCGTTGGCGTAGACCTCATAGAGCCCGAGATAGGGCGTCCTGGTAAGGCTGGTGACCGCAGCTCCGAGCTTGGCTTCAACCGCCTTCTTCAGGGCGGCCTCGTCGGCCAGTGTTGGCAGGCTGAATGCGGCGGCAAGGGCGAGCAGTACGAGTTTCTTGGAGATCTGTTTTCTCCGGCTTTGCTGGGTTGGCGTTTCAGAAAGCATCGATTGCGTAGCGCATCACTGCGTTTTCTGGCGCGAATCCAGAAAGCCGATAGAGCTGGATTGACAAGTCATATCGTTTCGCGCGTCGGCGATAAAGATCCCGGGTTTCCTCTCTGTTAAGCATCATCGCGGCTTCCAGCCAATCCGGCGCCCGGCAAGGTGGCACCAAACAGGCGCCGCCGCGGTCGAGAAAACGCAAGCGGCGGACACTCGGAAGGCAGATGACGCCCGTTGCACGTCGGCCCTGGCCCCTGAACAATCAGCTTGTACCGAGATCGCGCCGCCATCGAAACTCACTGCAGATAGCGCTCCGGATCGCGCTCGAACTCCGCCTGGCAGATCGGGCAACAAAGGAGGTATTCATTGCCTTTGTACTGAAGGGTGATGTGCGCCTTGTTGCGGTTGATGCGCTTGCCGCAGACTGGATCGCGGTCCTCGCGCTTTCTTTGTATTGCCTTGCTGTCGTCCCTGCTCATCATTTTCTCCTTGCGTTGCGTTGAAATAGGTCTCTGAAGTCGGCATGACTTGAGTCTTGTGGTGATGCTGCTGCATTCGGGTGTCGCGCGGTCGAGGTCGTTTAGCCGACGGCCAGCAAGCGCCGCTGCGCCCAGGGCAGCAGCAGGCGTCGCAGGTGCGACGGTCCATAGAGCCAGCGCAGAAACGTCGTGGTGTCGCTGATCGGCGCTTGTGCGCGCAGTAACCAGCGATAGCCATGGTTGCCGAGGTGGTCGTAGACCGCTCGATTCAACGCGGCAGTGTCGATCAGGCCCTTCATCTCTCGCCGCCACAGGTCGTCGTAGTCGGTGTTATGTTCCAGCATGCTGCGCGCCGCCATCACGCCCGACAGGATCGCGTATCGCATGCCGAAACCGGCGAACGCGTCCTGAAATCCTGCCTGCTCACCCGCCACCAGGTGGTGTCCACGGCGGGCTGTTGTCGGTACGAAGAAATTGCCCGCGCCACCGTGGAAGCGCGCATGCTGCATCTCGAAACCGAGCAGACGGCGGAAGCGGTCGACGGTGCGCTGGACGTAGGTTCTTTGCTCGGCAAAACCCTTGAACATGCAGCTCTTGACCGTGCCACGACCGCCCATCACCAGAAGATAGGCGTAGCCACCCGGCGCGAGGGCATCGTCGAGGACCAGCCAGAAGCCGTCTGCGAGGGATGTCTCGAAGTGGTAGCCGACCGCGATGACGCTGGCCGAACGCGGGCCGGTGGCCAGGATACCCGCGCCGGGCAATTGGTCCTTGCGGCTGCCGAAACGCAGCTCGACCCCCAGCGACAGGGCCTGATCGAGCAGCGCGCGGTCGAGGCTGCCGCGCCCCGGGCCGCGCTCCACGAGATAGCAGATCGGCGCCGAACTGCGCAGGGGGTAGCGGCGGTCCCAGGCATCGAAGCCGATACCGTGGGTGCAGGGCGCCATAACGAAATCGGTCGTGATTCCAGAACCGCGCAGAACTTCGAGCACGTCGCCCTTGCCAGACCAGTTCTCGAGGCCCTGAAGATCACGTTGGAAGCGATGGCCGACCTCGCGCTGCGCTTCATGCAGCACAACCTTCCTGCCGCCCCGCGCAAGCGTGATCGCGGCAGCCAGACCGGCGGGTCCGGCGCCCACGATCTCGATTGGCGCGAACTCCTGGTGCACTGTGGAAATCGTTCGGGAGGTTTCGTTCTCGGTCATTCGGGAGTCGTTTTCGTCAGGTAGCATTCGCATTTTCTGGTTGCCGAAGAGTGCCCGGTTCAGCGGCAGCCATGCCGGCGACCGGGTTCTGCCGGCTTTACCGCCTGCACACTCGGAAACTGGTCGGGCGACGCTTCAAAGCGATCACGGTTCTCGCGCGACTCGAAATAGACGGGGGTTCCGCGATAGATCGCCATGTGTTTCTCCTTTGCATTGCTGCGGATGGCAAATCCGATCTGGGACTATCCCGGTATTGTTGCCGCTGCCGTGGCCAGAGGATTGGATAAGTCGTCAGTGGCATCCTGCGGGTGGACTACCCTGTAGGTTGTTGATCTCACACTCTTCGGTGAAATGGATGAACCCGCGGCGCAACTTCTCTCCCCAGCCGTTGCCGAGATGTGCCCCGGCTTGATCGAGAGCCGCTTCAATTTGTGTAGCAGTAGCCTGCAGCAGATCGTAGGTCACCACTACTTCCGCGCCATTCACTGCCAAAGATTTGATGCCCATCATTGCGTGGATCTGTGCTTGCAGTTGCTTCGCCTGAGTCTCGTCGAGCGCCCCATCCACGACAAACCGTCGTTGCTTCAACACCACCAGCCCCTGTTTCTTCGGCGCGGGATGACCCGGTGTGCCGACATACAAGTGCGGATGGGCCTCGAAACGCTCGCGACATTGCGCTGAGCAGAACGCATAGTCTCTCCCCTGATAGCAGAAGCGGTAACTATCCGGCTCGACCATCATGTCGCACACCACGTCTTTTACTTTGGTTTCTGTTGGCATCGCTTTCTCCATCAAGTCAGATAGGGGTCCTGCGCAGCCGCAAGGCGTTGCTGATCACCGAGATCGATGAGAGACTCATCGCCGCGGCGGCAAAGATGGGTGAAACGAGAATGCCCAGGAAGGGATACAGGACACCCGCAGCTACCGGCACGCCGGCGGCGTTGTAGACCAGCGCGAAGAACAGGTTTTGCCTGATGTTGCGCATCGTCGCGCGCGCCAGGCGCCGTGCCCGCACGATACCGTTGAGGTCACCCTTCACCAGCGTGAACCCCGCGCTCTCGATGGCCACGTCGGCGCCGGTGCCCATGGCAATGCCGACGTCGGCTTGCGCCAGCGCCGGTGCATCGTTGACGCCATCGCCGGCCATCGCCACCTTGTGGCCTTTGGCCTGCAACTCCTTGATGATCCGCGCCTTGTCCGCGGGCAGTACGTCGGCGCGGATTTCATCGATGCCCAGGCGGCCGGCAACGGCACGCGCCGTGCGTTCGTTGTCGCCGGTCGCCATGATGATCGTCAGGCCCTCGGCGTGCAGCGCCTTGAGCGCTTCAAGCGTCGTCTCCTTGACGGGATCGGCGACGCTCACCAGGCCGGCGATTTCGCTGCCAATGAGGACGAACATCACTGTTTCGCCCTGGTCGCGACGGGCGTTTGCCGCCTCGACGAACTCACTGGACGCGCCGCCATCGAGGCCCAGTTCGGCGAGCAGCGCCGCATTGCCCAGGGCAACAGCCTGACCGTCAACCACGCCCTTGACGCCCTTGCCGGTGAGTGCCTCGAATTCTTCGGCGCTGGCCAGTTCGACGCCACGTTCTTCGGCGCCGCTGACGATCGCCTCGGCGAGCGGGTGTTCAGAGCCACGTTCCAGGCTCGCCGCGAGGCGCAGGACCTCGGCCTCTTCATGTCCGGCAGCGGGCAGCACCGCGACCAGCTTCGGCTTGCCCACCGTCAGCGTGCCGGTCTTGTCGACGATCAGCGTGTCGACCTTGGCGAAGCGCTCCAGGGCCTCGGCGTTCTTGATCAGGACGCCGGCCTGCGCGCCGCGCCCGGTCGCGGTCATGATCGACATCGGCGTCGCCAGGCCCAATGCGCAAGGGCAGGCGATGATCAGCACGGCCACGGCCGCTACCAGCCCATAGGAAAGCGCCGGCGCGGGTCCCCAGATCGCCCAGACGATGAACGCCAGGATGGCGATGCCGATCACGGCCGGAACGAACTTGCCGGCAACCGAGTCGGCGAGCTTCTGAATCGGCGCACGCGAGCGCTGCGCATTGGCCACCATGTCGACGATCTGGCTGAGCACCGTATCGCCTCCGACACGTTTCGCTTCCACAATCAGCGAGCCGGTGCCGTTGATCGTCGCGCCGGTCACCGGGTCGCCAGCGACCTTTTCCACGGGCACCGGCTCGCCCGAGATCATCGACTCGTCGATCGACGAACGGCCGTCGACCACCACGCCGTCTACCGGCACCTTGTCGCCCGGGCGCACGCGCACGCGGTCGCCGACAACGACTTCCTCGAGAAGTATTTCTTCCTCGCGCCCGTCGGCACGGATCACGCGCGCCGTCTTGGCGGCGAGATCGAGCAGCGCTCGGATCGCCGAGCCGGTGCGCGCGCGCGCGCCGAGTTCCATCACCTGACCGAGCAGAACCAGGACGACGATCACCGCGCCGGCCTCGAAATAGACGCCTACATGTCCCTGCGCGTCGCGGAAGCCATCCGGGAACACGCCAGGAAAGAGGACCGCGACGATGCTGAACAGATACGCCGAGCCGACACCCAGGCCGACCAGCGTGAACATGTTGAGGCTGCGGTTGACCACGGACTTGACGCCGCGAACGAAGAAAGGCCAGCCGGCCCACAGTACCACCGGCGTACCCAGGACCAGCTCGACCCATTGCGCCGTGCGCTCACCGAGCAAATCGCGGACGAAGCCCAGACCGAGGAAGGGCCCCATGGTCAACACCAGCAGGGGAACGGTCAGCACCGCACCGATCCATAGCCGGCGCCTGAAATCGACCAGTTCAGGATTGGCGCCTTCGTCGCCGGTCGGAACGCCCATCGGCTCCAGCGCCATGCCGCATTTCGGGCAATCCCCGGGTGCGTCGCGAACGATTTCCGGGTGCATCGGGCAGGTGTATTGCGTGCCGGCAGGTGCTGGAGGCGCTTGCTCCGCTTGCTTCTTGTGCGCGCCGGTCAGGTAGTGCGCCGGGTCCGCCGCAAACTTGTCGCGGCATTTCTGCGAGCAGAAGTGCCAAGTCGTCCTGTCGTACTCGAAGCTCGGCTTGCCCGCGCCAAGAGTGACAGACATGCCGCAGACCAGATCCTTTACCGTCGTGACGTCGGCTGCAGCATGGTCGTGGTGCAAGCCGTGCGTGGCGTGAGAATGTTCGGGCTGGTGATGATGGTCGTTCCCGCTCAACCGTGTTTTCGGGTCCATGGCTGTCCTTTCCAGGTAGTACTGCTAGCAGTTTTGACCTGTGTGTCGCTCACAGGTCAAGCGGTTTTTCTCAAGGCACGATTGCCAGCTGATGCCCTTCGCCGCCGGGAAGCTGGATGGTGTCCAGCAGTTTCAGCGAGGTTTGGTCTACGACCCAGATCTTCGCTTCCTTGCGGCTGGAAACGTAGAGCTTGCCGGTGCCGCGCACAGCACCCAGGTGATACGGCGCGGGTGCGAGCGGCAACACGTGGCGCTCGTCCGTCTGCGGATCGAGTGCCACCAGCTTGTCTTCGGAGATCAGGCTGACAAACAGCCAGCGGCCGTCGTCGCTGATGTCGAGCCCGTGCAGGCGCTTGCCCATCGCGTATTCGCGCTCGACTTTGCCGGTTTCCAGTGAAACCGCGCTGACCGCGCCGCTACGGGCGTTGGCCACGTAAAGCCGTTTGCCATCGGGTGCCAGCAGCATGTGCTCGGGCGAGGCCCCGGCCTCCAGGGTGCGCGTGACTTTCCAGTCCGCCGTATCGATCTCGCTGATCGTGCCGTTGCCACTGTTGCTGACGTAGACGCGCTTGCCATCGGGAGTCACCACCGCGTAGTTCGGCGCCGGCCCGGTGGCGACGGTGTGGACGACCTTGTTCTCGGTCAGATCAGCGACGCTGATGCCGCCACGCGTCGGATGTGTAGACAGCACATAGCGACCATCGGGTGTGATCGCCTGATGATGCGTCCACCCGGCCACCGGGATGGTCGACATGACGTGGCCGTGCGCGGGATGAATCACCGCCAGCTTGCTATTCGGCGTATCGATCGCGGCGCCCTGTGGCAAGGGTGTCTCGGACAGGCTGCCGGCGACCAGGTATTCACCATCCGGGGTGGCGACCAGGCCGTGCGGATTGTCGACGCCGTCGTAAGTGGCGGTGATGCGATTGCTCGCCGCGTCGACGGCGATGACCTTGTTGGCCGAGCCGAGCGGGATGTAGACGGTCAGGCCGGCCCAGGCCGGCTGCGCCGAGAGGGTCATGACCATGGCCGTTGCGGCCAGACTCAAGGTGAATTTCATGTTGATATCCTTTTTTGTGGGAGTAGATTTCGTCAGGCTTTGGTGCGTCTGGTCATAGCGTCCGAGCGCTCGTTTTGTCATCTGACGCCGAATTCCTGGCGCATGTAGCGCACGACCGCCCTGATGTCCTCGTCGCGCAAACCCGGGTTGCCGCCCCGCGGTGGCATCGCCATCGGTGACCCGGGGCTCTGAAAGCCTTCGGCGATACGCTTGACCAGTACCTCGTCAGCGACGGCCAGCGGGCCGTCCGTGGCAGTAAAATCGGGAACGCCAGGCAGCACGCCGCCGCCATCCGCACCATGGCAAGCGACGCAACTGGACTGGTAGGTCGATTCGCCAGTCGCCGTGGCTGCCCCGGCGACCTGGACCACTCCGGCCCCGACGACGCCCAGGCCTGCCAATACGAGCCTCGTGACGCGCGTCATGGACGTTCCTCGTTTTTCCAACTCACTGCTGCGGTCCCGGAAGCGACGGGCCAACGCGGCAGGAAGGCTGGCGTGCGCCGCGCGTAGGGTCCGGTCGCGGCCAAGGTGCCGCTCGCCTGCGCCGCGTAGAGCACGCGCCACGCTGCCCACAGCAGCCAGAAACCGCCTCCAATGAAGACCGTCGAGAGGAGATGGAACGGTCCGAAATGCGGGTTCGATCGCCAGCCGTACATCACTTCCAGCAAGTGACCGGCGTCGTGCCCGAGGAAATCAACGCCCGGAAACTGTTGCGTCAGCCATCCGTAGAGCAGGTAGATAGTCAGCGGGAATCCGTACATCTCGGTGAACAGTGCGACGATGAATGCCGAGAACATGCCCAGCGTTCGCCAGTCGCGCTTGCTGCGCGGCTCGAAAAAACTGAAGGCGAAGAAGATGAACACAGCAGAGTTGATCGCCACCAGCGACCACAGGCCGTAGGCAGGGGTCGAGTCGCTCATTTGTCATCGGCCTTGCTGGATGTGCCGTCGTCACTCCCGTGACC
This sequence comes from Candidatus Accumulibacter aalborgensis, assembly GCF_900089955.1. GTDB lineage: Bacteria > Pseudomonadota > Gammaproteobacteria > Burkholderiales > Rhodocyclaceae > Accumulibacter > Accumulibacter aalborgensis. The sequence continues at coordinate 36,616 of NZ_FLQX01000146.1, read as the reverse complement.
GCCGTGCATGAAAACGTGCATCAGCGGGCAAGCCAGCAGGAACAGCCAGGGCCACCAGGGGGGCAACCAGGCAAGCAGATGGGTGCGGTGCTCGACGGCGAGCAGAATCAGGGCGAACGCGGCGAAGCCGCCGAACACCCATTTGACGCGTCGGCTGGTCCTGTCGTCAGACGGGTCGCGAGGCGTTTCGTTCGCGGAATGGTCATGCGTATTCATGATTCAAGTTCATATCCATGTTTCGGTTACTGTTCAGTTTTTCGCAGATCGCAGCCTGGACCCCGCGAGCTACTGATAGGTCAAGCCTCGGTTGTGAGTTGGCACTCGTCGCCAGTCGCGTCGATCAACGCACAGGTGGCGTGACCGTCGGGTTCGCCGTTGGGCATTCCCGCCCACAGCGCCAGCGCCTGTTCCAGGCGCGCCTGCAGGGCCTGCAGCTCGGCCACTCGTTCGCGCGTTTCGGCGATGCGCCGCTGGACGATCTCTCTGACCACTGGGCACGGCGTTCGGCCGCGATCGGACATGCCGAGAATCTCGGCAATTTCGTCCAGATGGAAGCCGAGCCGCCTGGCGCGCAAGACAAAGCGCAGGCGAGTGACGTCGGCATCCTTGAAGCGACGGTAGCCGTTGTCGGCGTCGATGGCTGGAACCAGTAACCCGATACGCGAGTAATAGCGGACAGTATCCGGTGTGACGCCAACCAGAGTTGCGAGCGCGCTGACTTGCACGATATTTCTCCGGTTCAGAACCAACAATGAGCAGCCCCGCAAGGGGCGTGTTCAGGAACGAGAGTGGTCGCCAGAAGCGATCTGCCGTTGGTCAACGTCTGCTGTCTTGTACGTTCTGCGAACACCAGGTATTCGCACCTGTCCAGCATCTGTCTGACCAGCCGGTTTTCTCGTTTTGCAACATCCTTTACCTTTGCGTATGGTGCCAGTCGGGTCCCCACGAAGAGATGACCGCCGGATTACGATTCAGTCACCTTCGGTGGCATGCGCCGCCATGGGCACTTTTCAGCGAGCAGCAAATCCTCACGAAACGGCCGACTGCTCAAGCATTCGCGGGAGGTGCCGCGGAGGCCAGCGGCAGATGCAGCGTGAAGGTTGTTACGCCAGCGTCGGACGTCACGTCGATTCCACCGCCGTGCATCTCGACGATGCTGCGGGTGATAGCCAGCCCCAGTCCGGCGCCCTCTCCGTGACGGTGTCGCTCTGGGCTTGCGCGATGGAAGCGCTCGAAGATCTGCGACAGTTGATCGGCCGGAATCGTATCGCCGTGATTTCTCACTGCCAGCGTCGCCAAGCTGGCCTGGCGGGAGATGAAAATCTCGACCATGCTTCCTGAGAACGAGTGGCGAAGTCCATTCGACAACAGGTTGGAAAGCGCACGACGCATCATCAGGCGATCAACAGTGACCGTCGCCTCCCCGGCGACGACGATCTGCACACCCTTCTCTTCAGCCAGCGCTTCATAAAAGTCAGTCAGTGCCCGTGCTTCATCGGCCAAATCGACCGCTTCGGCCAAGCGCGGCAGATACGCGTTCTCTGCCTGGGCAAGAAACAGCATGTCGCTGACCATGCGTGCAATGCGCTCGTACTCTTCAAGGTTGGATGCGAGGACTTCCCGGTATTCGTCCGGACTCCGGGTATGTGACAGGGCGACCTCGGTTTGGGTCATCAGGTTCGAGACTGGCGTACGCAACTCGTGGGCCAGATCGGCAGAGAAATCGGACAAACGGCGAAACGATGATTCCAGTCGCCCCAGCATGCCGTTGAACGCGATCACCAGGTCGCGAACTTCGGTCGGTGCATCACGCTCGGCAAGGCGCTCGCCGAGACGTTCGGCTGACAAGCCGCGCGCGGTGGCCGTCATTCGGCGCAGCGGTGCAAGTCCGCTGTGTGCGGCGAACACAGCGAACAGCGCGGCGACGATCGCAGCAAGGAAGATGTCGATCCACAGGCGCTTGCGTACCTCTTCCAGGAAGCGCACCTGATGTGAAATATCGAGTCCGACCAGAGCCCTCAAGCGTGTCGGCCTGGACCAGAAATCGAGCGCCTCAACGCTGGTTTGCAGCCCGATGTATTGCTTGCCGCCTTTTTCCCATATCGTCGTAACATCCGGCGCTGCGTCATCGGCCAGCTGCAGTTCACCGAAGTGGTCCGGGCGAAAGGCATAGATAACCCTGCCCGCGGCGTTGCGTAATACCACCCCCAACATGTCGTGTCCGATGAAGGCATCGTCAAGGCGGCGTGACAGGGTTTCGGACAACTCCGCGCGATGCAGGAGGTTCTTGATGAGCGTCACCTTGCCAGTCAGTTCCTGATCGTCGAGCTCGCGAAGATGACCTTCGACGGCATGTCCCTGTACCAAAACGGCGACAACCAAGAGGAGGGCGGTGAGCAGAGCGAACAGCAGCGCCAGACGCGTGGTCAGTGACCTCGGCCACGGTCGCACGCTCAGCGAGACTCCGGAATTTCGAGCACGTAGCCCATCCCGCGCACGGTGCGGATCAGCTTCGGTTCGAAGGGCTCGTCAACTTTTACACGCAAGCGACGCACCGCGACGTCGATCACATTGGTGTCGCTGTCGAAGTTCATGTCCCACACTTGCGAGGCGATCAGCGAGCGCGGCAACACCTGACCCTGGCGGCGTAGCAGGAGCTCAAGCAGCGCGAATTCCTTGGCCGTGAGATCGATGCGTATGCCCGCGCGACTGACACGGCGGCGCAACAGATCCAGCTCCAGATCCGCGGCCCGCAGCATCTCGACCTCCTGTGATCGCCCACGCCTCAACAGCGTGCGGACGCGGGCAAGCAGCTCGGAAAAGGCAAAGGGCTTGACGAGGTAGTCGTCCGCACCTAGTTCCAGCCCGCGCACCCGGTCTTCCACGCCGTCGCGTGCGGTGAGGAAGAGTACCGGCATCTCGTGGCCGCTGCGGCGCACGGTCTTCAGCACCGCCCAGCCGTCCAGCGACGGCAGCATCACATCGAGCACGATCAGGTCGTAGTCACCGCTCAATGCCAGGTGCAGCCCATCGAGACCATCGCGTGCGAGATCGACAACGAAACCCGCCTCGAGCAAGCCTTTGTGCAAGTAATCGCCCGTCTTTGGCTCATCTTCGACAATCAGGATCTTCATGTGCGTTGCCCTCTGCCAAGTCCTTGTTCGAGATTGTGCCCGCTTGCGGCGCCGGTGGAACCTCATTACAAAAATGTAATTCCCATGTCAGCTTTCAGACGGGGTGACATGCGCATCATCGTGGACTACAGGCGTTTCCCGCTCTGCCGCAAGTCGTTTTGAGCTCGCCGTGCCTCGCGTGGCTGTTATCACTTTCAACGATCGAAGGATTGGACGCTCCATGAAGACATTTGCCTTGTCCGTCGTGCGCTGCCTTACTGCCTTGCTGTTTGTCGTCCCGCCCGCAGCCGTCGCTGCCCCGGACTTGGGTCGGATCTTCGCACTCGCGCCATCCAACGGTAGCGATGGCGTGCTGGCTGCAACCAGGGAGGGCCTCTACCTCGTGCAGCCGGATGGTCGGCTGACCTTGCGCGCCAAGCGCGATGGCGGTTTCCTCGCCCTCGCTATCGACCCGTCCGACGCGAACATGCTGTACGGAAGTGGCCAGTCGGGAGGACTGCTTCGATCAAATGACGGTGGCAACCATTGGCAACGACAGAGTCAGGCTGGGCCCGAAAGCTTCACCCTGCTGACGGTCAGTCCGATCGACGGGAAACGCTTGTACGCTGTCGCCGACGGTGTCTACCGCAGCAGCGACAGCGGTCGCACGTGGACGCGCAGCGGCGATGCACCTGACAAGCTGATGAACATCTCGGCGTCGCCAGGCGGTCTGTATGCGGGCACCGAGGGGGGCTTGCGCTTTTCGTCTGACGATGGTGCTTCCTGGCGACCGGCGTCGATGTTGCGTATTCCGGTGACCATGGTTAGCGCCGAGCCTGACGGAACCCTCTACAGTTTTCAGTTCGGGCAAGGCTTTCTCAAAGCACACGAGCCCGAATTGGCATGGACGCCGCTGGCCAACACCTTCGGCGGACAGGCGATCTTGGTCATGGCTCGAAACGGTAATCAACTGTTTGCCGCTACCCATATCGGCAAGCTCTTCGTCAGCGCAGACGACGGCCGCAGCTGGCAGGCGATCAGCCGGCCACGCGGACCGGAAAGCGCGGCGGAGAAGCGTGGCGAAAAGCTGTTCGCAGGCAATTGCCAGACCTGCCATGGCGCCGCTGGAATAGGTGAAGCGCCACAATTCGGCAAGAGCCTGCAGGGCCTTGCGCCCGCGCTCGACGACAGTGCACACGCCTGGCATCACAGCGATCAGCAGTTGCAGAACACCATCCTCAAGGGGAGTCCGGTACCGAACAGCCGGATGGTGGCTTTCGAGGGGCGCTTGAGCCCCAGCGATGCCGAAGACCTGGTCGCCTATATGAAGAGCCTCTGGAATGAGCGCGCCCTGCGTTGCCAGGGAGCAAAGCACATGAACCCAGGCTGTATGACGCATTGAGGGAAGCGAGCGATTCAGGAGCGCCAACGAAGCGAACGGCGTCCGGTGCCAGCGGCTGGCCGACGGCGCCTGGCCCTCCCAGACCCATGTCCGCTGGGTCAGATAGCCGGCCATGACCTCGCCCTTCTCGCCGTCACGGAACGGCAAACGTACCCCGACGCCCTCGCGACGAAACTGATCGTTGGCCCATTTCTCCGGCAGCTACAACTCGGCATCCACCACGCTGGCCAGGCCATCCCGAGTCACTGCGGCAAAAAGGCCCACCTGACAATTATCGACCTTCCCCAGGCGACCGTTCCACTGCCTCGCCACGCCAGCGGACATCTCTCCCTTCTTCTCAAACGCGCTCTCGTCGAGCAACTGCGCGCTGGGGTAGCCGCAATGGGCGTTGGCATCGACGACCGGTTGCCGACGCACGCCGCGCCGATCCCGGTTTGACTCGCTCAGCATGTGATGCAGCGATTGGTAATCGCTGTTGGCCACCGCTTCCGCCATACATTCCACGTTCCGGCGCGAACTCTGGAACAGCCCCTGCAGATACTGGCACGCCCGGTCCTCTACCGATCCGGTCCACTTTAGACTGCTGCGCAAGAAGATCGAGGACGATCCCAGCGGGCCGAAGCACGTTCTCACCGAAACGGGGGTGGGCTACCGCTTGCTCGGCGTCTTGTCAGGCGGACAGTGAGCCGAGTACCGGCGTGCCAGCCGGGAAGACCATCCCGCCCTCACAGACCAGGAAGTCGATGCGGTTATCGGCCAGCGCCTGCAAGGCCTCTGCCGGGGTGTTGACGATCGGTTCCTCGTGCGCGTTGAAGCTGGTGTTGACCAGCGTCGGCAAGCCGGTGATGCGCTTGAAGGCAGCGAGAATGTCGTAGTAGAGCGGGTTGACCGCTCGCTCGATGATCTGTGGGCGCGCCGTGCCATCGACATGGACCACGGCCGGGATTCTGCTCGCCCACTCGGGCTTGACCCTGGTGGTGATGGTCATGAAGCGGCAGGCATAGCGATTGCGTGCATCGACGTCGTACAGGCGCTCGGCGTCCACGTCCAGGACGAAGGGCGCAAAGGGCATGAACTCGGTGCGTTGCAAGCGCTTGTTGATACTGTCGTTGACCTCGCGCTGCGCCGGGCTGGCCAGAATGCTGCGCGCGCCGAGGGCACGCGGCCCCATTTCCATGGCCCCGTGGAAGATGGCACCGACCCAGTTTTCAGCCAGCAGTTGGGCGGTCTTGTCGACATGATCCGCGCTACGCTCGACACGAAAACCGAGTCGCTCTCCGGCCGCGAGCAGATCCTCGCCGGTGTAGGGCCAGCCGTAGTAGAGGTGGGTGAGGCGATCGCGGGTCAAGCGCGCGAGGCCCTGGCTGGCGATCCAGTAGTCGATGCAGGCGCCGACCGGCAAACCCTCGTCGCCCATCGCCGGGAAAACGAATACCTCGGCAATTCCCGGCAGTGCGGCGACCAACTGGTTCAGGCGAACGTTGGAGAAAACCCCGCCGCTCATTGCGATGTGCCTGGCCGGGTACTTTTTCAGCAAGGCCTGCAGCCAGTTGACGATCACCTCCTCGGTGGCCATCTGGATCGAGGCGGCGATATCCTCGCGCGACAGACCTCTGAACAAGTTCGCCAGCGCTTCGTGCAGCGCCCTGCTGCCGGCCAGCTGGTTATCGATATGACCCTTCTCGTCGACCGGGAACAAGGCGACGATCTGGCTGGCCACTGTCGGCTGGCCAAAAGCCGCCAGACCGGTCAGTTTGCCTTCATGGCGATTGGGCCTGAAGCCGCAGGCGGCAGTGGCGAAGGCATAGGCCAGTCCGATCGAAGCGCCGCCATTCTGTGGCTGGCCGAGCATCGTCTCCTCGCCACCCCAGATTTCGTGCAACTGCTGGTCGGCATAGCGGTACGCCGAGTAGTGCGCGGCGTCGCCGCCGCCGTCACAGCTTACCAAAAGGACGTCATCGGTCCAGTCGCAGTAACGCAGCGATGACAGCACATGTGCGCGGTGGTGGTTGCAGAAGTGTAGCGCGACATCTGTGCGCAGACCCATGTGCTTGCGCAGCCGGGCAAAATCCAGAAAGGCAGCGGCATCGAGGTTCTTCCGGCGGATCATCAGGCTGGCCAGCGAGCGATCACGCTGCTGACCGAGCAACTTGCGGCGCACGTCCTTCAGCGGCACGGCAGCGATTCGGAAACACGACACCGGAAACTTCATGCGCGTAAAGGCCACGGCATCGACCTGTTGGCGGTCGATGCCGGCGATGCGCAGGACTTCGTCAACCGATTGCAGTTGGAAGAAACCGCCATCGTTCTTGACCCGGTTCAGGCGCTCTTCCTTGCAGAAGGCGAGCAGCGTGTCGTCGGCAAACAGGCAGGCGCCCGCGTCGTGCCCGGTGTGAATCCCCAAGATGACCATAAGCTACCATTTCCTTGCTGCCTAGGCCGACCGAATGGCTAGGCCAAAACGCCGCGGATCATAGCATGGTGGCGCCCGGTCAGACGGCGCCTGCCTGACGCAGAAGGCTGATGGCCGCTTCGTCCCAGCCCAGTTCGCCGAGAATGGCGTCGGTGTGCTGCCCCAACGCCGGCACCGCATCCATGCGCGGCGTGAAAGAATCGACTTGGCCGGGAGGCAGCAAGGCCGGAATCGGGCCGGCCGGTGTCGCCACTTCGGTCCATCGTCCGCGTGCCCGCAACTGCGGGTGTTCCCAGACCTCGTGCATGTCGTTCATGCGCGCGTTGGCGATCTGCGCGGCGTCGAGCCTGGCGATCAACTGTTCCGAGCTCAGGTGTGCGAAGCTGGCGACGATCAGCGCGTGCAGCTCGTCACGCGCTGCTGTCCGTCGTGAGTTCGAGGAGAAGCGCGGGTCGCTGGCCACCTCCGGGAGCTCAAGCACCTGCGCACAGAACACTTCCCATTCGCGCTCGTTCTGCAGGCCCAACATCACCGTCTTGCCGTCGCCGGCAGTGAATGGGCCATAGGGGGCGATCGTTGCGTGCGCAGCGCCGGCGCGCGGCGGCGGCGGCGCGCCGTCCAAGGCGTAGTACAGCGGGTAGCTCATCCACTCGACCATGCTTTCCAGCATCGACACCTCGACGTGGCAGCCGCGCCCGCTCTTGCCGCGCTGCAGCAGCGCGGCCAAAATGTTGCTGTAGGCGTACATTGCTGCAGCGATGTCGGCGATCGAGCAGCCCGCCTTGGCCGGCGCGTCGGGCGAACCGGTGATCGAAAGAAAACCCGACTCGCTCTGGATCAGGAGGTCGTAGGCCTTCTTGTCGCGATACGGTCCGTTCGCCCCGTAGCCGGAGATGTCGCAGACGATCAGCCGCGGATGCCGCTCGCACAGCAACTCGTAGGACAGGCCGAGACGCGCCGCGGCGCCGGGCGCCAGGTTCTGCACCAGCACGTCGGCTTGGTCGAGCAGCCTGGCCAGGATGGCCTGCGCCTCGCCGTGTTTCAGGTCGAGCGTCAGGCTCTCCTTCGAACGGTTGGTCCACACGAAATGCGACGCCAGGCCACGCGCGCGCTCGTCGTAGGCGCGGGCAAAATCGCCGCTGTGCGGGCGCTCGACCTTGATCACGCGCGCGCCGAGGTCGGCCAGTTGCCGGGTGCAGAACGGCGCGGCAATCGCATGTTCGAGGGCGATGACGGTCAGTCCGTCGAGTGGACGCATGGCCGGCTGCTCAGAACGACCGCGGCAGCCCGAGCAGATGCTCGGCGACGTAGGAAAAGATCAGGTTGGTCGAAATCGGCGCCACCTGATACAGGCGGGTCTCGCGGAACTTGCGCTCGATGTCGTATTCGGTGGCGAAGCCGAAGCCGCCGTGCGTCTGCAGGCAAACGTTGGCCGCTTCCCACGAGGCCTTGGCGGCGAGGTACTTGGCCATGTTGGCCTCGGCGCCGCAGGGCTGCTGTCCGTCGAACAGCGCGCAGGCCTTGAAACGCATCAGGTTCGCCGCCTCGACTTCGATAAAGGCTTCGGCGATAGGAAACTGCACGCCCTGGTTCTGCCCGATCGGCCGGTCGAAGACAACGCGCTCGTTGGCATAGCGCGTGGCGCGTTCGATGAACCAGTAACCATCGCCGATGCACTCGGCGGCGATCAGCGTCCGCTCGGCATTCAGTCCGTCGAGGAGATACCTGAAGCCCTGCCCCTCCTCGCCGATCAGGTTCTCGGCAGGGATCTCGAGATTGTCGAAGAACAGTTCGTTGGTCTCGTGATTGACCATGTTGGCGATCGGCCGCACCGAGAGGCCGTTGCCCAGCGCATCATGCAGATCGACGATGAAGATCGACATGCCCGCAGATTTTCGCGTCACCTCGGCAAGCGGCGTTGTGCGCGCCAGCAGGATCATCAGGTCTGAATGCTGGATGCGCGAAATCCAGACCTTCTGGCCGTTGACCACGTAGCGTCCGTCCCTCTTCACGGCGGTGGTCCGGATTCGGGTAGTGTCGCTGCCCGTCGTCGGCTCGGTCACCGCCATCGACTGGATACGCAGCTTGCCGGCAGCGATGTCCGGCAGGTACCTCGCCTTCTGCGCAGCGCTGCCGTTGCGCATCAAGGTGCCCATGTTGTACATCTGGCCGTGTACGGCGGCGGCATTGCCGCCGCAGCGGTTGATCTCCTCCATGATCACGCTCGCTGCCGTCAGCCCCAGGCCGGAGCCGCCGTATTCCTCGGGAACTATCGCCGACAGCCAGCCGGCGCCGATTAGCGCAGCGACGAAAGCCTCGGGATAGGCGCGCTGCGCGTCGATGGCGCGGAAATACTCGTCCGGGAATTGGCGGCACAGGTCGCGGATGGCCTCGCGAATCTCCCGGTACTCGTCGTCTGCGTTGAGCATGATGGTAATCGTCTGTCCGGAGGTCACCCGCTGGCGCCGCTTTGCCCGTCGGGATCCACGGTGACAGCGGCTTCTGTTCCATCGGCCGCCTCGCTGTGCTTGATCGGCAGGATGACGCGAAACGTCGTCCCCTGGCCCATTTCGCTTTTCAGTTCGATCCGGCCGTGGTGCGCCTGAATGATCCCGTAGGCAATCGACAAGCCCATGCCGGTCCCCTTTCCGACCGGCTTGCTGGTGAAGAAGGGGTCGAAAATCCTGCTCCGTATACTTTCCGGAATGCCGCTGCCGGTGTCGGCAACTTCAACCCAGACCTCGTCGCCACAAGTTCCCGTGCGAACGGTGATCGTTCCGTAATCGTTGCCCATGGCGTGGGCGGCATTGATCAGCAGGTTCATGAACACCTGGTTCAACTCCCAGGGCAGGCACTCGACCTCGGGCAATGTTCCGTATTCCTTGGCGATGTGCGCTGTACGCGTGACCTCGCTGTTGACCATGTTGATCGTTGAGTCGAGGCCCTTGTGCAGGTCGGCCCACTGCCACTCCCGCACACTATCCTGATGGGAAAATTCCTTCAGGTTCTGGACGATTCTCTTGACCCGCAGAATTCCCTCGCGCGATTCGTGAATCAAGGTCGGGATGTCTTCCTTGAGGAACTCGATATCGACCTTTTGGCATGGCGCTGTTGTCTTCGCTGTCGTCGTCGGCGTGCTGATCGACAACTCGGCGGCCTCGTTGGCTTCGACGATGGCCAGAAGGTCGGCGACGTAAGCTCCCAGCGAGCCGAGATTGGAATAGACGAAACTGATCGGGTTGTTGATTTCGTGAGCCACTCCCGCGGCAAGCTGGCCGAGCGAGGCGAGTTTTTCCGACTGCAAGAGCCTCTGGCTAGCGTGTTCGAGCTGTGCGCTGCGCTGTTCGACCAGGGTTTCCAGTTGCGCCTGGTAGGTGCGCAAGTCGCTTTCCGCCTTGCGCCGCGCGGTTACATCCTGCAGGGTCTCGATGGCGCCGGCGATCTGCCCTGCCTCGTCGAACAGCGGTGCGGCCGTAAAGTAAAGCCAGCAGCCGCCATCGCCGAAATGCGGGAAAAAGTCCTCGGCTTCGACAGCGCTCTCGATCAGCGACGAGCGCTTCAGGCGCTTGTCGTGATAGTTTTGTTCGAGAAGGTCATCGACAGCGCCGCTGACGATCAGATCAGCCATCACCGGCCGCTCCGCGGGATAGAAAGGGACCCACTGCCGTCGCGTGCCAAGCATGTCGCTGGCCGGCACGCCGGTAATCGCGGCACAGGCACGGTTCCAGTGGGTCAGCTTGTGATCAGCGTCGATGACAAAGGCCGGCACCGGGCTGCCATCGACTATCTGTCTCAGCAGGCGCTGCAGGCTACATCGCCCTGCGTCCCGGTGCTTGCGCTCGGTGAGGTCGGCGAAGGAGGCGATCAGCGTCGCTTGTCCGCCGACCTGGACAAGGCTGACCTTGGCTGCGACGAGCCGGACCTGCCCGTCCTTGGCAAGCAGGCGAAACTCGTGGCTGCTCGTCCCCGCCTCGTTGCGCAGACAGGCATCGGTAAACTGGCGCCAGTCCGGCTGGTCGTCTTCATGGGCCAGGTCAAGGTAGCCAAGGGCCGCCAGTTCGCTGCGCGAACGTCCGCTCAAACGTTCCATTGCCGTATTGGCAAACAGAATCTGCCCCCCCCGATGGGCGAATACCGAACTGCTCACCGCATCGAGCAACGCAAAAGGGGAATCGCCGCAGGTCATCTGCGGTGCTGCGTTCAGTTCAGGTCCCACGACCGTCATCGCTTTCGTCAAGGTATCTGTTCACCTTCCAAGTTTAGTCCTCAAATCGCCTGAGAGGTCAGCCGCCAACGTTCTCGATATGTTCGATCATCAACTGCGGCGTTTGCACCCCATTGAAATCATTGATCGCCAGCCGGTAAGCGGCGCGTATCGTTCCGCTCGGCGCCCGAGGAAAGTTGAACTGGATCGCATCGAGCTGCTGCGTCCCCTTGCGCAGCCGCAACTTGAGGTGCTTGTCCTTGAGGATGCGCTGGCTCTCGACGACGAACTCGTCGGCGAAAATCGGCGCCGGAAAACCCTGGCCCCAGACTTCGACTTCGAGCAGTCGCGCGGTGGCGATCGAGAAATACGCCGATTCCAGCGCACCGTCGGTTTCGAGCGTGCGCGTGCGGTCGGCCGGCGCCAGCAGCTCGTCGGCGACCTGGGCAAACAGTTCGCGAAAGCACTCGAAATCGCTCTCCCGGATCGTCACGCCAGCAGCCATCGCGTGCCCGCCAAAGCGCAGCAGCAGGCCGGGCGCACGCTTGCCGACCAGATCCAGTGCATCGCGCAGATGCAGGCCGGCAATCGAACGACCCGAGCCCTTGATTTCGCCGTTGTCACCGCGGGCGAAGGCAAAGGCGGGGCGGTGCAGCTTCTCCTTGATTCGTGCCGCGACGATGCCGACGACTCCCTGGTGCCAGCCAGCGTCGAAGAGCGACACGCCGGCGGCGGCCGCGGGGTTGGCGCCAAGGGCGGTGCCAGGAGTGGCGTCAAGAGCGGCAGCCGCTTGCGCGAGTTGACTCAGCGCCTGTTCCTGCATTCCGGCTTCGATTTCCCGCCGTTCGCGATTGAGCGCGTCGAGCTGTTGCGCGATGTTCATCGCGCGTCCTTCGTCATCGGTGATCAGGCACTCGATGCCCAGCGACATGTCGGCGAGGCGGCCGGCGGCATTCAGGCGCGGGCCGATCATGAAGCCGAGGTCGAAGCCCGAGGCCTGTGCCGGATTGCGTCCGGCAGCGCGGAAGATGGCCCGCAGGCCGGGCGTCAGCCGGCCCTGGCGGATGCGCTGCAGGCCTTGACTGACGAGCACACGGTTGTTGTGGTCAAGTCTGACGACGTCGGCGACGGTACCCAGCGCGACGAGGTCGAGCAAGGTCGCCAGCGGCGGCTCGCTGCGCCCGCTACCCTCGGTGAACCAGTGGCGCATGCGCAGCTCGGCGCGCAGCGCGAGCATGACGTAGAAGATGACGCCGACGCCGGCCAGGCACTTGCTGGGGAACTCGCAGTGCGCCAGGTTGGGGTTGACGATGCAGTCGGCAGCGGGCAACTCGTCGCCGGCCAGGTGGTGGTCGGTGATCAGCGTCGCGATTCCCAACTGGCGCGCGCGGGCAACGCCGTCGACGCTGGCGATGCCGTTATCGACGGTGACGATCAGGTCGGGCTTGCCCGTCGCGGCCAGGTCGACGATGTCGGGTGACAGGCCGTAGCCGTAGGTGAAGCGGTTCGGTACCAGATAATCGGCGTGTGCGCCGAAGGCGCGTAGCGCCCGGATGCCGACCGCGCAGGCCGTCGCGCCGTCGCAGTCGTAGTCGGCGACGATCAGGATACTGGCCTTTGCGGCAATGGCGTCGGCGAGCAGGACGGCGGCCTCGGCAGCGTGGGTCAGCATGGCCGGCGGCAGCAGCGACGGCAACGCGTAATCGAGTTCGCTGCGCGTCCTGATGCCGCGCGCCGCATAGATACGGGCAAGCAAGGGATGCAAGCCCTGTTGTTCGAGCTGCCACTGTGCGCGCTGCGCGATCGGGCGGCTGACGATGCGCGTCATGGTTCGCCTCTGGCCAGTGACTGGGCGGTGGCGGCCAGCGGCTCCGCGCGGCGCCAGGCCCTCCACTGATCACTGCGACCGCTCTCCCAGGCCAGCGTGGCGTAAGCTGTCGACGCTTCCAGACGCACTCGCTGCACCTTGCCGCCGGCCAGCGCCTTCTGCAGCGGTGCGAACCAGCGCGCTTCGAGGTCGAGCAGGCCGGCGCGCCAGGCGGCGGCGTCTTCATACTGCACCGGCGCCTGCAGCGCGTCGAGGACGACCAGTTGCCGGCTGCCGGCAGGCGCTCGTGCCAACAACGCGCCGGCATCATCGGGCAGCGGCTGCACCGGAACGCCGAAAGCACGACCGAGGCCACGCGCCAGCGGGTTGTTGGCCCAGATGGCGCCAAAGCGGCTCGCGGTGACTGCCGGAAGAACGCCTGCGCCCCACAGCCACAGGCTGTTGACCGTCGGTCGGCCTTCTTCTTCGCGTCTCTCGTTGGCCGGATGCTGGTGCAGGACCATCTGGGCCTCGTTGAGCAACTGGCGCAGCCAGCGGACCTGTGATGTCTCCGGCAGTTGCCGGCCGACACGGCGGCCGGCAACCGTGGACAGCGGCAGGACATCGAAGTGACCAAGATCGATCGTCCCGGCAAGCTGGAGATACCACCGATCGGCAGCAGCGACGTGAAAAGTGCCGACGTCGGAGAACTGCCGATTGAGGTGGCCAACGATCGCCGCGGCCTCGGCGCCTTCGATTCCCAGGCTGCCGCCGTCGGCAAGAATCAGGCGCTCCTGGTGCAAGCGTAGATGCACCGGGTCGGCGCACAGCCAGCAAGCGTCGGAGACGGCCGCCAGGGTGGTCTCGCCGAGCACTCGGAAAGCGGCGTAGGCGACGTTGTCGGCCAGCCCGAAGGCGTCGCAGAGCGTCGCCTCGAGCGACTGCGGCGGCCGCCGGCTGAGCTGACTGCGCGCGATCAGCGTGCCAAGCCCAGGGCAAGCCAGAGCGGCGAAGGTTTCCTGGTCGTCCGGTTCAGGCCAGACCAGTTCGGGAACAACGACGGTGAGCTGCATGGCGGGCTGGGCGGCCGGTGGACGGTCGCTGAAAAGGGAATGGCGAAGCAGGTCATGGTATCAAACCTCAGCCAAGCCAAGGGGGCCGGCGTAGCCCGCATCCGATGACCTGGCGCCGCCTCGAAGACCCCGTGAGCACCGTCGACGGGGCAGGCCAAGTGTCGAAAAATTTTACACTCGCTCCTCCGCGATCAGGCATCGAGACTGTGCCATTATCGCAACAATCTAATTAATATAACGAATGTTTCTGGTAGCGGTTCGCGGCATAAAAATTGCTTTCTCGCTGAACAGGGGCGATCGAGTTCGAGAATTCGGCCCCGACGAGGCGGCGTGCGGTAGTTTGTCCCGATTCTGCGCCCCGGCGTCTACTTTCCCTGATTACCGAACAGCCGTCTGTGAAGGAATACACCATGAAGCCAAACTCAAGCCCTGTTTCCAGGATTTCGCTCGTCACGGCGCTGCTGTTCGGCGCCCTGCCGTTCAGCGCGCAAGCCAGCCACTCGGACGATTTTACCGTCTGGGACGCGGGGGGCAACGTTGTCGAATACGTGCAGATCAGCGAGGCCGATGAAGTCCGTAACGGCCCGGATTTCGTTTATAGACTCACCACCGCGGGCGACCCAAGCCAATTTGGCAACTATACGACGCTTTTCGATGATCCCCATAATCCGACAACCTCGATTGGTGACGTCTTCGGTGTTGTAGAAGATGGTCTTGATCCAAACGGGGTACAACTGTACGTCTTGGCGTTTTCGTCCGATACAGAAAATCAGCTTCCGTACGGAGGAGGGGGGCCGGGAGGCGTGCCAGGCCCAGGCGGCAACTACTGGGAAGAAGACCTCGCTGCATTTGACGCGACGATGTACCTCGCCTTTGATCTGCGGGCACTTGGCTGGACGGCAGCTTTCCGTTCCGACAACGCGCTCAACAACATTCCCGAACCCGCTTCGCTGAGCCTGCTCGCCCTCGGCGCGCTTGGACTTCTGGCCAGCCGCCGGAGGCAGAAACCAGCGGCGTGATCGTCGCCGCCAAGGCTCATCGCTGCCCGTCAGGCTCTGTTGACAGGCAGCGACGAGCGGCAAGGAGCCGAGGCAGACGCTAGGCTTCTTTTTAACGTCGATCATTGACGCGGAAGCTGGTTGTGATAACTTTGGCGGCAAAGTAAAGTCGCCTGTCACGCGGCTTTTTGCACGCCCGTAGCGGTCAGACGACGACCTCGCGGGCGGCTGGAGGACATCAGCCATGAAACACCGATTGGCGCAAAATAATGCGCAGGGGGATGCGGTCGCCGTTCTGCCGGTGACCACCGTCCCCGGAAGGATGGTGCGGCGATTGACGCCGGACCAACGCAGTGCAGACATCAAGGCGTTTGGTCGGGAGATCCGCGACTCGAAACAAAGCGCCGCCGAATTTCTCCGCCGGGCGGGGCTCATCGACGACTGTGGACAGCTCACCGAACCGTATCGCCGGTAATGCCGGGCATCTGGTCGGAGTACGAGTTTCAGCCCAGTTTCGTGCTGGGCTTTCACGGTTGCGACAAGAGCACCGCGGAGCGGCTCCTTCGCGGCGAGGAGCCTCATCTCAAGTGGTCAGAGAAGAAGTATGACTGGCTGGGGCACGGCATCTACTTCTGGGAGGGAAACCCAGGCCGAGCGCTGCAATGGGCCAACCATCGACAACAGGAAGGAAAGATCGCCGATCCATTCGTCCTTGGGGCGATCATCGATCTGAAGCACTGCCTGGACCTTTTCGATGGCGATGGACTGCAACAGGTCGCCGACGGTCACCGAGAGCTGATAGAAACATTCAAGAAGATCGGCACTCCCCCGCCCAAGAACCTGGGGCCGACGCCGGACAAGGCGGGCCGCTTTCTGGACTGCGCGGTGATCAACTACTTGCACACCTACCGGGAATTGCGCGGTGAACTGCCTTACGACACCATCCGTGCGCCATTCCTGGAAGGCCGTCCTTTGTACCCGCGGGCGGGGTTTCGCAAACACAACCACATCCAGATATGCGTTCGCGAGACTGCATGCCTAAAGGGCTACTTTCGACCGATCGCCGGCGCCTGCGGTAGCGCGTAGCTTGGGGTGAGCTTGCGAACCCCAACAACCAACCCTCCGAGAGGGTTCTTGCGATCCACACTCGTCGGCTGCGAAACGCGTGATCAGGGCTGCTTCGGCGAGTGATGGCAAAGTGTTGGGCTTCGCAAGCCCACTACAGCGGTCTTTCATTCGTTTCCGTGCCGGCGGCTGCCAGCACGGAGAGCAGCGGAAAAGAGTAGCATAATGGCCTTGCCGTTACGGCACTCCAAAAATGCCCCCTGAGATGAGCTTCCGCCGCTGATGGCCCTCCCTTACGAGTTGCTGATCGGCCTGCGCTACACGCGGGCCAAGAAGCACAACCACTTCATTTCGTTCATCTCGCTGATTTCGATGTTCGGCATCGCGCTCGGCGTCGCCGCTCTGATCGTCGTTCTGTCGGTAATGAACGGTTTTCAGACCGAGCTCCGGGGACGGATTCTTGCTGTCGTCTCGCACGTGGAGATCACCGGCGCCAACGGCGAGATGGCCGGCTGGGAAGGTGTTGCCACGCAGGCCGCCGGCCAGCCACACGTGACCGGCGCGGCGCCCTTCGTCCAGGCGCAGGGTATGCTGGCCTACGGGCAGGCGGTGCGTGGCGCTCTGGTGCGCGGCATTCTGCCGGACCAGGAAGGCAAGGTGGCCGATTTTGGCGCACACATGAAACGCGGCCAGCTCAACGCGCTGACCCCCGACAGCTTCAACATCATTCTCGGCGCCGAGCTGGCGCGCGCGCTCGGCGTCTCGGTCGGCGAACGCGTGACGCTGATCGCGCCCCAGGGCGTCGTGACGCCAGCCGGTGTCGTGCCGCGGCTCAAGACGTTCACCGTCGTCGGGCTGTTCGAGGTCGGCATGTTCGAGTACGACAGCGGGCTGGCGCTGATCCACCTCAGCGATGCGCAGCGCCTTTATCGCATGGATGACCGGGTTTCCGGCGTGCGCCTGAAACTCGACGACCTCTTTCTGGCGCCGCGCGTGGCGCGCGCGCTGGCCAGCACACTCGACACCGATGCTTTCATCAGCGACTGGACACAGAGCCATGCCAACTTCTTTCGTGCCGTACAGATCGAGAAGAACATGATGTTCATCATCCTGTCGCTGATCATTGCCGTCGCAGCGTTCAATATCGTCTCGACACTGGTCATGGCGGTGACCGATAAACAGGCCGACATCGCCATCCTGCGCACGCTCGGCGCCAGCCCGATGAGCATCATGGCGGTGTTCATCGTTCAAGGCGCACTGATCGGCTTCATCGGCCTCGGCCTTGGTGTCGCCGGCGGCGTGGCGCTGGCGCTCAATGTCGATGTCGTCGTGCCGTTCATCGAGCGCCTGCTCGGCACGCAGTTTCTCGCCAAGGAGGTCTATTACATCTCCAACCTGCCCTCCGAACTTCAGTGGCGCGACGTGACGACGATCACCGGCGTCGCCTTTGTGCTGGCGCTGGTGGCGACGCTCTATCCCAGTTGGCGAGCGGCACGGGTCAATCCCGCGGCGGCGCTGCGCTATGAGTGAACTGGTACTGGCCTGTCAGGGCCTGCGCAAGATCTTTCGCCAGGGCGATTCCGACGTGCCGGTCCTGCTCGGCGTCGACCTCGAAGTACGCGTCGCCGAGCGCGTGGCGATCGTCGGCTCGTCGGGTTCAGGCAAGAGCACGCTGCTGCACCTGCTCGGCGGTCTCGATACCGCCAGTGGCGGCAAGGTCCAGCTGATGGGCCACGATCTCGAGACCATCGATGACGCCGAGTGCGGTGTCCTGCGCAATCGCCACCTCGGCTTCGTCTACCAGTTTCATCATCTGCTGTCCGAGTTCACCGCGCTCGAGAACGTCGCCATGCCGCTCTTCATCCGGCGGCTGCCGAAGGCCGAGGCCGAAGCACGCGCCGCGGCAGTGCTCACCGAGGTGGGGCTCGGGCACCGCCTGCAGCACACCCCATCGGAGCTGTCGGGAGGCGAGCGCCAGCGGGCGGCGATCGCCCGAGCGCTGGTCACCGAGCCGGCTTGCGTGCTCGCTGATGAGCCAACCGGCAATCTCGACCGGCAGACCGCCGAGAGCGTGTTCGAATTGATGCTGGCGCTCAATCGCTCGCGGCAGACGAGCTTTGTCGTCGTCACCCACGACCCGGCGCTGGCTGGCCGCGTCGGGCGAATCCTGACCCTGCGCGATGGCTGCCTGCATGCGTCCGGCGAGGGCCAAGGAGAAGATTGATGACCGACAAGAAATCGGCAGTTCGGGCCCGGCAACGTGCTTTCGCCGTCAGCCTCATGCAGCACCTGGTCGTCCCGACCTTCGTCCTCGACCCCAGTGGTCAGGTAATCATCTGGAACCATGCCTGCGAACGCCTGACCGGCGTGCCGGCGGCCGATGTCGTCGGTACCACCAACCACTGGCAAGCCTTTTATTCAGAGCCCCGGCTCTGTCTGGCTGACGTTCTCGCCCAGGGCCGAATTGCCGAACTGGCAACGCTCTACTCTGAGCATACCGAACCCTCCGAGAACGGCTACGGACTCAGGGCCGAGACCTGGTGCCTCATGCCCCGGCTGGGTTGCCGCCTCTATCTGGCCGTCGACGCCGGCCCGATCTACGCCGACGACGGCCAACTGATTGCCGTCGTCGAAACTCTGCGCGACATGACCGAGCAGAAGAATGCCCAGCTCGCCCTGCAACAACTCGCCACTTGCGATGGCTTGACCGGAATTGCCAATCGGCGCAGCTTTGACGAGAGATTGCAGGTCGAGTGGAGCCGCTGCCGGCGCCGGGGCGAAGCGCTATCGCTGATCATGGCCGACGTGGACCAGTTCAAGCGCTACAACGACCACTACGGACACCAGGGCGGCGATGGTTGTCTCAAGGCGGTGGCCGGAATCCTGCAGCGGCAGATCTTCCGTGCCGCCGACCTGCCGGCGCGATACGGCGGCGAGGAATTTGCCGTCATCCTGCCGAGCACAGACCTTGAGTGTGCGCACTCCGTGGCGGACCGTCTACGGGGCAAAGTCGAGGCTCTGGAATTGCCGCATGCGACCAGTGATGTTGGCCCCTGGGTGACGCTCAGCCTGGGCGTGGCGACTTGCGTTCCCGACCTGGCAACGGGCCCGGACTTGCTCATCGGGGAAGCCGACCTCGCTCTC
Organism: Candidatus Accumulibacter aalborgensis; assembly: GCF_900089955.1. GTDB lineage: Bacteria > Pseudomonadota > Gammaproteobacteria > Burkholderiales > Rhodocyclaceae > Accumulibacter > Accumulibacter aalborgensis. The sequence goes on along the minus strand of NZ_FLQX01000146.1, from coordinate 17,397 downwards.
TACGCGGCCAAGGCAGGCGGCCGCAACCGCGTCTGCGTGGCGGCGCAAGCGGCATCGGCAGAGTCGTGACCGCTGGCGGTCGGTTCGTGCCGAACCGGAAGCTGGAAGCCCGGGTGGCGGCCAGCGTGGGCGGGCTGAATGCGGTCGCTCCCCACTTCCAGGCGGCCGTCGACGTGCCGCGGGGAGGGGTGCTGTTTGCGCTACCCGCCTTATTGGCAGTGGGGCTGCTCGAAGGAGGTGAGGAGCTGACGCTGCCACCGGGTTACTACGGGATCGACGGTATGTTGATGTTGATCGCCTTCATGGCCTTGGCGCGACTGGAATCGGTCGAGTCCCTGCGCTCGTGTGCGCCTGGCGAGTGGGGCAAGCTACTGGGTCTCGATCGGATTCCCGAAGTGCGCACCCTGCGCGAGAAGATTGTGCTCCTGAGCCAGGGCGATCATACCGAAAGATTGGTCACCCGAGGAATTCCTTCCCTGGCCTTCAATCCTGCTCAGCCCGTGGCTTCACCGCTGGCCGACACCTCGGCCTGCACCCGCATGGCCGGCAGCACAAGACGAAAACGTGAACCAACACCGACTTGACTGCTGACTTCGATCCTCCCCCGGTGTCGCTGCGCAATGCTGTAAGCCAACGACAAGCCGAGCCCGGTTCCCTTGCCGACCGGCTTGGTGGTAAAGAAGGGATCGAAGATGCGGCTCAATTCATGCGCCGGAATTCCCTGGCCGGTGTCCTCGACCTCGACCCAGACCTCGGCGCCAGCGAAACCCGTACGCAGCGTGATGGTTCCGTGGCTTTCGATCGCCTGGGCAGCGTTGACCAGAAGGTTCATGAAGACCTGGTGGATCTGCGCCGCGATGCATTCGACCTTGGGCAAGCCGGCGTACTCCTTCTCCACCAGTGCCTTGTACTTGACTTCGTTCCAGACAATGTTGAGCGTACTGTCCAGTCCGTCCTCGAGGTCGGCGAACTGCCACTCGGCCGTGCCGACGCGCGAGAAGTCCTTGAGGTCCTGGACGATCTTGCGGACGCGTTGCATGCCGTCGAGCGATTCATCGATCAGTGCGCCTATGTCCGCCCGCAGGTAGTCGAGTTCGGCGGCGTCTCTGGCCGCGGCAATCGTTTTCATCACTGCCGGATGCGCCGCGAGGATCGGGTCGGCCGCCTGGTAGGCGTCGAGAACTCGCAGCAGGTCGCCAACTTCGCACCTGAGACTGCTGAGGTTGGCATTGACGAAGGCCACGGGGTTGTTGATCTCGTGCGCCACCCCAGCCGCCAGTTGACCGATCGACGCCATTTTCTCCGACTGCAGGAGCTGGCTTTGTGTTTCCTCCAGGCGACGGTTGATCGCCGTGAGTCGCTCGACGTTGGCGCGTAGCGCCAGTTTGGCCGAGCGCTGATCGGTGACGTCGCGAAAAACGACGACGCTGCCGACGGTGCGCTCGGGGGTGCCGATCCGCGCGCCGGCCATTTCGACCGGGAAGCTACTGCCGTCCCGGCGCCAGAACAACTCGTCGTCCGAACGGCACGGCTGCCCGGTCAAGCAGGCGCGATGTATCGGGCAATCCTCGACCGGATAAGGCGTGCCGTCGGCTCGCGTGTGGTGGAACATCTGGTGCGCGAACTGGCCGCGCATTTCGCCAGCGCTCCAGCCGAGCAGGTGTTCCGCCGCCGCATTGGCGTAAGTGATTCTGCCCTCGGCGTCGGTGCCGTACAATCCCTCGGCCATCGATTCGAGGATCGAGGCCTGGCCTTGCTGCAAGATCTCCAACGCCTGGCGGTCCGCGCGCAGACTGCTGACCGTCCGGTCGAGCGCGCCGACGATGCGCCCGAACTCGCCGCTGTGGCTGCCGCCGATGCGCGTTTCGAGGTCGCCGGCGGCGATCCGCGTCAAAGCGTCCTCGATCACGCCGAGCCTGGTCATCACATGGTCGAAGATGCGGCGTGAAAAACCGAAGAAGATCGCCATGCCGGCGGCGAGCAGCAGCCCCAGGCCAATCAATGTCTGCCGGTAGACGCCTTGCGCCACAGCGTAGGCCACCTCCACGTGGCTTTGCTCAAGCTCGATCAGCCGGCTGAGCGGCGCCATGACCTGCAACCGGATGTCCCACCACTCCTGGCTGAGGAGCGCAGCGATCGCCGGCCGGTCGTCGACAGCAAGGAGATGGTCGATGCGGTCCAGCAAAGCCGGCAAAGCGCTCAACGGCGGATCAATCGCCGCGATCAGCGTCTTCTCTTCTTCGTCTGCTCCGTCGGCGAGCGCTGCGCGATAGCGTCGCCAGCCGAGCGCAAGGTCACGTCGGGCGCCGACGAGGTGGCTGCGAGCACCGACGGCGCTGGTATCGCCGTTGAGCACCCCGTACATCCGCGCGGGTATGCTGGTGAGTTGCGTGTAGACCTCGACAAGCTGCTGCGTTGCGTAGACTTCCTCGGTCAACACCTCGCGCAAACTCTCCTGACCGCGCCATGTGCCCCACACGCCGAGACCGGCGACGCCGGCCAGGATCAGGCTGGCGAGCGTGATGAAGAGCAGCAATCCTTGGCGGATACTCAGCTTCAACGTTGGGGTAGTGCTTTCCAATTCAGGTGAGCCTCCTGCACAACGCGTATTGCAGGGCTGATTTTTCCGTGGCTGGCGGCGATAGCGGAAAACACGAGCGGCCATCTCTGGCAGGATACGGTTACCAACACCCTCATCATGGCGCCCGCGAAATACCTCCTGATGGATACTACGCGACGGGGATAAATCAAGCAATGGTGGGCCGTGCTCTGGCCTTTTTGCTGCGGCGGGCTTATCCTTGGCTGCTCAAGCACCATCACGCGTTCGCGTCCGGCACAGCGCGCCGGCAGCCGCTGCCGCCTGCCGGGGCGCGCGAGCCGACCAGGGAACCTTGGAACCATGTCTGAGCCATGCCCGTCTGCATCGCCACGGCAATCGCTGCAGCGCCGCGCTGTGTCGCAGGCTGCGAAGGCGCGCGCCAAGGCCTTCTCGCGCTATCTTGGCGGCGGCATCCTGAGCATGGGCCTGGTCCTTGGCGCAGCGGCCCTGTTCAAGCGGGATGTGCTGGCAAGCGAATACCGGATCATCCTGCCGATAGACGGCAGCCACCCCAGCGTAGTGAGTTCACCATGACCGATTCCACAGCCCCGAATCCCGGCGCAAGCTTGCCGGCAACCGACCGGCCACCTTCGCTCCTGCTGGTCGACGACGAGGCGAGCATCCTGTCTTCGCTGCGCCGTTTACTACGCCCCAGTGGCTACCGGGTACACACCGCCGAAAGCGGCGCCGCTGGCCTCGAGGTTCTCGCTCGCGAAGACATCGACCTCATCATTTCCGACATGCGCATGCCGGAAATGGACGGCGCACGCTTCCTCGAAGAGGCTCGCAAGCGCTGGCCGCAGGTGTCGCGCATTCTGCTCACCGGACATTCGGACGTCACTTCGACGATTGCTGCCATCAACCGCGGCGAGATCTACCGCTACATCGCCAAGCCGTGGGACGACAACGATCTGCTGCTGACCATCCGCGACGCGCTCGAGCGCTCGCGCTTGAAGGCCGAGAACATCCGTCTGCTGGCACTGACGCAGACGCAGAACGACGAGTTGTGGCGTCTCAACACCGATCTCGAACAACGCGTCCGTGAACGTACCGCCGAGATTCAAGACGTCAATAGTCTCCTCAGCGTGGCCAACCAGCAGCTCAAGCAGAACTTCATCGTCTCGGTCAAGATGTTCTCCGGGCTGATCGAGATGCGTGGTGGCGCGGTCGCCGGTCATTCACGCCGGGTTGCCGACCTGGCTCGCCGCACAGCCGAGAAAATGGGCATGGACGGGCGGGAACAGCAGGACATTTTTCTTGCCGGCCTGCTACACGACATCGGCAAGATCGGATTTGCCGACGAGTTGCTGACCAAGCCCGTATCACGTATGGCCGGCGAAGAACTCAGTCGCTACCGCAAACACGCCCTGGCCGGCGAGCAGGCCTTGATGCCACTCGACCAGCTCAAGGACGTTGCCTTGACCATCCGCTTGCATCACGAGCGCTTCGACGGCGAAGGCTGGCCTGAAAAACGACAGGGACTGAGCATTCCGCTGGCTGCGCGCATCCTTGCGGTGGCCAACGATTACGACGGTTTGCAGTGCGGCATCCTCTACGACAAGCGCTTGAGCGAAAGCGAGGCCAAGGGCATGCTCGTCAAGGCGCGCGGCAAGCGCTACGACGCGAGTGTGGTCGACGCCTTCCTCGACATGCTCGGCGGAGCCTCTCACGAAAGCCAGCACGATATCCTGGTCACGGCCGCAGAACTCAGGCCGGGGATGGCCCTTGCGCGTGACCTCGCCGGCCGCGACGGCGCTTTGCTGCTTGCCGCCGACTACCTGCTCGACGCTGTTGTCATCCGCCAGATTCAGGAATACGCGCGGCGCGAAGGTCCGATTCCGCCACTGCACATCCGCCCCGACCGCAAGTGACGAACCCGTATCGGAGGTCCCCATGAGCCGCATCCTGATCGTTGATGACGAAAGTTCGATCCTCAAGTCGTTGCGTCGGCTGCTGCTGCTCGCGCCCGGCAGCGCCGCCGGGCGCAGCGACCGGTTTGATGTCGATTGCTGCGAAGATCCGTTCGAGGCGCTCAAGAAAGCGCGCTACACAGCGTATGACCTGGTCCTGTCCGACTACCGCATGCCGGGAATGGACGGCGTTCAGTTCCTGCAGGCGTTTCGCGCGCTGCAGCCGGGTGCGCCACGCCTGATTCTCTCCGGCTACGCCGATCTCAATGGGCTCATCCGGGCGATCAACGAGGCGCAGATCACCCGCTTCATCGCCAAACCCTGGAACGACTACGAGCTGATCTCGGCCATCGGCCAGGCGCTTGCCCTGCGCGACGCGACGCTGGAAAACCAGCATCTCGCCAACCAGATGCGCCTTGCGCAGGGCAGCCTGACCGCGGAGCAAGTAGAACGTTGCCGGCTCGAAGCCGAGGAACCCGGCATCACCTACGTCAATTGGGGGCCAGACGGCTCTGTGCTGATTGACGAAACGCTGGTCGACGACTGATCGCGGACCGCGATGTTCGAGCTCGACCAGGATTCCTCGTTCGTGCTGCTGGCTGATCGGATCTTTGGCCGACATCGCCGTGGTCTACGCTGGCGGCGCGGGCGAGTAAACGAGGCCACTTCATGATTCCCGATCTTCCCCGGATCACCGTCGATCAACTCCAGGTCGGTATGTATGTCGACCTCGAACTCGGTTGGCTGAAACATCCCTTCCCCTTCAGCCGTTTCAAGATCAGTTCCACGGAGCAGATCGCGACCATCCGCAGCCTGGGGCTGAAGACCGTTCGCTACGACCCGGCGCTGAGCGACATCGCTCCGCCACCGCAGACGGCGCTGCCGACCGATCCGCCGGCCGAAGCCAGGCCGGATATCACGTCGACGCTCGCCGCCAAGAACGTCATGACGGAACAGATCAAGGCGCAGCGCGAGACTGCAGCGCGCATCGAGAATGCCTTTATCAATTCAGCGCAAACCATTCGCGACATCGAGAAGAATCTGCTGGCCCGGCCGACGGAGGCCGTACGCCAGGCGACGGAACTGGTGACCCAGATTGCCGAGTCGATCCTGTGTGCTCCGGAACTTGCGATTCATGTCATGGGCGACAAGATGGGCGGTGAGGAATTGTATTTTCATGCCTTGAACGTCACCATGCTGTCGCTGATGATGGCGCGCGAACTCCACCTGCCGCAAGAGATGGTTGGCGCACTGGGCATGGGGGCGCTGTTTCACGATATCGGGAGGCGGGATATCCCAAGCAGGATTCTCAGGAAAACGGACGCACTGACGCCGGCCGAGCGCCACTTGTACGAGATGCATTGTCAGTACGGCGTGGCCATCGGCCAGCAACTGAAGTTTGCCCCGGCCATCCTGGCCATCATCCGAGCGCACCACGAATCCTATGATGGTACGGGTTATCCCGACAAGCTCATGGGCGAGTCGATCGGCTTGCTCTCGCGCATCGTGGCCATTGCCAACCATTACGATGAGCTGTGCAATCCGCTCAATATCGGCGATGCCCTGACGCCACACGAGGCGCTTTCGGTGATGTTCGCCAGACTGCGCGGCAAATTCGATCCAACGCTGCTGAAGGTGGTCATCCGTTGTCTTGGCGTCTATCCGCCAGGGACGATCGTGCAACTCTCCAATGGCGTCATCGGCATGGTCGCGACCGTCAATACGGACAAGCCGATGAAACCGATGATCCTGATCTACGACGCGAAGATTCCCCAACATGAAGCGCTGCTGGTCGACCTGGCGCGCGAAACGCACGTCAATATTGCCAAGCCGGTCAGGCCGGCACAAGTGCCGGGGGAAGTTTACAACTACCTCAGTCCACGCAAGCGGGTCAGCTATTATTTTGATGCCGGCCAGCCCGGACAGGAAACATTCGCCCGATGAGCAGCCTTGAGCAATTGATGCTGAATTACAGCCCGTACATGATGCTCCTGGTTGAGCCCGGCCATTTGCGCATCCTGGTGGCCAATCGGGTCGTCGAGCAGACACTCGGCTATGCCAGCGAGGAACTGGCGGCGATGACCATCACGGACATCGAAAGCTCGTTGCAGGACGTCTTCTATTGGGAAGAGGTTCGCAACGGTCAGTATCAGGACATTGACGGCCAGGAGGGGCTCTATCTTTGCGCCGATGGTTCCCTGCTGACGGTCACGAAATCCGTTCGCATGCTTGATCATCACGGGACGCCCCTGTTGCTTGTCCAGGCGAGGGATATTCAGCACGAGCGCAAGGTCGAGGACGCTCTGGAACAAACCCTGTCGCAACTGCGGGCAACGCTGGAATCGACCGGCAATGGCATCCTGGTGATCGATTGGCAGGGCAGAATCGCCAGCATGAACCGTCTGTTCAGCAGCATGTGGGAGATCCCCGAGGACCTGCTGCTCGACCGGGACGATTCGGCGATCCTCGAATTCATGGTGCAGCAGGTCGTTGAGGACGATGCCTGTCGCACACGCTTGCAAGCGATTGCCGACAGCAGCGAAACCGAAGACCTCTTTCGGCTCAAGGATGCCCGGGTTTTCGAATGCAGATCGCGCCCGCAGTATCTCGGCGAGCGCATCGTCGGCCGAGTTTTCGGCTATAACGATATCACCGAAAGGACGCGGGCCGAGGAGGCGCTGCGCGATTCACGCGCCAGGCTGGAGGAAAGAGTAAGGGAACGTACGGCCGACCTGCAGACCGCCAACGCGACTCTGGAGGCCGAGAAGCTGCATCAGGAAGAACTGATCGACAAACTCGAAGACACCCACCATAAGCTGCTGCAATCGGAAAAAATGGCCTCGATTGGTCAACTGGCGGCCGGCGTGGCGCACGAGATCAATAACCCGATAGGATTCGTCAACTCCAATCTCGGGACCATGCAGCGCTATGCCGAGGATATCTTCCGGCTGCTCGCGGCATACGAGAAAGTGGAAGGATCGCTGGCCAGTGGCGTGCTCGACGATATCACCCGGCTGAAGAACGAAATCGATGCCGCGTTTTTGCGCGAAGATATTGGCAACCTGCTGACCGAGTCGGTGGACGGCTTGCAGCGTGTGAAACGCATCGTGCAGGACCTGAAGGAATTCTCTCGCGTGGACGGTTCGGAGCCCGAGTGGGCCGATCTGGAAGCGGGGATCGAGAGCACGCTGAATGTGGTGTCGAACGAACTCAAGGACAAGGCCGAAGTGGTCAGGGAGTATGGCCACATCGCCCAAATCCGCTGTTTTCCTTCGCAACTCAATCAGGTGTTCATGAACCTGCTGCTCAATGCGGCGCATGCGATCGACAGCCACGGCAGCATCACGGTGCGTACCGGCCATGATCGGGAGAGCGTCTGGGTAGAAGTGGCAGATACCGGCAAGGGTATCAAGCCCGAACATCTGGAGAAGATCTTTGACCCGTTCTTCACCACCAAGCCAGTCGGCAAAGGCACCGGACTGGGGCTCTCGCTGGCCTACGGGATAGTGCATCAGCACGGTGGCCATATCGAGGTCAGCAGCGAATTCGGTAAGGGTTCGATTTTCAGGGTGATTCTGCCGAGTAATCCGGCCTGACCGGGACCTCACGTGGTCACGGCCGCACTTCATCGGCGCAGCGCAATTGATTTTTGTTGGAGTTCAAGGAACAAGGAAGATGGCTTTCATGCCCTGGAGTGAACACTTCGTCACCGCTATCGAATTCGTCGATCGCCAGCATCGGGGACTCGTCGATCTGCGCACTACGATCGCGCTGCTGCTCGCCAGCGGCGAAGCCACGCTTCGCGCCGACGCCGCAGCAGGCAAGGCAGGAGGTACCCCGTGAGCGGCGAAAGCGCACACGAAGCGCTCCACGATGAGCTTGGCCTGCTGGTCATTCGCGTCGATGCGCAACTCGCGGTCTGCTATGTCAATGCCTTCTGCCTGCGCCTGCTTGGCTACGACCGCCTCGATCAGGTTTTCCAGTGGCCGCTGGCGGATCTGCTGAAACTGGACGCAACCGAGTCGCAGGAGTTCCTGGCCCTGGTCAGTGAGGTGGGTGCGTACGGCTACCTCGGCGCCCTCGCGACGACGGTAACCGCGAGCGGCGGCCAACGGTTCCGAATTTCGTGGTCGCTCGAACGCCACGCCGGTAGCGATGCCATCCGCGCGCCGATCTGCGTGGTGGGCGCCGATGTGACGCGCGTGCACCAGAACATGAAGGCCGCGGCGCTTTTTCGTGACGTCGCGCAGCACAACCCGCTGTCGATCATCATCACTGACGCCCACCTGTCGATCGTCTTCGCGAATCCGGCAGCATCGGCGATCAGCGGCTACTCCGCCGAGGATCTCATCGGCAGCTCGCCGCGCCTGTTCCGTTCCGGGCTGACACCCGAGGCGACCTACCGCGAGTTGTGGGCAGCGCTCCATGCCGGCACGGTGTGGACCGGCGAGTTCACCAATCAGCGCAAGGACGGCGCGATCTATCGCCAAAGAATGACCATCTCCCCGATCGTCGACGACCAGGGATGCGTCAGCTCCTACTTCTCGATCGCCGAAGAAGTCTCGAAAGAGCGTGAACTGGAAGATCGGCTGGAGGCTTTGACGAGCACCGATGCGCTCACCGGACTGCATAACCGTGCCGGCTTCATGAACGAACTGACGCGACTGGCCCTGCTCGCCGACGATCAAGGGACCGGAATCTCCGTCGTGCACGTCGACATCGATGACTTCGCGAACGTCAACCGTCTGCTCGGGCACGTATGCGCCGATCGCCTGCTGATCGAGATCGGACGTCGGCTTGGCGCCACCGTACGCGACGCCGACATCGTCGCCCGACTCGGTAACGACGAATTCGGCTTGCTGTTCGCCGTTCCTGAGTCGCCGTCGCTGGACGACGGCCTCGATGTCTCGGAACGTCTGCTCGCGGCCATTCGCGCGCCCCTCACCATCGATGACCATGAGCTTGAGGTCAGCTCGTCGATCGGCATCGCGTGTTTTCCGGACGACGGCAAGCAGGCCGGTGAGCTCCTGGCGCGCGCCGCCAGTGCGACACAAATGGCCAAGCGCGCCGGTGGCGATAGCGTCGCCCATTACAACGCGCTGCTGGCCAACGAGGATTCTGGCCGCCAGGAGTTGCTCGCAGCGTTGCGCCAGGCTGTGGCAAGCAAGCAACTGCTGCTTCATTACCAGCCGCAGGTCAGCCTGCAGACAGGAGCCGTCATCGGTCTCGAGGCGCTGGTACGCTGGCAGCATCCAGAAAAAGGTCTCATCCTACCCGGGCACTTCATTCCGGCTGCCGAGGAAAGCGGCTTGATCATCGCCATCGGCGAATGGGTCCTTGCCGAGGCCTGCCGCCAGATGCGGCAATGGCTGGACGCCGGCCTGCCGTCGATCAAGGTCGCCGTCAACCTCTCGGCGCGTCATTTCCGCTTCGCCAATCTCCACCTGACCGTCGGCGATGCACTTGCCGCGCACCGGATTGACGCGTGGGCGCTAGAGATCGAGATCACCGAAGGAGCGATGATGCACGATGTGGCGGTCGCCGCCAGCACCAGCCAGCGCCTCAAGGAAATTGGCGTGCGACTGTCGCTCGATGATTTCGGTACCGGCTATTCTTCGCTTGCCTACCTGTCGCGCTTTCCCATCGACGTGGTCAAGATCGACCAGTCCTTTGTCCGCGACGTGACCACCAATCCGACCAACGCCGCCATTGTGCAGGCCATCGTCGCCATGTCGCACACGCTCGGCAAGGTCACCCTCGCCGAGGGCGTCGAGACCGAGGAACAAATGCAATACCTGCGCCGCATTGACTGCGACGAGATGCAGGGTTATTTCTTCTCGCGACCCCTGCCGGCCGATGAAATCGCCACCCTGCGCCACCGCGGTCAACGCCTCCACTTCGGCGCCGGAAAGAGCGATGCCCTGCCCACGCTGCTGTTGGTCGACGACGAACCCAACATTCTTTCGGCACTCAACCGGCTGTTGCGTCGGGAAGGCTACCGGGTGCTCGCCGCCGGCAGCGCCGAGGCTGCATTTGCCATCCTGGCTCGCGAGGAAGTCGAGGTGATCCTCACCGACCAGCGAATGCCGATGATGACCGGCGTCGAACTGCTCGCCCGCGTCAAGACCCTCTATCCGAGAACGGTACGCCTGGTCCTTTCAGGCTATTCAGAGATCAGCGTCGTCACCGACGCGATCAACAGGGGGGCGGTATATAAGTACCTCAACAAGCCCTGGGACGATGAACACCTCAGAAACGAGATCCGCGACGCTTTTCGCATGTGGAAGGAGCGCTTCGGCCAGGAGACGAAGGACTGACGGCACCCGTATTGCCCACCTCCGCTCACGACATCATGCCGAAGCCAAGCAGCCGAACCCGCTCGCGAAACTTGTCCACCTGGTCGCTGCGCACGACCAGCATTCTTGGCCCAGCGCGCAAACACAGTGAGCCCGTTTCCCGGCGACCGGCAATTTCATCGGCGATGTCGGTGTCGCGGCACTCGATCAGCACGGCGCTGCCGACCGTCTTCAGCGCCTGGCCATTACGCTCGCAGAACTGGAGGAATGAATCCACTGACTCGGGCAGCGGCAGTTCGTGAGCGCTTGCCAGAAAGCCCTTCAATTCGGCGATGGCGTGGCCTTTCTCCATGGCCAGCAGCGCTTTGTCCCGATCCAGCCGCCAGCCTCCGTGCTCCGCCACGGCCCAGCTTTCGAGCAGCAGCGCTTCCTCGGCAGCGAGGGCGCCAGCGACGACATTTACCCGCAGGTCGGGCGACACGGACAAGGCCACGCTGCTGACGATGGCCAGCGGCCGGTAGGCGGCCTCGAGGCCAAGCAGGTAAGCGCCGAGGGGCGTCACGCGGAAGGCGGTCAGGCCATCGTAGCGACTCAGAAAGGACAGCTCGTCGGTGCCCCACAGGTCGCTGAAGTCATTCCTGGCGTCGGCGGGATCATGGTAAGCCACATCCACCAGGCCGAGCGTTGCCGCGTATTCAAAAAGGACGGCCAGCAGGTAGCGTTCCTGCAGGATGTTCCAGCCGCCCGATCCGTTGAAACCCAGGCTGCCGTACTGGCGTTCGCAGAGGTAGAGTTTCCAGGTATCGTGAGTCACCTCAAAGTGCCGATCGGACGCTCGCATGAAGCGAGAGAAGTCGTCGAAGGTGATCCAGCGGCCGACCGGGCAGTCGCGCAAAGTCTCTTCAATCGGCGCGCGCCGGGGAGCGGCAGCGGTCATCACACGCCCCTTGGAGTTCTGCCCCTTGATCGTGTCAACGCGGCTGAATTCGTCGAACAGGGTCGTCTTGAGCCACTTTCGCCAAAGCCCGCGCAGCACTTCCGCCGACGGCATGCTCAGGCCCTTGATGCCCGCCGGGCTGATTACCAGGCGAGTTCCTACACGCACCGCCAGTCCGCCGGCCTGCAGCAACATCGGCCAGGCAAAGGCCTTGATCGGGCCGATTTCCTGGCCCCATCGCTCCTTCTTCTCGACCGACGGGTAAAAGTCACCCCCTGCCAGTTTTTCGCTGAGCAAGCGCAGGGTGGCGGTGCCCGGCGTCGAAGTCTTCTCGCTGACCAGAACACGTGCCTGTTCGATGGTGCGCAACATCACCGCCACTTCCTGCAAGGCTTCACGCTCGGTCAGGCGGATCGTCAAGCTTTCGTCCTCGGCCAGGGTTTCGGAACTCTGGAGGCTCAACGGTGCGGGCGGCAACACGAACGCCTGCAGACGCGCCTGGAGGTCGGTCGGAACGCAATAGCAAGATTCATCAGGCGAGTAGTGAAGGAACAGGGCCAGGGCCGAGCTCTTGCTCGCGGAATAGCCGGACGATTTTGCACTAGCTACCTGAAACGAGGGCACGCGCAGGTACCTGGCGCGAAAGCATCGCTCCGAATACTCACCGCGCGGGTGATGCACGGCCTCGGCGACGGCAGCTTTCTGCGTCTCGTCGAGGGCCGACCAGATGGCCTGCACTCCAGGGCCGAGCAGCGTGCCGACGATTCGTTCAACCAGTTCGTCCTTGCGGCCCGCGCTTCCGGCGCCCGGCAGGTGGCTCACCAGGTCCTTCAACTCCGCCACCGTATGGCGGGCCAGCGAATCTCTCAAAGTCATCGACATGATGGGTCCCCCTGCGGATGAGCCAGGATCGGCGCAGCGGCAGTTGATGGTGCGCCGGGTCCCGGCGAGTGAATCGGCAAGATGACGCGGAATGTGGTGCCCTGGCCGAGTTCGCTGCGCACGTCGATATGCCCCTGGTGTTTCCGAATGATCCCGTAAGAAACCGCCAGGCCAAGGCCAGTGCCGCTACCTACAGGCTTGGTGGTAAAGAAAGGCTCGAAAATATGCGCCAGGTTGCCAGGCGAGATGCCGACCCCGGAGTCCTCGACCTCGACCCAGACCGTATCGGCCTCACGGCCAGTGCGCAGCGCAATGGTCCCTCGTTCGCCGATGGCATGAGCGGCGTTGATCAGCAGGTTCATGAAGACCTGGCTCAACTGCGAGGGCAAGCAGTGAATATCAGGCAGATCGCCGTAGTCTTTGACCAGGGTGACCCTGTATTTCAGCTCGTTCCAGACCATATTCAGGGTGCTGTCGAGGCACTTGTGGAGGTCGACGGTCTGCCACTCCGCTCCATCGGAATGCGAGAATTCACGCATGTCACGGACGATGCACTTGACCCGCTCCAGGCCATCCTTCGTCTCGGCGAGCAGCGCGATGGCATCGTGACGCACGAAGTCGAGGTCAAAATCACGCGCCAGACGGTCCGCTTCCTGCAGCACCGGGTCACCGGGCGAACAGCTTTTGGCTGCCCGGTGGTAGGCATCCACCAGTCGCAGCAGGCCGGTCAGGTACTCCTTGAGCGAACCGAGATTGGAATAGACAAAGCCGACGGGATTGTTGATTTCGTGCGCAACGCCGGCGGCCAACTGGCCGATGGCTGCCATTTTTTCGGACTGCAGCAGTTGTCCCTGCGTTTGCTCCAGCTTCTCGTTGAGCGCTATCAGTGTGCTGTTGCTGCGGGTCAGTTGCTCGAGGGCGGAGCGCCGCTCCGTTTCGGCCTGCTTGCGCCGGGTGATGTCCTGTGCGGCGCTGATCAGGTACAGAGGCGCACCGCTGTCGTTGCGCAACAGATATACCGAGAGGCTGGCCCAGACAATGCCGCCATCCTTGCGAACGTAACGCTTCTCCAGGGCGTAGCGATCGGAGCTGCCGTCAAGCAGCGCGTTGATGTTTTCCAGATCGGTCGGCAGATCTTCCGGGAAAGTGATCTGCTGAAAAGTAAGTCCTTGCGACAGGGCCTCGTCGCGGGAATAAGCGATGATCCGGCAATACTCCTGATTGATTTGCAGAAACCTTCCCGTGGTCGATACCTGGGCGATACCGACGGCGGCGTGGTCAAAAACGGCACGCAAAAGCGACTCACTTTCTTTCAGCGTTGCTTCCGCCATGTTGCGCCGGGTGATGTCGCGGGCGATCTGCGAACCGCCGATGATCTGCCCCTCCTTGTTCCGAATGGGCGAGACGGTGAGCGAAACGTCGATCCGGCGGCCGTCTTTGGCGACGTGCACCGTCTCGACATCCCTGATCGATTCGCCACGCCGGATCGTAGCGAGCATCTGCTCCTCTTCGTTCTGATGTTCGGGAGGAACGAGGAGAAGCATCGAGTGCCCCAGGATTTCTTCCTCACGGTAGCCGAAAATATCCTCGGCGGCGCGGTTCCAACTGGTGATCATGCCGTCCAGCGTCGCACCGACGATGGCGTCCCCGGACGATTGGACGATCGCCGCCATCAGCATTCGATCTTCCTGCGCGCTATCCGCCGCCGCCTTCATCGCCAACCTCAGGGCTTCCTCGACGAGCCTGCGCTCGGCGATCTCGCTCTGCAAATCCCGGTTGGCTTGCCGCAACTGATCGGGGCTGGGCAATTTCAGGGCATGCGGCAGCAAGGGCCAAAGGGCGAAGGCGGTGACCACCGAAATGACGGCGGTAAGCGCCTTGAGCAGCGCATCCAGGCCATACATCGGCTGCCACAGGACGATAGCGCCCATCAGGTGCGTTGCACCGCAGGCCATGATGAAGGCGGCGAACAGCCACAAAAGCCAGCGGTAGGGAAAGTCCTTGCGCCGCCGTGCGAAGTGGCCGATGGCCAAGGGCATGGAAAAATACGCCAGGAAAATAAGGATGTCGCTGACCACGTAAGTCAACACCAGCGGCGGCGACCAACTGAGGCAATAGCCGTGGGGAAGATAGTCGTTTACGGCCAACAAGCGGCCCAATTCGTTGATCATGATCGTGCTTTCCACTGAACAGGACGTGGTCGTTTTGTCGGCAGAGCACCACGCCGATACCCCTGCGTACATGGTAGCAAAAGAATCCTCGCGCATGAGCGCCGGCAAGCTCTCCGTGCAGGACAATAGAGACCATCTACAGTCGACCTTGCGCCAGCCCAAGGAAATGCGCGCTCGACCCGGATTTTCAGGTCTAATGCCTCATGCGCATCAGTATCATTGCCTTCGCCCTTGGCGTTGGCTTCATCCAGATGCAGGAGACGCTACCGGAGTGGCCGCTCGTCGCCGGCTTGCTGGCCATGGCTTTCTCGCTCCTGCTCTGGCCCGGACGCCATCGGAACGTGCTTGGACGAGTGGCGTCGCCGCTGCTCTGCGCACTGCTCGGCCTGGCGTGGGCGGTGCTGCTCGCCGAATATCGCCTGCAAGACTACCTGCCAGCCGAGTGGGAGGGCCGCGATGTGCAGATCGTCGGAGTGGTCGCCGTGCTGCCGCATGCCTTCGAGCGCGGCGAGCGCTTCGAGTTTGACGTCGAGTCGGTCGACGCGCCTGGCGCGCGACTGCCGCAACGAATCATGCTCTCCTGGTATCACGGCGTTCTCGAGGACGAGTGGCGCGAAAAGCTGGCGCTTCGTCCGGGTGAGCGCTGGCGCTTCACCGTTCGCCTCAAACGTCCGCACGGCAACGCCAACCCGCATGGCTTCGACTACGAGGCCTGGCTCTTCGAGCGCGGCCTGCGGGCGACGGGTTACGTGCGTCCGCGCGCTGTCGCAGAACGTCTCGACGACTTCATTTTGCGGCCTGACTATGTCATCGAGCGCTGGCGCGAACGAATACGCCGATCGTTCTTCGAGGTCCTGCCCGATGCGCCCTACGGAGGCATTCTGGCAGCGCTGGCGATCGGTGACGAACAGGCGATTCCCAGCGACCAATGGCGCTTGTTCAGGCAGACCGGAGTGACGCATCTGATGTCTATCTAGGGACCAACTAATCAAACTTTTTTAGGCATCACCTTCTATGGCCGGCATACCTTTGGGGACCGGCATTTCACCTGGTGAAAGGTCATTTCACAGGATGACAGGCGCCAGCAAACAGCAAGGCGTGCGCCGTTTCGGTAGGCTTCTACTATGATGTGGTAATGATCGCGAGTTCTCCGTAGTGACGACCCGTCTGCTAGCAAGAATATAAGACATTGCTGGCGGTAAGACTACGCGGTGCTATGATAAGTACCTGTGACGCCTTTGTGGCAATAACCAACTTGACGAGCGAACTAAGCTCTAAGAGTTGCTCGATTAGGGAGTTATTTCGATGAGTAACGATAATATCCATTCCCTAGAATCCTATCGTGACTTAGCTAGAGACAGGATAGCAGTTTGCCGATCGCTGTGCCTTCTTAACCCTCGCGGCTATCGAGAGCCTCTAGCGCACCTTGTCATGCAACTATCCCGCTTCCCACCTGATGTTTACGACGATGATGAGTTGCTAGACATCGCCAGTAGATTCGTTGAAGAAGAGACCATCCTCAGATCTATTATCCCACACGAGTGGGAACGTCTCACTCTTCTTCTGAAAAATGTCCACCGAAGACGTTTGGTTATTCTGCTGCAAAGATTATACGAAAAGCGTCTTGACGAGGGAAAAATAAAACATCACCCCATAGCGGGCATTGCGCGCTCAGCCTTTGGTGATGCTCTAGCAGCAGGAGTAGCAGGAGTAGCAGGAGCAGCACTTGGATTTGTGGCATCTTATATACCTATTGGCACAAGCGTGCTAGCAGGGATAAATTGGCGAGTAAAACTGCTATTGCGAGACATGGGGGGCGCTGGGTTCGGAAATTCCGCACTCACTGCAGGCGATACGGTCGCACTCACTGCATACTACCCTCGAACAGCAGTTTGTGATAAAGACTATCTCTTCGTTGTGTATGCTCATTTGCCTAAGCTAACAGCACTCATAGAAAACGATGTAAGCGGGCTTTCGAATGCTCTTGGCGATGGAGGTTCTAAACCGAATCGCGCTAAGCATAATGTTCCACTGGCGCTTAACACACCAATTTCAGTCGTTCCCCAGTGTGATGATGTTTGCTTTGAGCCAAGCGAATTAACAAAAAAATGGAACGGGAGTTATAAGCGCTTCCTTTTTTCTTTTGAACCTAAAGAAGAATTAGCCGAACAGACGATCGTAATTAATCTCTCAATTCAAGTAGCTGGGATAGAAATCGCTATGATACGCAATTGTGCAATAGAAATTGTCGGGGCGAAATCGCCCAAGATGAGCGGAAATTCTCTTGCTCAGGCAAAGCTATCCAGTCAGACATCGACTCTTTATCAAAAAATCTTTGTGTCGTACTCAAGGCAAGATAGTGAAGTTGCCGAATCATACGATTTGGCACAGAAGGCTTTAGGGAATGAGACTTTTATCGACGTTGAAAATCTCCGCTCGGGTGAGAACTGGAGAGCAGGCCTAGCAAAGGCAATTGATATTGCCGACGTTTTCCAACTCTTCTGGTCCCACAATTCCAAGGACTCTGAATACTGCCGAGAGGTAATCGTTTAGCCCCCCGCTCGCCGGCACCGCCCCTCAATCAGGCGGCAGCCGGTAGCGG
>NZ_FLQX01000145.1 GCF_900089955.1 Candidatus Accumulibacter aalborgensis | reverse complement strand
CTTCCCGACCGTACGCGGGATATTTGGAGCCCTTAGACCTTGGCCAGGGGAGGACGTAACAACCCTGATGTCAGTTCGTAGCCTCGACTGGTACAGTGATTAGTGCCGCCACCTGTTGCGCAATTGGCGTATAGAGATCAACGTCCATCGCAGGCGTAAGGATCGAGACAATGAGGCTGTAGCGAGCGGGCAAGTCGTACCGCTCCTGAGTCTGTCGAGTACGCCACCAACCTTTCGCTGGATACACCGCCACAAAGCCTCTGCTGGCCAGCTCAGCGGCCGTTCCATGCCAGATATCCTGATGCAGAGAACCGCGGTGGCGCTGCCGGTCACCCAAAACCCAGTTCGGATCTTTGGGGTCAATCGGATCGCCATCGTCCTCGCGCTCGGTCGCCGCGTTGATGCGCGCCACGAAGTCTGCCGTTGTCGCGTCCAAGGGGCGTTGAACGTCAAACCGCAAGCGATGGGACGGATAATGAAACTTGGAAGCGATACCACGCGCCGATGGGTTCGGCTCGACGAAATAAGACAAGGTGATGCGTAACTCGACGGCGGTATCAGGCGGCAGCGCCATCAATTCCGCTTTCGGCCAAGGCAGAGAATGGAGATTCATGTCCCGGCTGACCACACCTTTACCCTTCACCTTCTGGTACGGATGTACAACATCCTCTACCACCAAGGTGAGCGAGTTCCCGGCGCTCCACAACGCCCGATCCAAGTTCGGCGCACCCCAGCCGCAGTGACGGATCAGGGTCACATGATCCGCTTTCGTAGCAGGCCGGTTAGCCGGCAAGTAAGCCGAACGCATCGCCTCGGTCCACTCTGCAGAATGCACGATCAAGGCACGAACAGTTTCCGGGCGGAGATTTGGATACGCGGCCATCAACTGCCCCGCCATCCGCGCGCACAAAGCCGACGCGGCGCTGGTGGCATTGGTTGTTGTAAGAAGGCGCTGAAGCGGCAGATTATTGGTCGTCAGCAAGTGTAGGCTGGAAATCCCGATCGGCCCCAACGCGTTCTTTCCAGCATTGCCACCTTCGAAGACCACTTCCGGCTTTAACGGCCAGGCAGTACTCCAGTCAGCCGATGTGCGGGTGTATGGGCTGAGACCTCCGGATGGCGCAACCGGGGTATAGCCTTGGGCATCAGCTTCGGTGATCACCACTTTTTCGGTGAAAGCACCGACCGTAAGCGCATTCCACGCTTGGCCGGGATCGCGAATTCCTTGGCTACTCAAGCTGGCGGGGTAGGTGTTCCAGCTCTGCGCGTCTTCAGTATTGCCGGTGCACAACACGAACAGGCGGGGAAACTCACCATTGCCATCGTAGTCAGAGGCGAGCCGATCAATGGCGGACGACCACGCCGAGGGTTTCCCCCGGTCACGGTCATCGTCGGATGTAACCGCCGACGTAAATACGCGTGGGCGCAGCGGCGCTACAATTTCGGGGCGAGCAACTGCTTCGGAAAAAAGGTGCCCGTGTAGCTTCGAATCGCCTGCATTAGCGCCCTGCTCGGGCGTGAGCTTTACCGACTCCAACCGATGCGACGCGATGATCGGTTCGTCGGTCGCCAAGGCATTCGACAAGTCTCCAAACGCAACGAGCCCTGCAAGGCCGGAACCGTGATTGGCCGTATCGTCCACACCCCAAACGGGATTTACCGTGTGCAGGTCGGCGGGGTTTAGAAAAGGCGACAGCAGGGGATGCCCGCGATTCACGCCCGAATCCAGCAAGCAGACGCGCGGCACGGAGTCGTCATCCGGCGGCACCGTCAGCCGCGCCAAAGTTTCGACAACCCATTGCTGCTGCTCAAGCGGCGTCATGCTGCCAAAGAATTCGGCGGTCTCCTTGGCGCGGCGGAGTTCGGCCACGCAATTGAGCATCATGACCGAGGTGGATAACTGCCTCCGAGAACTGAACATCAAGACGACGGTGCGTTCCGGAAAATTGATCTGATGCTCGCTGACTTCGCACTCTGCTAGTCCTGCCAGTTTTCGGAAGTAGGCAACGACTGCATCGCGATTACCGCGAACGGGCAGCCAGACCTCCCACCAAAATGGCTCGTCGGCTTCCTGCGGAAATAGCTTGGGCTCGTCCGTCCAAAGGGCGCGGAGTTCCGCGCTGCGGATGGAGGAAATGGTGTTCAGAAGGGCATGGTGATCGTTCGAGTCACCGTTGGCCTTCTTCCGCTCCGCCAAATAGTCCTCGATGTACTTTTCGAAATGCGCGAGCTTCCCGTCGGGGACGAAAACGTTGGCGTGCGTTATCCCGCCTTCGGACGTGACGCTCAGAACTTCGATCTGTTTTGACGGGTCCCGCCCGCGCTCGCTGCCAAGACTCTCAAAGGCCATGGCAACATCATGCACACCTACGAACTGAATCTGGAGGCCCAAGCCGCTTTCAAGGCCCTGCTCGCGCTGGGCATCGGCCACCTGCTGCGCAATGGGCTTTAACGCTTGCAGCTGCCCCTTCAGCGCGGTCCCATGTTGGACACGGTCAGGCGTGGGAACCACCGCTGGACCGCCGCCACCAATTGACGGCGCCTTGAACCCTTGGGCCTGTGATGTGTTGGTCAGTACAAGGTGTGGGCGCTTATCTTGGGCCTGTTCCGGCATCGCTTATTGTTCGCGTCTTGTTCCGGGTCAGTTTGGCGCTGATAAGGCGGCGTTCATCTAGCGCCCCCTCCAGCGCAGCGCGTTGCACATTGGTCTGGTCATGCATGATCGCGTCTTTGATGGATTCATCCACCGCACGGCAAATTTCGGCGTAACTCAATCCTTCAGCCCGTTCCACCAAGCCGTCTTTCCTGAATGGCTTGGGCGCAAACGCGCCCAACCGCGTCCGGATAAGGTCAAGCGCCTGCGCCGAAGTCGGCAAGTGGTATTCGACAACATCATCGAAGCGCCGGAACAAGGCGCTGTCCAGGGCCTCCGGATGGTTCGTCGCCGCAATAATGAGGCTATTCGACTGGTCATGCTCGATCATCTGCAGGAAGCTGTTCAAAACCCGCCGAATCTCGCCCACATCGTTGGCGTTTCCGCGCTGCGACCCGATCGCGTCAAACTCATCGAAGAAGTAAACGCCTCGAATGTCAGCAATGGCATCAAAAACCTGCCGCAGTTTGGCGGCCGTCTCGCCCATGAACTTCGTGATCAGCGAATCTAGGCGCACGAGAAATAACGGAATACCTAATTCACCCGCCAAAGCGGATGCTGTCATCGTCTTGCCGGTCCCTGGGGGACCCACAAGCAATAGCTTTCGGCGGGGGGACAAACCATGCTCTTTGATCCGGGCAAGCTGGCGCTGCTCTTTGATGATACGAGCGAGTTGCATCGCCGCAACTTCATCCAGAACCATGTCGCCCAGGCGGCTCGCTGGGTGAATCACGGTCAGGAGACCTGCTAGTTCGCCCCGGTGTTTGGTCGAGTTACTCAGGGCGCCGGCAATGGGCACAATCTTGCCAGAAGGGTCTTGGCCCAGCCGGGTCTTGGCCGCATCGATCAGGTCGCGCAAATCTTCCGCCAACTTGCCATGGCCTAGCTTCGCCTCGTGCGCAGCGACCTGCATGGCGACGGAATAGAAATATCCATCGTCACGAGCAATGTGCGACTTGATGAGAGCTCTGAGTTGTTCTGCGCTGGCCATACTTCGCATTGTGCACGAATTCAGTAGGCTGATACAGCGGACTGCCGACCCTGGTTCTATATGTAGGGGCAAGAGGTTGCTTGGCGCCTGTAAGCCGACACAAGCATCTCTTTACCGAATTGGCGGCTTTGGCCGAGCTAGAGACGGTGAGCCTGATAGTTTGAGTGGCAGCAAAGCGATCAGAAAGCAGCCAGACAGCTTGCTGTCGTCATCAGGCCGGTTTGGGTCGGGAGTGTGAATTCGTCAGATCGATAAGCTGCCGTTGAAGGCGATTCCCGACTCGATGGCTGGTAATCGGCGCATTGCGGACCTCCAAGCACGGAGACTCGTACGGCCGGATTGGCCGAAGAGCGGAAGTTCGACACATCTTTGTGAACGTCCGCTGCCAGAGGCATTGCTGACGTTCGTTCTGCCAAATTCAGCGAGGAGCGGATGTCTGCTGATGGCCGATAGCAGCCGGTCAGACCGGTCTTCGCAAAGCGGACCTGGGTGAACTGCAAAGACTACCCGTTGCTGACTGTTCTAGCCGATAAGTGGAAGCTAACGCGCCGGACTACCGCGCATCCCAGAACTCCCGCGTCAACACCGACGCCGAAACCTCCCGACACCCCATTGCATTCTGTCCCGCCCACAAGGGCGAAAAATCGCCACTGCCCAGACTTTCAGTTTTCGCCCGCAGCGCTGCAACAGCCGGCGTCGCCAGTGGAAACTCAGGTGCCAGCGCGTTGATCGGTCCCAGTTCGCGCATGATGCGATTGACGATGCCGCGCGCCGGGCGGCCGGTGAACACGTTGATCGGGAGTTCGATGGCGAAGAGTTCGGTGATGTTCATCTGCGCGTCTCCTGTGGCGTTCACTGTGGCAGCGACGATAATACCGGATCACGGCTGTCGCACGCGCGCAGGAATGAGATCATGGCAACGGCCCTCGACCTGATCGACGGCCGGCTCGACGATGCCTTGCGCATGGAAGCGATCAACGGCTACTTGAGCATCGGCGATTCTTCCAGAGCCTTCCGATATGCGCGTGCGCCGGGCGCGCCTTTTTTACCGACCTTCAAGGGGAGAAATGTCATGAGCGAAGAACGAAACCCTGTCGTCAATCTCGATGCGCTCGATCTGGTGACGCAGGAAAACGGTGAACGTTTCGAGGCGGCGATGGCGCAGATCGGTCCGCGTACCGGCGCGCGCAAGCTGGGTGCGCGTCTGTGCGTCGTGCCGCCGGGCAAGGCGGCGTGGCCGTACCACGCGCACGTGGTGAACGAGGAGATGATCGTCGTCCTCGCAGGCAAGGGCACGCTGCGCCTCGGCGACCGCGAACGGCCACTGCGTGCTGGCGATGTCGTGGCGCTGCTGCCGGGCGGGGTCGAATCGGCGCACCAGATCGTCAATTGTTCGACCGGGCCGCTGCGCTACCTGTGCGTGTCGACGATGGAGCAGCCGGACATCGGCATCTACCCGGATTCCGGCAAGTTCTTCGTCCTCGCCGGTTCGCCTCCCGGTGGCGACAAGGACAAGCGCAGCTTCAGCCACATCGGCCGCATGGCCGACGCCGTCGGTTACTGGGACGGCGAGGGTTGAGCGGCTGGGCGCGCTGGCCACCATGGCGGTGGTCACTGCGTCCGGGGAGCGTCTCAGACCGGCGTTCGGGCCGTTCGATGCCGTTCCTTCGCCCGCTCACAGCGCTCGCAGCGCTTGACACAGCCCTTGATTCATCCCGTTACCAGGCATAGACTTTGGTATCTACCCAGGCAGCCGGAGGCAGCCATGAGTCAAGTCGCGAAACTGTTCAGCAACGGTCGCAGCCAGGCGGTACGCCTGCCCGCTGCTTATCGCTTCGATACCAAGGAAGTCTTCATCCGCCAGGACCCGGAAACCGGTGACGTGATCCTGTCACGTAAACCGGCAGATTGGGATGACTTTTTTGCCGCGCTCAAAGGTACCGATGTGCCGGTGGATTTTCTCGACCAGAACGAGCGCAGCCAGCCGGAACAAGATCGTGACCCTTTCCGTGGGTGGGGTGAATGAGGCGCTACATGATCTGCTGATTGCTGCGCATGCGCTTAGCCTCGGCGCTGTGCTGGTGACCAATGATCAGGCGTTTGGCCAGGTTGCCGGCCTGCTGGTCGAGGATTGGACGGATTGAACCCTGGCTCCCGTCCTGAATCCGGAGCCGGCACGCCTGTGGGAGTGCGAGCGGGTCAGGCGGGGCCTTTCCCGGCCTGACTCGCTCAGCCGCGTTTACGAGCGCCGCAAGTCGAGCGTAAACGGGAAACCGGCATTGGCTGGCGCCGGCTGCACGTCTATCTCGCCGGGCGTATGGCCGAACGGTGTGAAGCGCGCCAGACGGCGGCCTTCGGCTTCGTTGGCATTGACCGGGTAGCGGTCAGGGTTGCGCCCTCCGGGGTGCTCGACGTGATATTGGCAGCCGCCGAGCGAGCGTTTCATCCACGTGTCGACCAGGTCGAAAACGAGCGGCGCGTGCACGCCGATCGTCGGATGCAGCGCTGATGGTGGGTTCCACGCCCGGTAGCGGACGCCGGCGACGAACTCGCCGACCTTGCCGGTCGGACGCAGTGGCAAGGCGCGGCCGTTGCAGGTGACGACATAGCGGTCGCCGGCCATTCCCGTTGCCTTGAGCTGCAGGCGTTCGAGCGATGAGTCGACGTAGCGCGCCATTCCACCGACGGCTCCCTCTTCGCCCATCACGTGCCACGGTTCGAGCGCATGGCGCAGTTCGAGGGTGATTCCCTGCGCCGAAATGCTGCCGTGCACCGGGAAACGGAACTCGAAGTGCGGCGCGAACCAGTCGCTTTCGAGCGGGTAGCCGGCGGCGCGCAATTCGCCGATGACGTCGTCGAAATCCTGCTGCACGAAGTGCGGCAGCATGAAGCGATCGTGCAACTCGGTCCCCCAGCGCATCAGGCGCTCGGGAGCGTAAGGTGTTTGCCAGAAGCGGGCGATCAGCGCTCGCAGGAGGAGCTGCTGGGCCAGCGACATGCGGGCGTGCGGCGGCATTTCAAAGGCGCGCATCTCGAGCAGGCCGAGGCGGCCGGTCGGACCGTCGGGCGAGTACAGTTTGTCGATG
This sequence comes from Candidatus Accumulibacter aalborgensis, assembly GCF_900089955.1. GTDB lineage: Bacteria > Pseudomonadota > Gammaproteobacteria > Burkholderiales > Rhodocyclaceae > Accumulibacter > Accumulibacter aalborgensis. Next base: position 92,647 of record NZ_FLQX01000145.1, on the reverse strand, counting down.
CAGAACTCGGCACGGTGCGTATTGCCGGTCGAGTCGATCAATAGATTGCGCAGCGCACGGTCGATGATCCACGGCGCGACACACTCGGCGTCCTTGCCAACCGGCGGCGGAAACTGGCTGAAGGCGATCTCCAGCTCGTAAACCGAGTCGTTGCGCGCTTCGTCGACGCGCGGCGACTGACTCGTCGGGCCGATGAACAGGCCGGAAAAGAGGTAGGAAAGCGACGGGTGGTTGTGCCAGTAGCTGATCAGGCTGCGCAGGAGATCGGGTCGGCGCAGGAAGGGCGAGTCGAGCGTCGTCAGGCCGCCGAAGACGAAGTGGTTGCCACCGCCGGTGCCGGTGTGGCGACCGTCGAGCATGAACTTTTCGCTGGTCAGGCGCGACAGATGGGCAATTTCATAGAGATGCGTCGTGCGCGCGACGAGTTCATCCCAGGTGGCCGATGGCTGGATGTTGACTTCGATCACCCCGGGGTCGGGAGTGACGCGGAAGTTCGTCAGTCGCGGGTCGCGCGGCGGCTCGTAACCTTCGAGAATGATAGGGGAGGCGAGCGACTCGGCGGTGGCCTCGACGGCGCTGACCAGTTCGAGGTAGTCGTCGAGCGTCTCGGTCGGCGGCATGAAGATGTACAGCACGCCGTTCCTGGCCTGCGCCGAGATCGACGTGCGGGTGACCAGGGCCGCCGACTCATGGGGCAGCGGCGGACGATCGGCACCGTCGCCGGCGGCGTGGGCGAGCGCGTCGGCCTCACGTTCCAGTGCTTTCTGCGCAAAGTGCTCACCGCTGACCGCAGCTTCCTCGGCAGCCAGGCCCTCGCTGTGGCTGACGGCATGCTGGGCGCGGATCTCGGCATGCGGGCGCAGCGCGGCGAAGGTCTGCGTCGGATCGGGGGAATGGATGTATGGATAGTCGTCCCTGGCCACCCAGGGCTGCGAGTCGAGCGGCAGGCGATAACCGATCGGTGAATCGCCGGGCACCAGGTAGCAGCGGCCATCGCGCAGGAACCAGGGGCCGCTTTGCCAGCCGCCTTGCGCACGGCGCACCAGCGGCAGGACGTGTCCGATCGTCTGGTCGAGTCCCTGGCGAAAGACCTGCGCCAGGCGCGCTCGTTCCATCGCGTCGTCGAGGCGGGAATCGAAGGGATCGACGTTGGCCGGCAGGCGGTGCTCGCGCCACAGGTAATAGTAGACGTCCTCGTAGGCGGGGAAGACATACTTCGGGTCGATCGCCAAGCGCTCGGCGAGATGGCTCAGGAAGTGCCCGGCGAGAACCTCGTCGGCGCCGTAATCGTGGCTTTCGTCGGCATACAGCGCCGGATTGTTCCACACCGGCTGCCCGTCGCGCCGCCAGAGGCAGTTGAGCGACCAGCGCGGGAGTTGCTCGCCGGGATACCACTTGCCCTGGCCGAAGTGCTGCAGGCCGTTTGGTGCGTACTCCTCGCGCAGGCGGTGAAACACTTCTGCGGCGCGAATGCGTTTGGTCGGCCCGAGTGCTTCGGTGTTCCATTCGGCGCCGTCATGGTCATCGATCGAGACAAAGGTCGGCTCGCCGCCCATGGTCAGGCGTACGTCACCACTGATCAGATCGGCGTCGATCTGATGGCCAAGCGTTTCGATCGCCAGCCACTGGTCGTCGCTGTACGGCTTGGTCACCCTGGGTGCTTCCCAGACGCGCTCGATCTTCATGTGATGCTCGAAGGTGCACTCGCACTCCTCGGTGAAGCCGGTGATTGGCGAAGCCGAAGACGGTTGCGGCGAGCAGGCGAGCGGGATGTGGCCTTCACCGGCAAACAGGCCCGACGTTGGGTCGAGGCCAACCCAGCCAGCACCCGGCAGGTACACCTCGCACCAGGCGTGCAGATCGGTGAAGTCATGGTCGGTCCCCGAGGGGCCGTCGAGTGACTTCACATCGGGAACGAGCTGGATCAGATAGCCCGAAACGAAGCGTGCCGCGAGCCCGAGATGACGCAGAACCTGCACCAATAGCCAGGCCGAATCGCGGCAAGAGCCGCGCGCCAGGGTGAGCGTCTCCTCGGGGGTCTGCACGCCGGGCTCAAGGCGAATCACGTAGCCTACCGCGCGCTGCACTTGCTGGTTGAGGTCAACGAGAAAGTCCACGCTGGTTTTTGGTTCGCGCGGGACCGTCTTCAGGAAGCCGGTGAGCAGCGGCGTCAGCGGCAGGCGGTGCAGATAGGGTTCGAGCTCCTCCTGCTGCCAGTCCTCGTACTTGAAGGGAAAAGTGCTCGCATAGGGTTCGGGGAAGAAGTCGAAGGGATTGATCACCGACATTTCGGCGACCAGATCGACTTCAACACAGAACTCGCGCGTCTTCTCCGGGAAGACCAGGCGCGCCAGGTAATTCGCCTGCGGGTCCTGCTGCCAGTTGATGAAATGCTGGCTCGGAGTGACCTTCAGCGAGTAGCTGAGGATAGGCGTGCGCGAATGCGGCGCCGGCCGCAGGCGGACGACCTGCGGCGAGAGGCTGATCAGGCGGTCGTAGCGATAGTGAGTACGGTGATTGAGGGCAACATGAATCGACACGGTCGGCTCCAGGGCAAGTAATCAGAATATTGAAAGCAAGACACGTACCATGCCACAGCCGTCCTGAAAGCGGCTGGGCGGCGATTCATGCACTACGGTGGTGCGTGCTGCCCCGGCTGGCGGCGTGCTCAGACCTGCAGGTGCTTCAACAAATCGGTCTCCAGCCTGACTCGGCCGGTGCTTTCTTCGAGTTCGGCGCCGCTGATCAGGAAGGTGTCTTCGACCCGCTCGCCGAGCGTCGCAATCTTGGCCGTGTGCAGATTGGCTCCATGCTCAGCAAGCTTCTTGGCGATGATGAACAACAATCCGGGGCGATCGGCAGCGACGACGGTGAGGACGAACAGCTTTCCCGTTTCGTCGGGTTCGATGCTGACCAGCGGCTGAATGCTGACCTGCGGTTGCAGCGGGAAGTGTCTCACCTGCCGCGAAACGCGTCCACCGGCGGGAATGTCCACGGGTGCCTGGTGGGACAGTCGATCGCCGAGTTCGTGCTCGACATAGGCGATCATCGCGCGGTCACTGTCGCGGTCGCTGATATCGAGCAGGATGAAGGTGTCGAGCGCGTATCCGTCACGGGTGGTGTGGATCTTGGCGTCGACGATGCTGTAACCGGCGCGGCTGAAGAAGCCGACGATGCGCAGGAAGAGGTCCGTCTGGTCCTGCGTATAGACCATCACCTCGAGCCCCTCGCCGAACGGATTGAGGCGCGCCTTGACGACCGGCTGGTCGATAGCATCGTGCTCGTGCTCGTGCAGCGTGCGCGCGTGCCAGGCGATTTCATCGGCCGATTGACGCAGGAAGTACACCGTGTCAACCTGCTGCCACAGGCGTTCATGGGCGTTCTGAGGAAGCGCGAAATAGCGCATCAGGCGCAGTGCTTCATGCTGCCTTTGGGCGATGGTGCCGTCGGGCATGGGCAGGGCTTCTCGCGACAGCAGGAAGCGCCGGGTGGCGGTGAACAGTTGCTCGAGCAACTGGCCCTTCCAGGCATTCCAGACCTTCGGACTGGTGCCGCGAATGTCGGCCACGGTGAGCAGGTAGAGGGCGATCAGATGACGTTCGTCGCCGACGATTCCAGCGAAGCGGGCCACCACGCCAGGGTCGGAAATGTCTTGCTTCTGCGCGACGCTGGACATCACGAGGTGCTGGCGAACGAGCCAGACCACCAAGTCGGTATCTTCCGCGGCCAGCTCGTGGTCCGCACAGAATTGTCGCGCATCGACCGCGCCGAGTTCGGAGTGATCGCCGCCGCGCCCCTTGGCAATATCGTGAAACAGCGCCGCAATATAGAGGATCCATGGGTCGCCGAGGTCGCTGAGCAAGCGAGTGCAGAACGGGTACTCGTGCGCAAACTCTTCCATCGCGAACCGGCGCAGGTTGCGCAGCACCTGCAGGATGTGCTGATCGACGGTATAGACGTGGAACAGGTCGTGCTGCATCTGGCCGACGATCCGTCCGAAAGCCGGCAGATAACGCCCCAGGATGCCGAACTGGTTCAGGCGGCGGAACTCCTGCACCAGCCCACGTCCTTGCTTGAAAATGGCCAGAAAGCGGGCGCGGTTGGCTGGGTCGCGGCGGAAGTCGTCGTCGATCAGGTCGCGTGCGCGCCACAACGCGCGCTGGGTGCGCGCGCTCATTTCATTCAGGTCGAGCTGTTGCTGGCGTAGCAGGAAGGCCTCAAGGATCGCTTCCGGTGTATTGACGAAAACATTTTCGTGCACCACGTCGAGAAACTCGTGCGTCTTCTGGAAACGTTCGTTGATCGCTTGGGGAGGCTCATCCGGAAGGGGGAAGAGCGCTGCACCGAGGTTTTGCAGCAGGATGCTGTTGATCTGGGTGATCGTCTTCGCTGTCCGGTAGTACTCCTGCATCAACTGTTCGCTGGAGCGGCGTGCATCGGTGGCGGTGAAGCCGAGTTGCTCGGCAAGGGCGGTCTGGTACTCGAAGAGCAGGCGATCTTCACGGCGCCCGACGTGCAGGTGCAGGTGTATGCGCAGGCGTCGCAGGAAGGCCTCGCACTCCTCGAGAAGCTTCTCCTCCTCGCCGGTGATGAAACCTCGTTGTTCGAGATCGCGCCAGCACTTGCCGTAGCCCGCCGCCTGTGCAATCCAGAGGATGATCTGCAGATCGCGCAGCCCACCCGGGCCGTCCTTGCAGTTCGCCTCCAGGCTGCAAGGCGAGTCGCTGAAACGCTGATGGCGGTCTTCCTGTTCCATCCGCTTGGTCTGAAAGAAGGTCTGTCCATCGAGACTGCCCTTGAGTAGCGAGCAAAATCCGTGGAACAGGCTGGCACTGCCGGCCAGCAGGCGGGCTTCGATCATCGCGGTCTGTACCGTGGTGTCGCCGGCGGCCTCCTCCAGGCACTGTTCGAGGGTTCGCACGCTGTGGCCGGTTTCCAGGCCGATGTCCCAAAGCAGGCAGACCAGTTGCTCCAGTTGCGCTGCCAGCACGCTGTCGGGTGGCTCGGGCAGCAGGATCAGCAGATCGACATCGGATGCCGGGTACAACTCACCTCGGCCATAGCCGCCGACCGCGACCAGGGCAAGCGACGCCGGCAAGCCCAGCTCGCTCCACAGTTGGCCGAGGACTTCGTCGATCAGTCGGCAGCGCTGTTGCAACAGGTGGATAGCGTCACCCTCGGCGACGAACTCTTCGCAGATCGTCCGCTGTCCCTCATGCAGGCGGCCTTTCAGGCGTGCAATCAGAGCATTGCGCGCCACGGCCTCAATTTTCATCACTGTTTTCCGGTCTCTGCTGAGCGGTAGGTGCCTGCCGGCAACCAGGGTAGCGCCAGCGGGGCCAGGCCTGCATGGGCAGTGTGCGTTGGGGAAGGCCAACGCCTGGCCCCCCGGGAGAAAGCTTCGAGGCCCCGCTGCATCAGCAGCCAGGGCCAGGCCAGCGGGTGGCAGGTGCGCCAGCGCTCATCCGCCAGCAGATTGACGAGTATCCGTTGTGTCGATCCCCAATAGAACGACGTATCGCGCTCGCCGGTGATCGACGCCGCGCGTTGGCACGCCTCCGCCCACAGCACTTCGCCGCGGCTCTCGCTTACTCCGGCCCGGCTGGCAAGCCAGGGAAGAATTTTCGGTGCCTTCATCTTGTACTCCTTCGATCAAGCATGCCCGCAACTGCGGGCTGAAAAGCCCCTGCAGCGCAGGCTGCGGGTGACCAGTGGGGCGCGTTCGCGCAAGGCTGGTGGGCATGGTGATCTGTCAAGCAAAATCTGTGCGCGGTCTATCCTGTGCCTGATACAGGTCTTGCTCTGTGCTGGGGGCGCTGGCGTTTCTGATCGGGGTGACCGCCCTGCCAAGAGTTCCTGTCCGCCGGAACGGGCGCAGGAGCTTACCGCGGGCTACCTTCGCCAGGCAGCAAGAGCGAACTGCGTCACTCCGATGGCACAAAGCGGGTGCGGCGGAGAGGCACAAAGCCCCACAACAGGGCGTGATGTTGAAGACTCAACATAAGGGAAAGCCAATGACCACCGAACGTAAGGCCACCTTGACCGTTACCGGAGAAGCCCCGGTGCACTTTTCCGTCCTGACACCGACGCAGGGCCGCGACTGTCTCGATATTCGTACCCTTGGCGCCAGAACGGGTTGCTTTGCCTACGATTCGGGCTTCGAGTCGACCGCGAGTTGCAAGTCGAAGATCACCTTCCTCGACGGTGACCAGGGCCAACTCCTCTATCGCGGTTACCCGATCGAGCAACTCGCCGAACAGTGCGACTTTCTCGAGGTGGCCCATCTGCTGAAAAACGGCGAACTGCCGAACGTCGGACAGAAAGAGCGTTTCGAGTTTACCATCAGAAGGCACATGCCGGTCCATGAGCAGATGGTCAAGCTCTACCAGGGTTTCCGCCGTGACGCTCATCCGATGGCCGTGATGGTCGGCGTGGTCGGCGCCCTGTCGGCATTTCACCATGAAGCAGCGGATTTTTCCGATGCCGAACAGCGTAGCCTCAGCTTCCACCGAATCGTGGCCAAGATGCCGGCGATCGTCGCGATGGCCTACAAGTACACCATCGGTGATCCGTTCATGAACCCGCGGCGCGATCTCGGTTACACGGCCAACTTTCTGCACATGATGTTCGCCACCCCGTGTGAGGAGTACCGGCCGAATCCGGTGCTGGTGCGCGCGCTCGACAGGATGTTCCTGTTGAATGCCGACAACGGTCAGGATGCTTCGACGGCGACCGTCCGCATGGCGGGTTCTTCCGGCGCCAACCCGTTTGCCTGCGTTTCCGCAGCCATTGCCTGTTTGTCGGGCCCCGCGCATGGGAGTGCCAGCGAGGCTTGTCTGGCCATGTTGACCGAGATCGGCGATGTCTCGCGGGTCGCCGAATTCGTCTCCAGGGCGCGCGCGCGGGCGAGAACCGAGGCCGATGCCGGCACGTTCAGGCTGGCTGGATTTGGTCACCGCGTCTACAGGAACTTCGATCCTCGGGTGGACCTGATGCGCGAGGTGTGCAAGGATGTGCTCAGGGAACTGGATCTCGAAAATGACCGTCTGTTCAGACTGGCAATGGCACTTGAGAAGATGGCCCTCGAAGATCGCTACTTCGTGGATAAGAAACTCTATCCGAACATGGACTTCTACTCGGCTCTCACGCTGAAGGCGCTCGGCATCCCGGCGTCGATGTTCGCCTGCGTCTACGCGCTGGCGCGCACGGTGGGCTGGATGGCGCAGTGGGAGGAGATGCTGGTCGATCCCGAATACAAGATCGCTCGTCCACGCCAGCTCTATACCGGGATGGATAGACGGCAGGTGGCTACTTTGCGGTAGGACTGAAATTCTGGAGCACGCAGGCATGCCGAGCATGCGGATGACGAAGCCGATCTAAGTGGGTGGCCGGACGGTTGCCGCGGGCAAGGAGCTGCTGATCTGTACGGCTTCTCCCGTGCTCCCAATGCCAATCACTCCGGCTGCCACGGATTGATGATCTGCAGTTCGCAAGCCGCGAAATCGCCGACATTGCGAGTGGCAAGATAGCTTCCCCGGGATCGTGCAATGGCGGCGATCTGCGCATCGAACTGCGAGATCGGCCGACCGCTCCTTTTTCGCTCGGCCGCTATCCCTGCATAGGCAAACGCTGCGTCGCCGTCGAAGGGCAGCACGCGTCCGGCAAAGTCTTCTTCGAAAAGGGCTGCCAGCGCTTGTTCCAACTGCCGGCGACGCTGCCCTGCGGAAAGCAGTCTGGCACCATAGAGCATTTCCGCCTGCGTCACCGTGGTCGTGAAAAGCGTGTTCAGGGGCTGGCTGGCAGTCCAGCGCACTACCGCAGGCTCAGGAATCGCGCGCAGCAGTTCGGAGAGCACGTTGGTGTCGAGAACGATCATGGCACTATCACTCGCCCAGCCGCGGTGGCTCGCGAATGTCTTCGCGCTCGGCTCGCGGCAACCGGACATCCCCGAGTGGCCCAAACCGCCTGCGTATGCGCTCCACCAGGCTCTCGCCGACTGCATCCTCCTTGCCGAGTACGGCGCGCAGAATGCAGCGCGCCTCATCTTCCATTGACCGCCCCTGGCTGGCCGCGCGCATGCGCAGCTTGGTCTTGATCGAGTCTTCGAGGTTGCGGATGGTAATGCTGGCCATTTGAGTCTCCACACAGCGGGGTCTGATCTCATTGTAATCGATGCCATCAATGCCATCAATGCAATCAAACAGATCTCACGGTGAGCCGCATTATTGCAGCCAGCCCCCCCCCGGGCGAGATCGTAACTTTGCACCTCGCCGGGCGAGCTGAGCGTGCCGCCGGCAGACGAGCATGGCATCAGTGACTCGCGGTCCTTGGGAAAACCGCAAGACCAGGTCTGGAATAAAAAGGTTTGATTTTCCTTGCCGACTATTGCTCTCCAGAATCGTCGCGCAAAGCGGCCAGCAGTCGGGATCAAGAGGCTTTTCCTGCGCCGTCCAGCAGGAGTTTCACTTCGCCTTCTGCGCCCGTCTCGGCAGTTTCCGGCTTGTCGCCAACAGGCAGCCGGCCTGGCCATTCGTTCGGACGGATTCACCATAAGGGGGCAAACAGCCATGTTACGGAAGCTTCTCGTGATTGCGTGCCTGCCATTCATTCTGGTTGCTTGTGGAACCACCATCCTTACCAGTACGCCCTCGCCCTCAGCGGCGGACGGGTATGCTGCGTATCCTGCATTCAAGAAGCCAAACGCCAAAAAAGTGGTTCTGGTAATTCTTGAGAACACGAATCCGGATCACGCGCGAGCTGAACCCTTTCTGAACTGCCTGGTCGGGTCTGGCGCATATCTTGGCAACTACTACGCAGTCGCGCATCCTTCCCAGCCCAACTATATCGCTCTGGTCTCCGGCAGTACGCAAGGCGTCGATGGAGATTCTGCAGCGACCCTCGATCGTCCTTTTCTGGGAGACGAAGAACACCGGCTCGACTGGAAGGTCTTCGCGGAACAATACAAGGAAGAGCGAATCGGCGAGTGCAACCTGAGCCCGAAGATCGAGAATACGGAGTATGTCCGCAAGCATGTGCCCCAACTCAGCTTCCAGTACATGCAGGAAAACAACTCTTTTTGCCGCGCTCACGTCGCCGACACGGTTGAATTCTTCCGTGCAGCGAAGACGCGGACGCTGCCCAGTTTCTCGCTGGTGATTCCCAATCTGAAGAATGATGCCCATGGCGACGCAATGGACGTGCTCTTCAGGCCGCATGCCGAACTGCTCAGCGAAGCGGATGAATGGTTGCGCAGGAATTTCAGTGAGCTGATCAGGGATCCCGACTTCAGGCGCGATGTACTTCTTGTCGTCACGTTTGACGAGAACGACACGCCGTGGTGGCGCTACGGTTGGGACGAAGATAACAAGGTCTTCGCGGTATTCTTCGGAGACGACGTGAAAGCCGGCTATGAAGAGCCCGCCTTGTACACCCACTACGACCTTCTGAATACATTTGAAACCATCTATGACATCAAACCGATGGCGCCAGGCGACAGAAACGCAAGGGTGATCCGCGGCATCTGGCAACCGGAAAAACTGCCCGGCAACTCGCAGTTGCATGAGAGTTGCAATAAGCTTTGGCCTGGCTAACGGTCATGGCAATTGCAGACACCCCAGATGATGAAAGCCATGACCGTCCCCTCACCCCCGACCCCTCTCCCGCGAGCGGGCGAGGGGAGGTTGATGAGTCGCGGACGCGACTTTCACATTAACTGTCCGATCGGGGAACCTTTATCGCAGATGCCGTGATCGAGCACGTCGCGTGCGGAAAAACCGCAGCTCCGTCTTGATCTGCGAGGGCAGGCGAGAGCCTGTCCTCGTGCTTGTCGTCCTCCGTTCACTCCTTGCGGATGGCCTCGACGATGGCGGCGAGGATCTGCTGTAATTCGCTCGGCAGCGTCGATCCTCGGGTGGACCTGATGCGCGAGGTGTGCAAGGATGTGCTCGGGGAACTGGATCTCGAAAATGGCCGTCTGTTCAGACTGGCGATGGCACTCGAGAAGATGGCCCGCGAAGATCGCTCGTCCACGCCAGCTCTATACCGGGTTGGATAGACGGCGGGTGGCTGAGGTAGGACTGAAATTCTGGAGCGCCTAGACATGCCGGGCATGCGTATGACAAAGACGATCGAAGTGGGTGGCGGGAACGTTGCCGGCGGCAAGGAGCCGCTGATCTGTACCCCGCTGGTGGCCATCGATGAGCGCTCGCTCCTGCGCGAGCTGGCTGCCGTCTGCGCGAAGCAGCCCGACCTGATCGAATGGCGGGTCGATTTCTTCAGCGGGATTGCCGACACCGTGCGCGTCGTTGCGCTGGCGCGAGCGCTCCGGGAAAACGCCGGCGGCGTACCGATCATTTTCACGCGCCGCTCGACGCGCGAGGGCGGCGAGCCAACCGGCATTTCGGAAGAACAGGTTCTGGCGCTTTACGAAGCCGTCTGCGAGACCTCTTGTGTCGATTTTGTGGACTGCGAAATGAGCAGCGATGCCTTGCATTTTCAGGCTGTGCGGCAGGCCGCGCAGCGCGCTGGCATCCAGTTGATTGCCTCATTCCACGATTTCCAGCAGACGCCGTCAGCCGCGGACATCGTCGCCAGGTTTGTGGCGATGGAGCGGGCCGGCGCCGACATTGCCAAAGTGGCCGCCATGCCACGGGCCATTGACGATGTACTGACCCTGCTCGCGGCCACGCTGGAAGGAAACCGCCAGATCAGACTGCCGATCATCAGCATGTCGATGGGCCCCTATGGATCGCTGAGCCGCCTGTTCGGCTGGGCGTTTGGCTCGTCGGTGACTTTCGCGGTCGGCGAACAGGCGTCGGCCCCCGGTCAGGTGCCCATCGAAGATCTGCGCGCCGTGCTCGAAATCCTGCAGCGGGCGCTGGCGCCTAGATGATTCGGCCTTGGCAAGAGGAACAATGGATATCGCTTTACTCCTTCTTCTGGTCCTCCTCAACGGCGTTCTCGCCATGGCGGAAATCGCCGTCGTTTCCTCGCGGCAGTCGCGCCTGCGGACTCTGGCTGACGACGGCCATCCCGGCGCACGTTCGGCGCTCGCCCTCAGCCACCAGCCTTCGGTCCTCCTGGCTACCGTCCAGGTCGGCATCACCACGGTGGGCATCCTCAGCGGTGCCATCGGCGAGGCCGCACTGGCCATTCCGTTGGCCGAATGGCTGGCCGCTTTTCCGCCGCTCGCGCCGCACGCGAGCGGCATCGCACTGGCGCTGGTCGTCGCCGTGTTGACCTACTTCTCGGTGGTCGTCGGCGAACTGGTGCCCAAGCGTCTTGGGCTGCTGGCACCGGAGCGCGTTGCCTCGCTGATCGCGCCGCCGATGAACCTCCTCGCGCGACTGATGCGCCCGCTGGTGTGGCTGCTCGCGTCGTCGTCAAACCTGCTCGTGCATCTGCTGGGCGCTGGACGCGCGCAGGAGTCCTCGGTGACCGACGACGAGATCAAGGTCCTGATGGGCGAGGGCGCCGACGCCGGCGTATTCCACGCCAGCGAGCAGGCCATCGTTGCCAACGTTCTGCGGCTGGACGAGCAGCGCATCGGCGCGATCATGACCCATCGCAAGGACATCTACCTGCTCGATCTGAACGAGACCGACGAAGCGATTCGGAGTTGCCTTGCCGACAGTCCATACAAGCGCATCGTCGTCTGCCGCGGCGGTCTTGAGCAGATCGTTGGCGTCCTGCGTACCAGCGACTTGCTCAAGGGCGCGCTGGCCGGCGAGCCACTGTCGATCGAGCCCCATGTCAGGCCGCCACTCTATGTGCCGGCCAGCGTCACGACGACGCAATTGCTCGAGACCTTCCGGCGGGCCCGCCAGCAATGCGCGCTGATGGTCGACGAATATGGCGAGCTGCACGGTCTGGTCACTCTCTCCGATGTGCTGACGTCGATCGTCGGCGATCTGCCGAGCTGGGGTGCTCCCGAGCAACAGGATGTCGTGGTTCGCGAAGATGGCTCGTGGCTGGTGGACGGAAGCGTCGCCATGGAACATCTGAAGACCGTTCTCAAGATCAATGCCGAGTTACCCGGCGAAGACGAGAACGCCTTCAATACCCTCGGGGGGTTCATCATGTACGTGCTTGGTCGCATTCCCGTACCGGCCGATTACTTCGAGCTGGCCGATCTGCGCTTCGAAGTAGTCGACATGGACGGGAATCGCGTGGACAAGGTTCTCATCGCGAACCGGGTTCACGCTTGAGAAGGGCCTTCAGCGAGTTGCTGTGCTGGGAACTTCGACCGAGATTGTTCAGGCGGTGTAGCTCGTCGGGTCGGCGAGGCCGGCGGCGGTAAAGGCGGAGCGGCGCAGCCGGCACGAATCTACAGGCACTGAGCGGAGCAGGATTCGGATGACTTTCTTTAGTGGGCCCAGGAACCAGATTCCAGATTGACGGCCTCTGATAGGGCCTCATATACTCTCGTTGACAGCGCTGGGTTTCCGATCCTTCGCCAGGCACCAATGCTCTGCATCTGTCCTTCGACAAGGCCGAGCCGTTGCCCGTGCCGTGAAAGCCCCGATGATGCCCAAACGCTTGCTAATGATTCTGTCCAGTGTGCCGGTGATAAGTGCGGTGGTGCTGTTCGCGCTCTATCTGGTCGGGGGTTTCGTCGCGCTACCGGCAATCGTCAAGTGGCAGGTCGAGAAAAAGGTCCCCGCACAACTTGGTTATCCGATCAGCGTCGGCGAAGTCCGCTTCAACCCATTGACCTTCAGGTTCGAGGTCGACGATTTGGCGTTGACCGATCGCCAAGGCGCTCCGATGCTGGGTTTCAAGCGGCTGCTGGTCGACTTCGAGCTACGCAGCATCATCGACCGAGCGTGGACCTTCGCCGATATAAGCATTGAGGCGCCGCTGCTGCGCGTCACCCTCGACCCGGAAGGCCGGCACAACTTCGCCGCGCTGCTCGAACGTCTGCTCGCCAGCCAGCCAGCGGCGGACGATGAGGCCTTGCCGCCCTTTATTGTGCAGCGCGTTACCTTGACCGACGGCCGCATCGAGTACGTGGACGAACTGCTAGACGAGCCGCTGGTGACTCATGTCGAGCCACTGCGGATGGTCATCGACAACCTTTCCAGTTTGCCCGAAGACGCGGCAAGCTACCAGCTATCGGCACGCACGGGGGCCGGCGAGGCGCTCGAAACGAGCGGCCAACTGGCGCTGAATCCGCTGGCCTTCAAGGGGCGGTTGACGCTGCTCGGCCTCGAGGTGAAGACGCTGGCCAGGAGCCTGGCGCGCCTCCTGTCGCTCGATGCGCCTGCCGGGAAAGTCACTTTGGCTGGCAACTTCGACATCGCCGTCGACCGCCGCGGTGTCCTCACGGGAAGCGTGGACGACCTGGGCCTCGACGTCTCATCGCTCTCGCTCAGCGCGGCCGGCGCCAGCTCGCCGCTGCTCGCGGTCGAGACGCTGTCGCTGCAGCAGGGACGTGTCGACCTGGGGAGCCGGGAAAGCAGTTTCGCCACCCTTCGCCTGGCGAAGGGAAGCATTGGCGTGGCGGTGGACGAGCAGGGCAGAATCGACTGGGCGACGCTGGCGCGCACATCGGCAGCACCGCCGGACAAATCGGCGGCTACGGCTAGCGCAACGACCACGGACGCGGTGGCCACCGTCGCACCGGTAGCGCCGGTGGACAAGTCGCCGGCGATCGGCGCGACGGCCCCGTGGCGATTCTCGCTGGCCAGTGCCGAAATCTCGGCGATCGCCTTCGCTCTGACCGGCCCGGCGCGGGGGCTGGCGGCGTCGGTCGACGCGATTGGGCTGCACCTATCGTTGACCGGCGAGTTCGGCGCCGCTGGAACGCGTTTGGAGTTCGCGCAGCCGAAGCTTTCAATCACCACTGGGCGGCTGCGCCAGGGAACCGATTCGCTCGGCCTGGCCGGCGCTGCGCTCGAGGCCGGCCGCGTGCTGATCGTCGCCAACGAGTCGTTCGCCGGGACGATCGACGAGCCGACGATTTCGGCCACCGGTGTCTTGCTGGCCGGCTCCGGACAAAGCGCGCAACTTCGCGACCTGTCGCTGGCAGGCCAGCGCCTGTTGCTGCAGTCGGGAGCGGCCGGCGTCGAGCTGCTCGTCGACCAGCCGAGCAGCAGGCTTGGCGGACTGCAGATGAAGCGAGCGGCGGACGCGCTGGATCTGCACAGCGCAGCGATCCGCAGCGAGAAGTTCACCTTGACGCAGGCCGATCGGCGACTCAGCGTCGCGGGCAGCGCTCTGCGGCTATCGCTCGCGAAGTTGGCCGTTGCCCGGGGAACGGATCGCCTGGCAGCGCAGGATGTCTCCTTCGAAGCCGGCGCGCTGTCTGCTTCCTCCGCCAGGTTTGTCGGCGCCGCTTCGCCATCGTTCGACGCGCGCTTCGATCATGCCGCGTTACAGATGAAGGCAGTCGGCGTCGTCGCTCAGGGCGCCTCATCGGAGATCGCGCAGTTCGCGGCGGCAAGTTTTGGCGCTAGCTCGGTGCTGCTCGCTGTTCCCGACGGTCCGCTCGATCTGCGCGGCGACGGCCTGAGCGCGTCACTTTCGGACGCGGTCTTGCGCAGTCCCGCCGACGCCACCGAAATGCTGCATCTGGGCAGCGGAACGCTGAGCGGCGGTACGTTCAGTCTGCACGATCGAGTGGCCACCGCCGACAAGCTCGCGTTCGCCGACGGTAGGGCGCAGACCTGGCTCGATACCGAGGGACGGTTCAACGGCCTGGTGCTGACGCGCGGCGCTGCGGCGGCAGCGGTTGCCGCAGCGCCTGACGCTACCCCGGACGCTTTGCCGACGCTGTCGGAGACGCCGGCGCCGGCGGGCGCGGCGTGGCAGCTTGCCGTGAAGTCGGTCGAAGTCGACAGCTTTGCACTCGGCTTCGACGATAGACGCGCGTCGCCGCAGTTGGTGGTCGGGTTCGAGCAAATCCACGCCCGCGTCGCCGGCTTCGAGACCGGCGTCAGCTCTCCGATGCAGGTCGACTTGAAGGCGAAAGTTGCCAGCGGCGGCGGCATCGAGGCCAGTGGCAGCGTGCGCACCGACAACGGCATGGCGGACCTCAAGCTCAAACTGACCGGCATTGCGCTGGCGCCGCTACAGCCCTACCTCGCGGAATTCGCCGAGTTGACGCTGACCTCTGGAACGGTGTCCAGCGCCGGGCGTCTGCGCTACGGCGACCGGGCCGGTGCCGGCGCCAATCTCGCCTACCAGGGCAGTTTCGCGGTCGACCACCTGCAGCTCGACGAGGTTGACGCGAAGCGACCCTTCCTGGGCTGGGAGTCGCTGGCAGCCGGCGACGTGTTGCTGACCGTCGAGCCAAATAGACTGGACATCGGCGAACTCCGGGCCATACGGCCGTCGGGGCGTTTGATCATTGCCGAGGATCGTTCGGTGAATCTGACCGATGTGCTCAAGAAGCGGCCGAAGGGCGACGATCGAGCGGCTGCCGGCGAGCAGCAGGCCGCGCAGAACGGCGCTGCGGCAGCGGCCGATGGCCAGTCCGCGCAGCCGCCGGTGAGCGCGCCCGATCCGTTCCCGGTAACCGTCGCGCGCCTGGGGATTTCCGGCGGCGAGGTCGAGTTTGCCGACCTGAGCCTGCGACCGCAGTTCGCAGCCCGGATGCACGACTTGAAAGGCGTGATCACCGGTCTGGGAACGGACCCCGAGCGGAGCGCGAAAGTGCAGCTCGACGCGCGCGTCGACAAGTACGGATCGGCGAAAATTCGCGGCCAGCTCAGCGTTTTTCGCCCTGAGAAGCTGACCGACATCGAGATGACCTTCCGCAACGTCGCGATGAGCTCGCTGTCGCCGTACTCGATCAAGTTCGCCGGCTACCGGATCACCGGCGGACGCCTGTCGCTGGATTTGCAGTACAAGGTCAAGGACGGCAAGTTGCGTGGCCAGAACAAGATCGTCCTGAAACACGTCGAACTCGGCGAAAAGGTAGCTGGTCCTGATGCCACCGATCTGCCACTCGAACTGGCAATCGCCATCCTGACCGACTCCGAGGGGGTGATCGACATCGGACTGCCGGTCAGCGGTGATTTGAACAACCCGCAATTCGATTACGGGGCGGTGATCGGCAAGGCGCTTGGCAAACTCCTCGGTAGCATCGTTACGGCACCGTTCAGGGCTCTGGGCGCACTGTTCGGTGGTGGTGACAAGCAACTCGACAGCATCGACTTCGAGCCGGGCAGCGACCTGCTCGGTCCACCCGAGCGCCAGAAACTGGCGGCGGTCGCGCGCGCGATGAACGAGCGGAAAATGCTGACGCTGGTCGTGCCGCCGACCTACGCTGCCGTGGAAGACGCGGCTGCGCTGAAGTCGCGGGCGGTGCGCAGCGACCTCGTCGCGAGGATGGGAATCGAACTTTCGGCGGGCGAGGATCCGGGTCCTATCGACCCGGCCAACCCACGCGCTCAGCGCGCGATCGAAGCGGCGTTCAGCGACCGTTACGCGCCCGAAGTACTCGCGGCGCTGAAGCGCCGCGCGCTCGCTGCAGCCGTGCAGTCTGCGGCGGGATCGCCAGCCGCTGCGCAGCAGCCGAGTCCGCCACCGGCGTTCTACCAGCAGCTCCTCGATCGGCTGATCGGCGAGCAGACGATTTCGGACAAGACCCTGGCGCAACTCGCGTCCCGACGCGGCGAAGCGATCGTCGGCGAACTGACGACCGTCGGCGGGCTAGCCGCTGCGCGGGTGGTGCTCGGCGAGACTCGCCAGGCGAGCGCTGCCAACGACCAGTCGGTGACCCTGTTGTTGCAACTCGAGGTGGCCAAGTGAAGCCCCGCGCGCCGGGCCTGCTGAGTCGTATCGAGAGCGTCGTCTGGGGTTCGCCGGCGGCGTCTTTACCGTCATGGCGAATGCGCGGCGTGCGGGTCGTGCAGACCGTGCTGATTCTGGTACGCGACCTGGTCGACGGCCAGTTGACCCTGCGCGCGATGAGCCTGGTGTATACCACCTTGCTGTCGATCGTGCCGCTGTTGGCCTTGAGCTTCTCGGTGCTGAAGGCCTTCGGTGT
This sequence comes from Candidatus Accumulibacter aalborgensis, assembly GCF_900089955.1. Taxonomy (GTDB): domain Bacteria; phylum Pseudomonadota; class Gammaproteobacteria; order Burkholderiales; family Rhodocyclaceae; genus Accumulibacter; species Accumulibacter aalborgensis. The sequence continues at coordinate 75,654 of NZ_FLQX01000145.1, read as the reverse complement.
GCACAACCAGATTCAGCCGATGCTGCTGAGGTTTCTCGAACCGCTGGGCGAAAAGGGTGTGGAAGTCGCCCAGAACATAACGGAATTCATCCAGCGGATGAACGTCGGCGTGCTCGGCGCAGTCGGCCTGGCGCTGCTGCTGTATACCGCGATCTCGCTGATGCAGAAGATCGAGGAGTCGCTGAACTTCATCTGGCACATTCAGCGTCCGCGGCGTCTCGCCGATCGCTTCAGCCGCTATCTGAGCGTGCTACTGGTCGGGCCGATCCTGGTCTTCGCGGCGCTGGGCATCACCGCGACGGTGATGAGCATCGAGACGGTACGTGGGCTGCTGGAGATCGACGTCCTGGGCCAGGCAATGACGACGATCAGCAGCCTGACCCCTTACTTGCTGATTATCGCCGCTTTCACCTTCGTTTACGTGTTCATTCCCAACGCGCGGGTACGCTTCATCCCTGCGCTGGTCGGCGGTATCGCCGGCGGCGTTGCCTGGCAGACCGCCGGCTGGGGGTTTGCGGTTTTCGTCGCGTCGTCAAACCAGTACGCGGCGATCTACTCGAGCCTGGCGATTCTGATCCTGTTCATGATCTGGCTCTACCTGAGCTGGCTGATTCTGCTGTTCGGCGCGAGTGTCGCCTTCTACGTCCAGCATCCGGAGTATCTGTACGTCAGCGGCGGCGAACCGCGGTTGAGCAACCGAATGCGCGAGCGCCTTGCGCTGTCGATGATGAGCCTGGTTGTCGGCAGATTCATGGCCGGCGAGCGGATGCCGTCGCTTGTCGAGCTCACCCGCCTGCTGGGCATGCCGACGCATGTCCTGCAGACCGTGCTCGAGGCGCTGGAACGTCGGCAGCTACTCGTGCAGAGCACCGACGATCCGCCGCTCTACCTGCTGGCGCGCGACCCTTCGCTGATCTCGGTGATGCAGGTGCTCGATACCGTGCGTTTCGCCGGCGAAGAGCGTTTCCTTTCGCCCGATCGCTTGCCGGCGCCGCCGCCGGTTGACGAGATTATCGAGCGGATGCGGCGGGCGCTCGAATCGTCGGTCAGCGGGATGAGCGCTCGCGATCTGGCGGCACCGGCCGGACCGGCTGCGGCAGAAGCAGCGCGCGTGGCCTTCGAAGCGGACCGACCAAGATCGCTCAAGCGGTGTAGCGCGTTGGATCGGCGAGGCCGGCGGCGGTGAATCCGGCGCGTCGCAGGCGGCACGAATCGCAGACCCCGCAGGCGCGGCCAGTCTCGTCGGCCTGGTAACAGGAAACCGTCAGGCCGTAGTCGACGCCGAGAGTGACGCCGCGCTCGATGATCTCGGCTTTGCCAAGATCGATCAGCGGCGCGTGAATGCGCAGCGTGGAACCTTCGACAGCGGCCCTGGTGGCCAGGTTGGCCATCCCTTCGAAGGCGTCGATGTATTCCGGCCGGCAATCGGGATAGCCGGAGTAGTCGACGGCATTGACGCCGATGAAGATGTCACGGCTACCCAGCACTTCGGCCCAGGCCAGCGCCAGCGAGAGCATGACGGTATTACGTGCGGGTACGTAAGTCACCGGGATGCCAGGCTGTACACCGTCAACGGGAATGGCGATGGCGTCGTCGGTCAGCGCCGAACCGCCGAAGTCGTCCAGGCTCAGGCGCAGCACCCGATGCTCGCTGGCGCCGATGGCCTCGGCAACGGCCGCGGCCGCCTGCAGCTCGGCGCGATGGCGCTGGCCATAGTCGAGCGACAGGCAGTAGCAAGCGAAACCGCTTGCCCGAGCGATGGCCAGCGTGGTCGCCGAATCCAGTCCGCCGGACAGGAGAACAACGGCAGCTTGGCCAGGGGATGAAGTTTGCATGTTCATGGGGGGGGGCGAATATAACGCTTTTCGTGGGCGCAGGGTCGTCTTTCTACTCTACAAGACGACGCAGTTTTCCTTCAGGAAAGTCAGCGCCTTGACCAGTGTAGTGTCGGAGGCGTCGAGCAGTTCGCTCTCCGCCGCGAGGAAGAAGTCCTTCCACAGCGCTTCGAGGTCGTCCTGCATTTCGTAAGGCGCGAAGCTGCGGACGAAAGCCAGTACGGGCGGCCGCTTGAAGCCGTCAGTACGGGCTTTTCGGATCAGGGCGCGCGCGGCGGTCCGGGTCAGTGCGCGCTTGGGCGGAGTGTCAGTCGCGAGACAGACAAAAAGGGTCAGCAGCGTATCGTCATCCGTTTTGCCGCCGGTCATCTTCTGCCACTCGTGCGAAACCATGGCGTCGAACTGACTCGCATCCTCGGGCCCGAAGTCGCGCAGAAAGTACAGGGGTTCAAGCTCGCGAAGCAGTTGGCTCAGCGGTCGGGAAGCGTCGACAATCCTCGGCAGGTCCTCTGTTTCCAGCCTGTTCAGTTGCCGACTGGCAAGCGCCTGATAAGCCTCCGGCAGTTCCTTGAAAATCTCCTTGACGAGCTTCCTGCCCTTGGCGGGCAGGCCCTTTTTCCTGATTGCAGCCAGGATGTCGGCGAATTCGGCTGCATTCGGGATCGACGCGGCCATGCTTCCACTGAGATAAAGAAGCATCGCCGTACGGATGATCGATTCGACTGCCACGGTGGAAATCGAGGACTCGGGAACGCCTAGCCTTTCGGCAAACCAGAGTGCGGCCGAAATCGTCAGTTGATACGCTCGCCGCTGTTCGAGCGCTTGTCGATAGTCGGCCAGATTGCGCAGCGACCACTCGGCGAGAAACTCCTTCTGCGACTGCCTGACGAGCATTCCGAACGATTCATCCTCGGGCATTGCCCACAGACTCTTGAGCATTTCCGACCCGCCGCGCGAGAGCGACAGAAAAGTGTGGTCGCGCAGCGATCGCGCCGCTTTGTCCAGATCGCCGGCGCTGTTTTCCTCGAGAAAGAGGCTGACGAGATTGACGATTCGCTCCCGCGCCGCCTCGATATTCGGGCGCAGGTACTGGCTACCAAAGTACTCGGCGATCTGCACCATCCCCTTCGGCGCGTCGTTCAAAATGTCGGTGACCCGCTCCTGAGCGATGATCCGGTTCTGCAAGCCGTGCACCAGCACCTGTTCGAAAAACGGCCGCTGATCGAAAACGACAATCTGTTGGGGCCTGTCGGACATGGGCTGCAAGCGGTCTGATGCCATCGCTGACGCGGCTCTACAGCGCCGATTCTTCCTCTGGTCCGCGGGAGCTTCCTGGCGGTTCGCCGACAAGGCCAGGGTTCTCGTCCTGTGCCTGCTGACCTTCCTCAGCGCGTGCTCGGGCGCGCAGAATCAGCAGCACGTCGCGGAAGACTTCCGGGTGCTGATAACGGAGTGTCCAGCTCAGTTCCATCCAGTCATGATCGTTGACTTCACTGTGGGTAACAAAGGGCGGGCTGGCGTCGGGTTCGGACAGCGCGTCCAGGCGTTCATCGTCGCTCAACTCGGCGGCCGAGTCGTCGCCATCGCCAAAAAAATCAAAACTGCCGTTGCTGAAGAAGTATTCGACGTTTTCGGCGCGGTCGCACAGATAATCGGCCAGCGCATCGCAGCCGCCGTCCAGGTTGGCGATCGCTTCCAGGAACTCGCCAGGCTCACCGCCTGCCCGAAAGACGACTGCGTTGATCATGCCACGCAGACGCTCGTGACTGGGATCGCCATAGCGCCGTTCGAGGACTACCGCGCGGGCAAACTGTTCGGGGGAAACCAGCAGACTGACGACTGATTCGCGAGAAGAATCGAAGTCGCGAAGAACGGCCAGCAAGTCCTTGGCCGGAAAATCGTCGAGAATGACGACCAGGGCATCGTCTCCCTCGCTCTCGACCAGCGAAGCGAGCGCTGTTTCGGCACCGACGATATCGCCGGCACGGATCAGTTTTTCAGCTTTCACGACTGCAGGATGGTTCATTGGCTCAATCCCCGGCAAAGCGATCTTTCCGATCAAAGCCCTGTTCCGAAAGCCAGTCGGCGCCTGCCTCGTCGAGATCGCGATCGAGTTGGTCGTCTGACCCTTCCGCATCGTCCTCGCCATCGTCCTGCCGATCGCCTGACTCCGAGGAACGGTCGGCTGTGCCCTGGAGATATTCCAGGCAGGCGGTCACGACCATGAACCGCTCGCCGTTCGGGTCATCAAGGGCGATCCCGGCCAGCGTTTCGGCCCACGGGGCCAGTTCGACGGAGTCGAGCAGCGTCGACCAGGAAGGAAGGTCCTCCGGCTCCTGTGCGACCACGTCGCGCATCACCGCGGAACTGAGGAAGCGCATTCCGCCGTGGAAGGCGACAGCCACCATTTCGGGATTGCACTCGATCATCGGTAGCAGTTGGGGAAGCTGGCCTCGCTTGGCTTGCAGTCGCTTGGCGAGCACGTCGTGCCCCGCCGAGTCGGTCATCAAGTCGTCCAGTTCGGCCTCATAGGCGGACTTCAGATCTTCAAAGAATGTCGACAGCCTCAATGCAGTACTCCTTCAAGATAGTTCTTCCAGATTTCCCGAGCGGTTTCCAGTGGCTTGTCGAGCAGGTTGCGGCGTCTATTTTCGTCGTAGGCGTTTCTGCGACTGGCGTCGGAAAGAGCATCCCAGGCTTCCTGAACGTCACGGAACTTGTCCGTCGCGTCAGAATCCAGGTTGCGGTCAGGGTGAAACTGCAAGGCCTTCTTGCGGTAAGCCTGGCGGACTTCTTCGCTTGATGCATCGCTGGCGACGCCCAGCACGGCGTAGTAATCCTTCATGCCTCCGCAGCCGGGGAAAGCCCGAGGCGCTGCCAGAGGGTAGTGGTCAGCGATGCCTGGTTGAGCGTGTAGAAGTGTAGGCCGGGTGCGCCGCTGGCCAGCAGTTTTTCGCAAAGCTGACTCACGACATCAAGTCCAAAGGCACGGATTGACGCCGAATCGTCGCCGTAGCTTTCGAGCGTTTTCCTGATCCACCGTGGGATCTCGGCGCCGCAGTTGTCCGAGAAGCGTGCCAGACTGCTATAGCTTGAAATCGGCATGACGCCCGGAACGATCGGAACGTCGATACCGACGCCTTGGCAGGCGTCGATGAAGTGCGCGTAGGCGTCGAAATTGTAGAAATACTGCGTGATTGCCGAATTGGCGCCAGCTTCCAGCTTGCGCTTGAAGGCCTCGAGATCGCTCATCGGACTTCTCGCTTGCGGGTGGTATTCAGGGTAAGCAGCGACCTCGATATGGAACCAGTCACCCGTTTCGGCGCGAATGAACTCGACCAGTTCGTTGGCGTAGCGAAACGCGCCCGGTTGCGCCATTCCAGACGGCAGGTCGCCGCGTAGCGCGACGAGGTGCCGGATACCCTGCGCACGATACTCCTGGACGATGCCGCGAATGCTCTCGCGCGTCGACCCAATGCACGACAGGTGCGGTGCCGCCTGATGTCCTTCGCGCTGGATTTCGAGTACCGTCGCCAGTGTGCGGTCACGCGTCGACCCGCCGGCACCAAAGGTGACCGAGAAGAATCTGGGCTTCAGCAGCGCCATCTGGTCGCGCGCTACGCGCAGCCTCGCCGCCCCCTCGGGCGTCTGCGGTGGGAAAAGCTCAAGGCTGAAATGGCGAAGGTTTTTGGTCATCACAAGACTATCTTGAGCTTTTCTGCGTTGGCAGAAGCGAGGAAAGGATCGACGAGAAGATGCTGTAGAGAATGGCGCCGAACACCGCTGACCAGAAGCCGCCGACGACGAAGCCCGCCAGCAGCGAACCGGCCAGCCAGAACATCAGGCCGTTCAGCACGACAAGGAAAAGACCTAGCGTCAGCACCGTCACCGGCAGCGTCAGCAGGATCAACAAGGGGCGCAGGACGGTGTTCACCAACCCGAGCACCAGCGCCGCGATCAGCGCCGAAGCGAACGACGCCACGTGGATCGATGGCATCAGGTAGGCGACGGCCAGCAGCGCGCAGGCGTTGATCAACCAGACCACGATCAGGCGCATGGCAAGCCCTTGTCGGAGTCCGGCATCAGTAGCGGTAGGCGTCGGATTTGTACGGACCTTCCCTGGGCACGCCAATGTAGGCCGCCTGCTGGTCGGTCAGTTCGCTGAGCTGCGCGTTCAGCTTCTTGAGTTGCAGGCGAGCGACCTTTTCGTCGAGATGCTTCGGCAGCGTGTAGACTCCCACCGGGTAGTCGGCGGTGCGCGAGAATAGTTCGATCTGGGCGATCGTCTGGTTCGCGAACGAGGAACTCATCACGTACGACGGGTGCCCGGTGCCGCAGCCGAGGTTGACCAGGCGACCCTTGGCGAGCAGGATGATTCGCTTGCCGTCGGGGAAAATCACATGGTCCACCTGCGGCTTGATCTCTTCCCAGGCGTAGCCTTCGACCGATGCGACATCGATTTCGTTGTCGAAGTGCCCGATATTGCAGACAATCGCCTGATCCTTCATCTTGCGCATGTGTTCATGGTTGATCACATGGTAGTTGCCGGTACAGGTGACGAAGATATCGGCCTTGTCGGCAGCGTAGTCCATGGTCACTACGCGGTAGCCTTCCATCGCCGCCTGCAGGGCGCAGATCGGGTCGATTTCGGTGACCCATACTTGCGCGGAAAGGGCGCGCATGGCCTGCGCCGAGCCTTTGCCGACGTCGCCGTAACCGGCGATCAGGGCGACCTTGCCGGCGATCATGACGTCGGTGGCGCGCTTGATACCGTCGACCAGCGACTCGCGACAACCGTACAGGTTGTCGAACTTGGACTTGGTGACCGAGTCGTTCACGTTGATCGCCGGGAACTTCAGTTCGCCGCGGGCGTGCATCTGATAGAGGCGATGGACGCCCGTGGTGGTTTCCTCGGTCACTCCCTTGACCGCCTCCAGGCGCGTCGAGTACCAGGTCGGATCGCTGTTCACCCTGGCCTTGATCGCCGCGAAGAGGATGGTTTCCTCCTCGGACGTTGGATTGGCGAGAACTGCAGGATCGCCTTCGGCCCTGGCGCCGAGGTGCAGGAGGAGGGTCGCGTCACCGCCATCGTCGAGGATCATGTTGCTGTAGCCCCCGCCGGACCATTCGAAGATGCGGTGCGTGTAATCCCAGTAGTCCTGCAGCGACTCACCCTTGACGGCGAAGACCGGAACGCCGGATGCGGCGATGGCTGCGGCGGCGTGGTCCTGCGTCGAGAAGATGTTGCACGACGCCCAGCGCACGTCGGCGCCGAGAGCGGTCAGCGTCTCGATCAGCACCGCCGTCTGGATGGTCATGTGCAGCGAGCCGGTGATTCTGGCTCCCTGAAGCGGCCTGGCCGCGGCAAACTCTTCGCGAATCGCCATCAGGCCCGGCATTTCGGTTTCCGCGATACGGATTTCCTTGCGGCCCCACTCGGCCAGGCCGAGGTCGGCAATCACGTAGTCTTGAGTCTGGGCAAAAGCATCCATCACAGTAGGGCTCCATCATGACTGTGACCGGGGCAGAGAAGTCGTGGCATGTGCCCTGCTGGAGAATTTCAGCGGGCGTTCACCCATCTTCCCATACCCGGCACGGGTTGGTTGGATGAGCGCCGTTCAAGGAATCCGAGCCTGAAACCATCGATCGACGGCCCTGCAGCGCTCCTCGGATTGAGCGGCGGATTATAACCCATAACCGGCTTCGGCAATTACTGCGGCGAGGCACCTTCGCGGCCGGTCTGGTAGCTCGGCGGCTCGGCTTCAGTAGGACAGCGAATCGTAAGGCCGTTTGCTCCCCTGAACCTCAACGCTCACCTGATTTGGAGCGCAAATGGCGATCTCGCCGGCGCGCGCCAGCCAGCCCTGACGCACGCAGTATTGGCGGGGGCCGGGGTCCGAGGCAACGCGTACTCGACGCTGGTCGATGACGACGGTCGTGATACCCAATGGACCCGGCACGTCGATTCGGCGATTGCGCGACAGGTCGAGTTCCGAGAAGACCTCGCCGCCCTGCCGGACGATCGCTTTTTCAGCGCTGCCGGCCTGCCAGGCCAACGGAAACGCTGCCCCACAGACCACCAGGCCAAACACCATGACCAGCCAGTCGCCAGGCCTGAGCAGCCCGACCCAGAGCATCATGGCGCGGCACGAGAAGGCGTCGTCAGCGAGCGCATCTCGCGGTGCCGGACGAGTACGCGCGCGCAGTTGCGAAACTCACGCCCCAGCCACTCGGCCAGGTAAACCGAGCGATGTTGACCGCCCGTGCAGCCAATGCCTACGGTCAGGTAATTGCGGCTGTCCTGCACGTACGAGGGCAGCCACGCACGCACGAAAGCGGTAATGTCGCCGCGCATGCGCAGCACGTCGGATTCAGCCTCAAGGAAGTCGATGACCGGCGCGTCGAGGCCGGTCAGCGGGCGCAGGTTGGGGTCATAGTGCGGATTGGGCAGGCAACGCACGTCGAACACCAGATCGGCGTCGAGCGGAATGCCGTGTTTGAAGCCGAACGATTCAAACAACAGCGTCAGACCCTGACAGGGGTCTGCGGAAGCCTCCATGTTCACGAACTGGCGGACCCACTCGCGCAGTACGCTGGCCTTGACGCCGCTGGTATCGATATGGTGTCCGAGCGCTGCCAGGCCAGCAAGGCGGAGGCGTTCCTCGACGATCGCTTCGGTGAGCGTCAGCAGGTCGCTGGCCAGCGGATGTCGACGGCGTGTTTCGGAATAGCGCTTGATCAGCGTTCCGTCCTGCGCGTCGAGGAACAGGAACTGCAGTTCGAGGTCGTCGGCGCGCAGGGCGTCAAGCTGCAGGGGCAGCATCGCCACACTATCGCCGCCGCGGATATCGATCACCACGCCGACATTGTCGTAGCCCTGCTGGTCGAGTTGCTCGACAAGCGGCTGCAACAAGCGCGAAGGCAGGTTGTCCACGCAATAGTAATTGGCGTCCTCAAGCACTCTGAGCGCGATCGATTTGCCTGAGCCGGACAGGCCGCTGATGAGAACGAGATGCATGTTACGAAGCATAACGGATGCCTTGCTCCACAACAAGTCACTCTCGCATACACTGATACACTGAGTACGCCAATTTCTCAGGTCAGGGCCCATGACAACGCTGAACATCCCTTTTCTCGCCGAACTCGCGACGATTCGGCGTGACATCCACGCTTACCCTGAACTCGCTTTCCACGAGACGCGGACCGCCGAGCTGGTCGCTCGCGAGTTGACCAGCTATGGATTGCAGGTGCACCGAGGACTGGCCAGAACCGGCGTCGTCGGCATTTTGCGCCGGGGGAACAGTCCGCGTGCGATCGGTCTGCGTGCCGATATGGACGCGCTGCCCTTGCTGGAGAAGAATGACTGCCCACACCGTTCGAGACACGAGGGGCACATGCATGCCTGCGGACACGACGGCCACACCGCGATGCTGCTCGGCGCCGCACGCTACATGGCCGAACACAGGGAAGATCTGGATTTCAACGGTACCGTCTATTTCATCTTTCAGCCCGCCGAAGAGTCCGAGGGAGGCGCCGCGGTAATGATCGCCGATGGACTGTTCGCTGAATTTCCGATGGATGCGGTTTTTGGTCTGCACAACTGGCCGGGTATCCCGGTCGGTGAAATGGCGGTGATGCCGGGTTCGGTGATGGCCGGCACCTGTGCTTTCGAAATCATCGTGCGCGGGCACGGTTGTCATGCGGCCATGCCGCACGAGGGTGTCGATACGCTGGTCGTCAGCAGCCAACTGGTATTGGCGCTGCAGACCGTCGTCGCCAGAAACGTGCATCCCTGCGAGTCGGCGGTGGTCAGCGTGACGCAGATCCACGCCGGTGAAGCATGGAATATCATCCCCGACGACGCCGTTCTGCGCGGCACCATCCGCAGTTTCAATGCCGCAACCCAGGATCTGGTCGAGCACGCGGTTGAACGGCTTTGCAGTGGAATCGCCAGCGCTTTCGGGGCGCAGATCTCGGTGCGCTTTGACCATTGCTATCCACCCACGGTCAACAGTGTGGCCGAAACCGAGGTCTGCCGGCGCGTCGCGAGCGAATTGCTGGGTCCCGGCAAGGTTCGCGACAACGAACTCCCCTCGATGGGAGCCGAGGACTTTGCCTATATGCTGCGCGAGCGACCGGGTTGCTACGTCTGGCTGGGCAATGGCCCCGGCACGGGCGGCTGCACCCTGCATAATCCGCATTACGACTTCAACGACGAGATCTTGCCCTTTGGCGTGAGCTATTGGGTGAAACTGGCGCAGACGGTGCTCTGAGTTTTGTTACACTCGCAGAGTGCGGACGAGCGCTCTGCTGCCCCGAGAGAAGCGGCGCGAAAACGTGGCCAGATGCGGCAGGGCCAGAATGGCGTCGTCGTGGTCCGCGTGCTGCGGTTCGGCAAAAAGTGGCGGGGAGCACCCGGTGCAGTCGTTGGGCACTCCCCGAGTTCGGGCTGCAACCAGAACTCCAGGACCATAAAAGGAGAACAGCGTGCGTAGCATAAAAGCGGGGGCTTACAACGAGCTTACGTACGCCGGGCGAAGAACCGAAAATCATGCGTATTCTTCTCGCTGAGGATGACAGAATCATTGCTGATGGCCTTTGCCGCTCACTGCGGCACGCGGGCTATGCGATCGATTGCGCCGACAATGGCGTCGACGCGGATACGGCGCTGATGACCAACGCCTACGACCTGCTGATCCTCGATCTGGGCCTGCCCAGGCTTCCCGGGCTGGACGTGCTGCGTCGTTTGCGGGCGCGCAATTCCAGCACGCCGATATTGATCCTGACGGCGCTCGATGGTATCGACGATCGGGTCAAGGGACTCGATCTCGGCGCTGACGACTACATGGCCAAGCCCTTCGAACTGGCCGAACTCGAAGCCCGTGTGCGGGCGCTGTGCCGTCGATCATCAGGGACCTCGCGGATGATCCAGTGCGGCTCACTGACTTTCGATCAGTCGGACCGCTGCGCGTTGGTGAATGGCGAAATGCTCGAACTCTCCGCGCGTGAACTGGGCCTGCTCGAGATTCTTCTGTTGCGGGCAAAGAGACTGGTCAGCAAGGACCAGTTGGTTGATCACCTTTGCGGGTGGGGCGAGGAGGTCAGCCACAACGCCATCGAGGTGTATGTCCACCGCCTGCGCAAGAAGCTCGAATCAACCGGAGCGAACATCATTACCGTGCGTGGGCTCGGCTACTATCTTGAGAAACCGGCCGAAGAGAGAAAGTCCTGACGACCAGCGCTCGCTGTTTGGCGAGATTCTGGACTGGATGCTGGCGCCGCTGCTTTTCTTGTGGCCGATCAGCATAGCCTTCACGCATTATTTTGCCAACAGCGTGGTCGGCTTTCCCTACGATCAGTCGTTGCGCGAACATGTGGCCACCATTTCGCGCCAGGTCAGTTTCGCGAATGGGCACCCGCAGCTCGCGCTGCCCGGAATGGCGCAGGTATTCCTGCGCTCGGACGAGATCGATAACGTCTATTTTCATCTGATCGACCGTGACGGCACGCTGATCGCCGGTGACCGCGAACTGCCGGCGCCGAAGCGCCCTGACGAGTTCCTGAAGAACGATCACGGCGACATCCGCTTTCGCGATGACGAGTACCGCGGCCAGGCGCTGCGCGTTGCCTACCTCTACCTGTTCGATGTCGATGCGCCAGCCGATCGCTGGGTGCTGATTGAAGTGGGTGAAACGACGGAAAAGCGCTCACAACTGGCGAACAAGATCATTGCCAGCGTGATCCTGCCGCAGTTCGTGATCATTCCACTCGCCGTCGTGCTGGTCTGGTTCGGTCTGACCCAGGGATTGCGTCCGCTGACCCGTCTGCGCGACCGCATTCAGGCGCGTCGCGAAGCTGATCTCTCGCCGATCGCGCTGCGTCGCGTCCCTGAAGAATTGCGACCGCTGACCGAAGCGTTCAACTCCATGCTGGGAAGAATGCAGCTCAATGTGGATGCTCAGCGGCGTTTCATCGCTGATGCCGCCCATCAGATGCGGACTCCGCTGACCGGCCTGAAGACGCAGGCGCAGTGGGCGATGCGCGAGAGCGACCCGGCAGAATTGCGGCACGCGCTAAGACAGATCCTGATCGGCGTCGATCGGGCTTCGCACCTCGTTGATCAGTTGCTGGTGCTGGCACGCGCCGAAGCGAGCGGGCTCGCGCAGCAGTCGCTGGTGCCGCTCGATCTCGATCAACTGCTGCGGGAAATCGTCGAGACCTGGGTGGTCCAGGCGCTTGACAAGCAAATCGATCTCGGCTACGAGCCGGCTGGCGCGGTGCTGATTCGGGGCAGTGCCTTCTTGTTGCGCGAGATGATCAACAATCTGCTCGACAATGCCCTGCGGTATACCCCGGCCGGCGGACGGGTGACCGCGCGCGTGGTGGCGCAGGGCGACTTCGCTCTGCTCGAGATTGAAGACAGCGGACCGGGGATTTCCGACGAGGAATCCCACAAGGTCTTCGACCGGTTCTACCGGGGTGAGGGAACGGATGGTGAGGGAAGTGGCCTGGGCCTGGCGATCGTTCGCGAGATCGCCGAACTGCACGAGGCAGCAGCCAGTCTGCGCCCGAATAGCAGAGACGCGAAGGGTGACCAGCCACCCGGATGTATTGCCCGGATCGTTTTTACGGTTGATCGCCCGCAGCCTCCCCGAGTGTCGATACCCGAGGCAGTACAAACCGGTTTTGCCTGATTGCAGCGCTGTCAGCAGACCAGCTTTCTCAGATAACCCGGAGCGAACTCGAGGACGAAGTCCCAGAACGCGGCCAGGGCGGGGGTCAGGTGCTTGCTCTTGTGGCGGACGATGTGCCAGCGGCGGATCACCGGCGTTCCCTCGACCTTGAGGATGGTCAGACGCTCGGCGCTCAGTTCGAGTCCCAGCGTGTGCTGGGATATGAAGCTGATGCCCAGCCCGGCGATAACCGCCTGCTTGATGGCCTCGTTGCTGGCCATCTCCATTCCGATGCGCGGTTTGATCGAACGCTCGTGAAAGAACTCTTCCATTGCCGAGCGCGTCCCCGACCCGGTTTCGCGAACGATCAGCGTTTCGCTTTCGAGGTCTTCGACGGCGACATTGGGTAGTTTGCTCAAGGGATGGTCCGCACTGGCCACGATCACCAGCGGGTGCGGGGCAAAGGCGACGGCCGTGGCGTCGAGTCCGGCGGGCGGTCGACCCATGATCGCGAGATCCACCTCGTTGCCGGCGAGCAGGCGGCTCACCGTGTCGCGGTTGTCGATCACCAGGCGGATACGCACGTCGGCCTGCACCTTGCGAAACTCGGCGAGCAGTCCCGGCGCGAAGTACTCGGCAGTGCTGGCGACCGCAACGGCGATGCGTCCGCCGCGCAGCCCCTTCAGCGCCAGCAGCGCCTCGTTTGCTTCCTTCAGTGACTGCAGGATCTGGCGCGTATGGTCAAGGAGGATTTCCCCCGCCTCGGTCAGAAAGACGCGTCTGCCGATCCGCTCGAACAACAGTGCCCCGGAGACTTCCTCCAGTTGCTTGATCTGCAACGAGATGGCAGCGTGCGTCAGATGTAGTTTCTCCGCCGCCCGGGCAAACGAGAGATGGGTGGCGGCCACCGAGAAAATCTGCAGTTGCCGGATGGTGGCGTTTCTCATTGATTATCGAGAATCAATGGACGCCACGTGAGGTCGTGCCGACTTTCGGCGGCCACTGCAGCCCTCACAGCCATGCTTCGCCCAAGGCTTGCGCCTGTTGCAGGACGAGTTCCACCGCCGACTCCTGTTGGTCCGGCGGGTATTTGTACTTGCGCAGGATGCGCTTGACCATCAGGCGTAGCCTGGCGCGCACGCTTTCTCGCTGCGACCAGTCGACGCTCAGGTTCCGGCGCAGGTTCGCGGTCAGTTCATGGGCGATTTTCTTGAGCGTCTCGTCGCCGAGTTCGCGCACGGCTGATTCGTTGTTGGCCAGTGCGTCGTAGAAGCGGATTTCGTCTTCCGTGAGACCCAGTTCGTCCCCCCGCTCGGCGACTGCCTTGAACTTCCTCGCCATCTCGATCAGTTCTTCGATGATCTGTGCCGTCTCGATGGCCCGGTTCTGGTAGCGCGTGATGACGTTGGCCAGAAGTTCGGAAAATTTCTTCTCCTGCACGATGTTGCCGGCAAAGCGGGACCTGATTTCGCCTTCCAGCAGCCGCTCCAGAAGTTCAATCGCCAGATTGCGCTCCGGCAGGTTCTGCACTTCGGCAAGGAAGGCTTCATCAAGGATGCCGATGTTCGGCTTGTCGAGCCCGACAGCATTGAAGATGTCGACGACTTCTTCCGACACCACCGCCGAGCCGATGATCTGGCGGATAGCCAGTTCACGCTCTACATCAGTCTTTTTCTTCTGGCTGATATCAGGCTTGGTCAGATACACCTTGACGCCCTGGAAGAAGGCGACTTCTTCGCGAACGGCCTTGGCCTCATCCAGTGTGCAACAAAGGGAGAATGCCTTGCTCATGGCCAGAGCCGTATCGGCAAAACGTCTCTTCCCATCCTTCTGTCCCAGCACATGGTTGGCGGCGCCAGCCAGCCGCTTATGGCCTGCCGTCAGAAAATCGCTGTAGTCGAAGCCGTGCAACAGTGCCCGCAGCACGTCGAGCTTTTCTTCGAGAACGGCATAGGCTTCATGAACATCGACTGTTGGTCGGCCTCGACCTTTGCTGGTGGTGTATTCCTTCAGGGCACTCTTCAGCTCGTTGGCGATGCCGATGTAGTCCACCACCAGTCCGCCCTGCTTGTCCTTGAACACCCTGTTGATGCGGGCAATCGCCTGCATCAGGTTGTGGCCCCTCATCGGCTTGTCGACGTAGAGCGTATGCGCACACGGAACGTCGAATCCGGTCAGCCACATGTCACGCACGATGACTAGCCGCAGGGGGTCCATGGGGTCCTTGAAGCGTTTCTCCAGTCGTTTTTTGATCTGAGCGCTGTAGAGATGGGGTTGCAGCATCGCTTTGTCGCTGGGCGATCCAGTCATGACGATCTTGATGGCGCCTTTCTCCGGGTCGGCATCGTGCCAATCCGGGCGCAGCTTGATGATTTCGTCGTAGAGATGGACGCAAATCTCACGACTCATGGCGACGATGATCGCCTTGCCGGTCTGTGCCTTGTTGCGCTCCTCGAAGTGCGCCACCAGGTCGGCAGCGACGCTGGCGATACGCGGTTCTGTACCGACCACTTTCTCCAGTGCGGCCCAGCGACTCTTCAGCCTGGCTTTCTGGCTGTCTTCTTCGTCCTCGGCGAGTTCATCGACATCGGCGTCGATCTGCGGAAAGTCTTCTGCCTTCAATGCCAGTTTGGCCAGACGCGATTCAAAGTAGATGGGAACCGTAGCGCCATCCTCCCTGGCCTGCTGCATGTCGTAGACGTGGATGTAGTCGCCAAAAATGGCACGCGTGTCTCGGTCTTCCAGGGATACCGGCGTGCCGGTGAAGGCCACGAAGGTGGCGTTGGGCAGCGCATCGCGCAGGTGCTGGGCGTAGCCGACCTGATAGCGTGTCAGAGCACTGATCGGGGCTTCCTGAACACCCTGTGGTGCCTTGACCAGCTTCATCTCCGCCGAGAAACCGTAATGCGTGCGGTGCGCCTCGTCGGCAATCACGACAATGTTGTGGCGATCGGAGAGCAGCGGATAAGTGTCTTCATCCTCACCGGGCATGAACTTCTGGATGGTGGCGAAGACGATACCGCCCGAAGGCCGATTACTCAGTCTGGCACGCAAATCATGCCGCGTTTCAGCCTGTACCGCCTGCTCACGCAGGAGGTCATGGGCCAGCGAAAAGACGCCATACAACTGCCCGTCGAGATCATTGCGATCGGTGATGACGACGATTGTCGGGTTCTCCATCGCCGCTTCACGCATGACTCGGGCAGCAAAGCAGATCATGGTGATGCTCTTGCCGCTGCCCTGGGTATGCCACACGACGCCCCCTTTCTGGCTGCCGCCGGGACGCGACGCCGTCACCACCTGAACGATGGCGGCCAGCACGGCGTGGAACTGATGATAGCCGGCGATCTTCTTGATCAGCGTTGTGCCATCGTCCTCGAAGAGCACGAAGAAACGCAGATAGTCGAGCAGAATGGCCGGGGCGAGCAGGCCGCGGACCAGGGTTTCCAGCTCGTTGAACGGCCCCAGCGGGTCGAGCATGACGCCGTCGATGGTGCGCCACTGCATGAAACGCTCGGCATTACCGGATAGCGAACCTGCCCGTGCTTCGCTGCCATCGGCTATGACCAGCAGCTCGTTGTACTGGAAAACGTCGGGGATCTGTTCCTTGTAGGTCTGAATCTGGTTGTAGGCTTTCCAGATGTCGGCGTTCTGGTCGGCCGGGTTCTTCAGCTCCAGAAGGACCAGTGGCAGGCCATTGACGAACAGGATGATGTCCGGCCGGCGGGTGTGCTGCGGGCCTTTGATCGAGAACTGGTTGATTGCCAGCCACTCGTTTTTCTTCGCTTCGGCCCAGTCGATCAGCCGCACGAAGTCACCCCGTGTTTCCCCGTCTTTCTGATACTGCACGGGAACCCCCGCCACCAGCAGTTGGTGGAAACGCCGGTTGGCGGCGAGTTGGGAAGGAATGCCGAGATCGACCAGCTGTTTCAGGGCCTCCTCACGCGCCGCTGCAGGAATGCCCGGATTCAGCCGACCGATCGCCGCCCGCAGGCGTTGCCGCAACAGCACCTGCCGGTAGTCGCTGCGCTCCGGGCGGACGCCATCGGGGGCAATGTCCAGGCCGCGCAGCGGCGTGTAACCGACCTCGGCCAGCCAGCCAAGGGCTTCCCGTTCGAGCTGGTCTTCGCTCATGTCGGTTCGTTCACCTCACCGCTCTCACCCAGTTCGCCAGCCAATTCCGCTTCAATCTCGGCAATGCTCGGCAGATTGCGCCCCAGAGTCTCCGGCAGGTCGCGCAGCAACTGGTATTCGGCCACGCCGATGGGTTTTTCAATGCCGGACAGCGCGTATTCCGCGACCAGTCGGTTCTGCTGCTTGCACAGCAACAGGCCGATGGTCGGTTTGTCGTCCTCCGCCTTGATCTGTGCATCGACGGCGGAAAGGTAAAAATTGAGTTGGCCTGCGTGTTCCGGCTTGAAAGCGGTGGCCTTCAGTTCGACCACCACGTAGCGTTTCAGGCGAGTGTGGTAGAAGAGCAGGTCGATGAAGAACTCGTCACCAGCTACTTCGAGCCGGAATTGCCGGCCGACGAAGGCGAAGCCGGCGCCCAGTTCTAGCAGGAAGCGGGTGATGTGGCGAATCAGCCCGGACTCGATCTCGCGCTCCTGCGCGTCGTCACCCAGGCCGAGAAAATCGAACAGATACGGGTCTTTCAGGGTGTCATGCGCCAGCGCCGAATCCGGCGACGGCAAACGCGCGATGAAATTGCTCACCGCAGCCCCCTGGCGTTGACGCAGGCGGTTCCTGATGCTCAGTTCCAGCGTCGTGCGCGACCAGCCCTGCTGCACCGCCTGTCCGGCGTACCATTCACGGTCGGCAGCAGTCTCCAGTTTGGTCAGCAGGGTCACAATGTGGAACCACGGCAATTGGTCAGCAGGCTGCTGACCAAATCGGCCCTCCGGGCAATGCTGGGCGAAAAACCGCATGTACTTGAGGTTGCTGGACGACCAGCCACGCATGTCCGGGAAAGCATCTTTCAGGTCATTGGCCAGCCGGTCGATCACTTTCGCCCCCCAGCCCTGCGCCTCCTGCCGCAGCAGAATGTCGCGGCCGATGCGGCCGTAGAGTTGTACCAGTTCGCCATTGACCGCCAGCGCAGCGCGCTGCTGGGCGCGGGCGATGTCGCTCTTGAGTTGCTTTAGCCAGTCGGCGTAGCCCTCGGGCAGGGCGGGCGGGGTCGGTGTCATGCGGTCGCCTCCTCAAGTATCGCCGCCGCTTCCGGTAGGCGCAGTTGGCCGGAGATCAGGCGGGGGAGCAGGGTGTCGCGGAGGGTGGAAAGGGTTTGGGCCTGTTTCTCATTTTCGACCAAGCGCTCAAACAGGGCGCCCGCTATACCAATAAACGCAGCTATCACTGGCGTCGAGGGCACGAGTGCAGGAATTGGGCGGAATGATTTCTTGCTGATTTCCATGAACGTCGAGCCATTGGCTCGTCTCTTGATTACCTCCATGTTCTCCTTACACCAAAACAACATGTACAGAGGCGGTAATTCGCTATTGGGCCGCATGGCGATGTAACCCTGATTGATCGCCAAGGGAATGTCCGTAATGGCAAGATAGCCAATGGGCGCGCGCGAAGACATCAGAAGCGTGCCTGCCGGCAAAAGTCCTGAACTCACCTTCGCCAATCCCTTGGCTGAGACTTTACGTTCGGTGGTCAGCAATACCGGGACTTGAATACCAGACAAATCCTTGGGAGTCGTCCAGCAATACACACCGGGTTGCCAATAGCTTGGCTCTTTCGTGTCAGGTGTGCCGCCACCAACGCTGTCGACGACATCCCCAAATGGGGCCACCCGCCACCCCCGTGGCACCAAGCCAAGTTCAGATTCCTCGAAGCTGTCAGGAAATAGTGCGGCGGTAGTCTCGTCCATCCCTTCCGGTTCAAGCCCTTGCTGCTTGGCGTGGACAGGATCGAAATCGACGAACCATGATCTGAACAGCGCCTGTGCAATGGCTTCGAGAGTGGCGTTGGTTTCACGCAGGAGGGTGATGCGCTTCTCAACCCCCTCAAGTACCTCCACTAGCACAAGGTCCGCCGGAGTTGGAGGGGGGACGGTATAGTTGAGGAAGTCGTCCCGAGCTAAGCCAAGTGTTGTAGTGCCGGTCCCGCAACCACGGCAGTATTCACGATAATTAGGAGTTCTCAGCAGCCAGTAGATGTACTCTCTTTTAATCTGGAGGCCGTCGAAAACCAGCTTGACTGTGTCTTGTGTCAGGCGCCCAGATTTAATTTCAGCAGGAACCCGTGATACGGACCCAAGCAAGTCTCCTGATTGGGTCACATCCTTTAGCGACACATACAAGTCGCTCGATTTCAGCGAAATCTTCTCAGGGCAATCGCCTCCGTATGTTTTGAATCCTCCATGACGGAACCCGCCATTAGCCTCTATTGATGCCAATCCAAGCAAAACGGGACCTGGCAAACCAACCAGATTCCCCTTGTAGGTTGTACCGCGTTGCAGGCTAACAAAGTCTCGGAGTGACCGAACAGGCTCAGAACTCATACCCCAGCCCCCTCAGCTTCTTCCGGATCAAGGCATCGAGTTCCGCTCCCTTGGCCATCTGTTCGCCCAGCTTCTCGGTCAGCTTCAGCATCTTCTCGGCGAAGAGCTCACCATCGTCTTCGACGGCCTCCGCACCCACGTAGCGCCCAGGAGTAAGGACGTGGCCATGTTCGGCGATCTCGGCCAAATTCACGCTGCGACAGTAGCCAGGGATGTCCTCATAGTCATCGGCGTCCGCCTCATCACGCCAGGCAGCGACGGTGCCGGCAATGCGGTCGATGACTTCATCGGTAAACTCCGTCTGCACCCGGCTGATCATGCGGCCCAGCTTCCTGGCGTCGATGAACAGCACTTCCCCCGGACGGGCAGCTTTCTGCCTGGAGAGGAACCACAGACAGGCGGGGATCTGGGTGTTGAAGAAGAGCTGGCCGGGGAGGGCGATCATCACCTCGACTACGTCGGCCTCGACCATCGCTTGGCGGATCTCGCCTTCGCTGTTCTGACTCGAACTCATCGAGCCATTGGCCAGAACGATGCCGGCGCGGCCGGTTGGCTTCAGGTGGTAGAGCATGTGCTGCAACCAGGCGTAGTTGGCGTTGCCGGCGGGTGGGTCACCGTATTCCCAACGCGGGTCGCCGGTCAGGCTGCCGTGCCACCAGTCGCTGACGTTGAACGGCGGATTGGCGAGGATGAAATCGGCGCGGAGATCCGGGTGCTGGTTCCGGGTGAAGGTGTCGGCGGGTTCGCGGCCGAGGTTGAAGTCGATGCCGCGAATGGCGAGGTTCATTGCCGCCAGCCGCCACGTCGTCGGGTTGGATTCCTGCCCGTAGATGGCCACGTCGCCCAGCTTGCCGCCGTGCGCTTCGATGAACTTTTCGCTTTGCACGAACATGCCGCCGGAGCCGCAGCAGGGGTCGTAGATCTTGCCGTGGTGCGGGGCGAGCACCGCGACCAGCGTCTTGACGATGGAGGCCGGCGTGTAGAACTGGCCGCCTTTCTTGCCTTCGGCGCTGGCGAACTGGCCGAGGAAGTATTCATAGACCTGCCCGAGCACGTCGCGCGCCTGGCCGGGGTCGTCGCCGAAGCCGATGGTGGACACCAGATCGACCAGTTCGCCGAGCTTGCCGTCGGGCAACTGGGCGCGCGCGTAGCGCTTGTCGAGGATTCCCTTGAGCCTGGGGTTTTCCGTTTCGACGATGGTCAGCGCATCGTCGATGCGCTTGCCGATGTCCGGCTGCTTGGCGGCAGCGCGCAGCTTCTCCCAGCGGGCGGTTTCGGGAACCCAGAAGACGTTCACTGCCTTGTAGTAATCGCGGTCTTCCAGTTCTTCGGCCAGGAGTTCGTCGTCTACGTCGTGCAGGAAGTATTCGTCCGAGGTGTCGGCAAAGCGCCGGGTCAACTCATCCCGGCGGGCGGCGAAGGTGTCGGAGATGTACTTGACGAAGATCAGGCCGAGGACCAGGTGCTTGTATTCAGCCGCGTCCATGTTGGCTCGCAGCTTGTCGGCCGTGGCCCACAGGGTCTTCTTGAGGTCGTCGATCATCCTAGAAACCTCTGTTGGCGGGGGAAAGTCCCGTTCATGCTTCGACAGGCTCAGCACGAACGGGATTTTTTCGGCTCACCCAACGGGTGAGCTTCCGTTCGCCCTGAGCAGCCCGCGTAGCGGGCGTGTCGAAGGGCTCTCGTGTCATCAACAGAGGTTTCTAGGATCATTGCTGTTATCGGTTGGCATGCCAGCCTGCAAGCATGCCACATCGGCGAAGTTTTCCCGCGTTTCTGTGTTCAGCACCCGCTATCTTCGCCAGCGCAAGTGATGATGGTGTGTTTCTTATTGATTAGGTTTTCTTAACGAAAATGAACAATATGTTTAACTAGCGTTTTTGCATCAGAGCACTAGAATCGGGTCAATCTTTGGACCAACGAGAGTTTCATCGCCAGGAGTATCGCCATGCTATGCGGACGCACCAATGTCAACAAGTTCCTGATCGAGGAGCAGCGCCGGAATCCGGCGCTGGCCGGCGATTTTTCGATGCTCATCAGCGATGTCGTTCGTTCCTGCAAGGCGATTGCACAGGGCGTCTCGCGTGGCTCGCTGGCGGGTGTGCTCGGCGATCAGGGCAGTGAGAACGTGCAGGGCGAGGCGCAAAAGAAACTCGATGTGCTGGCCAACCAGGCATTCATTCATCACTGCGAGTGGGGTGGCCACCTGGCTGCCATGGCGTCCGAGGAAATGGACGACATCTACCCGATTCCAGCCGAAAATCCGCGCGGCAAGTACCTGCTGGTGTTCGACCCGCTCGACGGTTCGTCGAACATCGACGTCAACCTGTCGGTCGGCAGTATATTTTCCGTCTTGCGCTGCCCCGAGAATGGCAGTGGCGGCGAGCCGACCGCGGCTGATTTTCTGCAGCCTGGCAGCCGGCAGGTTGCCGCCGGCTACGCGCTGTATGGCCCGTCGGCGATGCTCGTGCTGACCGTGGGCAACGGGACGCACGGTTTTACGCTCGATCGCAACATCGGCGAGTTTCTGCTGACCCATCCCAATCTGGTCATCTCGCCGGAGACCCGCGAGTTTGCGATCAACGCTTCCAACGAGCGTTTCTGGGAAAAGCCGGTTCAGCGCTACGTCGCCGAGTGTCTGGCAGGCAAGACCGGCGTTCGCGAGACGGACTTCAACATGCGTTGGGTGGCGTCGATGGTCGCCGAAGTCCATCGCATTCTGATGCGCGGAGGCGTTTTCCTGTACCCGCGCGACAGCAAGGACTTGTCCCGACCCGGACGCTTGCGTCTGATGTATGAAGCCAATCCGATGGCCATGATCGTCGGTCAGGCCGGCGGTCTGGCGTCGACCGGCAACGAACGTATTCTCGACGTACAACCGACCAGCCTGCACCAGCGGGTGCCGGTGATACTCGGTTCGCGCGATGAAGTCGAACGCATCGAACGCTATCACCGGGAACATGAAACCGGCGAGGACCAGCCATTCCGGTCGCCGCTCTTTTCGACGCGCACCCTGTTCCGCGACGATTGAGCGCCCTGGCGCCAGCGACCGATCATTCCCTTTTACGCAACGGAGGCACACCAGATGTCGATCAAGAACCCCGTCATCGCGATTACCGGCTCCTCGGGCGCCGGAACGACCTCGGTCACCCGCGCCTTTCAACACATCTTCCGGCGCGAGAAGGTCAACGCCGCGATCATTGAGGGCGACAGCTTTCACCGCTACGACCGCCTGGAAATGCGCGAGAGGATGGCCGAGAAAAGCCTCGCCGGTGACCATCATTTCAGCCACTTCGGACCCGAGGCCAACCTGCTGGCCGAACTCGAAGGTCTGTTCCGCGAATACGGCGAAAGGGGGCAAGGCAAGAGTCGCCACTACGTTCACGACGACGCCGAAGCGGAGAAGTATGGCTCACCGCCGGGCACTTTCACCGAATGGTCCGATCTCCCGGCCGATACCGATCTGCTCTTCTACGAAGGCCTGCATGGCGGCGTCAGGACCGAATCAGTCGATGTCGGGCGTTATGTCGACCTGTGCGTCGGTGTCGTCCCGATCATCAATCTGGAGTGGATCCAGAAGCTCCACCGCGACAAGGGGCAGCGGGGCTACTCGACCGAAGCGGTGATGGACACGATCCTGCGGCGAATGCCGGACTACATCAACTACATCTGTCCGCAGTTTTCCCAGACGCACGTCAATTTCCAGCGAGTGCCGACGGTCGATACCTCGAACCCGTTCATTGCCGAGGATATTCCCTTGCAAGACGAAAGCATGTTGGTGATTCGTTTTGCCAACCCGAAGGGCATCGACTTTCCTTACCTGCTGAGCATGCTGCACAACTCCTTCATGTCGCGGCCGAACATCATCGTCTGCCCTGGCGGCAAGATGGGTCTCGCCATGCAGATCATCTTCACGCCGATGATCATGCAGTTGATGGACAAGAAGCGCCGTGCGCGCTGAAGGTGCCAGCCAGTCCCACTAGCGACGCTTGTTCCCGCGCCCTGTTACCATGAAAGTCACCTCAGCGACTCGCGAAGCTCCCCTCTCCTGCTTGCGGGAGAGGGGTCGGGGGAGAGGGAAACGGTCATGACTTTCATGATCACGGGTGTCTTGCCAAGTCATGACCGTTTGAAGGAGAGTTTCTTGCCCACCGAATCCCGCAAGTTCCGCCGCCGCTGCGCCAACGCGCTGCGCTTCCTGGCCATCGACGCCGTCCAGGCGGCCAACTCCGGACACCCCGGGATGCCGATGGGAATGGCCGACATCGCCGAAATTCTCTGGCGCCGCCACCTGAAGCACAATCCGGCGAATCCCGGCTGGGTTGACCGCGACCGTTTCGTACTGTCCAACGGGCACGGGTCGATGCTGATCTATGCCCTGCTGCATCTTTCCGGTTACGACCTGCCGATCGAGGAACTCAAACGCTTCCGGCAGTTGCATTCAAAGACCCCGGGGCACCCCGAACTGGGAGTGACTCCCGGCGTCGAAACGACGACCGGGCCTCTCGGTCAGGGTCTGGCCAATGCGGTAGGCATGGCGCTGGCCGAGCGTCTGCTCGCCGAGACCTTCAACCGCGATGGGCACAAGGTGGTCGACCACTACACCTACGCCTTTATCGGCGATGGCTGCCTGATGGAAGGAATTTCGCATGAGGTCTGTTCGCTGGCCGGCCGTCTGTCGCTGGCCAAGCTGATCGTCTTCTACGACGACAACGACATTTCGATCGACGGCCACGTGCAACCCTGGTTTGCCGACGATACGCCGCAGCGCTTCGAGGCCTACGGCTGGCGCGTGGTACATCGTTGTGACGGTCACGATGTCGATTCGATCGAGGCGGCGATTCGCATCGCCAGGACCCAGACCGGGCGGCCGACGCTGATCTGCTGCAAGACGATGATCGGTTACGGCTCGCCGAACAAGGGCGGCAGCCACGACGTTCACGGTGCCCCGCTGGGTGCCGGTGAAGTCACCAATACCCGTCGCCAGCTCGAATGGCCGTTTGCCGCCTTCGAAATCCCGGACGACGTTCGCAGTGGCTGGGATGCAAGGGCCAGGGGAGAAGCCGCCGAGCAAAGCTGGGCCACGGCTTTCGCATCCTATCGTGCCGCCTATCCCGATCTGGCGACCGAGTTTGAACGTCGCATGCAGGGTGATCTGCCGACTGACTGGCAAGACCGGGTCGCCGCCCTGGTCGACCAGTTGTCCACTCAGACGAACGCTGTGGCGACCCGCAAGGCTTCGCAGAACGTGATCGAAGCCATCGCTCCGGCGTTGCCCGAGTTGCTCGGCGGCTCGGCCGACCTGACCGGATCGAACCTGACCGACTGGAGTGGTACGCGGTCCGCCAATCGCCATGCCGGTGGCAATTACGTCAATTATGGCGTGCGCGAATTCGGCATGACGGCGATCGCCAACGGACTGGCCTTGCACGGTGGTTTCATTCCCTATACCGCGACCTTCCTGGTCTTCTCGGACTACGCGCGCAACGCCATTCGCATGGCCGCGCTGATGAAGCTCCGTCACTTGATGGTCTATACGCACGACTCGATCGGTCTTGGCGAGGACGGCCCGACGCACCAGCCGATCGAGCATGCAGCTTCGCTGCGCCTGATCCCGGGTCTCGATGTCTGGCGCCCGGCGGACGCCATGGAGACTGCGGTGGCGTGGACCGCGGCGCTCGAACGGCGGGACGGCCCCTCGTGCTTGCTGCTCTCGCGGCAGAACCTGCCGGCACTGCAGCGGAGCGCCGAACAAATCGGCAGCATCGGGCGCGGCGGCTATGTTCTGGGTGAGGCGGACGGCGGCACGCCAGCCATCGTGCTGATCGGGACCGGCTCGGAACTGAAGCTGGCCGTCGAGGCACAGGCCGTTCTGCGGCAGGAAGGGATCGCCGCCCGCGTCGTGTCGATGCCCTGCACGCGTCGCTTCGATCTGCAGTCGCTGGTTTACCGACACGAGGTGCTGCCGCCGTCACTGCCGGTCGTCGCCGTCGAAGCCGGACATCCCGATCTGTGGTGGAAGTACGTCGGCAGCAACGGTGCCGTGGTCGGTATCGACCGTTTTGGCGAGTCCGCCCCGGCGGCGGAACTCTACGAATTCTTCGCCATCAACGTCGCGAGCATCGTGAGCGCAGCGCGTCGCCTTGTCGGACCGGCGGCCGGGTTCGAGTGATCGTCCGAACGGCGGCGCCGGCTAGGCGCTGCTGCCTGTACCGGTCGGCAGCGATCAATGGCAGGAGGACGATCATTCCGGGGGGGTCAGCCTTCAAAGACCACCCGATTGCGCCCCTCTTCCTTGGCCGCATACAAGCGCCGATCGGCTACCCTCACCAACTCCTCGGCACTGATTTTCCCTACCCCCGCCAGTTGGCTCGCGGCGACCAGGCCGATCGAGACGGTGACCGGGATTCGCTCCTGATTGAAAGTGAAATCGGTGTTGGCCACCGCCAGCCGTAAGCGCTCGGCGAATTGAAGGCCGTTCTTCAGGCCGCCGATGGAGAATCCGTAAAACTCCTCGCCGCCATAGCGGCCGATCTCATCCTCATGCCGCTTGGTGGCGCGCATCACCTCCGCCAGGCCGACCAGAACCTGGTCCCCGGCCTGATGGCCATGGCTGTCGTTCACCGCCTTGAAATGATCCAGGTCGAGCAACAGAAAGACGAAATCGTTGATGTGGCCGCGGTGGAGATTACCGATATTCATCTCGATGATCCGTTGGAGGATGGTCCGTTTAGGCAACTTGGTCAGTTCGTCGAAATAGCCGATTTTTTCCAGCAGATCCTTCTGCTCCATCTCCTTGCTGACCTCGGTCAGGCAGCCAATGGAGAGACAGATCCGGTCCTCGACAAAGACCTCGATGTTGGCCTGGTCCTTCAGCCAGATCCTCTTTCCCCCCGGCAAGGCCAGTTGATAGACGAACTCCACCGCCCCCGCCTTTTCCACCTCCTCGCGCAAACCGGCCTGATGGCCGCGCAACTCGGCGCGGGTGACGATCTCCTCCTCGACCTTGCTCTCCCGCTCAGCGTAGCGGTAAAGCCGCCGATCGACGATACTCTGCCGAAAGACCTCGTCGATTTCCCCCCGCTCGCAGCCGAGAAGGGCGAGAAAGCGCGCGCCTACATATTCGTACCAGATGATCTTCTCGTGTTCGCGCCAGGCGGCGATAGAGGGGATGATCGGCGAGGAAATCTTCTCCACGGCCGCCAGGGCGGCGACACACTCGGTCAGCCGCCGGCCCAGTCGCTGCGAAAACCCGCCGGCGAGAATCTTGCCGCCAGCCCCGGCCAAATCGGTCGCCATTGTCCGTCCCTTACCCTCGCTCATGGTCACCTCCTCGCGTTTACTCGCCGGCTCCGGCGGCGGCCTCGAAGAGTAGTCCTGGGTCAGGAGAGGGGCGTTTTCTGCCGTTCGTGGAGCAATCTCAGGCGGGCAGAGGTGCGCCGCTTGGCTTCCATGCACACAGCAGGCATAGGCAGCGGGATTCAGCAAGCGAATCTCCTGATCGGCTAATACGGCGTTTCCGAAGCCCTGACCCTGACGCTCGCGCAAAGCCCCGGCCTGCTGTGATGGCCGGGTTCTCTTGCTACAGCTTGACCGGATTTGGCTACACGGCGGCTACGCGCCGGCCAGAAAAGCCAGAAGCCCGATCAATTGACATGGCTATGTGATTGATTTTTTTGGTGCCCCCGGTCGGAATCGAACCAACACCTGATGATTACAAATCAACTGCACGACCTTCATGCTACGGGGGCGAATCATGCGGCAAGCCTCGATTATAGCCGAACCTGACCGACGCGTGACTCGCTCGCCGGATCAAGGAGGCGCTGCCGACAAGGGCAGTTAACAGCCCGGTCTACCTGGCTCGGCCGACGTCGCGGCCGCCAATGCGCAGGATCGATCACAGCATCGAAGACGCTGAAGCCTCCCACAGCGAAGCGCTGCCCAATGCCTGGGGTTTGTACGAGATGCACGGCAACGTCTTGGACTGGTGTACCCACTGGTCCGGTGTGTGTTCAGCGGGTGCCCAGCTTGACCCCCGAGGTTCGCAGGGAGGCGTCTCCCGCGTTTTGCGCGGCGGCTAGTGGCAGGGCAGCGGCTGGTACGTGTCGGCCTACCGCTACGGGTACGAGCCTGGCTACCGCGACGACGCTGGCATCGGGTTCCGGCTCGCCTTATGTCAGCACATCCTACGGCGCTTGCCAGCGCGCAACGGGTCAGAACCCTACCCGCGGTCCTGGCCACGGTTCCCTGAGTGGCTGGGCGCGGGCGATCGCCAGCGAGGCTGCACACCAGCCGTCGCAGGCATTACGACCCGGGCGACAGCGCCAGATGTTCAGCAGCCCCTTGCATCTGGCGTAGAAGTGGAAGAAACACAACACGCTTCGTCGTTCCGCCACCGTCAGCGCGTGGGCGCTGCAGATCAGCTTGTCGTCGCTCAGGCCGCGGTCGGTGAGCGTCACGGCGCCCCAGGCGCGGACGCGGATGCGCGCGCCGAAGGGCAGGCGCGGTCCGAGGACCAGCGCGTCGAGCAGATCGCCCTCGAGGCCGAGGTAGTTCGGCACCGAGCCGTAGTTGAACGGGCAGGGCAGGGGGGAAACGAAATCCACCCGTCCGCTGGAACCGCGCTTGAGGAAACTGCCGCGCGGAACCTCGATCACCACCTCGACTTCCGGCGGTTCGTCATGACCGTTGGCTGGATCGAGACGCCCGGCGTGCACAGTGAGCTTACAGTGGCCGCTTGACTGACAGCGCACCACGGATCTCGCCTGGCGCATAGCCGGTCGCCCGATCATGCGGGTAGTCCCTGGCCAGCGCTGCCTTGAGGTCGTCGGAGAGCAATTCCGCCGGGCCGTGGCAGGTCACGCAGACCTCGGCTACCGGCAGCGCTTTCATGTAGCGATAGCTGCGCTTGCCGTCGGCCGCGGTGACGATCTCGCCGATTTCGAGTTGCTTGGGCTTTGCACCGTTGGCCGCCTTGAGGTCGAAGTCAGCCAGTTGCCGCGCTTCCCACACATCGGGTGTGCCGGTGGCGGGATTGCGCGTTTTCAGGCTGACACGGCGGATATCCCAGCCGGTCTGCTGGCGCATTTCCTGCAGCAGTCGCGGCGCTTTTTCCTTGCACACGGCGATGGCTACAACCGGGCCCTGTTCCTTGACCGCCGTCTGCATCGCCTGGACCACCTTGGGCAGCACCGGCACCGCCGTCTGGCGTGTATCGGTGAGCAATGACGCTGTATCCTGCGCCCAGGCGAGCTGAGCTGCAGAAACGAGAGAACAGGTAAGCAGGAGTGAGGTGGACATGCGCACGGTAATCTCCGATGGTGTATTAGTGCTCGCTAATGTATCACCTTCGGCGCCTTGCCGTCATCAGCGATCGACGGCGTGATGGTCGATTTCAGAAATGCTTCGCGCAGCCGCGCTTCCGGCAACTGCTTGCCGATCAGCACGATTCGTGAAACGCGTACCTCCTCGGGCGCCCAGACTTCGCCGTAATCAAAGCCCGCGACGCGCTGTACGCCCTGAAAGATCAGTTTTCGGTTTTCATCGGGGATGGCCAGAATTCCCTTGTAACGCAGCAGTTCGTCGCCAAACTCGTCGATCAGGGACTGCACGAACGAACCGACCCTGTCCAGATCGACCTCACCCGCTTCGAGCAGGAAAGACGAGATTTCGTCGTCGTGCGCCGCCGGCCGGCGCGACCATCTGACCGCGCCTCGGGTCGAAGTCGCCAGTGGTGTGAAGCGGGCAGGAGAGCGCTGATCGGCGTCAGCCGCCAGCAACGAGGCATCGAGATTGAAGCCGCCGATACCGAGCAGCGAACCGGGTTCGGCGCGACCCTGCGCCAGTCGCTGCTGTGGCGCGCGCGGATTGATTCGCGCCAGGCGCTCGGCCAGCACGGCGATCGCGTCCGTATCGACGAGATCGCACTTGGCGAGCAGCAGGCGATCGGCGAAGCCGACCTGACGCTGGACGACGCTGTGTTGATCGAGCTGCTTCTGTGCGTGCAGCGCATCGACGACGACGACGATGCCGTCGAGCATGAAGTCGTCGCGCAACTCGGGCGCGGCAAAGAAGGTCTGGGCCACCGCGCCGGGGTCGGCGAGCCCGGTCGTTTCGATGATGATCCAGTCGAATGAGAGTTCGCCGGCGACGCGCCGTGCGGCGAGTTCCTGCAGTCCGCGCACCAGGTCGGCGCTGACTGTGCAGCAGACACAACCGTTGGTCAGCTCGATGATGCCGCCACTGCGGCGCGAAATGAGCTGGCTGTCGATGTTGATGGCGCCGAATTCGTTTTCGACGACGGCGAAACGCAGTCCGTCGGCATGGTTCAGCAAGGCGTTGAGCACGGTCGTCTTGCCGGCACCGAGAAAGCCGGAAAGCAGGGTGACCGGCAGCGGGGTGCAAACGGTCATGACTTCCTAAACACCCCCGCTAATGAACGTCATGACCGCTTCCCTCACCCCCGACCCCTCTCCCGCATGCGGGAGAGGGGAGATTCGTGAGTCGCTCTCGCGACTTTCATAGCACAGGTAGACTGGTTCATGAGTGGTCGAGACGCGGGCAGCGAAGGGCGGGTGCCCTTCGCTGCCTGTCGGGAGGAGGTCAACAACAGCCGCCCGAACGTCCGGACCCGTAACGCGCTTCCTGCCGATTGCGGAAAAACTCGACTTCGGTCATTACCGGCAGCTCGGGATGCGTGGCGCGCAGGTGCGCCACATAGGTGTCGTAGTCGGGCAGACCGACCATCAATCTGGCGGCCTGCCCGAGATACTTGCCGACCTTGGCGAGATCGTTGAACATCACCTCAGGCCTTCGCGGTGGGCATTGCCTGATACGGCATTTCCTGACTGGTGATCCTGTCCTCGCGCAAGGCCTTCATGCAGGCGATGACCGTGTAGAAGAGAATGCTGACCACCACGAAAATGAAGAAAGCGGCCAGCGCAGCGTCCAGTTTGTTGTTGAAGACGATCTGCTGCATCTGCTCGACGCTCTTCGCCGGGGCAAGCAGCTCGCCCTTGTCGAGAGCCGCCTGGAACTTGTTGGCCAGGGCGAGGAAGCCGATCTTTGGATTGGCGTCGAAAACCTTCTGCCAACCCGCCGTCAGCGTGCACACCAGCAGCCAGCAGGCAGGCAGGATGGTCACCCAGGCGTACTGCTGCCGCTTCAGTTTGAACAGCACGACCGTGCACAGCATCAGCGCCACCCCAGCCAGCATCTGGTTGGAGATGCCGAACAACGGCCACAGGCTGTTGATGCCGCCGAGTGGATCGACCACTCCCTGATAGAGGATGTATCCCCATGCGGCGACGCAAAGCCCGGTGGCGGTCAGGTTGGACGGCCAGGAGTTGATCTGCCTGAACGACGGCACGAAGGTGCCGAGCAGATCCTGCAGCATGAAGCGTCCGGCACGCGTCCCGGCATCACAGGCGGTAAGGATGAACAGTGCCTCGAAGAGGATGGCGAAGTGGTACCAGAAGGCCATCATCGCGTGGCCACCGATGACCTGCGAAAAGATCTGGGCCATTCCCACCGCCAGCGTCGGCGCACCGCCGGCACGTGAGAGGATGCTGTTCTCGCCGACATCCCTGGCGGTCTGCATCAGTACCTCGGGGGTGATCACGAAACCCCACTGCGAGATAACTTGCGCCGCCCCTTCGACGGTCTTGCCGATGATCGCGGGCGGGCTGTTCATCGCGAAATAGACTCCCGGATCGATCACCGAAGCAGCCACAATGGCCATGATCGCGACAAAGGACTCCATCAGCATGCCGCCATAACCGATCATGCGCGCATTCTTTTCGTTGTCGAGCAGCTTGGGTGTCGTTCCCGACGAGATCAGCGCATGGAAGCCCGAAACCGCTCCGCAGGCGATGGTGATGAAGATGAACGGGAACAGGCTGCCCGACCAGGCCGGACCCGTGCCGTCGATGAACTGGGTGACCGCCGGCATGCGCAGGTTCGGTGCGACATAGACCATGCACAGAGCGAGGCCGACGATGGTGCCGATCTTCAGGAAGGTCGACAGGTAGTCCCGCGGTGCGAGCAGCAACCACACCGGCAAAACCGACGCAACGAAGCCGTAGATGATCAGCATCCAGGTCAGTTGCTTGCCGTCGAAGGTGAACATCGGTGCCCAGGTCGGACTTTCGGCGACTTGGCCGCCGACGATGATCGCTGCGATCAGCAGCACGAAGCCGACGATCGATATCTCTCCCACGCGTCCGGGGCGGATGAAGCGGTTGTAGACGCCCATGAACATGGCGATCGGGATCGTCGCGGCGACGGTGAAGGTTCCCCATGGGCTTTCGGCCAGCGCCTTGACGACGATCAGCGCCAGAACGGCGAGGATGATCACCATGATCATGAAGGTGCCGAACAGGGCGATGATGCCGGGGACGAAACCCAGTTCCGACTTGACGAGGTCGCCGAGCGAACGGCCGTCACGCCGCGTCGAGACAAACAGCACCATGAAGTCTTGCACCGCGCCGGCCAGTACCACGCCGACGATGATCCACAGCGTTCCCGGCAGGTAACCCATCTGCGCGGCCAGCACGGGGCCGACCAGCGGGCCGGCGCCGGCGATCGCCGCGAAGTGATGGCCGAACAGGATGTACTTGTTGGTTGGCACGTAATCCAGGCCGTCGTTGTGGCGGACGGCCGGCGTGGCCCGCGTCGGGTCGAGTTGCATCACCGTATCGGCGATGAACAGGCTGTAGTAGCGGTAGGCGACCAGATAGATTGAAACTGCAGCAGTGACTATCCACAAGGCGTTGATGGTTTCGCCCCGCGATAGCGCCACGGTGCCGAGCGAGAATACCCCGATCGCCGACAAGAGACCCCAAATGGCATGTCTGGAAACGATGTTCACGACCCCCTCCTGTAAGTGGTATGACTGATTGCGTGCTTTGTCGCGACCCCTTGTCACTTCGACGCTGCACCCTTGCCCAGCGAAGTGCTGCGACCGAGGACAACTGTAGACCGAAAGAAAAGAATCAAGGTTCCCTCGTCTCTTCGCGCATACAAGAAGGGAACGTCGAGCGAGATTAACGAAATTTGACACGAATGAACAGGGCACAGATACTACTTATGTTTCGTGCGCTTGGGTTTTCATTCCTTTCTGTAGCCACCGCCTGCCGGCTGCTGGCTGGCATACTTTGCTTCCTGCCTTGAAACGGTGCCCGTGCCATGTCCATCCAGACCCCTTACCGCGACAAGCGTATTCTCATCCTCGACGATCTGCCGGAAATGCGCAGTTCGCTACGCAGCCAGGTGGGAAGCCTGGGGTGTGAGACCATCGCGGTCAGCAGCACCGTAAAGGACGCACTCGAGCAGCTCAAGGCCCAGCCTTTCGACGTCATCCTGTGTGACTATTACCTGGCCGGCGGAACGGACGGGCAACAATTCCTCGAGTTTCTGCGCAGCCGTAACGTCATTGGTCGCGGTGTACTGTTTATGATGATCACCGCCGAGAAGGGCTACGAGAGTGTGGTCACGGCCGCGGAATGCATGCCTGACGACTACCTGCTCAAGCCCTTCACTGCCGATACCCTGAAAATGCGTCTGGAGCGACTGTTCGAGAAAAAGAAGCGTCTGGCCAGGGTCGATCAGATGCAGGACGCGGGGGACTGGGCCGAGGTGATTGCCGCCTGCGACGAAATCATCGCGGCCAGGGATCGTTATCTGGTTGACGTCATGCGCATCAAGGGCAACGCCCTGCTTCAGGCCGGGCAGGCCGAGGGCGCTGTGGGGTTTTACGAGCAGGTCCTCGTCATGCGCTCCATGCCCTGGGCCAAACTGGGCCTGGCGCACGCGCTACGTAAAAAGGGCGATACGGTGCGCTGCAAGGAAACTCTCAACGAACTGATTGCCGAGTCGCCGAGGTTGATGGCGGCTTATGACCTCCTTGGCCAGGTGCACCTGGCGACGGGCGACGCCGCTGCAGCGATGGCCATCCTCGATAGCGCCTGTACCGTTTCGCCGAATTCGCTGGCGCGGCACCGCGCCATTGCCACCGCCGCTGAAGTCAACGGAGACTTTTCGCGGGTCGAACAGGCGCTTGGCCAGGTCATCAAGAGGACCCGCCATTCGCCGCTGCGCGAAACCAGTGATTTTGCCCGCCTGGGCAACGCTCTGACCGAAATGGGCGAACCCGGTAGGGCCGTCGCTTTGCTCGAGGAGGTGAGGACCAGCTTCAGGGACGACGCCAACAATCCACTGCTGGCAGCCATCGAGGCTGTTGCGCAGCAAAAGGCGGGCCACCCGGACAAAGCAGCGGCAGCGTTGGCGCGCGCCACGCAGGCCGATCGATCCGCTCTTCCCGAGGCCGTATTGCTGGCGGTTGCCAAGGCCTGTCTGACCATCGGCAATCAGGACGCGGCGCGGGACATTCTGAAGAACCTGGTACAGAGCAATCCGGAATCAAAAGAACTGCATGGCCGCATTGTGGCCGTTCTGAGCGAGCACGGCGCGCCGGAACTTGCCAAGCAACTGGTCAAGGAGAGCATTCGAGAAATCATCAAGATCAACGACGACGCGGTGCTGCGCGCCAAAGCTGGGGAACTGAGTGTGGCGGCCGAGATGCTTACCGCGGCGGCGCACCGCGTGCCCGGCAACATGCAGGTGGTGTCCAACGCGGCGGTCGCCTTGCTTTTCGATGTCTTCAAGAATGGTCTCGATGCGGCCAAGCTGCGCACGGCGCAAGCATTTCAGCAAGCCGTCCAGGCGCATGCTCCGACGCATCCCAAGCTGGCCGACATGGCCGAGTTGATGACCCGGATTCGCGCCAAATACGCGAAAGCGCACAAATGATCGATTTTGGCGATCTCGCCGCTTTCACCCTGCACGATGTCAAGAACCGACTGGCCGTGTTGGCCAGTCGGGCGGAAGCAAAGGGTGATCGCGACACCGTGCACGCGGTGCTCGAAGTGGCGGCTACGCTGACGCGCTTGCTGGCCTGGTACAAGGCGGAAAAAGGCAATCTGGGTATCGAGATCGATGCGCGGACTCCGGCTGACCTGCTCACGGAGTTGACGCGGGAAGTCGGCCCGCAGAACGCGTTGACCGTGAGCGCTGATCTGGTGGACGCGCCCGCAATATGGTTCTATGACGAAGCCCTGGTCCGTATGGTGTTGCTCAATGCGCTCTACAACGCCCTGCGCCATGCCCGGCAGCGGGTGCTCATGGCGGCGTGCGTGCGTACCGGCTGGCTGGAATTCAGTGTGCGCGACGACGGTCCGGGTTATCCGGCGGCGATGCTTGGTCAGCCGGTCGCCATGCAGCCGCTGAGCAGGGAGGGCACCGGCCTTGGCCTGCACCTCGCCGGCCGGGTGGCTGCTCTGCACAGCAATGCCGGCGAGCACGGCTATGTCGAACTGGGCAACGACGAGGGTGCCGTTTTTCGCCTGATGCTGCCACCCTGAAGCAGGGAGATCAAGGCAGCGTCGGGTCGACGAAGCTTTCCTCGCTGGTCAGCGTGTTGAGGAAGGCAACGAGTTGGCCGATTTCCTTCTCGGAGAGCTTGCGGTCCACCAGCAGGCTGCTCTTGTGGGCATCCGGCTTGCCTCCTGAGGCCATGTAGCGTACCGCTCCGTCCAGACTGACGACGCTGCCATCGTGGAAGTATGGACCGGATATGCCGACCGAACGTAGCGTTGGTGTCTTGAAGGCCGACGTGTCTTTCGCCTCCTTGGTCACCGCATAGCGGCCGAGATCAGGCGGCGTCTTGCCCGCTTCCAGGCCGACGTTGTAGAACAGGCTGTCGCTGAACAGCGGTGGCGTGTGGCAGGCGGCACAGCCGGCCTTGCCCGTGAAGAGCTCGTAACCGGCGACCGCATCGGCGGTGACAGCCTTCTTCTCGCCGGCGGTGTAGCGGTCCCAGGGCGCTTCGCCGCTGTTGAGCGTACGCAGGAAGGCGGCCAGCGCTTTGGGAATGTTGTCCGCGTTGGGTTCGGCGGCAAAGACCTGCTGAAACGTGGCTTGGTAGCCGGGGACGGAGGCGATGACCGCGGCGGCCTTGGCCGGGTCAGCGCCGATCTGTCCTTTCCAGGCCGCCGTGACCTGGCCTTCAAGCGTCTTTGCCCGACCGTCCCAGTACCAGGCAGTATAGTAGCCCGTGTCATAGACGCTGGGCGTATGGCGGGTGTTCATTCCGCCGCCTACCTTGCGCGACAGCGGCAGCCCGTCTGTCCATCCGAGGTGGCGGTAGTGGCAGCCCTGGCAGGACATGCTGCCATCGCCGGACAGGCGCTTGTCGAAGAACAGTTGCTTGCCCAGCGCCGCCTTCCCGGGCGTCGTCGGGTTATCCTGCGGGTCGGGTGGTGCAGGCAGCGCGGAAGATCGGGTGTAGCCAGCATCACCCTGGGGCGCCGTGATGCAAGCGACCAGGGCGACGGAAAAGCCGGCAGCAAGAAGCCGGCTACTGGAGGTCAATTTCATCTTGTGTTCTCCATCGGTGATAAGCGTGCATAGGGTACGCTAGAATCCACCCTTTGGCAGCGGCCGGGAGCTTGTGATGAACGCACGACTGCGCGAGATCCCCTACAACTACACCTCGTTTTCTGACCGTGAGATCGTCATTCGGCTGCTCGGTGCGGAGAATTGGTCGCTTCTGGATGAACTGCGTGCCGAGCGCGTCACCGGCCGCTCGGCGCGAATGCTCTACGAGGTTCTTGGCGACATCTGGGTCGTGCAGCGGAACCCGTATCTGGAAGACGACCTGCTCGCCAACCGCGAGCGGCGTGTGGCCCTGGTAGACGCGCTCCGCCACCGACTGCGGGAGATAGAAAAGCGTCGCCAGGGCAACGACAAGGTCGGACAACTGCTCACTGCCGCCGAAGCGGCGGTCACTGGTTTTGAGCGGCATTTCGACGACACCGCGAAGCTGCGCGCTCAAGTCAGGAAAACTCTGGCCAGGCACACGCGCCGGGAGAACATCGCTTTCGATGGTCTGGCCCGCGTCGCGCAGGTGACCGACGCTACCGACTGGCGGATCGAGTACCCCTTCGTCGTCCTCCACCCGGACAGCGAGGACGAAATCGGCCCGCTGGTGCGTGGCTGTATTGAACTCGGGCTGACGATCATTCCGCGCGGCGGCGGCACGGGTTACACCGGCGGCGCGATCCCGCTGACACCGCTTTCGGCGGTGATCAACACCGAGAAGCTGATCGACATGAGTGTCGTCGAAGAAGTGCTGCTGCCCGGTTGCGCCCACCCCTGCGCGACGATCCGTACTGGCGCCGGCGTGGTCACCGCCCGCGTTTCGGAGGCCGCAGCGGCTGTGAACCGCGTCTTCGCCGTTGACCCGACATCGGCGGAGGCCTCGTGCATCGGTGGCAATGTGGCCATGAACGCGGGTGGCAAGAAAGCCGTGCTGTGGGGAACCGCGCTCGATAACCTGGCGTGGTGGAAGATGGTCGACCCGAGCGGGCACGTGCTGGAAGTGATGCGCCTCAATCACAACCTCGGCAAGATCCACGAACAGGAGGTCGCGCACTTCGAGATCAAGCGCTTCCGCAGAGATGGCAAAACCATTTACGGGCAGCCGGAAATCCTGGCCATTCCCGGTTCGAGATTTCGCAAGGCCGGCCTCGGCAAGGACGTCACCGACAAGTTCCTGGCCGGTCTGCCGGGCGTGCAGAAGGAAGGGACCGATGGCCTGATCGTTGCCGCCCGCTGGGTTCTGCACCAGATGCCAGCACACACGCGTACCGTCTGCCTCGAATTCTTTGGCCAGGTACGCGAAGCGGTGCCGGCGATCGTCGAGATCACCGATTACTTCAAACCCGGCGGCGCCGGCCGGCAGGCCAGCGTACTGCTCGCCGGCCTCGAACACCTCGACGAACGCTATCTGCGCGCCGTCGGCTACGCCACCAAAGCCAAGCGCAAGGCGGAAACCGCCGGCCGACCGAAGATGGTCCTGATCGGCGACCTTGCCGGTGACGACGAGACCGCCGTGATGGCAGCGGCCTCAGAGGTCGTGCGCATGTGCAATCTGCGCAGCGCCGAAGGCTTCATCGCCGTCGACGCCGAAACGCGGAAGAAATTCTGGCTCGATCGCTCACGGACTGCCGCCATTTCACGACACACCAACGCCTTCAAACTGAATGAAGACGTCGTGATTCCGCTGCCGCGGATGGGTGAGTACTGCGACGGGATCGAGCGCATCAACATCGAGCTGTCGATAGCGAACAAGCTGGCGCTCTGCGACGCGCTGAGCGAACTGTTGCGGGGCGATCTGCCGCTGCACCGTGGTGAGGTCGACCTGGACCCCGAACTGCTCATCGGCGAGCGGCGTGCGCTCGCGCTGGACGTCGTCGCCGGCGTTCGCGCGCGCTGGCGGTGGCTGTTCGACAATCTCGACCTGCCTCTGGCGGCAGCCGAAGCGCAGTTCGCCGCTCTGGGCGTGCACGCGGGGGTGCTGAAAAACAGGGCGTCCACGCCCACGCTTTTCCATCGCCTGCAGGATTATTCGATACGCGTGTCGTGGAAAAGCGAACTCAAGCCTCAACTGGAAGACATCTTCGACGGCGTCGTCTGCCGGCCGGTGATCGAGCGCATCAGCGCGATCCACGCGGAGACTCTGCGCAGCCGTCTGTTTGTCGCCCTGCACATGCATGCCGGCGACGGCAACGTGCATACCAACATTCCCGTCAACTCCGACGATTACGAGATGCTGCAAGGTGCGTATGCGGCCGTCAAGCGAATCATGGTGCTCGCCAGGGCGCTCGACGGAGTGGTCTCCGGTGAGCACGGCATTGGCATTACCAAGCTCGAGTTCCTGAGCGAGGACGAAATCCGCCCATTCCGCGAGTACAAGGCCAGGGTGGACCCTGAAGGACGCTTCAACAAGGGCAAGCTGCTGCCCGGAGCCGACCTGAGCAACGCCTACACGCCCTCGTTTTCATTGCTGGGCACCGAGTCGCTGATCATGGAGCAATCGGAGATCGGCAATATCTCGACGATGATCAAGGACTGCCTGCGTTGCGGCAAGTGCAAGCCGGTCTGTTCAACGCACGTTCCGCGCGCCAACCTGCTCTACTCACCGCGCAACAAGATTCTCGCGACTTCGCTGCTGATCGAGGCCTTTCTCTATGAGGAGCAGACCCGGCGCGGCGTCTCGCTGAGGCATTTCGACGAGTTCAACGACGTCGCCGATCACTGCACGATCTGTCACAAATGCGTCACGCCGTGCCCGGTGGATATCGATTTCGGCAACGTCTCGATCAGGATGCGCAATCTCCTGCGCGAACAGGGGAAGAAGCGTTTCGTACCGGCGAAAGCCGCCGCCATGGCTTTCCTGACGATCAAGGACCCGGCGACGATCAAGCTGGTCCGCAAATTGATGATCGACTGGGGCTATCGGGCGCAACGCCTGGTGCACCGGATGGCCAGATCGCTGGGCATGATCCAGGGCCAGACCCGACAGCCGCCGGCAACCCTTGGCCCGCCAAAGCTCAGGGCACAAATCATCCACTTCATCAACAAGCCGATGCCCAGCGGGCTACCCAAGCGCACGGCGCGCGCCCTGCTGGACATCGAAGACGACAAAGTCGTGCCGATCATTCGCGATCCGCACAAGGTCAGCGCGCCCGATTACGACGGCGACGCGGTCTTCTACTTTCCCGGCTGCGGCTCGGAGCGCCTGTTCTCGCAGGTCGCCCTGGCGACGCAGGCGATCCTCTACGAAATCGGCGCGCAAACGGTGCTGCCGCCGGGCTACCTGTGCTGTGGCTATCCGCAGACGGCTGCCGGCGAGGCCGACCAGGGCCAGACGATCACCACCGACAACCGCGTGCTCTTTCACCGGGTGGCCAACACACTCAACTATCTCGACATCAGGACCGTCATCGTCTCCTGCGGAACCTGCATGGACCAGCTCGAAAAGTACCACTTCGAGCAGATCTTCCCTGGCTGCCGCTTGCTCGACATCCACGAATACCTGCTGGAGAAAGGCATTCGGCTCGACGGCGTCAGCGGCACGCGCTACCTGTACCATGACCCCTGTCACGCGCCGATGCGCACGATGCCCGGCATCAAGGTGGTCAACCAGTTGATGGGGCAAGGGGTCGATCTCTCCGAGCGTTGCTGCGGTGAATCGGGAACGCTGGCGGTCACGCGTCCCGACGTGTCGACGCAGGTGCGCTTCCGCAAACAGGAGGAGATCGAGAAGGGCGCCGGCAAACTGCGCGCCGATGGCTTTACAGGCGAGGTCAAGGTGCTCACCTCGTGCCCTTCCTGTCTGCAGGGCCTGTCGCGCTACAACGACGACGCGGGCACCGAAGCCGACTACATCGTCGTCGAGATCGTCAAACGTCTGCTCGGTGACGACTGGATGGCGCGCTACGTCGCTACGGCGAACAACGGCGGTATCGAGCGCGTCCTCCTGTAGCGACGACCGCAGTCGTCCAGCGCGGCTGCACGCCGACCGGCGGGTGGGAACCCCTTGCACTGTCACAAGTTGCGGGTCGGGCGACGCCATCCAGGCCTTGCCGAGCTTCCTTGCTCCGTCCGTGACCTAGTTCCTAACGCTCGCTGCCAGACCGGCCTATCGTGTCGGTCAACACGGCGCATCGGCGCCAGACGATCAGCAAGGAGTCTCAAAGTGAGCGATAACCGGTTGGAAGAGTGCGAGTTGTGTGCGTCGCCAGGGGGTGAAGTGGTGTGGGAGAACGCGCTGTGTCGCGTCGTCATGGTGGCGGACCCGGACTATCCCGGCTTCTGCCGAGTGATCTTGCACCGGCATCTGAGCGAGATGACCGACCTCGCTCACCAGGAGAGGATGCAACTGATGACCGTGGTGTTTGCCGTCGAAACCGCCTTGCGCGCCCTTTATCAGCCGGACAAGATCAATCTCGCGAGTCTCGGCAACCTGACGCCACACGTTCATTGGCACCTGATCCCGCGCTGGCATGACGACAGGCATTTTCCCAATCCCATCTGGGCCGCACCGCAACGGGTGCAGCTCACGCCACCAAGCCTGGTCGACGGGCGGCAACTGGGTGAGCGAATCATCGCTGCCCTGCGCACGACTTAGCACGTCGCGACGCGTGACGGCCATCGAGGAGAAAGCATCATGAGCGCAGTCTTTGCCAGGGTTCCGGCTACGATGAAAATTTCCGACCTGCAAACCGGTTTCAGGATCCTGTCGGGCCTGTCGTTGGCCAATTCGCAACAGGCGGTGGTTGAAATGAACCAGTTCCTGGATAGTCTACTGCAGTCCCCTCCGGCAGCCGACGTCTATCTACAGCTTCTCGAACAGACCCGAATATCGCTCTGCTTCATAGAGGAAGATCTTGCCCGACGCTACATCAACAAGCCGCTGCCGCTCGGCGCGAGCGAAGAAGCCGCTTTTCAGGAGGTGGTGACCACCTGGCTGAAGGCGGCCCGTGCCTACTCGCACTGTGCGCAGTTGCAAAGCGCCGACGATAGTGCGCAGACTGAACGGCTGGCGTTGATTCTGCATCGCTGTATCTACTACACGGGAATGGCGGTCATCGAGCATCATCGCGCCCGTCGGGAGTTGCCGGGCGGACTGTGGCTGGACCTGCACGGCTTTTACGCCAGCGCTGAAGAATGGGGCGTGGCGACGCTTTCTGTTCCGGATTCTCTTGATCCCCTCGGCCGTAGCACGCACTGCACTGCCGCTTTCGTCGGCCTGCTGCTGATCGAACTTGCCGGGCCTTACAGCCTGTCCGTTCGCGAGCTTGGCCTGGTTCGGCGCTGGGCGAGCCACTGGTCACCACTGGTCAGCATGCATACCGCCGTGCCGGGAGAGCCGCTGCCGACCTATGTCGTCGACCTGATGCGGGACACCGGTCTGTGTGCCTCGTCGGCGTGCCTGCAACCCGAAAACCTGCGTCGCCTCGACCCTTCGCGCCTGACGATGCAGATCAATGAGATGAGGCGGCAGTTGCAGCAAAGGATTTCACCAGCGCAGCTTGGCCTCGGTGAAGACTGTACAGCCGCGCAATGTCAGCGCTTGCTCAGGCGACTGGCCGGCCCGTGGTCCTTGCTGCGGGCAGCGCGCCGCTTCCGCCGCCACAATGCGTCCGGAATCTCGAAGGTGTGCTCGGGCTTGGCCGGCATTCACTTCAGCGTTTCCGGAAAGGAGTTCAACCAGCCGGAGAGCGCGCGCATCTATTCGCGTCAGGAATTCGACAGTCTCTTTGCCTTCCGCCACATGGCCGACCCGACTCGCGAGTTGGTCGTACGTCAGGCACAACTGGGCTTTGCAGTTGATGACTGGGAAGTACTCGACCAGTGTGCCAACGGTTTCCGGCTCAGCCGGTCAAACGCGGGCAGGAAGCTGGCACCAGGGCAGTTGTTGTCGCTTTGTCCGCATGACGGCAACGCCCATTTTCTGGCTCAGTTGGTCTGGTTGAGGCAGGAGCAGGATGGCGGTCTGGTCGCCGGCATCGCCGCGCTGCCTGGCCGACCACAGGCCATTGCGGCGCGCCCGATGCCGCAGACGCCGGGGCATGGCGATCCTTACAGTCGCGCTTTCTTGCTGCCTGCGGTTTCGGCGATCGGCGTCGAGCAGACACTGGTGATCCCGCAGGGTTGGTACTATGCCGAACGCCTGCTGCAGATCTACCATGACAGCGTTGCCCAGGTGAAGCTGCAGCGGCTTGTCGCTGCAGGGCCGGATTTTGAGCGAGTGACCTTCATCGTCGTTTGATACAGCAGCCTCGGCGTTTTGCGCTATGATACTTGGCCCAACTTCGCGTAGAGACTTTCATGGCTGGCCTGGACGAGAACACGAAGACCCCCACCGAGATCAAGCTGCACCAGAAGTCGCGCATTATCGAGATCACTTTCGGCGACGATGAGCGTTTCGAACTGAGCTACGAGTTCCTGCGTGTGTTCACGCCTTCGGCCGAAGCACGCGGCCATGGCCCCGGGCAGGAGGTCCTGCAGGTGGGTAAGCGCGACGTCGGCATCGACCGCATCGAGTCCGTGGGTAATTACGCGATCCGACCCATTTTCTCGGACGGCCACGACAGTGGCCTGTACTCATGGGATCTGCTCTACAACCTGGGCACGCACCGTGACCAACTCTGGCAGGCCTACCTCGTTCGCGTGGAGCAGGATGGCGCCAGCCGTGACCCGGATGACCTCCCGGCAATGCCCGCCAAAATGCATGGCAGTTGCGGGACGCATTGATTTTCGCCGAATCATTCCCATTGGCAGCACTCATGAACGACAGAAGCACTACCCATTTCGGCTTCCAGGAGGTCGTCGAGGACGAAAAGGCGCAGCGTGTCGCCGACGTTTTTGACTCGGTAGCCCAGCGCTACGACCTGATGAACGATCTTATGTCGGGCGGCCTCCACCGCCTGTGGAAGGCATTTGCCATCGCCAGGAGTGGCGTCCGCGGGGGGGGCCGAGTCCTCGACGTGGCCGGCGGTACCGGTGACCTGGCACTGGCTTTCGCGCGAATTCTGGGCAATGACGGTCAGGTCTGGTTGACCGACATCAATCATGCGATGCTTACCCGCGGTCGCGATAGGCTGAGCGACAAGGGCTTCATCGTCCCCGTCGCGCAGTGCGACGCAGAGAAGCTACCGTTCCCGGATGACTATTTCGACTGTGTTACGGTGGCCTTCGGCCTGCGTAACATGACGCACAAGGACCTGGCGCTGGCCGAGATGCGACGCGTGCTGCGGCCGGGAGGGCGACTGCTGGTGCTTGAGTTTTCGCACGTCTGGAAGCCTCTGGCGCCAGCCTATGACTTCTACTCGTTCAAGGTCATTCCTCGCCTTGGTCAGCTCATCACGCGCGACGAGGCGAGCTACCGCTATCTGGCCGAATCCATTCGGGTTCATCCGGATCAGGAGGCGCTTAAAGGTCTGCTGGAACAAGCCGGTCTTGAGCAAGTCGAATACTTCAATTTGGCGCTGGGCGTCGTCGCCCTGCATCGTGGTTTCAAGTTTTGACAGGAGAAGCGAAGGTGATGAAAAAAATTCTTGTGGCGCTGAGCGTTTGTGTGCTCAGCCTTGGCCTTGTCGTCGGTGACGCCGAAGCCAAACGGCTGGGCGGAGGCAGGTCGACCGGCATGCAGAGGGAATCGGTCGCCCAGAGGCCGGCCACCCCACCCGCGAGCGCAGCGGCGGCGCCCGCTGCTTCGCCGGCGGCAGCGCCAGCCGCCGCACCGAAGCGCAACTGGATGGGCCCGCTGGCCGGACTCGCCGCCGGCCTTGGCATTGCTGCCTTGCTGTCGCATTTCGGCATGGGCGAGGGTTTGTCCAACGTGCTGATGATCGCCTTGCTGGCGATGGCTGCCTTTGTCGTTTTCAAGGTTCTGTTTCGGCGCAAGGCTCCGGCGCCGACGTCTGAACCCTTTCAGTACGCGGGCCAGGGTGGGCCTGGCCTGTCGACACAGCCGCAGTTCGACACCCGTCCCGTTCTGCCGGCTGCTGCGCTCGACACCCCTGACGTGAACGCGCCAGCGGCTGCCGGCGTGGCTGCTTCAGTGGCGAGGATTCCGGCTGACTTCGACGTCGAGGGCTTTCTGCGCATTGGCAAGCTGAATTTCATTCGTCTGCAGGCAGCCAACGATGCCGGTAACCTCGAGGACATTCGTGAGTTTGTCGGTCCCGAGTTGTTCGCCGAGATCAAGTTGCAGTTGGACGAGAGAGGAAAGGTCCCCCAGCAGACGGATGTCATGACGCTGAACGCCGAATTGATCGAGCTGGTCACCGAAGCTGGCCGACACGTCGCCAGCGTGCGCTTCAGTGGCATGATTCGCGAAGAGGTGGGAGCGGCAGCGGCACCCTTTGACGAAGTCTGGAACCTCACCAAGCCGGTTGAAGGCGGCAAGGGCTGGGTGGTTGCCGGTATTCAGCAGCTCTCCTGATTCCTGATTGGCCCGTCCTTGTCCTGCTGATTCGGATGCTGACCAGACCGGCGCTGGCTTTTGTCAATCACGTCCTGGCGGCGGAAGACTGGGCGCGCGATCGGCTTGCCGGCGTTGCCGGGCAAACGGCGAGCGTCGAGTTCGGCAGTTCGAAATGGGTGGTCAGGATATCTGAAGCGGGGCTGCTCGAAGCAGCGGACGCTCGATCGCCGGTAGCGGTCAGCATACGGCTTCCGGATGATGCCCCGCTACGTGCGCTGACTGACAGACGCTCACTGCTTTCTGCGATGACGATTTCAGGCTCCGCCGATCTGGCGGAAACCCTTGGTTTCGTTTTTCGCAATTTGCGCTGGGATGTGGAGCACGACTTGTCCCGGGTTCTTGGCGACGTGGTCGCTCGCCGGGCATTCCAGGTGGTGAAGATCCTGGGACGATGGCCGGGCCCGGGAAACCTGGCCCTGGCAGCAGCGGAGTATTTCGGCGAGGAGGAATCCGTGCTGGCGCGCCGCCTAGAGATCGGATCGTTCTGCTCACAGGTCGACGCGCTGCGCGAGGATTTGTCGCGCTTCGAGAAAAAACTGGAGCGGGTCGAACTGCGCTCGGCATGATAGGCACCGCTTACCGACCGCAAAAAAGCAGCCCGCGGGCTGCTTTTTTGCGGTGTCTTGCTCAGTGGCGGCTGCGCAGCTTCTTGATCGCCTGCAACTGGGCAACGGCCTGGGCCAGTTCCGCCTCGGCAGTTGCCAGGCCGACGTCTGACGAGCGATCCTTCAGG
Source organism: Candidatus Accumulibacter aalborgensis (assembly GCF_900089955.1). Classification (GTDB taxonomy): domain Bacteria; phylum Pseudomonadota; class Gammaproteobacteria; order Burkholderiales; family Rhodocyclaceae; genus Accumulibacter; species Accumulibacter aalborgensis. Next base: position 31,010 of record NZ_FLQX01000145.1, on the reverse strand, counting down.
GCCTCTTCGGCCCGGCGCTTCGCTTCCATTGCCTTGGCTTCGTCGAGATCGTGCGCGCGGATCGCGGTGTCGGCCAGGACGGTAATCAACGCCGGCTGCACCTCGAGCATCCCGCCCGAGACGTAGACCAACTCGTACTCGTTGCTGTCAGGGATTTTAAGGCGCACGGTCCCTGGCTTGATACGCGTCAGGAGCGGCGTGTGCCGTGGGTAGATGCCGAGTTCGCCCGCTTCGCCGGGGAACACGGCGAAATCGGTCTGGCCGGAAAAGATCAGTTCCTCGGCGCTGACGACGTCAACATGGACTCTGATGGACATGGCTTTCTTTCCTTGTTGCTGGGGGGCTCATTTCCGCGCCCGAAAGCGGCGCGAAAATGACGCAAAAACGAGCCAAAAACGACGCTTGCTGATGCCGCTCTAGAGGGTCTTGGCCTTTTCGAACACTTCCTCGATCGCGCCAACCATGTAAAACGCCTGTTCGGGAATGCTGTCGCATTCACCCTCAACGATCATCTTGAAGCCCTTGATCGTGTCTTTGAGCGTCACATACTTGCCCGGCGAGCCGGTAAAGACTTCGGCGACGCTGAACGGCTGCGACAGGAAGCGCTGAATCTTGCGTGCACGATAGACGGCCAGCTTGTCTTCCGGCGACAGCTCATCCATCCCGAGAATGGCGATGATGTCGCGCAACTCCTTGTACTTCTGGAGGGTCATCTGGACCGCACGCGCTACGCTGTAGTGCTCCTCGCCAACCACTTGTGGATCGAGTTGGCGCGAGGTCGAGTCAAGCGGATCGACGGCCGGATAGATGCCCAGCGAAGCGATGTCGCGCGACAGCACGACGGTCGAGTCGAGGTGCAGGAAGGTGGTCGCCGGCGACGGGTCGGTCAGGTCGTCGGCTGGCACATAGACGGCCTGAATCGAGGTGATCGAACCGACCTTGGTCGAGGTGATTCGTTCCTGGAGGCGGCCCATTTCTTCAGCCAGCGTCGGCTGATAGCCCACCGCGGACGGCATCCGGCCGAGCAGTGCCGAAACCTCGGTACCGGCCAGCGTGTAGCGATAGATGTTGTCCACGAAAAAGAGAATGTCACGGCCATCGTCACGGAAGCGCTCGGCCATCGTCAAGCCGGTCAGCGCCACGCGCAGGCGGTTGCCCGGTGGCTCGTTCATCTGGCCAAATACCATCGCCACCTTGTCGAGAACGTTGGAGTCCTTCATTTCATGGTAGAAGTCGTTGCCCTCGCGGGTCCGTTCCCCCACCCCGGCAAAGACCGACAGACCCGAGTGCTGCTTGGCGATGTTGTTGATCAGCTCCATCATATTGACGGTCTTGCCGACGCCGGCGCCACCGAACAGGCCGACCTTGCCGCCCTTGGCGAAAGGACAGACGAGGTCGATCACCTTGATCCCGGTTTCCAGCAGGTCGACCGACGGCGACAGCTCGTCGAACTTGGGCGCCAACTGGTGGATCGCCCGACGCTCTTCGGTTGCAATCGGGCCGGCTTCGTCGATGGGGCGACCGAGAACGTTCATGATGCGGCCGATCGTCGCATTGCCGACCGGCACAGAGATGCCAGCGCCCGTGTCGTTGACTTTCATGCCACGGCGCAGTCCGTCGGACGAACCCATGGCAATCGTGCGCACGATACCGTCACCCAGTTGCTGCTGGACTTCAAAAACCAACTCGGCTTCGCACATATCCGACTCTTCAGCCTTGTCGAGCTGGAGTGCGTTGTAGATCCTGGGCATTGCGTCGCGCGGGAACTGGATGTCCACCACGGCGCCGATACACTGAACAATGTTTCCTTGACTCATCGTCGTATCCCTAATCAATAAACTAACAACTAACTATCCGTGGTCAGACAGCCGCTGCGCCGGCGACAATCTCTGAAAGCTCTTGGGTGATCGCGGCCTGGCGAGCCTTGTTGTACACCAGTTTGAGTTCACCGATGACGTTCTTTGCGTTGTCCGACGCCGACTTCATGGCCACCATCCGCGCGCTCTGCTCGGAAGCCATGTTCTCGGCAACGGACTGGTAGATCATCGCTTCCACATAACGCACCAGCAGGTCATCGATGACCGTCTTGGCGTCGGGCTCGTAAATGTAGTCCCAGCGGTTGCCCTCACCGCCGACGAGGTCCCCGGACAGGGGCAGCAACTGATAGAGCGTCGGCTCCTGCTTCATGGTGTTGATGAAGCGCGTGAAGGCAATGTAGAGAATGTCGATCTCGCCCTTCATGTACGCGTCGAGTTGCACCTTGACTGGGCCGATCAACTTCTCCAGATGCGGTGTATCGCCCAGCCCGGTCAGATGCGACACGACATGCGCACCGGCGCGCTGCATGAAACCCAGTCCCCTGTTGCCGATCGCGGTTACCCGCAGCGTCTTGCCTTCGGCATCCCACTCCTTCATCTTGCCCAGGGCGAGACGAAGGACGTTGGTGTTCAAACCACCGCACAGCCCCTTGTCGGATGTGACCGCGATCAATCCGACGGCTTTCACTTGCGGACGTACGGTCAGAAAAGGATGGCGGTAGTCAGTCAAGGCATGCGAAAGATTGCCGGCGACCTGCCGGATCTTCTCGCCGTAGGGGCGGGCAGCTCGCATCCGTTCCTGCGCCTTGCGCATTTTCGATGCGGCCACCATCTCCATGGCCTTGGTGATCTTGCGCGTGCTCTCGACGCTCTTGATCTTGTTGCGGATTTCCTTGCCGCTAGGCATGGCAATCTCCTCGATCGATCAGGCCAGTGTGGCCTTGAACTCCTCAATCGCCTTGGTGAGCTTCTGCTCAGAGTCGGCGTCAAGATCCTTGGTTGTTTCGATCTTGTTGATGAGGTCGGCGTATTTTTGCTTGATGAAGCCGTGCATCTGCTTCTCGACTGCCAGCGCCTTCTTCACCTCAACATCGTCGAAGAGACCTTTGTTCACCGCGTGCAGCGTGATCGCCATCTCGGAAACGGACAATGGCGAGTACTGCGGCTGCTTCATCAGTTCGGTCACCAGGCGTCCACGATCGAGCTGCTTGCGGGTCGCTTCGTCGAGGTCGGAGGCAAACTGCGCAAAGGCGGCCAGTTCGCGATACTGGGCAAGCGCCAGACGTACCCCACCACCGAGCTTCTTGATGACCTTGGTCTGGGCTGCGCCACCGACGCGGGAAACCGAGATACCGGCATCGATGGCCGGACGGACACCGGCATTGAACAGGTCGGTGTCGAGGAAGATCTGTCCATCGGTGATCGAGATCACGTTGGTCGGCACGAAGGCGGACACGTCACCCGCCTGCGTCTCGATGATCGGCAAAGCGGTCAGCGACCCGGTCTTGCCCTTGACTTCGCCGTTGGTGAACCTCTCGACCCATCCTTCGGAAACCCGGGCAGCCCGTTCGAGCAGGCGCGAGTGGAGATAGAACACGTCACCCGGATACGCTTCACGACCCGGTGGGCGGCGAAGGAGCAGGGAAACCTGGCGGTAGGCCCAAGCCTGCTTGGTCAGGTCATCGTAGATGATCAGTGCATCCTGGCCACGGTCACGGAAGTACTCGCCCATGGTGCATCCGGAGTAAGGCGCGATGTACTGCAGAGCGGCTGTTTCGGAAGCGGTCGCGGCAACGATGATGGTGTATTCCATCGCGCCATTCTCTTCGAGTTTGCGCACGACGTTGGCAACCGTTGAAGCCTTCTGACCGACCGCGACGTAGATGCAGATCAGGTTCTGGCCCTTCTGGTTGATGATCGTATCGATCGCCACCGCCGTCTTGCCGGTCTGCCGGTCGCCGATGATCAACTCGCGCTGACCGCGACCAATCGGCACCATCGCGTCGATCGACTTCAAACCTGTCTGCACGGGCTGCGAAACCGACTTCCGCCAGATGACGCCAGGCGCCACCTTCTCGATCTTGTCGGTCAGCTTGTTGTTCAGAGGACCCTTGCCGTCTATTGGCTGGCCGAGGGAATTCACCACCCGGCCGAGGAGTTCCGGACCCACCGGAACCTCTAGGATGCGGCCGGTGGTCTTGACCGTATCGCCTTCACTGATCTGATCGTATTCACCGAGAACCACCGCGCCAACCGAGTCGCGGTCCAGGTTCAGGGCCATGCCGAAGGTGTTGCCCGGAAACTCGAGCATTTCTCCCTGCATGACGTCGGTCAGGCCGTAGACGCGGCAGATACCGTCGGTCACCGAAACGACGGTGCCCTGGGTACGTAGATCGGCGCTGATCGCAAGATTTTCGATCTTGCTCTTGATCAGTTCGCTGATTTCGGAAGGATTCAACTGCATGGAAATTCTCCTAGTTGTTGAGCGCCAACCTCAGGCTCTCAAGTTTTCCGCGTACGGAGGTATCGAGAACCTGGTCGCCAACCACAATCTTGACGCCGCCGATCAGCGATTGATCGACGACCACTTCGGCAGTTAGCCGGGTCTTGAAGCGCGCTTCCAGATCAGTGATCAGATCCTTGCGCTGCGCGTCGTCAAGCGGAAAGGCACTGTAGATCGTGGCCTCCGTGACGCCTTCCTGGGCAGCTCTGAGCGCCTCGAAGAGGTCGGCGATTTCCGGCAAAGCCGAAAGCCGCTCGTTGGCGGCAAGGACATCGATCAGATTGGCTTCGCCACCGTCCACCGCTCTGCCAACCAACGCCTTGAAGAGTTCACTCTTCTGCGTGGCAGATAGTTCGGGGTTGCCGATGCACGAACGCATCTGGTTATCCCCGGCGATGGCGGAAAGCAGCGACAACCGCTCGGACCAGGCCGCCAGCGCCTTGTTCTCCAGCGCGATGCGGAAAACCGCTTCAGCGTAGGGGCGCGCGATGGTAACGAGTTCGGCCATGGTCTTAGAGTTCCTGCTTGAGCGCGACCAGCATTTCGGCATGCGCCTTGGCATCGACCTCACGCCTCAGGATGCGCTCGGCACCGGCGACAGCCAGGTCGGCGAGGCGAGCACGCAGTTCGGCTCTGGCCTGTTCCACCTGTTGCGCTATCTCGGCCTTGGCCGAAGCGACGACCTTGTCGGCTTCAATTTTTGCCGTTTGCTTCGCTTCTTCGACTACCTGCACGCCGCGCTTCTCGGCTGCCGTAATGATTTCGGCAGACTTCGCCTTGGCCTCACGGAGGGCGTCGGTGGAACGTTTGCTGGCCAGTTCCAGTTCATGCTTGGCGCGCTCGCCGGCGGCAAGCCCGTCAGCGATCAGTTTTTGGCGATCAGCCATGGCCTTTTGCAGCGGTGGCCAGACGTACTTCATGGTGATCCAGATGAAGACGCCGAACCAGATCGCTTCGCCAAACAGCGTTGCGTTGATGTTCACGCTAACCTCCTGTCAAGAGTTGATGCAAAAGGAGAAGCGCTTAGGCAGCGGCCTTGACGACGGCAATGAAGGGGTTTGCAAAGAGCATGAAGAGCGCGATACCGACGCCGATCATGGTGACCGCATCAAGCAGACCGGCAACGATGAACATCTTGACCTGGAGAGTCGGAATCATTTCCGGCTGGCGAGCGGCTCCTTCGAGGAATCGGCCACCGAGGATACCAAAACCGATAGCGGTACCGAGAGCACCTGCACCGATCAGGATGGCGACGGCGATGGCGGTATTACCAAGCAACATTGACAGAGCGGCTTCCATTAATTTCTCCTAGTAAGACATGCTAAATGGGTTAAACAGGGACAGCGTGAAGCAAACGGGTAACAGTCCAGGGTTGTCTCGCCCACTAACCGTGGGACTCGCTGGCCATCGACAGGTAGACGATGGTCAGCATCATGAAGACGAAAGCCTGCAGGGTGATGATCAGGATATGGAACAGTGCCCACGGCAAAGCCAGCGGCAACTGCCAGATGCCCATCAGGGCGATCAGGATGAACACCATCTCGCCGGCATACATGTTGCCGAACAAACGCAGGGAGAGCGAGATCGGCTTGGCGATATCCTCAATGATGCGGAAGAGCAGGTTCAGTGGCGCCAGTTTGGCGCCAAACGGGATGGTGAACACTTCGTGCAGGAAACCGCCGAGGCCCTTCACCTTGATACCCATGACCAGCATGATGGTGAACACCGAGAGGGACATGGCGAAAGTCAGGTTCGGGTCGGTGGTCGGCACCACCTTGAAGGCGTGCACCCCGGTCTTCTCGATGAGGAACGGGAGAAAATCAACAGGGATCAGGTCCATCGCGTTCATCAGGAAGACCCAGATGAAGATGGTGATTGCCAGCGGTGTCACCAGCGGGCTTCTGCCGTGGTAGGTATCCTTGGCCTGTTGATCAACGAAGGACAGAACGATTTCGACCAGGGCCTGCATTGACCCTGGAACTCCCGAAGTCGCCTTGCTCGCGAGTTTGGCCATGCCGAGGAAGGCAAGCAAGCCGATAAGTCCAGAGACGATCAAGGTATCCAGGTGAAAAGTCCAGAACCCGTGACCCACAGTGAGGTTGGTCAGGTGGTGGACAATGTATTCACTCGTTGTTTTTACCGCCTCGCCCGAAGCCATATTTTTCCCCTGTTTGACTATTGCTGCCTGAGCAGCGCCATCCAATAAACGACAATCGTTGCAGCATAAGCCAGGAAGAGCGGCAAGGCCGCGAGCTGCGCGTAGTGCTTGAACACCAGGGCAAACAACAGCAGGGTGACAGCGAACTTGTAACGTTCGCCGGCCACTTGTGCGTTGTATGCTCCCTGCGCATCAGGCTCTGCTGTTCCCGATGGTCGCCAGGCACGCCACACGTAGGCAAGTGCGCTGGCCATGGCGATCCCGCCACCGAGCAGAGCAGAAACAGCCGCGTCCAACCCCATGACTCCCCACGCTACAAGTGCCGCGACCAGTGTCACTGCCAACTGGCAACGCAACACCCAGCGAACCTGAGGATGCACGACTAACCCCTCCAAAACATGCGCAGGATACCAGACTCGTATGGAGGAATCAAACCGCACGTGCAAAAAAGTTCAATTTCCTCGGTAAAACCTGGCTTGCAGCCGGCATTAGCGACCTCAGGAGCGGCTCCTATGGTGCGCCGCATCAATGACGCAGGCGCTGCAGAATGCCTTCGAGCTGATCGAGGTTGCCAAACTCGATGAGCACCTTGCCAGCCCCCCTCTTGTTGGCCCGAATCGCCACCTGCGCTCCGAGCAGATCAGCCAGTTCGTCCTGGAGACGCAACACGTCGCGATCCGGCTTGCCGGGCGTAGGTTCTCTTGGCGGTCGCAGCGCGTACTGCACTAAACGCTCGGTCTCCCGGACCGACAGCCCCTTGTGCACGACCCGCTGAGCCAACTGGACCTGCAGCGCACCCGTCAACGGGAGCAGCGCCCGTGCGTGGCCCATGTCGATCTCGCCGCACATCAGCAGTTCCTGTGCCGGCGGGGCCAGTTGCAGCAGACGCAGCAAATTGGATGCCGCCGGGCGCGATCGCCCGACGGCATCCGCCGCCTGCTGATGGGTCATCGAGAACTCGTCGATCAAGCGCTGCAGACCGAGTGCTTCCTCCAGCGGGTTAAGATCCTCGCGCTGAATATTCTCGATCAGTGCCATGGCCAGCGCGGCCTCGTCGGGAATCTCCCGGATCAGCGTGGACACTTCGCTCAGGCCGGCCATCTGCGCCGCTCGCCAGCGGCGTTCGCCGGCGATGATTTCGTAACGGTCGTCGCTGACCGGGCGGACCAGGATCGGCTGCATCAGTCCCTGCACCCTGATCGACGCCGCCAGTTCTTCGAGCGAAGCTGCGTCCATCCGTGTGCGCGGTTGATACTTGCCGGGCTGGAGGTGGCTGACTGGCAGCGTCCGTTGCTGCTCCGTGTTCTGTGCGTCATTCCCGGCCAGCAAGGCGTCGAGGCCACGCCCCAGTCCCTTGAGCTTCATGGCCCCACTCCCGGTGCCACGGCGCTCGCTGCCGTCCCCTGGTGGTCGCTGCGCCGGTCCAGGATCTCCTGCGCCAGGACAAGATAGGCCTGTGCGCCCTTGGAACTGCGGTCGAAAGCGATCACCGGTTTGCCGTAAGACGGCGCCTCGGCCAGGCGGACGTTGCGCGGGATGATGGTGCGGTACACCTTGGTCCCGAAGTGGCTCTCAAGTTCGCGCGAAACCTGTTGGGTCAGCGTCGAACGTGGATCGAACATGGTGCGCAGCAGCCCTTCGATCTCGAGGACGGGATTCAGGCTGGCACGCACTTTCTTCAGGGTCGCGACGAGGTCAGTCAGGCCTTCCAGCGCGTAGTACTCGCATTGCATCGGAATCATGACCGCATTGGCGGCCACCAGTCCGTTGACGGTCAACAGGTTGAGCGCCGGCGGGCAGTCCATCAGAATGAAATCATAGTCGTCGCCGATGCCGCCGAGAGCCTCACGCAGCCGGTACTCGCGCTGTTCCATGTTGATCAGATCGATTTCGGCACCCGCCAGTTCGCGATTTGCCGGCAGCAGGTCGAAGCCGAACTCGGTCTTCACACGCGTATCAGCGATCGTCGAACGGCCAATCAGAATCTGGTACACCGTCGGCAAGGCGACCCGCTTGACGACCCCACAGCCGGTGGTCGCGTTGCCCTGGGGGTCGAGGTCGATCAGCAGAACACGCTGACCGAGTTCGGCAAGACACGCCGAGAGATTGACGGCAGTCGTCGTCTTGCCGACGCCGCCCTTCTGGTTGGTTACGGCCAGGATTCTTGCCCGATTTCTTGCCAAATTCTTCACCAAATCAACTTTCCCCTCAAAGTCCAGAACAGCAACTGCTCATCACGACCAGATGGCGCTCGCCCGCGACGCCCGGCACGTCCAGACGGTGTACCCCATCGACCCGCACATCATCCGGCAGACGGGCGATCTCGTCTTGCGGCCGGATGCCCTTCATGGCCAGCCAGTGGCCATCCGTTTGCAGCAGGTGAGACGAGAGTTTCACCAGATCGGCCAGGTCGGAAAAAGCGCGCGCGGTGATTGCATCGAACCTCGTTGCAGGCTGATAGGCTTCGACCCGACCGCAGTGTACGGCAATATTCGTCAGACGCAGCTCGATTACCACCTGGCGCAGGAAAGCGGTCTTTTTGGAACTGCTGTCGAGCAGGACGACGCGCATTTCGGGACGAGCGATAGCCAGGGGAATCCCCGGCATGCCGCCGCCGCTGCCCACGTCGAGCAGTGTCGCGGCCGCGAAGGACGGCAAGAAGGGCAGCACGGCCAATGAATCGAGCAGGTGATGACTGACCGCCAGCGAAGGATCGTGCACAGCAGTCAGGCGATAGGTCTTGTTCCACTTGTCGAGTAGAGCGGCGTAGTCAAGCAGCCGCTGGCGGGCGGCCGCCGGCAAGCCCGTGCCCAGGGCCAGCAGTCCCTGCTCGAGCTGCGTCTGAAGACTCATTGGCCGGCGACATGCCGCCGCGAGGCGTCCGGTTCGCGTCGCTTGAGGTGAACCAGCATGATCGAAATCGCCGCCGGGGTCACCCCCTGAATGCGCGACGCCTGGCCAAGGGTCTGCGGCCGATGCTGGGCAAGCTTCTGTTGCACTTCCTTCGACAGGCCACTGATATGGCTGAAGTCGAACTCATCGGGGAAGCGCGTTTCCTCATTGGCCAGGCTCTTCGCTACCTCGTCCTGTTGCCGTTCGATGTAGCCTTGATACTTGGCCTGGATTTCGACCTGCTCGATAACCTGTGCATCACGCAGGCCGGCATCGACGGACGCGTCACCCATGCGCAAGGTCATCAAGGCCGGGTAGCCGACATCCGGCCGGCGCAGCAGATCGTGCAGAGTGTATTCATGTTCGAGCGGCTTGCCGAGAATTCTGGTCGCCTCCTCAGCGGTGACTTTTCGCGGATCGACCCAGGTCGACTTCAGTCGCTCCTGTTCACCGGCAATCGCCGTCCTCTTGTCGCAGAAAGCCTGCCAGCGCGTGTCGCCAACCAGACCCAGCCGGCGACCGTGTTCAGTCAGCCGCAGGTCGGCGTTGTCTTCACGCAGCGACAGGCGATACTCGGCGCGGCTGGTGAACATGCGGTAGGGCTCCGAAACGCCGCGCGTGATCAGATCGTCGACCAGCACGCCGAGGTAGGCTTCGTCGCGGCGCGGCGTCCACGGTTCTCTGCCCTGCGCCAGCAGCGCCGCGTTGGCACCGGCCAGCAAGCCCTGCGCCGCGGCTTCCTCGTAGCCCGTGGTGCCGTTGATCTGGCCGGCAAAGAACAGTCCGCCAATCGCTCTGGTTTCGAGTGAAGCCTTGAGCGCGCGCGGATCGAAGTAGTCGTACTCGATCGCGTAGCCGGGGCGAAGGATGTGGCAGTTCTCGAGGCCGCGGATCGAGCGGACGATGGCCAACTGCACATCGAACGGCAGGCTGGTCGAAATCCCGTTCGGGTAAATTTCGTGGGTCGCCAGGCCCTCCGGTTCGAGAAAGACCTGGTGGCTGTCCTTGGCGGCAAAGCGATGGATCTTGTCTTCGATCGACGGGCAGTAGCGCGGTCCGACGCCTTCGATCACCCCGGTGTACATCGGCGAGCGATCGAGATTGGCGCGGATGATGTCGTGCGTTTGCGCGTTGGTGCTGGTGATCCAGCACGGCAACTGCCGTGGATGTTGTGCCGCATCGCCGAGAAACGAGAAGACCGGCAAGGGGTCATCCGAGCGCTGTTCGACCATCAGCGAGAAGTCGATGGTTTTGCCATCGAGTCGCGGTGGTGTGCCGGTCTTCAGCCGTCCGGCCGGCAATTGCAACTCGCGCAGCCTGGCCGCCAGCGACAGCGCCGGCGGGTCCCCCATGCGACCGCCGGTGGTATTTGACAAGCCGACGTGGATCAGGCCATTGAGAAACGTTCCCGTAGTCAACACCACGGTGCGCGCGGCAAAGCGCACGCCGAGCTGGGTCACCACGCCGACGACGCGATCCCCTTCGACGATCAGGTCGTCACACGCCTGCGCGAAAATCGTCAGCTTCTGCTGGTCCTCGAGGCGGCGGCGAATCGCCTGCCGGTAGAGCACGCGGTCGGCCTGCGCACGCGTTGCGCGTACCGCCGGACCCTTGCTCGCATTGAGAATCCGGAACTGGATCCCCGCCTCGTCGGTGGCCGCAGCCATGGCGCCACCCAAAGCGTCGATCTCCTTGACCAGGTGACCTTTGCCTATGCCGCCGATGGACGGATTGCAGCTCATCGCACCCAGCGTTTCGAGGTTGTGCGTGAGCAGCAGAGTCTTGCCTCCCATACGCGCGGCGGCAAGCGCAGCCTCGGTGCCGGCATGGCCGCCACCGACGACGATGACGTCGAAGCGGTCAGGGAAAAGCATGGGGTAGCGGAATTTCGCGCACGGCAGGAGGACCGAAAAGTGCGGAATTCTACGCCAGTTCCATGAAAGATAACAGGTTTCGTTCAGCCGGCTGAGCCGGCGTCAGCCCTTCGTGGAAAATGACCTCCGCGGGCGAATAGCGCGCGACTATGATTTGAATTATCAGAATCAATTGGAACAATCCTGGCGACTCCCCTACGATTCGCGCGTCGTATCCTTTATCCACCGAACTCGAAGGAGAGCTCAAGATGTCCTTGATCAACACTGAAATCAAACCCTTCACGGCCACCGCGTTTCACAACGGCAAGTTTGGTCCCGTATCCGACGCCGACCTGAAGGGCAAATGGTCCGTTGTCGTCTTCTACCCGGCCGACTTCACTTTCGTCTGCCCGACCGAACTCGGTGACCTGGCCGACGAGTATGCATCGTTCCAGAAGGTCGGAGTCGAAGTCTACGCGGTATCCACCGACACGCATTTCACGCACAAGGCGTGGCACGATGCTTCCGACACCATCAAGAAGATCCAGTATCCGATGATCGGCGACCCGACCGGCAAGATCACCCGCAACTTCGACGTGATGATCGAGGAAGAAGGTCTGGCTCTGCGCGGTACCTTCGTCATCAACCCTGAAGGCGTGATCAAGGTCTGCGAGATCCACGACCTCGGCATCGGCCGTGACGCCAAGGAACTGCTGCGCAAGGTGCAGGCCGCACAGTACGTCGCCAGCCACCCGGGTGAAGTCTGCCCGGCCAAGTGGACGCCGGGTGACGCCACTCTGTCGCCGTCGCTCGACCTGGTGGGCAAGATCTAGGTCCGGGAACGACGGTCGATCACGCTGCCGAGAGAGCCCTCCCGGCAGCGCGGTTCTTCGACAAGAAAGAATGTACATGCTAGACGCAAGTATCAAGGCCCAGCTCAAGGCCTACCTGGAGAAAATACAGTTCCCGATCGAACTGGTCACCTCGCTCGACACCAGCGACCGGGCGCGTGAGATGCTGGCTCTGGCCGAAGACATTGCCGCCCTGTCCGACAAGGTCAGTGTCCGCCAGGATGGTGATGCGCCGCGCAAGCCATCGTTTGCTGTCGGCCGCCCTGGTGAAACGGCACGGATCAGCTTTGCGGGCATCCCGATGGGGCACGAATTCACCTCGCTGATCCTTGCCCTGCTGCAGGTCGGTGGCCACCCACCGAAGGCCGAAGCCAGTACCGTCGAGGGGATTCGCGCCATCCCGGGCCGGTTTCGCTTCGAAACCTTTATTTCCCTGTCCTGCCACAACTGTCCAGACGTCGTCCAGGCACTCAACCTGATGGCCGTGCTGAACCCCGGCATCAGTCACCAGATGATCGATGGTGCACTCTTCCAGGACGAAGTGAGCGCGCGCCAGATCATGGGCGTACCGACGATCTTTCTGAACGGCGAACACTTCGGCCAGGGCCGCATGCTGCTCGAGGAGATCGTTGGCCAGATCGATACCGGCGCCTTGCAGCGTGAAGCGGACAAACTTTCGGCCCGCGAACCTTTCGACGTACTGATCGTCGGTGGCGGGCCAGCCGGTGCTGCAGCAGCGATCTACGCGGTGCGCAAGGGAATTCGCACCGGTCTGGTCGGCGAGCGCTTCGGTGGCCAGGTCCTCGACACGCTGGCGATCGAGAACTTCATTTCGGTCAGTCAGACCGACGGCCCGACGCTCGCCGCCGGACTTGAAAAGCATGTCCGGGAGTACGACGTTGACGTCATGGACCTGCAGCGTGCCGAGGCGCTGCTGCCCGGAACCTATGGCGGTCTTGCCGAAGTCCGCCTGGCCAGCGGTGCCAAGCTCAGGAGCAAGGCGGTGATCATTGCCACCGGGGCGCGCTGGCGGGAGATAAACGTTCCCGGCGAGAAAGAGTATCGCGGCCACGGGGTTGCCTATTGTCCGCATTGTGATGGGCCTCTGTTCAAGGGCAAGCGGGTGGCCGTCATTGGCGGTGGCAACTCCGGCGTCGAGGCGGCGATCGACCTGGCCGGCGTCGTTGCTCATGTCACCCTGCTGGAATTCGACCCCACCCTGCGTGCCGACGCCATCCTGCAGAAGAAGCTCTTCAGCCTGAACAACGTCAAGGTCATCACCAGTGCGCTGACCACCGAGGTGACCGGTGACGGCAAGAAGGTGAGCGGCCTCGTCTACACCGATCGGGCCAGCGGCGAGGTACAGCGAATCGCTCTCGAAGGGGTCTTCGTGCAGATCGGCCTGCTGCCGAACAGCGACTGGCTCAAGGGGACGATCGCCTTGTCGCGGCACGGCGAGATCGAAGTCGACGCTCGCGGGGAGACCTCGCTGCCCGGCGTCTTTGCCGCCGGCGACGTGACCACGGTGCCCTACAAGCAAATCGTCATCGCCATGGGAGAAGGCTCCAAGGCTGCGCTGAGCGCGTTCGATTACCTGATTCGCAGTTCAGTCGCCTGACCTTCGCTTGCTTCACGAGAGCTGATCGCTGGCGTGCCTCGGCGATCAGGCTCTTGATCGGCAACGATCCGTCGGGTAAGGTTTGACGATGAAGACGTCCGACACCACCGATGACCTGCGTCAGAAGCTCACCCATGAACTGGCACGCAAGCGAGCGCTGTTGATTGATCGCCACCCTAACGCTCGCAATTCGCTGCGCATCATGCTTACTGCGCTGGGCGTGACTGACGTGCATCACGCTGGCCGCTCGGTCGAGGTGCTCCGGCAGGTCAAGGCTCATCACTTCGACATGATCCTTGCCGATTACCAGCTCGAAGACGGACGAGACAGCCAGCAGTTGCTCGAAGAGTTACGCCAGAATCATCTGGTGGCCTTGAGCACGGTATTCATCATCATTACCAGCGAGCGTGCCTATCACAATGTGGTCTCGATCGCTGAACTGGCGCCTGACGACTATCTGATCAAGCCTTTTACGGCTGACGAACTGCACGGCCGGCTGATCCGCGCACTGTACAAGAAGCATTTCTTCGCCCAGCTCTACGAGCAACTCGACAACGGCGCCTTTACTGAAGCACTGTCTACCTGCGAACGCCTGCTTGGCCAGGAGAGCGCCTTCCTGTTTGACGCGCTGCGCCTCAAAGGCGGGATACTCAATGCTCTTGGGCGCTACGCGGAGGCGACGAGGGTGTACCAGAAGGTGCTCGAGCAGCGCGTCGTGCCATGGGCTCGCATGGGCCTGGCCATGGCGCTGCGTGGTCAGCACCAACTGGCAGAAGCAGAGGATGTCGGGCAATCCATCGTCACCGAGTTCCCCGAGTTCACCGCTGCCTACGATTTCCTCGCGGAAGTGCAGCAAGACCTCGGCAAACCCGTTGAAGCGCAGGAAGTCCTCCAACGGGCGGCGGCCATCTCGCCCAACAACTCGACGAGACAACGTTTGGTTGGCGACGTGGCGGCGCGCAACAACGATCTTGCGACGGCCGAAAAGGCTTACGGCAATGTACTCCGGCGTCGCCGCGGTTCATCGCTGAAGAACCTTGACGACTATTCCAACCTCACCAGGGTGATGCTCGATCGCGGTCATGCCGAGAGTGCCCGGCAAGTGACCGACGAACTTCGCCGTGAGTGGCGCGGCAACAGGCAAGGGGAGTTGGCGGCGTTGATCATGGACAGCTTGTGTGCCGCGAAGGAAGGCGACGCGGTCAAAGCCAGGCATGCAGTCGAAAAAGCAATCCTCCTGCACGAGGCATTGAAGGCGGAAGGCGCGACGACGCGGGTGTCCCAGAAAATGACTGTTGACCTGGCGCAGGCCTGCCTGGCGACCGGCAACGAGGCGACCGCGCAAGAGATCGTCCGTCAGGTTGCCGCAGAAAACCATGAAGATCGCGCCATGATCGCCCAGGTTCAGAGAATCTACAGCAAAGCCGGGAAGGCAGAGAAGGGCCAGGAACTTCTTGCCCAGGTCGGCCGCGAAATCGTTGAACTGAATAATCGAGGGGTGCTGGCGGCTCGCAGCGGCGATCTCCAGGGCTCAGTGCAGTTGCTCGTCGAGGCTGCAGAACGCGTGCCGAATCTGCAGTTTCTGGTCAATGCCACCAAGGCTATTTTCACCCTGCTCGAACTCAAGGGGTGGGACGCGACGCTGGCCAAACGCGGCCTTCGTTATCTGGCGCTCGCGCAGACCAAGGACATGCGCAACCCCAAGGTGATCTCGGCACGCGAAACCTATCAGCGGGTCGCACGTAAGTACGGTGTACCGATCGTACCCCTTGGCCCGTCTCGGAGCCCGGAGAGTGGTCCTGGTTAACACGCCCGATACGCAGGCGGCACGAAGATTCTGGTTGTCACTAGGCGTTCAGCATGCGAGACTCTCGTGCGACCAAGGTTTGGCGGGGTGGGTGATCCGGCCAAGATGACTTTTTATTCCCTCCAGGAGGAATTGAAATGCGGAAAAACGGGTTTCTGGTCGCCCTGGCATGTTTCATGCTCATGTCTTTGGCGGCCGACGGCATGGCGCAAGACATGAAACAAATGTTCCCGACACAGTTCGCGGGTACGTTGAAAGCGATCAAGGACAGTGGGGTGATCCACCTCGGGCATCGCGAAAACTCGCCGCCGTTCGCTTTCCTGGATGCCAAAGGCAAGCCCGTTGGCTACGCGCTCGACCTGTGCACCGCGGTTGTCGAGGAAATTGCCGCTGAACTCGAAAAGGACATCCGCGTTGAATACCGGCCGGTGACGCCCGAGAACCGCATCGACATGGTGACTTCCGGGGCCATCGATCTGGAGTGCGGTTCAACGACCAACACCTTCGAAAGGCGCAAGCGAGTTGCCTTTTCGCCGACCATTTTCGTCACCGGCATCAAGTTGCTTGTCCGCCAGTCCAGCAAGGTCAGGTCCTTGCGCGATCTGCAGGGCAAGACGGTCGTCGTCACGCGCGGCACCGTGCACGCCGAATGGATGCCGAAGCTCGCCGCACGGCAGAATCTGGCGATCAACTTCGTCACCGGGGCCGATCACGACGAGTCCTTCGCCATGCTGGCATCGGGCAAGGCCGATGCCTTTGCCAACGACGATGTCCAGCTCTACGGCATGGTTGCTGAAACCAGGACCAGCAAGCAATATCGTGTGGTCGGCGAATTTCTGACCTACGCCGATTACGCGCTCATGTTCCGTCGCGACGACCCGCAGTTCGCCGAAGTCGTCGAGCGCGCTTTCGCCAAACTCTCGGGCAGCCGGACGATCGGCGCGATCTACGACAAATGGTTCGTCAAGCCGCTGCCGTCGGGTGTTCGCCTCAACATGCCGATGAGTCCGCACATGGAGGAGTTGTTCAAAGTGCAGGGATTGCAGGGCGATTGACGGGGCACGAGGCAGGCACAGCTTTTTTGGCACGGGCGGCAGCGACCCGTGCCAAGGTGGTTGCCGGAGGTCGCATCGGTTAGTACGAAAGTCGCGCGAGCGACTCACGAGACCCCGCGCAGCGGGGCATGGCAGCAAGATACCCAGGAGGATTAAATCATGGTACAGACGGCATCAACTCGGCCCGGTCACAAGAAGTTCTATCGCTCGCTCTATTTTCAGGTCATCACCGCGATCATCATCGGGATTCTTCTCGGTTACTTCTATCCCGATGTGGGTGCCCAGATGAAACCGCTAGGCGATGGTTTCATCAAGCTCATCAAGATGATCATCGCGCCGATCATCTTCTGCACGGTGGTCGTCGGTATTGCGGGCATGGAAGACATGAAGTCGGTCGGCAAGACGGGCGGCCTGGCGATGCTGTACTTCGAGGTGATCAGCACCCTGTCGCTGATCATCGGGCTGACGATCGTCAATCTCGTCCAGCCCGGTGTCGGCATGAACGTCGACCCCGATACGCTGGATACCAAGGCGATTGTCGCCTACACGGGTCCAGGCAAGATGAAGAGCACCACCGACTTCCTGCTGGATATCATTCCCCACAGCGTCGTTGATGCTTTCGCCAAGGGCGAGATTCTCCAGGTTCTACTGTTCGCCGTGTTCTTCGGCTTTGCCCTGCACGCCGTCGGCGAGAAGGGGAAACTGGTCTTCAATGTGGTCGACAAGGTTTCCCATGTCCTCTTCCAGATCGTCGGCTACATCATGAAGGTGGCGCCAATCGGCGCTTTCGGAGCGATGGCCTTTACCATCGGCAAGTATGGTCTCGGCACGCTGTTCTCGCTCGGCAAGCTGATGGCCTGTTTTTACGCCACCTGTCTGCTGTTCATCTTCGTCGTCCTGGGCAGCGTCGCCAAGTTCCACGGTTTCAGCATCTGGAAGTTCATCAAATATATCAAGGAGGAGTTGTTCATCGTCCTGGGCACGTCGTCGTCCGAGTCGGTCCTGCCGCGGATGATGGCCAAGATGGAAAACCTCGGTGTGCACAAGTCGGTCGCCGGGCTGGTGATTCCGACGGGCTACTCGTTCAATCTCGACGGCACCTCGATCTACCTGACCATGGCGGCCGTTTTTATCGCCCAGGCGACCAACACGCCACTCGATCTGACGCAGCAACTGACGCTCATCGGCGTCCTGCTGCTCACCTCCAAGGGGGCCGCAGGGGTCACCGGCAGCGGCTTCATCGTCCTCGCCGCCACCCTCTCCGCGGTCGGTAACGTGCCGGTCGCCGGTCTGGCTCTGATTCTCGGCATCGACCGTTTCATGTCCGAAGCGCGCGCCCTGACCAACCTGATCGGCAACGGTGTTGCCACCGTGGTGGTCGGCAAGTGGTGCAAACAGCTCGACGAAACCAAGATGCAGCAGTGCCTAAACCGGGAAACCGATGACGAAGCCGAGGAGCCCGAAGCCGTCATGGTCGAGGAGGAAGAAAGGGTCGCAGCGGCAGGCGCCACTCACAGGTAAGGCCGCACTGGCCGCAGGGCGAGGCTGGCGGCGCGGTGTCGGACCGCCCGCTGGCCTCCTGATCCTAAACGAAGGTGTCGTGTGCGAACTTGAGGATGAAGACGCCGACCACGCACAGGAACGCCTTGCGGACGAAGCCGCTGCCGTGGCGCAGCGCCAGATGCGTGCCGAGCAGCGAACCGAGCACGTTGCAGCCGGCCATCAGCACCGCCAGCAGCGGCAGGAGGTGTCCGTGGGGGATGAAGAAGCCGAGCGCGGCGAGATTGGTGGCCACATTGACCACCTTCGACGCGGCCGAGGCGTGCAGGAAGTCAAAGCCGAAAAACCGGATGAAGAGAAAGATCAGGAAGCTGCCGGTTCCAGGACCGAAGAAGCCATCGTAGAAACCGATCGCGCCGCCGAGAACGAGCGCGTAGACGAATTCCCGGCGGCCTGTGTGCTGTGGCTGATGCAGGGCGCCGAAATCGCGGTGGCCGAAGGTATAGGCCGCAGCAACGATCAACAGGAGCAGGATCAGCGGACGCAACATGGCCGGCGGCAACCAGGCGACGGCCATGGCGCCGACATAGGAGCAGGCAAACGCGGCGACGGCGGCGGGCAGCGTCGTCCGCCACGGCATGCGGACGCGACGCGCGTAGCCCCAGGCCGCATTGGCCGTACCGAAGATGCTCGCGAACTTGTTGGTGCCGAACAGCGTTGCCGGGATTTCTGTCGGCAGCGCGTTGAACAGGGCGGGGATCTGGATTAGACCACCGCCGCCGACGACGGCATCGATGAAGCCGGCAAACAGCGCCGCAATGGCCAGACCGACCAGCAGTGAGTCATCGAGGCCGGGCATCAATCGTCATCACGCTCAGCGCTGGAGCACGAAGAATAGGCGCTTGAACGGGAAAAGTGTGCTCCCATCGGCGCTGCGCGGATAGGCGGCCTGCAGCCGCGCGCGATAGGCGGCCAGAAAGTGTTTGGCCGACTTGGCATTGAGGCGAGCAAGGTAGGGCAGCAGCGTCGTTCCCTTCATCCACTCGATGACCGCATCGTCGCCGCCGAGCGCCTGCCAATAGGTCGTCTGCCAAATCTCCAGATGGCGGCAATGCGCGGTCAACAGCGCATGGTATTCGGCTGCCGACAAGACGCCGCCGACAGGAACCCCGTCGAAAACGGCTTCCCAGCCAGGATCGTCAGCCAGCTCGCGCAGGATCAGGTGCGACGGCGCGGAGAAGTTGTCCGGCATCTGCACTGCCAGCACGCCACCCACCGCCAGTTGCTCGATCAGACTCGGCAACAGATGCGGGTGGTCGCCGAGCCAGTGCAGCGCGGCATTCGAAAAAATCAGATCGGGCGGTACCGCTGCCTGCCAGGCGGCAACATCGGCGCACTGCCAGTCGATCGTCGATACGCTGCCGGCAGCCTTTTCGAGCATCGCCGGATCGCTGTCGATGCCGGTGATCTGCGCCTCTGGCCACTGTTCAGCCAGCAGCCGCGTGATGTTGCCGGCACCGCAGCCGAGATCGACGATGCGCGTCGCCGACCGGCTGCCCAGCCGCGCCAGAAGGTCGAGCGCCGGCCGCTGACGGGCGTCAACGAATTTGAGGTATTGCTCGGGGTCCCAGTTCATCCGCGATTACCTTTCTCTATGAGGTACCAAGCGCATCGACCGCCAGCGATGCGCCTCCCTTCGGTCAGCACATCCTTCTGCCGCGCCCATCTCAACCGCGAGCGCGCTCGCCGAGCGACTCCTCGATGAAAAATGTCGATCAGCGGGCGGTAAATCGGCGGCCACGACTTGAAGCCTCATTCTAATGCCTGTCGGGGTATCCTACGCTCACGTCCGCGTGCGGGGTCGGGGACGCCGAGCGGCACGACAGGTGTCGATAATGGCATAATCGGCAATAGGACATCGCTTCGATCGGGATCGGCGAGGATTTCGTCGATGCGACGCACCGTTCGCTCGCCGCGTGCGCCGTGCTGATCGTCATGATCGGGCCGCGCTTCCTGCGACCATTCGCGACACGATCGAAACTTTATGGAGCACATCATGAACGCCGACTGGGTTCTCGCGACACTGACCGATGCACTCGAAGCGCTCGAAGCCGCGATCGAAGAAAGCGAGGCCGATCCGGACGCGATCGACGATCTGTTGCCGATGGCGATTCCGGCGGTCTACGCCAAACTCAACTACGCGTGGAACAGCCGCGAGCTCGGTGCCCAGGCGATCGACCTTGTCGACCACGACGAGCTGATCGCTTTCCCGAAAGACCTGCCTTTCTGATTGGCGACCCGGGCTCGTCGCCATGAAAGTCGCGCGCGCGTCCGCGTCGCGTTGCTCAGTGGACAAGGCTTTTTCCGCTTGTGCTCGCCGAAAGCGTGTATAGTCCGCCCCGGAGCCAAGCCGCGTTTCATCCGGTCGGCAGCTTGCTCCTCTCGCGGTTGTTCCCCCCGGCGCGTCTCTTTTCGCCCCGCAGCCCCCATCCCAAAAGTTGTTCCCGCCTGAACCGGCTCTGATGGCGTCATGCCGCAGCAGGTCGTTCACAGGAGATTCATTTGTCCCATTCGTTTGCCCTTCTCGGCCTGTCGGCCGAGCTTACCCGCGCTGTCGACGATCAAGGCTACAGTGAGCCTACGCCCGTCCAGGCGCAGGCCATTCCCGTCATCCTCGAAGGACGCGACGTACTCGCCGGTGCGCAGACCGGCACCGGCAAGACTGCTGGTTTCACGCTGCCGTTGCTGCAACGCCTGGCCACCCGTGCGGCCCCGGCCGGCGCACCGACGCACCGGCCGCCGGTGCGGGCGCTGATCCTCACTCCGACACGCGAACTCGCGGCGCAGATCGAGGAGAGCGTGCGTACCTACGGCAAGTATCTGCCGCTCAAGTCGACGCTGATCTACGGTGGCGTCAATATCAACCCGCAGATCGAAGCGCTGCGTCGCGGCGTCGATATTCTGGTGGCGACTCCCGGCCGTCTGCTCGATCACCTGCAGCAGAAGACGGTCAGCCTGGCACAGGTCGAGATCCTGGTCCTCGACGAAGCGGATCGCATGCTCGACATGGGCTTCATCCGCGACATCCGCCGCATTCTTGCGCTGCTCCCGGCGAAGCGCCAGAACCTCCTGTTCTCGGCGACTTTCTCGAACGAGATCCGCAAGCTCGCCGACGGCCTGCTGCATGCGCCGGCGATGGTCGAAGTCGCACGCCGCAACGCCGAGTCCGAACTCGTTGCCCAGCGCGTCCATCCGGTCGACAGTTGGCGCAAGCGCGAACTGCTGACCCACCTCGTGGCGTCGGGTGACTGGCGGCAGGTGCTGGTGTTCACGCGCATGAAGAGCGGCGCCAACCGGCTGGCTGAGCAGTTGTGCAAGGCCGGCATCGAGGCGACCGCAATCCACGGCAACAAGAGCCAGCCGGCGCGTACGCGCGCGCTGGCCGGCTTCAAGGCGGGTACGGTGCGCGTTCTGGTGGCCACCGACATCGCCGCGCGCGGTCTGGACATCGAGGAGTTGCCGCACGTGGTCAACTTCGAGTTGCCGCACGTTCCCGAGGATTACGTCCATCGCATCGGTCGCACCGGCCGCGCGGGCAGCACCGGCGAAGCGATCTCGCTGGTTTCTGCCGAGGAGAGGCCGCTCCTGGCCGACATCGAGAAGCTCCTCACGCGGCGCATCGACAGCCAGATCGTTCCCGGATTCGAACCCGGCCAGCCGGTGCCGCCCGAGGTCGCTGCGGCGGCCGCTGCCGCTGCTCGCGGGGCACACGATGGCCGTGGCGGCCGCGGCGGTGGTGGCCATGGTAGCCATGGCGGTCACGGCAAGGACGGTCGCGCTCGCACGCCAGGCACGGCGTCGGCGTCAGCGCGTCCGAGCGTGCATGCCCCGGCTCCGGCGCGCGCCAATCCGGCGCACACCAGTTCGGCACCGCTGCCGAATGGACCGCGGGCGCCGCAACGTGGCCGGACGGACGCCAGCACGCCATTGCCGGCGCTCTTTCGCAGCCCGGCCAGGCGCGGCGGTTGAGCACGAACGCAGCATGTCGCATTCTTCGAAAATAAACTGTGATCAGGAGCCGGCTATGAATATCTTCGTGGGCAATCTCGCACCCGAAACGACTGAAGTACAACTGACCGATCTCTTCAAGGCCTTCGGCCAGGTGAAATCGGTGCAGGTGATGCGCGAGATGTTCAGCGGCGCGTCGAAGGGCTTCGGCTTCGTCGAAATGCCGGGCAAGGCGCATTCGCTGAGCGCGATCGCCGCCCTTGACGGCAAGGACCTCAACGGCAAGCCGCTACGGGTCAATGAAGCGATGGCGCGCGGCAGCGGCATGCGCCACCGCTAGGCGCACCACTGCTTGCCTGGTGCAAGGCCAGGCAAGCGCCCTGCTTTACTGCAGGTCGTTGCCAGCGGGATGACTTCGCGATCTCCTTCCCTGCAGGAGGCAAGGTCCGGATGACAAGCACCGCCTTGATGGACGAGGCTGAGCAGATGTACGCGAGTGCCACCACGGAAAGGGCAAGCGAAGGTATCAAGGCCAAACCAAACGAAAGAGGTGCGCAGTGAACCCGTCGGAAAAGAGAACTGCAGCACCGGCGCTGCGTTCGGATGCTGAGACTATCGTCGGCGACAGCGGATGTGCCGCGTACGAGACGATGTCGCCCGAAGTCATGTGGCATACGCTGCACGAGTTGCGCGCGCATCAGATCGAACTGGAGATGCAGAACGAGGAACTGCGCCAGGCGCAGGTGGAGATGGAAGCTTCGAAAGAGCGCTATTTCGACCTCTACCACCTGGCGCCGGTAGGCTATTTGACCATGAGCAAGGTGGGAGTTGTCCTGGACGCCAATCTCACCGCAGGCACTCTGCTGGGGCTCGCCCGAGGGGGGTTGGTCAAGCAATCGATTTACCGTTTTATCGTCAAGGACGACCACGTCGTCTACCATCTCCACCGCAAACGGCTCGTCGAGACTGGCGACCCGTTGGCCTGCGAACTGCGAATGGTCAGGCAGGGCGGAACGACTTTCTGGGCACGCATGGAAGCGAGCACCGTGCGCGACGAAAGTGGCGATAGCGCTTTTCGCGTCGTGATCAGTGACATTACCGAGCGCAAGCACGCTGGAGCCCGTCTGCAACTGGCGGCTTGCGTGTTCTCTCATGCCCGGGAAGGAATCATGGTTACCGCTGCCGACGGCACGATCGTCGAGGTCAATCGAGCCTTCACCCGGATCACTGGCTACAGCCGTGACGAAGCCTTGGGCCGCAACTCTCGATTTCTCGCTTCCGACCGTCAGAACCAGGCCTTCTACGCGGCCGCGTGGCGTGCTCTGATCAAGGATGGTTACTGGTCCGGCGAAGTCTGGAACCGGCGCAAGGACGGCGAGGTGTATGCCGAGATGCAGACCGTCAGCGCGGTACCCGATGTGCAAGGCACTATCCAGCAACTCGTGACCTTGTTCTCCGATATCACCGCGATCAAGAGGGCGGAAGAGGCTCTGGCCGCGAGCGAAGAATTGCGCCGACTCTTTATCGAGTACGCACCCGCTGGCCTGGCGATGTTCGACTGCAATATGCGGTATTTGTACACCAGTAACCACTGGTTTGCTGACCACGGTCTCGACAAGTGTGACCTGTATGGCTTGTCCCACTACGACGTTTTCCCGGAGATCCCCGAACAATGGAAGGAGTTTCATCGCCGAGGGCTGGCGGGCGAGGTATTGCGATCGGAAGGGGACCACTTCGAAAGGCTTGACGGTTCCGTGAAGTGGGTGCGGTGGGAGATACGCCCCTGGTACAACGGACAGCAATCCATCGGCGGGATCATCATCTTCACCGAAGATATCACGGCCAACAAGAAAGCCGAGGGCGCGCTGCGCGAGAGCGAAGAGCGCTTGTCCTTGCTGCTGCGCGGCACCCAGGACGGGTTCTGGGACTGGAATCTGCTGCGCAATGAAGTCTACTATTCGCCGCGCTGGTGGAACATGATCGGCTATGCAGATGGCGAACTCGACGCCGACCCTGATCTGTGGCGGAGTTTGATGCATCCCGACGATCTGGACCGCGTCAACTCGGTTTTCACCACTGAACTGGCTGGCGCGAGGGACAGCTTTGAGGTGGAATTCCGTTTGCTGCACAAGGACGGTCATTATCTGAATATCATTTCGTGCGGGAACATCCTGCGCGACGAAGAGGGTAAGGCGAAACGCGTTTCCGGCTCCAACCGGATAGCGCTGCACGCAGGCGTCCTGGAAACGCCTTGCGAGAGCGACAAGAAATCCAACGCTGGCAACGACAGTCAATGTTCGGGCGCTTCCGGGGGCGAATCCGAGCTTGACCACGCCGGATAGAGAAAGGATGAGGTTACGACACTCCTGTGCTCAAGCGGAGTGCCCCGCTATGTCACGGGCAATTCGTTCCATGGAACCTCGGCTGCCGTCATTCAAGCCTATCGATCGCTGCATTTCACGCGGGTCTTTCGCAACCAGTGCGGCTCCATGGGCCTGATTGCCCATGACCAGTTCCTCGGCTAATGGGTGCGTTCGCGTGTTGACCCGAAAAGAGGCTCTGAACAAGCTCAGGTTATCAGAGTCATTCCGCAACCCTTGACGGTGCAACGATCAAAGGTCATCGTCGTGCCGCACCCGGCTGCCGCCGCCGATCGCTCGATCAGGCAGTCGGCGAGGTCTGCGTTGGCGCGCTGAAAGATGCGCAGTGCCTTCCAGACGGTTTCCGCCCGCTCAACCACGATCTCCTTCGTGCGCAACAGCCCTTCGAAAGCCTCGAGGAGCTGGCTTCGATCAAGGTCGTAGGCTGAGGACAGGACCCAGCCGAGTTCAACGACAGAGACCAGCGACACGAACCCTGGCGAATCCACCGAGAGCGACTCGACGAGCCGAGTGGACAGCAATGACTGTTCAGCATCGTCCTGCATGATGTAGCGCACAAGAACCATTGGACAAGGCTGAGGTTGACCACGCGGAATAGAGAAACCTATACTTTCAACGCTCCCGTGGGATTGGCTATCCTACTTTGGATTTCCCATCCTTCGGTGCCAATGAGTTTCCTGTTCTCCGTCGAATGCGGCGGGGTGGTGATCCGGGGTGTCGAGGAAGGATTTGTGCCGGGATTCCGGGATTCCGGGATTCCGGCATTCGAAGGGAGAGGGTCATGGGAGACCGCGTGGGCATGGTGCGGCCGCTGTGTGCCGCCGCTCGGTTGGCGTTCTTCGCCGCATCGGCATTGCCGCAGCTTGCTGAGGCTGCCAGTTGCACGGTCGGTGCCGGAGTCAGCACGATCGGCAACGAGTACTTTGCTACTGCCGCGTACCCGGACGGCAGCTATGAGTACCAGGTTACGACACTCCTGTGCTCGGGCGGAGTGCCCCGCTATCTCACGGGCAATTCGTTCTATGGAACCTCGGCTGCCGTCATTCAGGCCTATCGATCGCTGCATTTCACGCGGGTCTTTCGCAACCAGTGCGGCTCCATGGGCCTGATAGCCCATGACCAGTTCCTCGGCACCCTCAATGACGGCGTCGCCACGGTCAACCTGGCCCTGTCGGACCACCCGCTTAACGCGACCTACAGCGACGAATTCGTCAAAGGAATCGCTCCCGGCGAGGGCTTTCCCATCAGTTGCGGCTGCTCCGGCGGCCTGGCCAGGCTTGCAGGTTCCGCCGTCTGTACGCCACCGCTGCCGGTCAAGACGCCCGACCTGTGCCTCGCCAACCCGGTCCTTCCCGGCCAAGGCTGCAAGGTCCAGTGGGAAACCGACTACACCTTCGGCGGCGCATCGCCGCTGACCTTCAAGCGCTACTACCACAGTCAGAGCCCCTATCATGGCCAGAGCGCCGCCCAACGCACGCTGGGCAACCGCTGGCGGCACAATCACGACGTCCTGCTCAACCCTGCTGCAGCCGCCAACCTCGTCCTCATGCTCCGCGACGACGGCCGGATTCTGCATTTCCATCCCAAGTCCGGCAGCCCCACGGACTGGGTCAGCGACGCCGACATCGTCGGACAACTGCAAAGAACCGCAACCGGCTGGACCTGGCGGGACGCCGACGACGCCGTCGAGACCTTCGATGCCGCTGGCCGGCGCCTCACTCGCGTCGAGAAGGGCGGACTCTCCCTCGGCTACAGCTACCTGCCGAGCTCCGACAAACTGTCCGCCATTCAAGACAACTTCGGCCGCAGCCTCAGCCTGACCTACAACGCCCAGGGGCTTCTCGGCGAAGTCACCACCCCCGCCGGTGACAAAGTCGGCTATACCTACGACGGCAACGGCAACCTCACCACCGTCACCACCCTCGACACCCACACGCGCAGCTACAGCTACACCAGCGTCACCGTCGATGGCCACGTCGAACCCGCGTTGCTCACCGGCCTCAGTGACGAAAACGCCGCTCCCTACGCCGCCTGGACCTATGACGCCAGCGCGCTGGCCGCGAGCAGCGAACACGCAGGCGGTGTCGATCGCTACGCCTTCACCTACCAGAAAGACGCCGCCGGCAAGATCACCGGCAGCAGCGTCAGAAACCCCCTCAAGGCGGTCACCCAATACACCTTCCAGAACCTCCTTGGCGCCAACCGCGTGTCGACCATCAGCCAGCCGCTCGTTCCCGGTCTCACCCGCAGCCTCAACTACGACGCCAACGGCAACGTCGCCAGCCGCACCGACTTCAACGGCCGGCTCACCACCTGGACCTACGACCTGACTCGCAACCTCGAAACTCAACGCGTCGAAGCCTCCGGAACAGCCGAACAACGCACCCTCCGCAGCGAATGGCATGCCAGCTACCGCCTGCCCTTGCGCCTCAGTGAGCCGCTCAAGCGGACCACCTTCACCTACGACACCGCCGGCAACCTCCTCAGCCGCAGCGAACAGGCGACCACCGACGCCAACGGCACCCTCGGCTTCGCTGCCCCCGCGCTCGGCAGCCCGCGCACCTGGACCTTGACCTATAACGCCCTCGGCCAGGTACTGACCGCCGATGGCCCACGTTCCGACGTGGCCGACGTGACCACCTATAGCTATTACGACGCCGCCGACCCCGACCCCGGCAAACGCGGCAACCTCGCCACGGTCACCAACGCGCTGGGCCACCGCAGCGAAATCACCGCCTACGATTTGAACGGCCGACCGCTCACCCTGATCGACGCGAACGGACTCGTCACCACCTTCACCTACGACCTGCGCGGCCGCCTCACCGGTCAGACCGTCGGCGACGAACACACCGCCTACACCTACGACCCCGCCGGCCAGCTCACCGGCGTCACGCTTCCCGACCACAGCCGCCTTGCCTACACCTACGACAACGCGCATCGCCTCAGCCGCATCCAGGACGCCCTCGGCAATACCCTCACCCTCACCCTCGACGCCGCCGGCAACCGCGTTCGGGAAGAACTTCGCGACCCCGCCAACCTGCTCAGCCAGACCGGGAACCGCGTCTTCGACGCGCTGAGCCGCCTGACTCGCGAACTCGGATCGCTGAACCAGATCCAGGCCGACTTCACCTACGACCCGCAAGGCAACCTCACCGCCATCACCACCCCGCTGGGCGCCGGCACCCGCACCACCACCCAGGCCTTCGACGCCTTGAACCGGCTCATCCGCAGCGTCGACCCCAATGGCGGGCAAACCCGCTATGCCTATAACGGACAAGATCGTCTCATCCAGGTCACCGACCCGAGAAGCCTCGTCACGAGCTATACTCTCGACGGCCTGGGCAACACGCCCCAACTGAACTCGCCCGACAGCGGCAGCAGCAGCCGGACCTTCGACGCCGCCGGCAACCCGCTCACCGAGACCAATGCCCGAGGGCAAACACGCAGCCGCCAGTACGACGCGCTCAATCGGCTGACACGGGTCAGCGACGTCGACGGCAGTGAGATCTACTTCTGGGACCAGGGCGCCAACGGCCTCGGCCGGCTGACGCGAATCGAACAACGCGACGCCGCCAACGCCCTCGTTACCGCCATCGACCGCCAATACGACCTGCACGGACGACTGACGCAGGAAACCTATACCCTCGCCAGCGTGCCCACCGTCACCCAATACCGCTACACCCACGGGCGCCTTGTCGGCCTCACTTACCCGAGCGGCAAACAGATCGACTACACCCTCGACGCCCAAGGGAGAATCAGCGAAGTCAGGCTCACCGTCGCCGGTCAGGTCAAGACACTCGCCACCGGCATCGCCTACCACCCCTTCGGCAGCATCCGGCAGCTCACCAACGGTGCCGGGCAGGTCCTCACCTGGGATCAGGACGCCGACGGCCGGCCGGCGAGCTACACCCTCGGCAACGAGACCTGGCAGATCGCCTACGACACCGCCTCGCGCATCACCAGTCAAAGCAACCTCAGTGTGCCCACGCAGACCGCGAGCTACGGCTACGACCCCCTCGACCGGCTGACCCAGGCCGTCCTGCCCACCGTCAGCCACGGCTACGCCTACGACCCCACCGGCAACCGCCTGACCCAGACCAGCGGCGCCGCCAGCCGCAGCTACACCCTCAGCCCGACCAGCAACCGCCTGTCGGCCATCGCCGGCAGCAACGCCAGGGCCTACACCCATGACGCCAACGGCAGCATCACCAGCGACGGCGCCGGCCAGACCTTCTCGTACGACGCCCGCGGCCGCCTGACCGGCGTCACGGTCGCTGGCCTCAGCACCACCTATCGCCTCGACCCTTTCGGCCAGCGCATCCGCAAGACCGGAACCGAAGACACCCGCTACCACTACGACCAGGAAGGCCGACTGATCAGCGAAAGTGCGCCCGACGGCACGCGCGCCAAAGACTATATCTGGGTCGGCGACCAGCCGCTGGCGGTCATACAATAGGGCAGGGGGAGAACGATCATGCCAGTCCGCCAAAGCCTGCGCCGCCTCGCGACCTTCCTGCTGCTCGCCCTGTTCGGCGAAAGCCGCCTCATGAGAGCGTGCCTGTGCCTTTGCAGCCTCGTCCTCGCCAGTCAGGTCTGGGCCACCCCTTGCGACGTCGACGGTGACGGCGACATCGACCTCGACGACCTCACGCTGATCCAGCAAGCGATCCTCGCCCGCACCCCGGTCAGCGGTCCCGGCGACCCGCGCGATGCCGACAGTAACGGCGTCATCAATTCCATCGACGGCCGCCTGTGCGCCCTGCGCTGCACGCGCCCCAAGTGTGCGACGACCCACACCCCGCCGACGGTCAGCCTCACCGCGCCGGCGGCCGGCGCGATGTATACGCTGCCGGCGACGGTCACCGTGACGGCCACGGTGAGCGGAGTCGATGTCAATACGCCGATCAGCCGGGTGGACTTCTACCAAGGCAATACTCTGATCGGCGGCGCCACGGCCAGTCCTTACACGATCATCTGGACACCCACGATTGCCGGCAGCTACAGTCTCACCGCCAAAGCTACCGACAGCGCCGGCGGAGTGACGACGAGCGCGGCGCGCAGCATCACGGTGCAAGCGGCGAATCAACTGCCGAGCGTCAGCCTGAGCAGCCCGATCGCCGACCAGAGCTTCACTGCACCGGCGAACGTGCCGCTCACCGCCACGGCGAGCGACGCCGACGGCACCTTGGCCAAGGTCGAGTTCTTCCAGGGAGCGACGCTGATCGGCAGTGCGACGACGCCTCCGTACAGCGTCGTCTGGAGCAACGTTCCCGTCGGCAGCTACAGCCTGACGGCGAAGGCCACCGACAACCTCGGCGGAACCCGGACCAGTGCGGCGGTACCGATCACCGTGTCCCCCGCCGGACCGACGATCCTCTATCTGCACGGCGATCACCTCGGCACGCCGAGGGTGGCGACCAACGAAAGCAACGTCGTCGTTTGGCGCAACCTGCCGACCACCGAGCCCTTTGGCATGGCGTTGCCGGAAGAGGACCCGGATGGCGATGGGAAGGCGACGGTGATCAACCTGCGCTTCCCGGGGCAATACTTCGATCGGGAAACGATGTTGCACTACAGCTACTTGCGGGACTACGATCCGGACACGGGTAGGTATGTGCAGAGTGATCCTATCGGGTTAGTGGCTGGAATTAATACGTATGATTATGTAGGAGGGAATCCACTTTCGCTAATTGATTCAAGAGGCCTATGGGGGGAGCGCGCGCACGAAAAAATTATCGACAAAGCCTTTTTAGGTTACGACGCCTCAATCATTAAGTTGATTAAGGAAGGCAGTGCCGATGTTGACGCGGCAATCAACCAGATACCAGGCGTAGGCAATTCCTACGAACACGCAATGCGTGATCCGGGACAATCGATTGCCGATGTGCGTCAAAAGATGTGCAGATTTGTCAGGAGAAACATGGACCTATATCTCAAATACAAAAAACTCGGAAACAATTGGCTGGCTTATCACTATCTGGGCCGAGCGTTGCATCCGATCATGGACTCGACGTCTCCGGCACACAGAGGATTTCAGGTGTGGCATCCGATCGATGACGGGGCGAAGCACGGAAATGAGCACGGTTCTATTGAGGGGCTTAATGCGCTCAGTCCAGAACTATTGTTCGAAACTATCAACTTGATAAACGCAGTTCTTTCATCACCTGAGTCCTGCCCGTGTGGATCCTAGTAGGAAAGGTTCATTATGGAACATGTTATAAATCATAAGTCCAGAATTGCCTTACTGCCCGTAGTGTGGATTGCTGGCGCTAGTGGCGTCGGACTATTAACCGGGCTCGCAAGCCCACATGGCATGGCTGCATACATATACACGGCGTTTGTTCTTGGCTTCACTGGCGGTGCTCTCAGTCTTGTTTGGGAAGTTTGCCAAGGGAAGAGAAAGCGCCTCAGCGCTGGTTTGCCATGGATAGGTCTTATATCCGGGTTGCTGGCATTTCCCATTTCGACGCTATTATCGGAGCGCTTGATTTATTTTCCTCACGATCTTTATCAGTTCATTCTGATAGCTTTCTTGACCGTTGTTGGCTCGGC
The DNA here is from genome assembly GCF_900089955.1 of Candidatus Accumulibacter aalborgensis. Classification (GTDB taxonomy): domain Bacteria; phylum Pseudomonadota; class Gammaproteobacteria; order Burkholderiales; family Rhodocyclaceae; genus Accumulibacter; species Accumulibacter aalborgensis. The sequence goes on along the minus strand of NZ_FLQX01000145.1, from coordinate 15 downwards.
CTTGGACTGGATAAT
>NZ_FLQX01000144.1 GCF_900089955.1 Candidatus Accumulibacter aalborgensis | reverse complement strand
TCCCTCTGTCTCAGCCTCGAACAGCTTGCGCCAAACAGGCTGAATCACCGCGCGACGTAACAGACCGGCCCGACCTGCGTCGGATGTTTGCTCTCTGGATACGAGCAACATTGATGCGCAGGGCGGAACACCGTATCGTGTTGCCTCGGATCGATGATCTGCAGGAGATGAACGTCATGCTGGCTGAACGACTCGAAGAATGGGCGCACGCCTACAAGGCTGAGGGCAAAGCCGAGGGTAAAGCGGAGGGTAAAACCGAGGGTGAAGCGCTGGCGTTGCAGAAGTTGTTGAGAAAGCGTTTCGGTGCCGTGCCTGCGGATGTTCTGGCGAAAATCGCCGGCGCTTCCCTTGAGCAACTCGATACGTGGCTGGATCAGGTGCTGGATGCCCGGAGTCTGGACGATCTCTTCGGGCCGACCACGCACTGATGCAAAGCGCATCCCTCCCAACATCGCTGCGCGCCAATCTTTCAGCATCCAGCCTCGCGTGGCCTGTCCCTCATGGCTCTGTCATGGCGTTACAGTGCTTCAGTCAGGATCGTGGCGATGTCTTGGCGTTCGCCGAGTAACCTGACGACATCAAGGTGCTGGTCACGCTCGAAGTAGAACCAAAGCAACGGGAATCCGATTACCCGCCAACTCCGCAGATTGGGAATGCCAATAGTGGCACCGAGTGTCGGCGAGCCTATGCCAGGGTCAACTTCGAGTTGATCGAGTGCCGTGTTGGACGCGATCACCAGACGTACCGCGACGGTGCTTCCGGCTTCCTTACGGTAATAGCGTACCTCGGCGTGGCGGTCACGCTCGGCTTGCGGACGAAGAATAGCCGGCTTCAATCGGCTTCGCCGCGGGCAATGGCAAGCAACTCTTCGTCGTCAGCTTTGCTCCGCGAGACGCCGGCCCCGGACGCCAGCCCTTCCTCGATGAGATCGCGCAGGCGCCTCTTGGCCTGCTCTTCCTGGTCCCTGCGGACCAGATCGCGGATATATTCGCTGGTATTCCCGTAGTTGCCGGCGGACACGCGCGCGTCGATGTAGGTGCGCATGGCTTCCGGGAGGGCAAAACTCATGGTGTGTCGGCTCATGGAGAAATGATGGATACTGTGACAACTGTTGTCAAGACTCGCGAATCCTGTCTGAGGAATCCTCCGTATCAGGGATCGTCTCTCTCGGCTGGCTCTTGCCTGCGGTTTGCGGAAATAACGTCTTGCGCTGCGAGCAGGTCGGTGGACCGGTGTCGTGTCTTCATCGACCCGGACGGCCGTCAAGCCGCTGCGCAGAGATCATGCCCTGGGCACCATCGTCTGGCGGCTGCTCGTGAAAGCAATCAGTAAAGCAGCCAGAACCATCACCGGCCAGTTGCCCCAGCGGACATAAGGCGTCGCTCCAGAGTAGCCGCGCACCTCGCCGACCAGAGCGCCGCGGGTGAACGGAGGCAATGCCGACAGCACACGCCCATCGATATCGACGATGGCCGTCATGCCGGTATTGGTCGCCCGCAGCATCATGCGGCCGGTCTCCAGGGAACGCATCTGGGCGATCTGCAGGTGCTGCGCCGGGGCCAGTGAGTCGCCGAACCAGGCGACGTTGGAGAGGTTGACCAGCAGCGTGGCGGCGGGCAGCGCAGCGATGATCTCCTCGCCAAAAGCGTCTTCGTAGCAGATGTTCACCGCGACGTTCTGGCCGGCCAGACGCAGCGGCGGCTGGCCGGGCGAACCCGCGGTGAAGTCCGACATCGGGATGTTGGCCATGGCCATGAACCAGGCAAAACCCGCTGGCACGAACTCGCCGAAGGGCACCAGATGGCGCTTGCTGTAGTGTTGTTGCCCGCCTGCGCCCAGGCTGAGCGCCGCATTGTAATACTGCCGGCTGTCGGCGACGGCGATGCCCAGCAGCAGGTCGCCGTTCTGGCGCAGCGCAAGCTGTTGCAGGGCGTCAAGATACTCGCCGGGGACCTGATCGAGAAAGGCGGGCAGGGCGGTCTCGGGCAGTACCGTCAGCCGCGCGGGATTCTCCGCAGCCAGGCGATGGTAGGTGCGTAGCGAGTCGAAGAAGCGCTCGGGACGCCACTTGATGTCCTGCGCGACGTTTCCCTGCAGCAAGGCCACCGACAGCGGCTCGCCAGTCGCCTGTGTCCAGCGGACCTCATGGAGCAGAGCGCCGCCCCCCAGCACCACGGCCGTGGCCAGCAGGGGTAGAGCCGGGCACCAGCGCAGCCAGCCGCGGATGCTGCACGCCTCGGTCGACAGCCAGCGCCTGACGACCTCGAAAATCAGTCCGCCAAGCAGCGCCGAAGACCAGGAAACGCCAAAGACCCCGAGCAGTGGCGCATAGCCGGCGAGCGGACTCGGCGTCGCTTGCGAGTAACCCGCTGCGAGCCAGGGAAAGCCGGTGAACGCCCAGCCGCGCGACCACTCGGCGAGCGTCCACAGGCTGGCGAAGAGCAGCGCCCGACGGAACCAGCCGGGAGTGGCCAGGCGAACGAACAAGGCGCCGGCCAGGGCTGGAAAGAGCGCCAGGACCGCACAGAAGAGGACGGTGGCCAGTCCCGCCAGCAGCGCCGGCATGCCACCAAAAACGCTGAGGCTGACATAAACCCACGACACGCCGGCCACGAACAGGCCGAAGCCATACGCTGCGGCGACCAGCGCCCCGCGGCGCACGCGTCTGGCGGTGCCCGTTTCCGCCTGGAGCAGAGCGAAGAGGCCGCCGAGGCTCAGCCAGTTGACCGCGAACCAACCCACCGGGGCAAAGGCGAGCACGCCTGCGGCGCCAAGCACCAGGGCGCCGAGGCAGCGCCAGAGCAGTTCCCTATTCAGAATCGGCGGCCGTTGGCGACACCGAGACGACCAGCGTGTAGATCCGCCGACTGTCGGCGCGCAACACCTGGAAGCTTGTGCCGTCGAGTACCACCGTTTCGTTGAACTGTGGTACTCGGCCAAGGTGGCGCAGGATCAGGCCGCCGACCGTATTGCACTTGTCGTCGCTGAAGCCGGTCCCCAGCGCTTCATTGAAGTCCTCCACCGCGGTATGCGCCTTGACGCGATAGAGACCATTCTGATCGAGCTGGATGTTGTCGTCGGCCTCGTCGAAATCGTATTCGTCCTCGATCTCGCCGACGATCTGTTCGAGCACGTCCTCGATGGTGATCAGACCGGCAATGCCGGCGTATTCGTCGATGACGATCGCCATGTGATTGCGCGACACGCGGAACTCGCGTAGCAAGACGTCCAGGCGCTTGAATTCGGGAATGAAAACCGCCGGACGCACCCAGTCACGCAGACTGAAGCCGTCTTCGCGCCGAACGCGCAGCAGATCCTTGGCCAGCATGATGCCGACCACATGGTCACGATCACCGTTGATGACCGGAAAACGCGAGTGGGCCGTGGTGTTGACCCGCGCGATGATTTCATCGAGCGAATCGCCGACGTCGACGACCTCCATCAGCGGCCGCGGCACCATGACTTCGCGCACGGTCATTTCCGACGCCGCGAGGGCGCCTTCGGTGATGCTCAGTGCGTCGGCATTGAGAAGCTTGCGCTGGTGTGCCGAATGCAGCAGTTGCATCAGTTGTTCGCGGTCTTCCGGTTCGCGCACCAGGAGCGAGGAAAGACGCTCGAAAAAGCCGGGTTTATGGCCGGCGTCGCTACTGTCCATGTTGACCTTTGATGAATGAGGCGTCAGCAGCGCAGGGACCCGTGGACCTCGCCGTCCGGCGCTGCTGAGAGCTTGTGAATAAAGCCGTGAATCGCGACTCGCTATCTCGTCATTCCCGCGCAGGCGGGAATCCAGCCTGTTTATCTGATTCTTTCAAGCAAATAATGTACACGCACTGGATTCCCGCCTGCACGGGAATGACGATCGGGTGGGACGGCAGCAATTTGTTCACAGCCTCTGACGCGTCACACCTCGTTCTCAGACTCCAGGCGCTGCACACACTCAGCGTACGGGTCCGGATAACCCAGGGCAGCGAGTATTTTGCGCTCACGGCGCTCCATTTCGGCCGCCTGCTGCGCGCTGTGCTCATGGTCGTAGCCTTGCAGATGCAGCATGCCGTGTACGATCAGATGCGCGTAGTGCGCTGCCAGCAATTTGCCCTGTTCTGCCGCCTCGCGTGCCACCACCGGCGCACACAGTACGAGGTCACCGCAGAGGAGTGGCTTCAGCGCGTAGGGGAACGACAGGACGTTGGTCGCGTAATCCCGGCGCCGGTAATCGCGGTTCAGGCGCTGCGCTTCGTCGGCCTCGACAAAGCGTACGGTGATCTGCCCACCGCGCTTGCCGGGGGCAGTCATCGCCGCCCGCGCCCAGGCCCGCACCTGCCGCTTTTTTGGCAACTCACCCCGTTTGCCCGTGTATTGCACGCTGATCTGCAGCCGTCTACCTGCCGGCATGCTTTGCCGTTGCCGCTGCCGCTTCGTTTGCCTCAAGCGCGGCGGTATGCGTTTCATAGGCCGAGACGATGCGCGCCACCAGCGGATGGCGGACGACATCTTCCTTGAGGAACTCGGTGAATGCGATGCCGCGAACTTCCTGGAGAATCAGGCGCGCTTCGATCAGGCCGCTCTTCTGGCCGCGTTGCAGGTCGATCTGCGTCACGTCGCCGGTGACCACCGCCTTGGCGCCGATGCCGATGCGGGTCAGGAACATCTTCATCTGTTCTGGCGTCGTGTTCTGCGCCTCGTCGAGGATGATGAAAGCGTGGTTCAGCGTGCGCCCGCGCATGTAGGCCAGCGGCGCAATCTCGATCGCGCCACGCTCGAACAGCTTGCCGACGCGCTCGAAGCCCATCAGGTCGTAGAGGGCATCGTAAAGTGGCCGCAGGTAGGGATCGACTTTCTGCGCCAGATCGCCGGGCAGGAAGCCGAGACGTTCGCCTGCCTCGACGGCTGGCCGCGTCAGCACGATGCGCTGCACCAGTTCGCGCTCGAACGCATCGACCGCCGACGCCACCGCCAGGTAAGTCTTGCCGGTCCCTGCCGGACCGGTGCCGAAAGTGATGTCGTGTTCCTGGATGTTTTTGAGATATTCGATCTGCCGTGGCGTGCGGCCGTGCAGTTCGCTCTTGCGGGTCATCAAGGCCGGTGAGACGCCGCCTCCCGACGAGATGTGGCGCACCGGCCGGTTGAGCAGTTCGATCAGGCCGAGCTGAATTTCGTCGACCGACAGCGTGTCCTTGGCCTGGGCGTAGAACTGCTGCAGCGCATCGGAGGCACGCGCCGTCTGCGCGACCTCGCCGCGCAGCGTGAAACGCTCGCCGCGCCGGGCAATCGTGACGTCGAGCGCGGTCTCGATCTGCCGCAGATTCTCGTCCAGCGGACCGCAGAGGTTGGCCAGTTGCCGGTTATTGACCGGCGAGAGCAGCAACTCGGTGGCCCGGCTTTTTGCGCCAGGAGCTTTTTCAGTCATGCGTGTCGGCTCACGATTTCACCGCGCAATGAGTGCGGCATCGCCGAAGTGATGCGCACATCGACGAAGCGATTGAGTAAAGGCGCGGCGTCACCGAGATCGGCAGGATCGGCTGCGAAATTGACCACTCGATTGTTGTCGGTGCGGCCGGCCAGTTCGTTACGGTCCTTCTTCGACAGCGCTTCGACCAGCACCCGCTGGACGCTGCCGACCATGGCGACGGAAACGGCCTGCGCCAGTGCGTCGATCCGCCTCTGCAGGCGCCCCAGACGTTCGAGCTTGAGCGCTTGCGGCGTGTCGTCGGCGAGCTCGGCCGCCGGTGTTCCCGGACGCGAGCTGTAGATGAACGAGAACGAGGCGTCGAAGGCGACGTCGTCGATCAGCTTCATCGTCTTCTCGAAATCTTCGCCCGTCTCGCCCGGAAAACCGACGATGAAGTCTGAGGAGAGCGACAGATCCGGGCGCGCCGCACGCAGTCGGCGCACCAGGCTCTTGTATTCGAGTGCCGTATAGCCGCGCTTCATCGCTGCCAGGACGCGGTCGGAGCCCGATTGAACGGGCAGATGGAGATGCGAGACGAGCTTGGGAACCGTGGCATAGACGTCGATCAAGCGCTGCGAGACCTCGCGCGGATGTGAAGTGGTGTAGCGAATACGCTCGATGCCGGGGATTTCAGCGATGTACTCGATCAACAGCGCCAGGTCAGCGGCTTCATCGCCGGCCGGCGCCTGTCCGCTGCCGGTCATCGAGCCCCGGTAGGCGTTCACATTCTGCCCGAGCAGCGTCACTTCCTTGACGCCCTGCGCGGCCAGTCCGGCCACTTCGGTCAGTACGTCATCGAACGGGCGCGAGACTTCTTCGCCGCGCGTGTAGGGAACGATGCAGAACGAGCAGAACTTGCTGCAGCCCTCCATGATCGAGACGAAAGCCGCCGCCCCCTCGACTCGGGCGGGCGGCAAGTGGTCGAACTTCTCGATCTCCGGAAACGAAATATCGACCTGCGACTTGCCCAGGCGACGGCGGTCGGCAATCAGTTGCGGCAGACGATGCAGCGTCTGCGGGCCAAAAACCACGTCGACGTAAGGCGCGCGGGCGACGATCGCCGCGCCCTCCTGGCTGGCCACACAACCGCCGACGCCGATCACCAGATCAGGATTGGCCATTTTCAGCAGGCGCACGCGACCGAGGTCGTGAAAAACGCGCTCCTGCGCTTTCTCACGGACCGAACAGGTGTTGAAGAGGATGATATCCGCGTCGTCAGGAGTGTCGGTCCTGACGATATCTTCGGATGCGGCGAGCACGTCGGACATCTTGTCCGAATCGTACTCGTTCATCTGGCACCCGAAAGTGCGGATGAACAGTTTTCTAGCCATCGTTTCCTTGACTTAGCGTGGACGTGGCAGCGCGGCTTCGCCGGGCGTCAGCATCCAGACGCGTTGAACGGAGCCGGCAGCATCGGTGAGATAGACCACGTCTACCGGGTTCTGAATTTGCATCGGCACGACGATCAGGTTTTGCCGGCTGCGGATCTGGGCCGTCGGGGCCAGTGGCCACTGACGCCCATTGATGACCAGGAAACCGTCGCCCGCCGGCGGTTGCATCACTCCCTGTTTGGCCTCGGGCGGCAAATTCCTGGCGATGGCGGTCGTTTCGTACCCCGCCTGCGGGTCGAGAGAAGGCGTCATGGCCATCTCGGCAATAGTGCTGAGGATGGTGTACAGGAGAGCTGCCGGGATGTCCATCGACGCATTATAGACAAGCTGGGCCACCGATGTCAGCTCTCATCGCCCACGTGCTCGGCAAGTCCGACCGAGATCGGAATCGCCGCCTTGACCGTGGTTGATGGGGGCCCCTATACTCTTGACGCGGCAGCAAGATGAAACGCCAACAGGATTCCCTTGATGCACCAGAAGATCTCGCTCATTGTTCAACCCGGCGACAGTTTCTTCCCCATCGTACGCGCTATCGACCGCGCGGACCGCTCGATCAATCTGACCGTATTCCGCATGGACGACCCGATCATCCAGCGGGCGCTACTCGAGGCTCGCCAGCGAGGCGTTCGGATTCGCGTGCTGATATCGAGCAGTGCTCGCGGCTGGGAGGAGAAAAACCGCAAGCTTCTCAAGGACGCCAACGAGACGGGCATTGCGACCAAGGAACCCGCGGGCGACAGCAAGCGGGCGCGCTACCACTACAAGGTAATGACCGTAGACGACGAGGAGGCTCTCGTGTTTACCTTCAACCCGACACGCGAGAACCTTCACTACACACGCGACTTCGGCATCGAGGTCTACAGCCCGGCGATCGCCACCGAGATCAACAGGCTCTTTGACGCCGACTGGAACGACATCCCCTTCGAACCCGACAATGACTTGCCCTTGCTGGTCAGCCCGTTCAACAGCCGGCGGAAAATGGAACTGCTGCTCGGCAACGCCAGGGATTCGATCCTCATCGCCGATGCCAAGGTAGAGGACCCGGCAATCGTCCGCCTGCTGGTGAAAAAGGCCAGGAGCGGCATCCAGGTCCGCGTCCTTGGCGACGAGCAACACGGCAGCGAGTTACCGTCCGAGATCGACTTCCGGGCGGTGCCGCGCTATAGGCTGCACGCCAAGTGTACGATCATCGACGGCGTCACGGCGGTCATCGGCAGCATGAATCTGCGTACAGAGAGTCTTGATCGGCGCCGCGAGCTGTGCATCGCAGTGGACGACAGAGACGTCGTTCGCGGCTTGACAGCCGTCTTCGAGAGTGACTGGGAACGCAAGGCCCCGGCCCCGGACAACACCACGACCCAGGTGATCAGGGTATCGCAGATGCTGCCCCCGGAGTCGGCCGCTTTGTCGGCGGGTGGTTTTGTGCTCATCTCGCGGACCACCGCGCTCGTCCGGCACGCCCTTCGCGAAGGGCTGACCACCATAGGCCGTGCGCAGGAGAACGACATCGTGATCACCGACGCGCTGGTGAGCAGGTACCACGCGCAGATCACGCTCGACGTGGGCACCTGCAGAATAACCGACCTTGGCAGCGGCAACGGAACTTTCCTGAACGGCGATCGCATTGCTGGCAGCGCGTGGTTGCGTCCAGGCGATGTAGTGAGGATTGCGGACAGCGAGGAGTTTCGCCTCCTGGAAATCTAGCCTAGACCGCACTCGACGCTACCCAGGTACGGGCAAGACCATTGGCGCGAATCCCGAGTCCCAAGGCTGCCCTTGTCCCCGGCCGACAGGGAGGAGTAAGATCCTGGCTGGCTCACTTTGGCCGGCTCCCGGACATCCGGCAGTTCCTGGTCCATGTACCCGATGTGGCGAAAGACGCCCCGGGAAATGGGCAGTTCGGTCGTCGCTCGTCAACAACTCTTCCTTAACGAGGCCAACATCGTGCGTTCACACGTTTTCGTCACCCCCCTCGCGGTCATTGCGCTCGCGCTGCTCGGCGCTTGCCAGCAAAAGGAGTCCGCACCAGCCGCACAGAAGATGTCCGCGGCGGACGCCGGCGCCAAGCAGGCCGCCGGCACCGTCCAGCCTGCTGCGGCGCCTGCGCCCGCGCCGCAGCCCAACCTGGAGCGCAACCCGGAGCGCAACCCGGAGCGCAATGCGTACTTCGGCGAGACGCACATTCACACCAGTTGGTCGGTCGACGCGTGGGTGATGGGCAACCGCATCACCGGCCCGGGCGACGCCTACAAGTACGCCCAGGGCGAGACGATCAAGCACCCGATGGGCTTCGACATCAAGATCGACACGCCGATGGACTTCATGGGCGTGACCGATCACTCGGAGTATGTCGGCGTCACCAAGCAGGCCAACACCCCGGGGTCTTACGTGAGCACGCTGCCCGCGGCGCAGCCGATGATCATGCAAGACCCGAACAACAAGGAAGAGCAAAACCGAGTGTTCACGTATCTGCTGTCCCTGGCCTCAAAACCGCCGGTGAAGGCATTCATGGACCCGAAGATCACCGCCACCGTGTGGAAGGAAAACACCAAAGTCGCCGACGAGAACAATCATCCCGGCAAGTTCACCACTTTCTGCTCGTACGAGTGGACGTCGATGCCGGGCAACCGCAACCTGCACCGCAACGTCTTCTTCCGGGCCTGCGACAAGGTCCCGGACTATCCCTTCAGCTCGCTCGATTCCACTCGCCCCACGGACCTGTGGAACTGGATGGACGCGCAGCGCAAGAGCGGCAATGAGGTGCTCGCCATCTCGCACAACGCCAACGTCAGCGACGGCTGGATGTACCCGGTCGACGTCGACAACACCACCGGGCGGCCGATCGACGCCGCCTGGGCAGCCGCCCGCGACCGCAACGAGCGTCTGGTCGAGATCAAGCAGGGCAAGGGCCAGTCGGAGACGCACCCCCTGCTGTCACCCAACGACGAGTTCGCCGGCTACGAGCTGTATGAGGCATTGCTCGGCCTGCCGGCCGACGTCGGCCGCATCGACCGCATCACGGGCAGCTACGGGCGCCAGGCACTGAAGGATGGCATCGCGATGCAGGATGTGCGCGGCTACAACCCGTACAAGTTCGGCTTCGGTGCGGCTTCCGACTCGCACAACACCGGCAGCCCATACCGCCAGGACAATTTCTACGGCCTGCACGCCGATGCGGACGGAACGGTCGAGCGGCGCCTTGCCGGCGTACTGATCGGCGGCACCATGGACGTGCGCCTGGAGAACCCGGGCGGCTTGACCGGCGTTTGGGCCGAGGAGAATACCCGGGCTTCGCTGTGGGACGCGATGTATCGCAAGGAGACCTTCGGCGTCAGCGGCCCGCACATCAAGCTGCGCATCTTCGGCGGTTGGGGATACGGCAACGACATCCTCAAGGCCGGCGACTGGGTGAAGCAGTCCTATGCGGGCGGAGTGCCCATGGGCGCAGACCTGCCGCCGATGCCCGCGGGCGGCAAGGGCACGGCGCCGAAGTTCGTTGTCTGGGCGGTGAAGGACCCGACCTCGGGCAACCTCGACCGCATCCAGGTCATCAAGGGCTGGACGCAGAACGGGCAGAGCTTCGAAAAGGTGTTTGATGTCGCGTGGTCGGGCGACCGCAAGCCCGACAAGTGGTCCGGCCGGGTGCCGGCCATGCGCAGCACGGTGGACCTGGAAAAGGCCACCTACACGAACGACGTCGGCTCGGCAGAACTCAAGACGGTGTGGACCGATCCGGAGTTCGACGCCAGCCAGCACGCCTTCTACTATGCGCGCGTGCTGGAGATCCCCACGCCGCGCTGGACGCTCATCCAGGCGGTCAAGTCGGGGCTGCCGCCGCCCGACGTCGTGCCGCTGACGGGGCAGGAACGCGCCTGGAGCTCGCCAATCTGGTACGCGCCGTCGGCCGATGCGCGCCAGAACGCTCCGGCGGGAACGACGGTCACCGAGTTGAAGAAGAAGGGAATCAACGCGCTGACTGACGCTCAGTTGAAGGCGCTCATCGTCGGCAAGGCGTTCTGGATGCGGAACAACGTGACCGGCGAACAGTTCAGCCAGAACTTCACGACCGAGGGTCAGACGATCGTGTTCCGCGTCGGCGCGAACGCAACCATGCCCAGCGCCTTCGGCAACGTCGAGCGCGACGGCTATCGCGGAACGACTTCCGCCTACCGTATCGAGGGCGGCAAGCTGGTCATCCCCGTGTCGCAGGATCCGTACTCGTTCACCTTCTACAAAGTCGGCGACACCTACTACGCCGCGCGCAGCAACGAGTTCGGCTACGCCAACTACGAGATCATTCCTGCTCCGCAGATCGCCGCCAACCCGCTGACTGCACTGTCGAATCAGTTCTCCATCGAGCTGGGGCTGACGGAAGAGCAGAAGAAGCAGATCGTTCCGATCCTCCAGCAGGAGATCAAGCAACTCGGCGTACTGAAGAAGGACGCCACGCTCAGCGGCGTGAAGAAAGTGGAGGCCTTGCGCAAGCTCGGCGTCTCCTTCGACGAGAAGATCTCGCCGCTGCTCAAGCCGGAGCAGCAGCAGAAATTCCAGACCATGCGCGAGCAGATGCGCCGACGAATCATCGCGGAGGCAAGCGAAACGGCGCTGCAAAAAGTCAAGTCGCAAGCGTCAGCAATGTTCTCCGACGTGCACAATTAGCGATGACGAGGCTGGACAGCAAGTCGGGGTGGATCCTGACAGCGCTCGGAGCCACGATGGGGCAAAGTCGATGAGCGCAGTGCTGAAGCTGGCCGCGGCAGTGGAAGCGCTCACCGGGGTCATTCTCGTGGCCAATCCACCGATCGTGGTCAGTCTGCTCTTCGGTGTGGGCGTCGCGGGATTCGCCGAAGTGGTGGGCCGGTTTGCCGGTATCGCGCTGATCGGCCTGGGCGTGTCCTGCTGGCCCGGCGCTTCGGGGCGCTCGACGCTGAACGGGATGCTGGTGTACGGGACGCTGGCCGCGCTGTACCTCGCCGTCGTCGGCCTCGGTGGCGAGTTTGGCGGCGTGTTGCTTTGGCCGGCGGTGGCCGGGCATACCGTACTGGTAGTCCTGCTCCTGCGCACCCGCTTCGGCGCGGCACCGCGCGGTGCCGATGGGATGGATGCATGACTGGCGCGACATTGGCGCGCTTGGCTATCGGGCGAATGAAGTGTCTGTAGCCGACGAGGAGCAACCGCCGCGTGCCCCGGCCAGCGTGGTCGTGCGCTGGCTGCGCGAGCCGCTGCTGCACTTCCTGCTGCTCGGCGCCGTTCTCTTCGGCCTCTCCAGCCTCACGCGGTCCGGGCACTTGGCGACCGCGCCGTCGAAGGAGATCCGGCTGTCACTCGACGAGATCGGCCAGCTCACTCAGCTCTACCAGTCGCAGTGGCGCCGCCCGCCGACGCCGCAGGAGCTCGAGCGCATGGTCGAGAACAAGGTCCAGCAGGAGATCCTCTACCGCGAGGCGCTTGCCATGGGCCTCGACAAGGACGACGAGATCGTCAAGCGCCGCATGGCGCAGAAGATGCAGTTCCTGGCCGAGGACGTGGCCGCCGCGCACGAGCCGACGACGGACGAGCTGAGGAGCTGGTTCGAGAAGAACAGTGCCAAATTCGCGCAGCCGCCCCGGCTGAGCTTCCGCCATTTGTACTTCTCGCCCGACAGACGGGGCGCCCACACGCGAGACGATGCCGAGCACGCGCTGGCCAAGCTCGTCGGTCAGCCGGTCGACGCAAAAATTGCGGACTCGCTCGCCGACCCGTTCATGTTCCAGGACTACTACCGTGATCGCCCGCCCGACTATCTCGGCAAGGAATTCGGACCACCGTTCGCTCTGGCGGTGGCCAAACTTCCGCCCGGCTCGTGGCAGGGGCCCGTCGAGTCCGGCTTCGGCTGGCACCTGGTGTTCGTCGACACCCTGGTTCCCGGCCGTGTACCGACCTTCGAGGAGGTCGAACCCGACGTCAGGACCGCGTGGCTCGGCGAGCAGAAGTCGCTTGCCTGGGAGAAGGCGTACAAGGGAATGCGCGCCAACTACACCGTGCTGCTGCCTGGGCCGCCCGGGAGTGCCGCACCATCGGGCGGGATGTCCAAGTGATGGTCGTTCCCGGCCTTGCCCGATACGTCGTGGCGGCACTGCTCATCCTGCTCGCTGGACTGCCGGCGGCGCAGGCGCATGAGTCGCGTCCGGCGTACCTGGAGATCAAGGAGACGGCCCCCGGCCAGTACGCGCTGCTGTTTCGCACTCCGGTGCTCGCCGGCAGGCGGCTGCCGCTGGTGCTGAGCCTGCCCGCCGGGGTGAAGGAACTGAGGGCCCCCGTGGTTCAGGAACTCACTGATTCCCTCGTCGAACGCCGGTGGATCGACGCCGGGCCCGACGGGCTCGCCGGCCAGCGCGTCGACATCAAGGGCCTTCAGTTTACGATCACCGATGCCCTGGTGCGCATCGAACTGCTCGACGGGCGCACGGTGCAAACCATCGCCCGCCCGTCGCAGCCGTGGGTAGAGATCGCCGCGACGCAAGCGTGGTGGGAGGTGATGGGCACCTACGCTACCGAGGGCATCCGGCACATCCTGTTCGGCGTCGATCACCTGTTGTTCGTGCTCGGTCTGCTGCTGATCGTCGGCAACCGGTGGATGCTGGTGAAGACGGTCACCGCTTTCACTGTCGCCCACAGCATCACCCTGGCCATCGCCACGCTCGGCGTCGCCAATGTCCCGGCGCTGCCGCTGAACGCCGCGATCGCCCTGAGCATCCTCTTTCTCGGGCCCGAGATCGTCCGCGTCTGGCGCGGCGAGACAAGCTTCACGATCCGCCACCCTTGGGTGGTGGCATTTGCCTTCGGGCTGTTGCACGGATTCGGATTCGCCACCGCGTTGACCAGTGCCGGCCTGCCGCCCCAGGACCTGCCGCTGGCGCTGCTTTCCTTCAACGTCGGTGTCGAACTGGGGCAGCTCGGTTTCGTCCTTCTGGTGCTGGCAATGGAACGTTCCTTCCGCGTGCTGGAAATCCGCTGGCCACGCTGGGTGGAGGCGCTTCCCGGTTATGCGGTTGGCACCCTCGGCGCATTCTGGACGATCCAGCGTGTCGCGCTGTTGATCGCAGCGTGGCGATGATGCCGATTCGTCGGCATCGATCGGCAAAAGCAGCGGCGATGCTGTTGACGCTGTGGGTTCCTGCAGCATTCGCGCACGTCCAGCCTAGCGAGGCTGGCGGATTGCTGACCGGCTTGCAGCATCCGCTTTCGGGCGTGGACCACGTTCTCGCGATGGTCGCCGTTGGCCTCTGGGGAGCGCAGCTCGGTGCACCGGCGATCTGGGTGTTGCCGGTGGCGTTTCCGCTGATCATGGCCTTGGGGGGCATGCTCGGATTTCTTGGCCTGCCGATCCCGGGGGTGGAAATCGGCATTGCCGCTTCAGCGGTCGTGCTCGGCGCGGCGGTCGCCTTCGAATTGCGACCGCCGCTGGTCGTCGCGGCACTCGTCGTCGGAGTCTTCGCGATCTTTCACGGCCATGCGCACGGCGCTGAGCTGCCTCCCGGCCAGAGCGCCATGCTCTACAGCATGGGTTTCGTCATCGCGACGGGATGCCTGCATGCGGTAGGCATAGGCATAGGCACTGTCCACCGCTGGACCTGGGGACGACAATTATTGCGCGGCGCCGGGGCGGTGGTCACTGCGGGCGGTGCATTCTTCATGTGCAAGGCTTTGGCGTGAAGGGCGCTTGCGCCCTGCGCGTACGTTCGCGAATCGCCGCAGTGCTCGCCATGGCACTCGCATGCGGGCCGGCACGGGCGCACCTCCAGACCAGCGGCATGGGCCCGGTCTGCGACGGACTGGCGCATTTCCTGACCAGCCCCGAGGACTTGGTGCCTGCGCTGGCGCTCGCGCTGCTGGCCGGGCTGCGCGGTGCAGCCTACGGCCGAAGCGCGATGTTTACCCTGCCGGCGGCCTGGTTGCTGGGTAGTCTCGCAGGATTGTCCGCCGCGGTGGCCAACGCCGGCACGCTGGGGGCATCGTTCTGGTTTCTCCTGCTGGGTGGCCTGGTCGTCGCCGATGCGAAGCTCTCTCTGCGCTCGATGACGGCGCTCTGTGCCTTCCTTGGCCTGGTTCACGGCTACCTCAACGGATCGGGAATGGGCCTCTCGGCAGCCGCGATCGTGGCCGCTCTTGGACTGACTGCCGCGGTGTTCGTCCTGGTCTCCCTGGTCGCCGCGCTGGTGGTCCAGTTGCGCGCACCGTGGGCGCGAATCGCCGTGCGCGTCGCCGGAAGCTGGATCGCCGCGAGCGGCCTGCTGATGATCGGCTGGTCCATTCGTGGGGTCTAGACGCGTTTTGGTTACGATTCCTCCAGCCATTTCCGTAACTCCTGAGAGGCTAAATCAACAAACATTCGCAGCTTGGGCGGCATGAAGCGCTGGCGGGGATAGACAATGTGGAAGTGTTTCCATATTTAACCATCTAGTAGGTAAATGTCTGCCCGCTAAAGTACAGCCATCGACTAACGGAGAGCAGTCATGAAAAAACTGGCATTCATCAAGCGCAGCAACGGCAGCCACTGGGTCGGTGACGGCTTCCCGGTCAAGAGCATCTTTTCCTACAATGACATTGCCGAGGAAATATCGCCCTTCCTGCTGATGGACTACGCCGGCCCGGCTGATTTCCCGCCGACAACCCGCAAGCTCGGCGTCGGCCAGCACCCGCATCGCGGCTTCGAGACGGTGACCATCGTCTACGAGGGCGGCGTTTCGCACCGCGACTCGACGGGGGGTGGCGGCACCATCGGCCCGGGCGACGTACAGTGGATGACGGCGGCCTCCGGCTTGATCCATGAGGAATACCACAGCCCGGAATTCGCTGAACAAGGCGGTGCTTTCGAAATGGTTCAGTTGTGGGTAAACCTGCCGGCCAAGGACAAGATGGCGGCCCCCGGCTACCAGAACCTCACAGCCAGTCAGATTCCGGAAGTTGCGTTGCCCGGTCAGGTCGGCACGGTGCGCGTCATCGCCGGCCGCTACGGCGACGCCGCCGGCCCAGCCCGAACTTTCACCCCGATCAACGTCTGGGACCTGCGCCTGACGGCCGGTCACCGCGTGACGCTCACGCTGCCGGCTGGGCATACGACAGCACTTTTCGTGCTGCGCGGTGCCATTCGCCTCGGCGATCGCCATACGGTCAACACCGCCGAACTGGCAGTCATGGAGCGCGACGCGAGCCACCTTGAGTTCGCTGTCGCCGAGGACACTACGCTGCTCCTGCTTAACGGCCAAGCACTCAACGAGCCCGTCGTTGGCTATGGCCCCTTCGTGATGAATTCGCAAGCGGAAATCGCTCAAGCGATCGATGACTTCAACAGCGGCCGTTTCGGACAGATTGGCCATTGACCCCGGCAGTAACCAGTACCCCAAAGTTGTCCGCTTAAAATCCACTGAGGAGATAGCCGATGAGCCCCATCGTCCGCATCGAAGCACGCAGCGCCGACCTCGGCGACGGTATGCTCGTTCGCCGCGCCCTGCCCAATCGCCAACAGCGCATGGTCGGTGCCTGGTGTTTCCTCGACCATGCCGGACCGGTCGACTTCGCGCCGGGCCACGGCATGCATGTCGGGGCCCACCCGCACACAGGGCTGCAAACCTTCACCTGGCTGATTGAGGGTGAAGTGCGGCATCGCGACAGCCTGGGCAACGAGCAGATCATCCGTCCCGGGCAGGTCAATCTGATGACTGCCGGTCGGGGCATCGCTCATACCGAGGATTCGGTGGTCGATGGACAACGCCTGCACGCGGCGCAACTGTGGATCGCACTACCGCCTGAAGCAGAGGATTGCGCCCCGAATTTCGCGCATTATCCCGACCTGCCGCGATGGCAGGAAGGTGGCGCCCAACTGACCCTATTGGCCGGCTCCTACGGCGAACATACTGCGCCGACCCGCTTGTATTCGCCGCTATTCGGCCTGGACATCACCTGCGACGCGGCGACTGCGGTCAACCTTCAACAAGATCCCGATTTCGAATACGGACTGCTGCCGCTGGCCGGGGAAGCTGCCATCGGCGAAGAAGTCTTGCGAACTGACGAATTCGCCTACCTCGGGCGCGGCCAGGATAGGCTACCCCTGAACCTGGCCGCCGGAGCCAAAGTGCTGCTGATCGGCGGGCGCCCTTTCGATCAGCCGGTCCTGATATGGTGGAATTTCGTTGGCTTCACCAAATCAGCCATTGCCGAAGCGCAAAGCCAGTGGGAAACAGGTGATCCGCGCTTCGGCCCGGTCGGCGATGGTAGTGCGAAGCGCCTTGCGCCACCGCCCCTGCCGTGGCGCGCTTAAAGACTGGCGAGTCTGGACTGCGCAGCCAGCCAGACTTCGTAGCCCCCCGTGTAGTCCAGGAAAAAGGGCAGGGCAAAGCGCTCGTGCACTTCGTGGCCCCAATCGACCAGGTAAACGTCGGCTAGGAGCCGACCCAGATAGTGAGCTCCATGGCCGCGATCCGGGCGTCGTGACGGCTTACGGCCGCCGCGAATTCTTCACTCGTCCACAGGGCAGGTTTGACCTTCCCGCTCGACGAGGTCACGGTAGGCGTGCCAGGTCGCGTGCCCAATCAGCGGCATGGTCGCGATCAGGCCGAAGAAGAAAGTCGCGAAACCGATACCGACGAGGACCACTATACACGCCGCCCAGAGCAGCATCGGTCCCGGGTTGCGGCCGCAGGCGACGAGGCTGGCGATCGCTGCAGTGATCGCATCGGTCTTGCGGTCGAGCATCAAGGGCAGGGCGATCACTCCAATGGCAAACACGAAGGTGGCGAAGAAGCCCCCAACCGCAAAATAGACGAGGGCAAAATCGACCTGCTCGAAAGTCAGCACTATGCGCACGACATCGCCAAAGCTGGGCAAACCACCAGCGAAAAAGAGCGCAAAGACAATGATTGACGCGCGCGCCCAGACCAGGAGGACGACCGCCAGGACGGCCGCAAACAAGCCGACGTTGGCCAGGTTCGGGCGCCAGGCGGCGAGGGTGGGGATCAGTTGCGGTGGCTCGCCAAGTTCGATACGCCGACTCAGGTCGTACAGTCCCATGGCCAGGAAAGGGCCGAGCAGGAGGAAGCCGGTGGTGAGGCCGGCAAAAAGGGCATAGGCTTGCGCAAAAACCACCTGCATCAGCCATCCCGTCGTAGCAAAACACGCGCCGTAGAAAAGACTCGCCAAGCCTCCCCGGCGGCAGTCATTCCAGCCGGCCTGTAGCCAGCGGAGGACGGCTCCGGCCTCGACCTGGCGGATCGTCGGGAAACGGCTCGCCGGGCCTTCTCTGTCTGGCGTCTGGTTCATCGGCTGTTGATCCCGTGTCGTGCCCGAGGGTGCCCGCGGCGATGATTCGTCGCCGCGGCACCCTCGGGAAAGGACTGCTTCCTGCGTTCCTTCTCAGTGGAAATGGACGCCGTCGTGTCCTGCGGTCGGGGCCGCCAGATTGGCGCCCACGACTCGCGAAAGGATGGTCACCAGAGCCACGATGCCAACGAATACTCCCAGCCACATCAAGCCATCCGGGTTGATCACGATCGGCCCGGCCGCGGCCGCCAATGCGGCGGCGGCTGCAGCCACGGGCTTGACGTAAGCCGGAACGATACCGGGGAATACGTACGTCCAGAGCATGTGCAGGACGCCGATGATCAGCACAAGGAAAACCGAGTGCTTGAACGTGAACCGAAAGATCTCGGATTCGCGGCCGACCAATCCTGTGGCGCCAGTGGCGACGGCAATTGATTGCGGCGAGATCATCTTCCCGCAAACGCCGCCGCAGGTGTTGGCCGACATCGTGATCACCGGGTCGATACCGAGCTTCTCGGCAGTGACTGCCTGGAGCTTGCCAAACAAGGCGTTGGTCGAGGTGTCGGAACCGGTCATGAACACCCCCAGCCAACCGAGAAGGCTGGCGAAGAAGGGGAAGGCCGCACCGGTCGTCGCAAACGCGTAACCAAGGGTGATCGCCATGCCGGAAAAGTTCATGATATAGGCAAAGCCGAGAATCGTCGCAATGGTCACGATCGGCCATTTGAGGGTCTTCAGCGTAGCACCAGCGACGCCCGCTGCCGTCTTCAGCGATGCGCCCATGACCATGATCGAGAAGAACCAGGCGAACAGAATGGCCGTTCCGGCTGCGCTCAGGAAGTTGAAGTTATAGACGGCAGGCTTGGGTTTGCCGACCTGGTCGATGACCATCTTGTCCAGTCCGGAAATCGGTATGGCGTAGTCGAAGACGATCTTGGTCATCTGGTTGAGCGCTTGATTGACCGGCTTGATGCCCCAGGCGCAGACGAAGAGCGACAGGATGATGAACGGTGCCCACGCGCGGAAGATCTGACCGCCGGTGAATTGGAGCGCTTCTTTGCCCAGGCTCTTGGGTTCATCCGGGAAATGCCAGCTTTCTTTCGGATGCCAGACCTTGAGAAAGGCGACCGTGCAGATGATCGAGGTGAGCGATGCAATGATATCGGGAAGCAGCGGGGCCGTAACCGGCGAGTTGGCCGAGAAAAATTGCGCAATGGCGAAGGAGCCACCGCTGACGAAGCACGCGGGCCAGACCTCCCAACCCTTCTTCCATCCCGACATGACGACAACCAGATAGAGGGGGATGAAAACGCTGACGATCGGCAGTGTCCGGCCGACCATCTGGCTGAGCGCGAAGTCGGGAATTCCCGCAACCTGTCCACCGACCACGATCGGAATCCCGATGGCACCCCAGGCGACCGGCGCCGTGTTGGCCAGCAGACAGATGGACGCCGCATAGAGGGGGTTGAAGCCGAGGCCGGCCAGCATCGCAGCCGTAATCGCCACCGGCGTACCGAAACCGGCGGCACCTTCGATGAAGGCACCGAAGGAAAACGCGATCAGCAGTGCTTGCAGGCGTCGGTCGTCCGAAATCGAGGCCAGCGAGTTCTTGATCACCTCGAACTGCCCCGTCTTCACCGACATGTTGTAGATGAAGAGCGCTGTCACGACGATCCAGCAGACCGGAAAAAGCCCGAACGCGCCACCGTACAGTGTCGCGAGCGCTGCCAGATCGATGGGCATCTTGTAGACCAACACCGCGATCAGGATCGCCAGCCCGGTACCCCCCATCGCCGCAAACTGACCCTTCATGCGTTTGATTGCCAGCGCCCAGAACAGAAAGAAGATCGGTATTGCCGCGACCAGTGCGGACAATCCGATATTGCCAAGCGGATCGACATTCATTTGCCATGTCATAAGAATCTCCTTTGTAATGAACTGCTTAGATCGCTCTTGTGGCGATGGTTGACGGGGCTCAGCAAGCTCCCATGGATTCCGTACGGCTACACTCCTCCAGCAGGTAAGCGATGGAGCGGTACGGCCGGCCGGTTTCGGCGGTGAGGCCAATTTCGCAGGTGCGGTTGGTCGATACCCCCTCGCAGCAGTTGGCGGGCAAGGCCTCATGCACCTTGCGCAGGGCGTGGACGTTGAGTTCCGGGACCACGAAGCCGCGGTCCCCGGCGAAGCCGCAGCAGGTGACGCCGGCCGGCTCGACGATTTCTTCGGCGCAGGCCGCGATCAGGCGGCGCAGCTTGGTGTCGGAAGCCGCGCGGCGGACGCTGCAATTGATATGCAGCGCAATCGGTCCTCGCTTGCGGGTAAGCATCAGGCGGGGCAGCAGCGCATCGTGGGCGAATTCATGGAAATCAAGCAGTGCCAGGCGACCAGCGAGGTGTTTCTGCATGCGCACCGAGCAGGTGCTGGCATCCATGATCACCGGATAATAGCCGCCGTGCCCATCGTCCGCTGCCTTGAGCAGCGCAGCGGTCACCGTGTCGGCCATTTGCTCGGCCTCCTCGGCCATTCCCTTGCTGGCGAGCATCTGGCCGCAGCAGAGCTTGTCGAAGCCTGCCGGCAAGCGTGGGTCGTAGCCGGCGCGCACCAGCAGTTCCAGGATGACTTCCGGCAGTGTCGCCTCGTCGGCGGTGTTGGCGCCAAAGATGCGCCCGCCGCAGGCGGGGAAATAGACGACCGGATCACCCGTGCCCGTGCCTTGCTGCGCCTTGGGCGCTTTGCCCGCCTGGGGCATGCCGCGCTTCCAGGCGCCGCCCGAGAGGCGAGCGACGAGGCTTTCACCGACCACGCCGGAGACCGCATGGCCGATCGACAGACCGACGCGGGAAGCAGTCGCCACCTTGCCGAAATTTCCCGCTGTCCAGTTCGCAACCTTGTGCGAGGGCGTTTTATTCCCCAGACCGCGGCCGCGCAGGCGGCGTGTCAGCTCGCCGGTGTCGATGCCGACCGGGCAGGCGGTCGAGCACAGACCGCAGCCGGCGCAGGTGTCGAGACCAAAATAGGCAAAATCCCTGCCCACGTCGGCAGCCTCTTCGCCAGCGGCGGCGCGGCGCGACAGCTCCCGCCAGCTCACGATGCGCTGGCGGGGCGAGAGGGTCAGCCGGTGCGAAGGGCACAAGGGCTCACAGAAGCCGCACTCGATGCAGCGGTCGATGATATCTTCGGCGGCCGGCATTGGCTTGAGGTTTTTCAGGTGCGCCTGCGGGTCGTCGTTGATGATCACCCCAGGATTGAGCAGATTGTCCGGGTCGAAGAGCTTCTTGATCCGGCGCATCAGGTCGGTAGCCTGCCGGCCCCATTCCATCTCGACGAAAGGTGCCATGTTGCGGCCTGTACCGTGCTCGGCCTTGAGCGAACCGTCGTACTTGTCGATGACCAGCTTGCAGACCTCATCCATGAAACGGGCGTAACGCTCCACTTCCGCAGCGTCCGAGAAATCCTGCGTGAATACAAAATGCAGATTGCCTTCGAGCGCATGGCCGAAGATGATTCCCTCGCTGTAGCCATGCTCGCGCAACAGTGCCTGCAGGTCGAGCGTCGCGGCGGCCAGCGATTCGATGGGGAAGGCGACGTCCTCGATGATCACCGTGGTGCCCGCGCGGCGCATCGCTCCGACCGAGGGGAAAGTGCCCTTGCGCACTTTCCAGTACATTTCGCAGGTAGCGGGGTCGGTTGAAAAGGTCGGCGCTTCAACCGTGGCGATGCCGGTCAACGCACCGAGTGCGGCGTCAATGCGCTGCTGCAGGAGCACGGCGCTTTCCGCACGTACCTCGATCAGCAGGGCAGCGGCATCGTTCCCCAGCGTACGAATGATCGGCGGCAATCCGGGCTTGTCTTCAACCGAGCGCAGCGCCGGGCGATCGAGCATTTCAACGGCCGACACCGGCTCCTGCTTGAGGCGGATGACGGCCTGGCAGGCGGTTTCGATGGTCGGAAAAAAGACCAGCGTACTGGCCTTGAAAGGGTCCTCGACGACGGTGCGGTAGGTGATGCGTGACATGAAGCCCAGCGTTCCCTCGGAGCCGATCATCAGGTGCGCGAGAATGTCGATGGGATCTTCGTAGTCGATCAGGGCATTGAGGCTGTAGCCGGTGGTGTTCTTGATCTTGTACTTGTGGCGGATGCGGGCAGCCAGCGCTTCGTCGGCCCGCGTCGCGGCGCCCAGGCGCGCCAGTTCGTCGACCAGGGTGGCATGGCTTTCGTAGAAGCGGGCGACGCTGAACGGGTCCTCGGTGTCGAGCACGGCGCCGTCGGCGAACACCACGCGTAGTCCGGCCAGGGTGCGGTAGCTGTTCTGTGCCGTGCCACAGCACATGCCGGAGGCGTTATTGGCAGCGATGCCACCGATCTTGCAGGCGCCAATCGACGCCGGGTCCGGGCCGATCTTGCGGCCATGCGGGGCGAGGCGGTAATTGACTTCGCCGCCGATGATGCCGGGCCCGACGCGCACCGTGGTGGCGTCGGGGCCGATTTCGCAGGTGGCGAACGCTTCACCGATGAGCACCAGGATACCGTCGGTCACCGCCTGTCCCGAAAGGCTCGTTCCGGCGGCGCGGAAGGTCAGGTGAATGCCTTTCTGCGCGGCCACCGTCAGCACGTACGCGACGTCGTCTTCGCTTTCCACGACGACCACAACCTGGGGGATCAGTCGGTAAAAGCTGGCATCGGTGCCCCAGGCCAGCAGACGCAACTCGTCGGTAATGACGCTCGCTGCGGGGAAATACGTGCGCAGTGCAGAAATCAGTGAGTTCATTTTTGGCTTCCTCCTCCAGAGATACGACGGGTGCTTAGGCCCCTTTCTTTGCAACGCCGGCGGGGCATTCACTCTATGGTAATACGTTGCACTTAACGAAAACCAGTGGCGCACAGATTAATCAGAGATAGAATTGACCGGAAATTGGTAGTACCAATTGTTTTTCAGCACCAGCTCGGTCGCTGAAGACGCACCAGGAGGATGGCGCCATGGCATCGCATAGCGTTGCAGAACAGACCCGGCGAGCACTCGAAGTGCACCTGCTGGATGGTTCCTGGCCGGTCGGCATGCGTTTGCCGGCCGAACGGGTCCTGGCGGAAACGATGGGTGTTTCGCGGAACTCGGTGCGTGAAGCGATTTTTTCCCTGAAGGACCGTGGCCTGCTGTTCAGCAGGCATGGCAGCGGCGTTTTTGTCAGCGATCGCCTGCAGACGGCCATTTCGTCGCCGTGGCGGCAACTGGTGGCCGCCCATCCGGATTTACGTTGGGATACGCTGGAGTTTCGCCGCGAACTGGAGGGTGCGACGGCGTATTACGCCGCGCTGCGTGCCAACGCGAACGATCTGGAAAGGATCGAAGGCATCATCAGACGCCTGACCGATGCCTACGACACGGGCGAAAAGGAGGAAGAGTACCGGGCTGACGCCGAC
This sequence comes from Candidatus Accumulibacter aalborgensis, assembly GCF_900089955.1. GTDB lineage: Bacteria > Pseudomonadota > Gammaproteobacteria > Burkholderiales > Rhodocyclaceae > Accumulibacter > Accumulibacter aalborgensis. Next base: position 9,178 of record NZ_FLQX01000144.1, on the reverse strand, counting down.
TTCCACGAGGCCCTCGCCGAAGCCTCGCACAACAGCATGTTTCTCTACCTGCACTCAGGAATTGTACGCATGCTGCGCGAACACATCTGCCTTAATCTGATGGCCATGGAAGATCCGACCGGAGAGGTCACCGATCATCTGCGCCGGCAGCACCTGGGCATCTGGGATGGCATCCGCACGCAGCAGGCGGACGAGGCGAGGCAGGCAATGCTCGCCCACATAGACTTTACGTGGTCGGAACTGGCGCGGCGGGAAGAGGGAAGGGCCGGCCAGTAAGCGCTAGTCGATCAGGGAAGATTGATGAAGGTCGCCGGGTAGGCGCCTGGGTTCTTGCCAGCGGTCTGCGCGGGCTCGCAAAGGCCGGCGAAAAGAAGTTGCAACGCTTGCCAGGCGGCAAGAATGACCGAGCCGGATGCGTCGTGCTGCCCATCATGACCGTGGGCTATGGAAAGTGTCTTGGGATAGTTCATGGTGTCGGCTCCTTGCGCTTGAATTTGCCCTTCGTGAGGGAATGTCGCCACGATATCCCTCATGCTGCAGTGCGGCAAACGATCGATTCTCATGCGATGACCAAGAAAAACTCATCCATCCCGGCCAGCCCGTAGCCTGTAGGGCGCAATAACCGAAGGGCATTGCGCCAGATGGTCAAGCCGCTTTACTCGCCTTGTCCCTGCCTGTCGTCGCGTCCGGCCTTTCGCTGCCTGGTGCAATGCGCTTCGCTTATTGCACCCTACGGATGGCCGAATCCTATGCATGTGGCGGCCTTTGGCCTGACCGCGGGCTGGATGAAGCCGAGCCATAGCCGTCTGTCTGCGGCGACCCGGATCAGTCCCGGGTTGCTCGGCTTGTGGAGGTCATCCGCTTCCCGGAACATGGCGACGCCAACCGGGGCGGGTGGAACAGCCCACGACCCGGAAGGAAGGAGTAGACTGCTCGTCACCCAGAACAATTCGAAGAAAGACGTGCCAACCGTGGATTCCCGGTCGGGCAGCCCGCCAGTGTGCAGCGGTGAATCCAGCACCTTCCGAGAAGATGACTGACACCCTGGCTTACTACGACGAGAACGCGGATTCTTTCTTTGCCGAAACGGCCGACGTCGACATGTCCGCGCTTCATGAGCGCTTCCTCGCATATCTCCAGCCCTGCGGCCTGATCCTCGATGCCGGCTGCGGTTCAGGACGAGACGCCAAGGCTTTCCTGCTACGCAAATACCGTGTCGTTGCCTTTGACGCTTCGCCACGATTGGCAGAATTGGCTTCACACCATCTCGGTCAGCCTGTCGCCGTCAAGACCTTCGCCGACGTTAACGCGCAGGAGCATTATGACGGCATATGGGCTTGCGCCAGCCTGCTTCACCTCCCTGCGCTCGAGATTCCACCAACATTGCAGCGGCTGTGGTCTGCGCTCAAGGCGGGCGGTGCTTTCTACGTCAGCTTCAAGGTCGGCGAGGGCGAGCGAGAACATACAAGCCGCCACTATACGGATGTCAGCGAAGCCACCCTGCGAGGATGGTTGAACACGTTGCCGAGTCTGAGCACGCTCGATTGCTGGTTGACGGAGGATCAGCGACCTGACCGTCAAGACCAGTGGATCAACGCGATTGCCGTTCGCAGCGCTGCCACGAACAAGCTGCTCACCGGAGGGGACAACCCATTTCTGCCCCACCTCTGCCAATCGATCAGCCGCGCGGAGGAAGTGGACCTGGCCGTCGCCTTTATCAAAGCCACGGGCTTGCGCCTGCTCTTGCCGGACCTGCATGACGCTCTCGCGTCTGCGAGCGAGACAGGGGCTCCGAGGGCACGACTCCGGGTGGTGACCAGCGACTACCTGGACGTCACTGATCCCGATGCACTGCGCCTGCTCTTGCTGCTGCAGGAAAAAGGAGCGCAAGTCCGAGTATATGAAACGGCTAACAGCAGCTTTCACCTGAAGGCGTACGTGTTCACCCGCTACACCGAGACCGGGCAACGCCATGGAACGGCGTTCATCGGTTCGAGCAACATCAGCCGACAAGCCCTGCAAGAGGGTCTGGAATGGAACTACCGGATCGACTATCCCGGCGACGATGGCTTTCTCGAAACGAGGATGGGTTTCGAGGGGGTTTTTGCGCACCCGAGGACGGTTCCTCTGACCGACGTGTGGATTGAGCGCTATGAAGCACGCAGGGTTCCTCCACCACGGGGAGTCGCGCCCGGAAGTCAGGAGCAGGAAGCACCACCACAAGCAACGGCTGTGCAGTTGGCGGCCTTGGCCGCGCTGCGGGCAACTCGCCAGCAAGGGTTTCAACGTGGGCTGGTAGTGCTGGCTACCGGGCTGGGCAAAACCTGGTTGTCGGCATTCGATGCCCAGCAGACGGGTGCGCAGCGTGTCTTGTTCGTCGCTCATCGCGAAGAAATTCTCGACCAGGCCGCGGAGACTTTCCTGCGCATTCGGCCCAAGGCGCGCGTTGGGTTTTACCGAGGGCAAACGCGGGATGCGGAGGTCGATGTGCTCTGTGCTTCGGTGCAGACCTTGAGCCGCTCGTCCCACCTGGAGCGCTTTTCGCCGGGGCACTTCGACTACCTGGTCATTGACGAATTCCACCATGCTGCCGCCGCGACCTATCGGCGCGTGCTCAATTACTTCGCCCCCCGCTTCTTGCTCGGGCTGACGGCGACTCCCGACCGCACCGATCAATCCGACATCCTCTCGTTGTGCGACGACAACCTCGTTTTCACGCATGACTTGTTCGCCGGCATCGAAGGCGGTTTGCTTGCCCCTTTTCACTACTACGGGATCTATGACGATTCGGTCGATTACCGGGAGATTCCCTGGCGCAATGGTCGCTTCGACCCCGAACAACTGGCCAACAAGCTCGCCACCTTGGCGCGTGCGCGGCATGCCTTGCGCGAATGGCAGCAGCGAGGCCAGCAACGCACGCTCGCCTTCTGCGTGTCGACCCGCCATGCCGAGTTCATGGCAGCGCACTTCCAGCAGGTCGGCATCGCCGCAGCAGCGGTCTATTCGGGCTCGTCGCTGAGTCGCGGTGATGCTCTGGAGCAATTGCGCGACTGCCGTCTGGCGGTTATTTTCTCAGTCGACCTGTTCAATGAAGGGGTCGACCTTCCGGCCATCGACACGGTCATGATGTTGCGCCCAACCGAGTCGAAAGTCCTCTTCCTGCAGCAACTTGGCCGTGGACTGCGAAAGACCGATGAGAAGGAGCGCTTGGTGGTTCTCGATTTCATCGGCAACCACCACAGCTTTCTGCATAAGCCGCTGGCCTTGCTCAACGTAGGTACCAGTTACCGGCAACTCGCGGCGTTTGCTCGCCAGGTCGAGCAGGGACGATTGCTGCTGCCAGCTGGCTGCTACGTCAATTACGACCTCAAATTGATCGACTTCCTGAAGTCGCTCGATGGCCAAGGTACCGAGAAAGACTACGCAGCGCTCAAGGAAGGTCTTGGCAGGCGGCCCAGCCTCGGCGAGTTCTTCCGATCCGGCGCCAACCTCTTGACGATGCGCAGGCAGTTCGGAAGCTGGTTGGAATTGGTAGAGGTCATGGGTGACCTGGAGCCGACCGAATCGGCCGTCGCCGCCTCGCAGCGCGCCTTCCTGTGCGAAGTGGAGGCGACGAGCATGACCAGGAGTTACAAGATGGTGCTGCTGGAAGCGATGCAGGAACTCGACGGCTGGCGAAGCCCGGCAACGCTTGCCGAACTGGCCGAACGTTCTTGGCAGGTCCTGCAGCGCCGTCGCCCACTCCTGGCCGACTTGCCGGCCGACCTGCGTGTTCTCGCCGATGGGACAAGCGAGGCTTGGCAACGGTATTGGCAGCGGAATCCCGTTGCCGCCTGGACTGGCGTTAATCGGACCTCGTCGGCCACCGTTTTCTTCAAGACGGTGGATCAACGCCTGGCACCGACCTTCAGTGTACCGGACGATCATCTGGAGGCCTTTTCTGCGCTGGTCCAGGAACTCGTCGATTACCGCCTCGCCGCCTACGAGGTGCGACGTGCGCCGGAGCAAAGTGCCGACAACGTGATTCCCCTTCGCCGGCCGGCCGGCCCCCCCGTGGCGACCCGCACCGAACTGCCATTCTTCCCCAACCTCAAAATCGCCTGCGGGCATTTCAGGACTGGCAGCGCTGAGGCCGAGGAGTATCGTACCCTGGGAAGTGGCTATGGTCGCCTGGACCCCGCGCGACACTTCATCGCGTGCGCTGTGGGCAACTCGATGGGTGGCGGCAAGGAGCCGATTCGCGACGGCGACTATCTATTGCTCGAGCATCTCGGCGCCGGTAGCGCCGGGTCGATCACTGGTTGCGTCCTGGCGATCGAAAGGCAGGATGAGGCCGGTGACGATCAGTACCTCTTGCGTGCGGTCAGCAGGACGGCGGACGGCGGCTACCTCCTCAAGGCCAGCAACCCGGACTACCACGACCTGCCCGCCACTGACGAAATGCGCACCCTCGCCCGGCTCAAGGCAGTCATCGACCCTCTGGAGATGGCCATTGGCCAGGCGTGGTTGCGCGAAGAGATCCCGTCGCTATTCGGCGAGACGTTCAACGCCGGCAATTGGAATAGCGGCCATGTCACTCTCAAAGCTCAGAAGGCTCACGTCCTGCTGGTAACCCTCAACAAGCAGGGCAAAGCCGAGGACCATCGCTATCTGGACCATTGGCTGGATGAGCGCACCTTCCACTGGCAAAGCCAGAATTCGACTTCGCCGGCGAGGAAGCGGGGAAGGGAACTTATCGATCACCAGCGGCTGGGCATCAGCCTCCACTTGTTCGTTCGCGAGGCCAGGTTGGCCGGCGGTACGGCGGCGAGATTCGTCTATCACGGGCCGGTTCGCTACCGGAGCCATACTGGTAGCGAACCGATGAGCGTAATTTTCGACGTGATGCGTTAGCTCGCAATCGCGCGTTAGCTCCTCTTGACCTACGAGAAATCGAGCGGCTTGTCTCTGAAAACGAACAAATATTGATCGACAAATACCATGAATACCATAATCACTGAAACCGAACCCGTGGCAATCAGAGCTTGGGCCGAAAAGCGGTTCATCTACCTTGAACTGACGGACGGACGGATATTCGGGTTTCCGGCGGACCGTTTTTGCATTCTTGGTCAAGCGTCTGAAGATCATCTCAAGAAGGTTCGGGTTGAAGTGAATGGTCATGCGCTGAGATGGGAAGACCTTGACGAAGACTTGACCGTGGCCGGTATCATCGCGGGAAGGTTTCAACTTCCATTACCCAGACCAGTGGCCTGACTTGGCGTCGAGGCGCTCCCCGACCCAAGCGCCAACTTGTGGCGTGACTGGTGCCCTAGCCCCGGGGTGGAGGCACGACTGCACTAGGAGATGGCGGCACTCGGCGCCTTGGGACTGAATGGCGAACGACGGTGGATCCGCCTGACATGGTACCGCAATGGTACCACCGGCGCCGAAGGAGTGGATGGCCTGGTGGTGGTGCTGGTGAGCCGATCCACGTCAGTTATGGACCGAATCAGGATCGCCATGTTGTTCGGATGATCGCCGGAAATGTCGCTCGACGTGCTGGCACGGACAAGAGCGAATCGGCATGCAGAGGAAAAGGCAGTCAAGGCAGCCCTCGTCGTGACCGCGGCCGACCCACACGCCGCCTTCGATCGCCTCGCCCCAGCGCTGCGCACCTGGCTTTGGGAGCAGTGTGGGTCGCGAGTGGAGTCGTCTATACTCGTGCCTTGGCGCCAGCCATCCTGGCTGCTGGCCGCAATGAGTGGAGCACGGGAAGGCATGTTCGGGAAACTTTTGGCAGGTATTGTTCTACCCGGTCTGATCGCCGCCGTCCTGTCGGCCTGCGATGCCGACAAGCTGAACAAACTCAGGCCTGGTCGCAGCAGCGCCGATGAGGTGCGCCAGATCATGGGCCAGCCAAACCTCGAGTGGCGGGACGATGACGGCACGCGCACGTGGGAGTACCCGCGCACCCCGGAAGGAATGGTCAATTATATGCTGGTCATCGGCCCCGACAATGTCCTGCGCGAAGTGCGGCAGGTGCTGACGGAGGAGAATTTCGCCAAGGTCAGTCCCGGCATGACCACTGACGAAGTGCGTTATCTGCTCGGCCAACCGGCTCACCAGGCCCGGTTCTCGCTAAAGCAGGAAACCGTCTGGGACTGGAAGACGAAGGTCGACTCGGGAATGGAGTGGTACTTCAACGTCCATTTCGATGACCACGGCGTGGTCACCAGGACCAGCACCCACTTCGTTCCCAAAGGCTGAGCTCGCTGGCCGAGTGAAAATTGCCGTGATCGCAGCGGAGACCTTGCTCCTTCTGTCGGCGATGCTGCCGGATCAGCAGGTCCTCGGTCAGACTTCTGCGACTCGACCTACGGCCATCACGGAAAACCTGCCGCCAGGCCTTACCCTTCAAGCAGGGCGGCGGTGTGGCAACCAACCCGTACCGCCCCCCAGTGAACGCCGCCAACGTAAATTGGCATGCTGATGTCGCACATCAGTTCGCCGGTATCGCGAAGATAGGTTTGCAGGAGAAGCGGTGCCGTGGCCTTCGCTGCTCTCAGCTCGGTGGGTGTGTCGAACATGCGATGTGTGCGATTACCGATCAGATCCTTCTGTTGATCGCCAGTCAGCGGTTGCGAGAACGGGGCATTGTGGGCCACTAGGTAGCCGTTGAAATCAACCCCCACCGCGTAAACGCCGCCTTTGATCGACGCCAGTGCCGAATCAAGCAATCCCTGACATTCGCGCATATAGGCTTCGTCATAGGACACCGTAAATTTCTGCGGTTTGGTCTTCGGCGTCATGATCGGTCGGTAGTTACGATCCATTACATTGACACCTCGCTGGCGCATATCCTCAAGCTTCCTCTGCAGCTCATCACGAAACTTTCGCACCAAATCAATGTTGTAGTCGAATGTCCCACGGCCGATCTTGAAGCTGGAAACCAGTTCCTGAACCGACTCGGTCGTATTCGAAAGCTCCCCAGCCGCTTTTTCGGAACTGCCCATCCTCTGCGCGACCTCGCCCGACAGGGAATGAACCTGGCGCATGTTCTCGTGCACCTGCGCATTGGTTGCGGTCAGTTGTTCCATTGCTGCGGCAATCTGGATCAATTGGCCGCTGGTTCCTTCAAAATCACCGACCATCTGTCGAAACTGTTCGGATGACCGCTCGACCACTTCGCGCGTCTGGCGGATATCCACGTTGATCATGTCGTTCTCGCTTTGTGTGTCTTGCACCAGGGCAATCATTCCCGTCACACTTTGAGTGATCTCCAAGGCTGAATTATTGACGCGCTCGGCCAGTTTGCGCACCTCATCGGCGACCACGGCAAAACCACGCCCCATTTCACCGGCACGCGCCGCTTCAATGGCGGCATTCAAGGCCAGCAGATTGGTCTGGTCGGCGACATCCCTAATCAGAGCGGCCATGGTGCGAATGCTGTCAGAACGCTGGCTGAGATGGGCAACGGTATCGTTGAAACGTGCCAGTTTCTTGCTGACCGACTGCACCTTGACGACAATTTCGAGCATTTCCTGCAAAGAGCCCTTGGCATTCCCGAGGTTGACTTCGGTCGACCGGGAGATAAGTTCGGTCGACAAAGAGACCTCGTTGATCGCTTTTGTCGCCTCGTTACTGGCGGTAAACACCGCCTCAGTCAATTTTCCCTGACGCGCTGCACGGGTTGATGTCTCACCGACGCTCTTGCGCATGATTGCCGCGTCGCGTGCAATGCTGACACTCATCTTGCGTATTTCACCGATGATTTCTCGTATCCGGTCAGCGAATCGGTTATAGGAAATGGCCAGGTCGCCGAATTCATCGTGAGTTGTCGCTGGCAGATCGCGTGAAAAATCTCCCTGACCGGAGGCGATTTCGTCAAAGATGCGCGCCATATTCTTGACCGGGCTGACTACCAGATAACGCACGTATGCAATCTGGAGAATGATCCAGACGAATGCAATTCCGGTCAGAATGGCCATCCACACCAGCCCCTGGTCAAGCGCCGATACGACCACCCTGGCGACTTCAGCATTGGCGCCCGAACTGCTCAGCGTGTCCAGAACCGAAGCCTTGACATACAGATAAATACCAACGTACACCAGATTGATGAGGAACACGAGAGTGAAGCCCATCAGCTTCCTGGTAAGGGTGTTCCAGATGTTCTTTTCCGACCACTCGTGAAGCTGCCGAAACATATTCATTTTCACTCCCGCAAATTGAATCCCTGTGCCGAATATTTTTCCCATTGCCACGATTCATGTGCGAGGCTCCGTTGCCAGCAAGCGCCGCAGGCTGTGGCGAGCCGGTGCTTGATCGTCATGTCAGTCTCCCGGTGCAAAGAATAGGAAATCCAGCAGCGCCAAGCAGAGTATATGTCATATGAGCCCGCATTATGCCGCGTCAATCTCAATTTGCCGACCACAGGAAAGCCCGGCGACAGTCGAGCCGGGGCAGGTCGAACGGCTGAAAAATCCTCAGGCCCTCGTGCCTTGGCGCCGGCCATCCTGGCTGCTGGCTGCAATGAGTGGAGCAAGGGAAGGCATGTTCGGCAAGCTCTTGGCAGGAAGTGCGGCAGGTACTGACGGAGGAGGATTGTGGCAAGGTCAGGCCGGGAATGAGCACTGACGAAGTGCCTTACCTGCTCGGCCAACCGGCTCACCAGGGCCCCGTTCTCGCTGAAGCAGGAAATCGTCTGGGACTGGAAGACGAAGGTCGACTCGGGAATGGAGTGGTACTTCAACGTCCATTTCGATGACCACGGCGTGGTCACCAGGACGAGCACCCACTTCGTTCCCAAGGGCTGACGCCGCCGCCGGCATTATCGCCTCACCGACCATCCATGACATGCGCTGGCCATGGCAAGCAGGGCGGGGGAGAACCCGCCGACTTCGGCAATCGCCCCCTGGCGAGCCGGCCACCCAAGTCGGACGGTGCAAGGTCACTGCTGAAATGCTGTCCCCATATCACGAGCGCTGTGCAGGACTCGCGCAATCCGAACAACGTCCTCATTTGCCCAGTAGAAAATGAGGTAACGCCCGTGCGGCAGCATTCGTACGCCGTCGCCCAACTCGGGGCGCGGCGCACCGATACCCGGTTGGTTAGTGAGCCTGCCGCAGTCGGCTTCAAGCCATATCCTTACACAGAACCCATTTTGCATGTTTGCCAAATTTTTTGCGACTGGCTTGAAAGC
>NZ_FLQX01000143.1 GCF_900089955.1 Candidatus Accumulibacter aalborgensis | reverse complement strand
GTCGTTCCACCACCCATCCCACTGCATACACGCCCGCGCTTATTGAGAAGTTACGCGTCAGCGACTCACGAACCTCCCCTCGCCCGCTCGCGGGAGAGGGGTCGGGGGGCGAGATGGGGAATTCGCGGAGCATGCTCCGTGCCCATCGAGCGATTCCGGCGTGCAAGCCGGAATGCGCCCTGCAAGGGAGGGGACGGTCATGGCTTTCATAATCTGGGGCGTCTGCAATTGTCATGACCGTTAGCCGAGCCGCTCAGCATTGTCCGTCACCTGGCGAAGGACGGGCGCCAGGCCGGCGTCGGCCACGGTGGCTGCAGAACCCGCGAGCTGATAGCAGGCCAGAGCGCTGCCGAGCAGCGCCTGGCCGAATTGAGCCTGTCGCTCGCGCATCTCGTCGGCGCTGCGACTGCTGGCCAGCGACATGGCGCTGCCGGCACACGCGGACATCGCCTCGCCGCTCCGCGTCCAGAACTTCCAGACCTCGGCCGGCATGGCCGTCGCCATGGCGACCATGGACTCGATCGGCACCGATACCTTCTCGCTGGTCATCAGGCCCATTTCGGCCCAGTCATGACCCTCGGCTGCCGTATGGCCGCGCAGCAGGCCGTAGCTGCGCTGCGTGACGACCTCGATCGAAGCGAGCATCATCTGGTTCATTTGCCGTCCTAACCGGGTCCATTGCAGGATCGGGGCCAGCAGTTCGTCGCGAAGATCTTCTCTTGTCATGTCTGAATCTCCTGATGGTTGTGGCGAATGCGCCACGGTTAACCCTGAGAGTCGCGCCGGCGACCTCACCGACCGACAGCTTAACCTCTCTTCCACGGCGCGTGGCAGTCGACTGCTCAGAGATAACGCGCCGCATCGGCAAAATTGATTCCCTGAGTAGCGGGCAGTTCGGCGCGCGTGACGCGCGCCAGCACGAAAGCCCTCTGGACAGGCGGCGGACCGGTCAGCTCGGCCACCGAAAAAGCGACCTCGGCCGCGGCTTCGGTGCTCTTCCCATCGAGCACCACGTTCATCGTGTTCAGCCGTAACTGCCTCTGCCCCACGTGCAGGTACTGTTCTGGTTTGGCGAGCACCTCGCGCAGCGCCTCCAGCTCCATCGCCAAGGCCGACTGGCTGTCGCCGATCGCCTCTAGCTGGCGCTCGTTGGCGACCAATTCGGCCTCCAGTCCGGCCTGCTCGCCGCGCCCAGCCGGCGGCGAACCGAACATCGAGCCGAGGCCCGGACCATGCTGTTGCAGCAGCCTCAGGCGGGCGCGCAGAAGCGCCCTCTTGCCTTCCAGTTCCTGCCTTTCGACGCGATCCCCGCCAATCTCGACCAGTGCCCGGGCAAGCAGATACTCGAACGCCTGGACGCCGGCGATGCGACGCAAACGGGACTCGTCGCGGCTGCAGATATGCGCGCGATGGTCCGAGAAACTGACGCTCGTCTGTACCACGTCCCGGTGCACCATGTCGCCCTGCAAGGCCAGCCCGAAGACGTGCTGCTCGCTGAACGCCATGCCCAGGACCAGACACGCTTCATCGAGTTCCGGAGCCTTGGCGAACAGGGTGCGCAGGTTATCCGAGCGGCCCAGTGCGACCGTAATGTCCCCGGGGGCACCGAAAAAGGCTCTCCAGGCCGGGTCGGCTGCCCAACTGGCCGGTGACACCGGGCGGGCCGCCGGCAGCGCCTGGATTAGCGTGCGCAGGAATTCGATGCTGATCTTGACGGCCGGCGCCAGGTGAAGGTAGCACGACGGCAGCACCTTCAGGCGCGGATTGGTCAGCGTGATCGCCTTCTCGGTGGCGCTGCGAATCATCTCCTCGGAGACGCCATCCGGATCGAATTGCGCCGGCCTGTTCTTGAACCAGTCGAGAATACCCATGTACTCCTCCGGCTATGGAAAACCCCACGCACAGGCGCATTCCATCGCCCAAGAACCGTGCTCCGATGCCTGCCTGCATGTTCAGACGAAGGGCGCTCCGCCGCGGATCACGCCAACGGGTGACGCCGAACAATCGTCTCGCCGCGCTCCGGTCCGGTCGACACGATGTCGACCGGAACGTCGCACAGAGCTTCAATGCGCGCCAGATAATCCCGCGCCGTTGATGGCAGGGCGGCCATCGTGCTCGCACCGACCGTCGACTCGGACCAGCCGGGAAGAGTTTCGAGTATCGGCTCGCAGGCAGCGACTTCGTCGGCGCCCATCGGCAGCAGGTCGACGATCCTGCCGTCTAGCCGGTAACCCGTGCAAATCTTCAACTCGCGCAGGCCGTCGAGGACATCGAGCTTGGTGATACACAGACCGGTGACGCCATTGATCTGGATCGAACGTTTGAGGGCGGCGCTATCGAGCCAGCCGCAGCGACGCTTGCGTCCGGTCACGGTGCCGAATTCACGGCCTTTCTGCGACATCTGATGACCCGGCAGACCTTCGGTGTCAATGTCCAGCTCACTCGGAAAGGGGCCGCCGCCAACGCGCGTGCAATAAGCCTTGGTGATGCCCAGGACGTAATGCAGCATCCCCGGACCAATGCCGGAACCAGCCGCCGCCTGACCGGCGACGCAGTTCGACGAGGTGACGAAGGGGTAGGTGCCGTGATCGATGTCGAGCAGTGCGCCCTGGGCGCCTTCGAAGAGCAGGTTGTGGCCGGACTTGTTGATCGCGTACAGCGCCGCCGAGACATCGGCGACCAACGGTCTGATCTCCTCTGCGTCACTCATTGCCTGCGCCAGGAGAGCATCGAAATCGACCGCTTCAGCGCCGAGGTAGTGGGTCAGCACGAAGTTATGGTAGTGCAGGTTTTCCTTCACCTTGTCGGCAAAACGGTCGGGATGGAAGAGGTCGTAGACGCGCAGCGCACGCCTGGCCACCTTGTCTTCATAGGCCGGGCCGATGCCTTTGCCGGTCGTGCCGATCCTGGCGTCGGCGCACTTGGCGGCCTCGCGGGCATGATCGAGCGCCGCATGATAGGGAAGGATCAGCGGACAACCGGGGCTGACCTTGAGACGCGAGCGTACATCTATGCCGCCGGATTCGAGCACCCGGATTTCGCTGATCAGATGATGGATGTCGAGCACGACGCCATTGCCGATGAAGCAAGCGACCCCGTCACGAACGATTCCCGAAGGAACCAGGTTGAGCTTGTAGACCTTGTCGCCGACGACCAGCGTGTGCCCGGCATTGTGGCCACCCTGAAAACGGACGACACCCTTGGCATGATCCGTCAGCCAGTCAACGATCTTGCCCTTGCCCTCGTCGCCCCATTGCGTGCCAACGACGACGACGTTTCTGGCAACATTCTTAGCCATTGCATCCGTTCCTGTTGATTGCTTCGATGACCCATTGCCCGTTGTCTTCGACCAGTTGGCGGTCGCATACGGGTCCTTCACTGCCCGTCTCGGCCGAAAGTCGTTCAACGACAATCTCGCCCTGTTCGCGCAGCACGGCGATCGCCTTCGCCAGAGCCGCACTGGCCGCCACATTCGGCGCCAGCACCGCCCCCGGTGATGCAGGACTCGCAGCCAGCCGCGCCAGCTCGCGCAAATCGAGCGAGAAACCGGTCGCCGGCCGGTCGCGGCCGAAACTCCTGCCAACGCCGTCATACCGCCCACCGAGCGCGACCGCACTCGAAAAAGCCGGGTGGTAGGCAGCAAAAACGACGCCATTGTGATAATGGTAGCCGCGCAAGTCGGCCAGATCGAAGGACAGCGGCAAGTCAGGCAGCGACGCCTGCAACTGGCGCAGCGTGTCGAGTGCGGCGGCGATCGGCGCAAGATCGGGCAGCGCGAGGCGTGCTGCGGCCAAGGTCTCGACACCGCCGTAGAGGTCGGGCAAGGCGAGCAGCGCCGAAGCGAACGGTTCAGCGAGTGTGCGGCAGCGGTCGCGCAGGCTCGGGACGTCCTTGGCCTGCAGCAACTGCAGGAGAGCGCCCTCGAGTTCGCCGTCGAGCCCGGCGGCATCGGCCAGTGCGCGAAAAACACCGACATGACCGAGATCGATCCGCGCCGCCGGCACTCCGGCGCAGCTCAGCACATCGGCCATCAAGCGGATGACCTCGCGGTCGGCGGCGACACCGGCATGGCCAAACAGCTCGGCGCCGAGCTGGATGGGCTCGCGGCTGGCAGCCAGTGATGCCGGCAGGGTGTGCAGCACGCTGCCGCAATAACAGAGGCGGGTCACTCCCTGCCGATTGAGCAGATGGGCATCGATGCGGGCGACCTGTGGCGTCATGTCGGCGCGCACACCGAGCGTGCGTCCCGAGATCTGATCGACGAGCTTGAAGGTGCGCAGTTTCAGGTCCTGCCCGGAGCCGGTGAGCAGCGAGTCGAGGTGTTCGAGAAGCGGTGGCATGACCAGTTCGTAGCCATGCACCCGGCAGCGGTCGAGTAGCCTGCGGCGCAGCCGTTCGATCTGCGCCGCCTCTGACGGCAGCGCGTCGGCAAGGTGTTCAGGTAGCAGCCAATTCATTTGAAGATCATCAACAGGACCAGCCCGACCAGCATCGACGTCAGGCCAACGAAGCGAATCTGGCCATCGGTGAAGCGGACCAGCCGGCGGAAGGTCTCACGCCAGGCGCTCGGTGCCACGAACGGCAGCAAGCCCTCGAGCACCAGCATCAGGGCAAAGGCCAGCAACAGTTGGTTGCTCATTTGCCAACTTTATCGCCACCCCGGCCGACGCTCTTCATGTACTTGAAAAAATCCGAACTGGGTTCGACGACAATGACGTCGCTCTTGCCCTTGAAGCTGCCGCGATAGGCTTCCAGGCTGCGATAGAAGGCGTAGAACTCGGCATTGCCTTCAAAGGCCTGGGCATAGATGGTCGACGCCTTGGCATCGCCCTCACCCTTCATCTTCTGGGCGTCGCGATAGGCCTCGGCAACGATCACTTCGTGCTGTTTGTCGGCATCGGCACGAATCTTCTCGGCCTCGGCAAAACCCTGCGAACGCAGTTCGTTGGCCACGCGCTTGCGCTCTGCATCCATGCGCCGATAGACCGATTCGCTGACATCAATCGGCAATTCCACACGCTTGACGCGCACATCGACGATCTGCACGCCAATGTTGCGTGCGTCGAGGTCGGCCTTGTCGCGCATCTGCTCCATGATCTGGTTGCGCTCGCCGGAGACCACCTCATGCACGGTCCGCTTGCCGAATTCCTCGCGCAGACCGGCATTCACGGTCTGCGCGATGCGCGTCTTGGCCCGTGATTCATCGCCGGCGACCGAGCGATAGTAGAGCTTCGGGTCGATGATTCGCCACTTGGTAAAGGAGTCGACGAGAACGTTCTTCTTCTCCGAGGTGAGGAAACGTTCGGGCTCGGCACTTTCGAGGGTCAGAATGCGCTTGTCGTAATAGCGCACGTTCTGGATCATCGGCCACTTGAAATACAGACCCGGCTCTTCGAGGACGCTGCGAATCTCGCCGAGCTGGAAGACGATCGCGTACTGCCGCTGATCAACCGTGAAAATGGTCGCGCCGAGCACCACCAGGATGGCCACCAGGACCGCCGCCAAGACGTTGAGCGTTTTCATCAGCGAGCCTCCCGATCGCGCTGGCGCAAGGTCTCACGCGAACGCGCTTCGTTCTTCTCGACCACCTGTGGCGGCACCTCGTTGGACAGCGCCGGCGTCGATCGGGCTGCTGCCGGCACCTCGGCGATGCCGCCAGCAGCAGCCGGCGCAGCAGTTGCTGCTCCAGCGGCCTGCATCAGCTTGTCGAGCGGCAGGTAGAGCAGATTGCTCTGCCCCTTGGTATCGATCAGGACCTTGCTGGTATTCGAGTAAACCTGCTGCATGGTATCGAGGTACATCCGGCTGCGGGTCACTTCCGGCGCCTTGGCGTATTCGGTGAGAATCTGTTTGAAGCGGCTGGCGTCACCCTCGGCAGTGGCAATGACTCGCTTCTTGTAGCCCTCGGACTCCTCGATCAGCCGCGCGGCCGTACCACGCGCCTTCGGGACGACGTCGTTGGCGTAGGCCTGACCCTCGTTCTTCTGCCGCTCGCGATCCTGCGAGGCCTTGACCGCATCATCGAAAGCGGCCTGCACCTGCTCCGGCGGCTGCGCATTCTGCATGGTGACCTTGGAAATCAGAATTCCGGTCTTGTAACGATCGAGGATGTCTTGCATCAGCTTCGAGGCATTGGCGGCGACGGTATCCCGCCCCTCGTAAAGAACGAAGTCCATTTTGTTCTTGCCGACTACCTCGCGAATGGCCGTCTCGGCCACCTGCATCACGGTATCGTCCGGATGCCGGTTGGCAAACACGTAGTCAACAGGGTCCTTGAGAATGTACTGCACGGCAAACTGAATGTTGATGATGTTCTCATCATCGGTAAGCATCAGCGCCTCCTTGAGAACCTTGTTCTTTTCACTGCCGCGATAGCCGATCTCCAGGGTCCGCACGCCGGAGACATTGACCAGTTCATGCGACTGGATGGGATACGGCAGTCGCCAGCGCAGACCGGGATCCGTGGACTCCTTGTAGCGGCCGAATTGCAGCACCAGCCCGACTTGCGACGCGTCGACGATGTAGAAGCCGCTCGCCAGCCAGACCACGACCACCAGGGCGAGCAACAGTCCGATCCCGCCGCCGAGGAACTTCGAGTTGAACTGGATGGGTGGACCGTCGCCACCGCCATCGCCATCGCCGCTGCCACCGCGACCAGGACGTTTGCGGTCGAAGATGCTGGACAGCCGGCGATTGAGGTCGCGCCACAACTGTTCGAGGTCAGGGGGGCCCTGATTGGGGCGTTTGCCACCACCGTCGTTGCCGCGATTGCCCCATTGTGGATCATTGAGCGACATAAGCATTCCAAAGCTTGAAATCATGGCGAGCCATCCGGACCAAAATTCAGTTCGATATCCTGCGCAGCAGCAGCGTTCGACGCCTGTTCACGCACCTTCAGTGTCTTCGCCAAAGCCATTTCGGCCAGCGCTTCGCGCAGCAGCGGCAGTCCATCACCGCATCTGGCGCTGACGCGAACGCGGCGGATTCTACCATACTCGTCCCGCTCGACCGCTGGCGGCAGCCCGCTGATGTCGAGCTTGTTGAGGACCATCATCTGCGGCACGTCGGCGGCGCCAATTTCAGCCAGAACCTTGTTCACGTCGGCAATCTGGTCGTCGCGCGCCGCGCTTGCCGAATCGACCACGTGCAGCAGCAGGTCGGCTTCGGCGGTTGCTTCAAGCGTGGCGTGGAAAGCGGCGACCAAGGAGTGTGGCAGGTCGCGGATGAAGCCGACGGTATCGGACAGCACGATATGGCCCGCCTCGGACAGCCACAGCTTGCGCGTCGTCGTATCGAGCGTGGCGAACAAGCGGTCGGCCGTAAAAACGCCGGCATGAGTGAGCGCATTGAACAGCGTCGACTTACCAGCATTGGTATAACCGACCAGCGAAACATTGAGCAATTCGCCGCGTCCCCGTGCCTTGCGCTGCACGCCGCGCTGGCGCTCCAGCCTGGCCAGCCTCTCCTTGAGCAGCCGGACCCGAATGCCGAGCAGGCGACGGTCGGTTTCGAGCTGCGTCTCGCCCGGACCACGCAGACCGATTCCTCCCTTCTGTCTTTCCAGGTGGGTCCAGCCACGCACCAGGCGAGTGGCGAGGTGCTCGAGCTGAGCGAGTTCGACCTGCAGCTTGCCCTCGGCGCTCTGTGCCCGCTGGGCAAAGATGTCGAGGATCAGACTGGTCCGGTCGATGACGCGACAGGCGAGCGCGCGCTCCAGATTGCGCTCCTGCCCCGCACTCAGTTCGTGGTTGAAGATCACCAGATCGGCCGTGTGTGCGGCAACCTCGGCTGCCACTTCAAGCACTTTGCCTTTGCCGGCATAGGTCGCCGCATCCGGGCTGTGGCGACGACCGTGCACTACGGCACAGACCGACGCACCGGCCGACCGGGCCAGCAGACGAACCTCTGCGAGCTGCTCGTCGAGGTCGTCACGACCGAAGTCGAGCTGGACAATGACGGCACGTTCCTCGCCTGATGGACGCTCATGCATGCACGTCACCAGAGAGTAAGTGATACGGGCGGGAGCAGTCGGAGCCTGGCAGGAGAGCGAACTTGTCGCGACTCGCCGTCAAAGCCGCGAAGCAGTCGGAGGAAGGGCAGGCAAAACGCTGAAGGTGGACAAGACGCCACCAAGAATGGTGGTGTTCATCACGCCTCGCTGTCGGCATCCTGCTGGATCGTGATGGGGCGCGAGGGAACGACCGTCGAAATGGCATGCTTGTAGACCATCTGGGTGACGGTGTTCTTGAGCAGAACGACGTACTGGTCGAAGGATTCGACCTGACCCTGGAGCTTGATACCGTTCACCAGGTAGATCGAAACCGGCACGCGCTCACGCCGCAGGGTGTTGAGAAAGGGGTCTTGTAAAACTTGCCCTTTGTTAGTCATTCGCCAAACTCCATCCTTGGTTATCTTCTGGAGCTTTCAGCATAATTGATTTTGCCGTCGTTTGCTATATCGAGCAGCCGAAAGACCAGTTGTGGCGCCTGGCGGTGCGATAATCGCCGCCTGCCCACCGACACGCCCGCTGGCCATGTTTCGCATCACCTTCTCCAACCGCTTCGAATTCTTGCTCGAAGCGCTGCTCGATCGCCTGAGTGACGAAGTCTGCTCGCCTGGCCGGTCGCCGTTCGCCACGCAGCAGGTGATCGTGCCCAGCATGGCGATCAGGCGGCGCGTCGAACTCGCCTGCGCCGACCGTCATGGAATCTGCGCCAACATTGATTTTTCCTATCTCGCCCAGTGGCTGTGGACTCGCATCGGCGAACTGGTCGCCATCCAGGAGGTGTCGCCTTTTGCACCGGCGCTGCTGGCCTGGCGGGTTTTCGAAATCCTGGCCGATAGCTCGTTCACGGACTCCTACCCGCGTCTCGCGCGCTACCTACGCGACACCGACCCGGTCATGCGCCTGGATCTGGCGCAGCGCTGCGCGCAGTTGATCGAACACTACATCACCTACCGCCCGCAATGGCTGGCGGCGTGGTCAGAGGGGAAACGCGCCCACATCCCGGGAATCGACGCCGGACGAGCTGAAGACGAGCTCTGGCAGGCCGCTCTCTGGCGGCGCATCACCAGCGAACTGGGCACCGCGCGGCAGCATCCGGCGGTAACCTTTTTCCAGACCATCGAGAGCCAGGGCAGCGAGGCAGCGGCACGGGAGTGCCTTCCCGCCAGCGCCAGCGTCTTCTGCCTGACCGCGATGCCACCGCTCTACCTCGACATCCTGCGCCAGTTGTCGCGCTGGATCGACATCCAGGTCTATGCCCTCAATCCGTGCCGCGAGTACTGGTTCGACATCGTTGACCAAAAGCGCCTGGGTTACCTCGCGGCGCGCGACCAGGACAGTCATCACGAGGTCGGCAACGCGCTGCTCGCCGCCTGGGGAAAACAGTCCCAGGCGCACATCGAGTTGCTCTTCGCTGAACAGGAGGGCATCGTCGAGGAAGACAGCCTGTTCCTGCCGGCCAGTGGCGACCACCTGCTGGCCAGATTACAGAACGCGATTCTTGATCTGCATGAACTCGAACCCGGCAGCTTCGAACTGGCGGCCGACGACCGCAGCATCGAAGTGCATGTCTGCCATTCGCTGACGCGCGAGCTGGAAGTGTTGCACGACCAGTTGCTCGCCCAGTTGGCCAGCGCCGAGCCGCCGGCGCCGGAGCAGATCGTCGTCGTCCTGCCGGACCTGAAAGCGGCAGCGCCGCTGATCGATGCAGTGTTTGGCACCGCCCCGGTGCAACGCCGGATTCCCTACACGATCACCGGCCTGCCGCCGACCCGGGTCAATCCGGTGGCGCGCGTGCTCGACACCCTGCTTTCGCTGTGCAGCAGCCGCTTCGCTGCCAGCGCCGTTTTCGACCTCTTGCAAGAGCCCCCGGTGGCGGCGAAGTTCGACCTGGAGGCCGCTGATCTGGATCTCATTCACGGCTGGATTCGTGACGCCGGCATACGCTGGGGGCTGGACGCCGAGAGCCGCAGGCGCCTGAACTTGCCGGCCAGCGAACGGCACAGCTTCGCCGATGGCCTGCACCGCCTGTTCCTCGCCTATGCGCTCGGTGATTCCCCGCTGGCCCGCAACACGGTCGTCGCCGGACGCATCGCCGCCGCCAGCCCAGAGGGCAGCGACGCCGCCACGCTCGGCCGCTTCTGGCGTTTCGTCGATGCCCTCGAAGAGCTGCGCGACGACTGGTCGCAGCCCAGGGACGCCAGCGCCTGGCAGCGCTCGCTGAGCGACGCGCTCGGCCATTTCACGCGCGCCGACGATGACCTGGTCGACGAGCTGCGCGTGATGCATGCAGCAATCAACGAACTCCATGCCAACATGGTGCGCGGCGGCGCCCGCGCGCCACTACCGCTGGCGGTGGTGCATAGTGCGCTGACCGCGCTACTCGACGACCCGGGACGAGGCGGCGTTCCCGGCGGCGGGCTCATCTTTTCTTCGCTGACCGGCCTGCGCGCCCTGCCTTACCGCGTCGTATGCCTGCTCGGCATGAATGATGGCGCCTTCCCGAGCGTCAACCGGCCGGCCGAGTTCGACCTCATGGCGCTGCAGCCACAGCCAGGTGACCGGCAGCGTCGCCTCGACGAGCGCAACCTGTTCCTCGACCTCGTCCTCGCTGCCCGGCAGCGCCTCTACCTGAGTTATAGCGGCCGCAGCATCCGCGATAACAGCCTTCTGCCGCCGTCGGTTCTGGTCGCCGAGTTGATCGACTACGCTGCCGCTGCCTGCGCGAATGACCCGACCGACGCGGCAAGCATCGCTGCGCTACGGCGACGACTGACCGTCGAGCATCCTTTACAGGCCTTCTCCGCCGAGTATTTCCTCGTCGGCAGCGATCCCCGCCGGCGCAGCTTCAACGCCGAGTACTGCCAGGCGCTGCAGCAAGGCCTGGCGGCGGCGCCGCTGACCAATACCTCGCAGCGCGAGGAGAAGGATAGCGATGAGGACGTCGATGAGCTGGTCAGCGAAGCGACGCTTCCCTTCTTCGCCAGCACACTGGCACCGCCGCCGGACGAATGGCGGCAGGTGAGCCTGGACCAGTTGTTGCAGTTCTTCGCCAACCCCTGCCGAATGCTGCTGGCCAAGCGTCTGAACGTCTCGCTGGCAGTCGCCGACGAGGATTTGCAGGACGAGGAGCCTTTCCTGCCCGACTATCCAGGGCGGCAAGCGCTCTCCCGGCGAGTTCTGCCAGCGCTGCTGGCGTCTGCCGACGATGACCAGGTCCTGCCGCTCGCGCTGGCCGGCAACGAGTTCCCGCCCGGGCCGCTTGGCGAGCGATTGATCGGCGAAGAAGTCGCACGCCTGCGCGCCTTCGCCGCCGAACTCCAGCCGCAACTGGCAGCCACGCCTCTGCCGGCCGTGCACGCGGTTTTCGACTACCCGCTTGACGGAGAAAACTGGCAGCTCGCCGGTGCGCTCGGCGATCTGCGCCCGGAAGGACTGCTCCGTTATCGCTACGACGAAGTGCGTCCTGCCGACTATCTGGCCGGCTGGATCACTCACCTGTTCCTCTGTGCCGCGGCCCCTGTGGGAGTCAGGCGGCAAACCTGCTGGCACTCGCGCGACGGCAGCTACCATCTGACACCGTGCGAGGCAGCAACGGCCCGCGCGCGGCTAGGCGAACTGCTGCACCTCTACCGTCGTGGCCTGTCGGCACCGCTGCACTTTTTTCCGAAAAGCGCCTGGGCCTACGTCAGCAGCGGGGACAGCCTCACCGCAGCTCGCAAGCGCTGGCGCAACAGCCGCAACGCGGCCTGGGGAGAGGAGGCCGATCCGGCGTATCGGCTGGCTCTCAGAGGCCTCGGCGACCCGCTCGATGCCGCCTTCGAACAGTGCGCGAGCACCGTCTTCGGCCCACTGCTCGCCTATCTGGACGATTCGCGCCGATGAGCTTGCCATTCACACCGACTGGCTCCGGGGCGATCGACCTCGATGTCTTCGCCTGCCCGCTCGACGGCATGCGCCTGATCGAGGCTTCCGCGGGCACCGGCAAGACGTGGAACATCTGCGGACTGTACCTCCGCCTGCTGCTCGAAAAGAAGCTCAATGTGCGGCAGATCCTGGTCGTCACGTTCACCAATGCGGCCACCGCCGAACTGCGCGCGCGCATCCGCGGCCGAATGGTCGACGTCCTCGCTTATCTGCGCCACGGAACGATCGCCGACGACCGTTTCGTCGCCGGGCTGGTCGCCGCAGTAGCCAGCAATGCCGACGTCGATCGCCAGCAGATGCTCGCGCGCCTCGACGCGGCGCTGCATGCCTTCGACGAAGCGGCCGTGTTCACGATCCATGGCTTCTGCCAACGGGTGCTGGTGGACACCCCGTTTGCCGCCGGCCTGCCGTTCAGCCTGGAACTGCTGGCCGACGAGCAGCCTCTGCGGCTTGAAGCGGTCAGCGACTTCTGGCGGCGCCACGTGGCCAGCACGGAGATTTCACCGGCTCTCGCCGACTACCTCGCACAGCGTCAGGATTGCCCGGAAAGCTGGGCCAGACTGCTCGGCCGCCAACTCGCCAAGTCCCGCTCGCGCGTCATCTGGCCGGAAGAACTGGAGAGCGAAGGGGCGATCGATACGCCTGGCCTGGCCGATGCCTTCGCGCGCGCCAGCCAACTGTGGGGAGGCGATGGCGCCGGGCCGACCGGCGCGCTGCTGGTCGGGCTCGCCGCGCTCAATGCCGGTTCGTACAAGGAAGACAGCGTGCGCACCGCCGCCCGCACGTGGACCGAGTGGTTCACCCGCGGCATGTCCCACGCTCCCGACCCGGAAGAGAGCAAGGCGCGTCTCTTCACAGCGGACTTCATCACCGCCAGGAAAAAGAAAAACCAGACGCCTCCCGCGCATCCCTTTTTCGCCGCCGCTGACAATCTGCTGGCGCGGCACGCTTCGCTGACGCAGGCGCTGCACCTCGCCCGCCTGCGCCTCCTGCGCCGGATGTTCGACGAAGCCGGTACCGCCTTGCGCCAGCAAAAGCGACGTCAGCGCGTGCTGTCCTTCAACGACATGCTCTACAACGTCGATGCGGCGCTGGCTTCAGGCGACACGCCCTGGCTCGCCGACTCTCTGCTTGATCGTTATCCGGTGGCCTTGATCGACGAATTCCAGGATACCGATCCGCTGCAATATGCGATTTTCCAGCGCATCTACGGCGCCTGCGGCGACCGGCCGGCAGCGCCGCTGTTCCTGGTCGGCGATCCCAAGCAGGCGATCTACAGTTTTCGCAACGCCGACCTGCACACCTACCTCGCCGCTCGACGCCAAGCGGGCACACCGTACACCTTGCGCCATAATCAGCGCTCGACGGTGCCGCTGATCGACGCCTGCAACGCACTCTTCGAGGCCAATCCGGCGGGTTTCATCCTGCCCGGACTCAATTACGAGCCGGTTAGCGCCGGCGACAAGCCGCGGCCGCTGCTCACCGACCATAGCGACCAATGTGACCAGGCGCCGGCGGCGCTGCGCGTCTGGTGGCTACCCGACGACGGGGGGCAGTATCTCTTGCGTGCCGAAGCCATTCAACAAGTGCTACGCGCCACCGCCACCGAGGTGGCTCGCCTGCTACGCGCTGCACAGGCAGGCCGCATCACGCTCGGCGAACGTCCGTTGGCGCCTGGTGACCTGGCCATCCTGGTCAAGAGCCACGCTCAGGGGCGTCTGCTCAGGGACGCGCTGCTGCAGGTCGGCGTCGGCAGTGTCGAACTTTCGCAGCACAGCATTTTTCACACCCTGGACGCCGAGGATCTCGAGCGGGTGCTGCTGGCGATCCTCGAGCCGAACCGCCCCCCCCTGCTCTACAGCGCGCTGGCCACCGAACTGATGGGCTTCGACGCGGTCTCCGTAGCTGCCCTGGCGGCAGACGAAGCGCAGTTGCTGCGCACGATGGCGCGCTTCAGCGGCTACCGCGACATCTGGCAGCGGCGTGGTTTCGGCGTCATGCTGCGCGCCTGGATCGACAGCGAAGCGGTCACATCTCGTCTGCTGGCGCGCAGCGACGGCGAGCGACGGCTGACCAACCTGCTGCACCTCGGCGAACTGCTGCAACATGTCGGCGCTGACCACCCGGCGCCGAATGCGCTGCTCCGCTGGCTGAACAGCCAACGGCGCGACGACGGCACCGACGAGGTCGCCCAGTTGCGCCTCGAGTCGGACCGGAACCTGGTCCAGATCGTGACGATCCACAAATCCAAGGGGCTCGAATACGGCATCGTTTTCTGCCCCTTCCTGTGGGATGGGCAGCCATCGCGTTTTGCCGAGGCGGAAGGCAGGGAGTACCACGACGATGACGGACAACCGGTGATCGACTTCCGGCTTGAGGGGGATGCGGCGGCCGCAGACGAGATCAAGAGGCGACGGCGAGAGGAGAAGGACGCCGAGTTCATGCGCCTGGTGTACGTTGCTCTGACGCGCGCCGCGCAGCGCTGCTACCTGGTCGCCGGCTGCTATGCAACGGCGGCCTTCGGCAAGCGCTCGGCTACGCAGGGCAACCACAGCCTGCTCAACTGGCTGGTCTCCGGCAGGGATCTGAGTTACGCCGAATGGCTGAGCCACAAGCTTCCGGCCAGCCAGATCGAGGCCGACTGGCGATCACTGGCGACAGCCGCCAGCCCGCAACTGTCGCTCACCGACCTGCCCGGAAAAGCAGCGATCACGCTCACCACCGCCCGACTGGCGCCGGAGAGTCTCAGCGCACTGCCGCCACCGGCAAGGATCCCTGCCGCCTGGCGGATCGGCAGCTTCAGCAGTCTGCAGCACGGCGCCGAAAGCGAAGTCTCGGCCAGCGACCACGACGGCCGCGCGGCGCTGGCAATGCCGGCAGTCGGCGGCAGCCAGGCCACAGTTCAGACGGCTGCCGACAGCGCAGCAAATGGGATACTCCCCGACGACATCCTGCTCTTTCCGCGCGGCCCGGCAGCCGGAGATTGCGTGCATGCGCTCTTCGAGCGCGTCGACTTTGCCGACCCACGCCGGTGGCCGGAGGCCATCGACGCGGCGCTGGCCTCCTATCCGCAGCTACTGCCCGGTCAACCGGCCAGCGCGTCGGCCAGCCGTCTCGCGCGTATGCTGCGGCGCCTGCTCGACGATGTGCTGGCGACGCCGCTGCCCGGCGGAATCGTCCTTTCGTCGCTGTTGCCGCGGCAACGCCTGATTGAACTCGAGTTCAATCTGCCAACCGCCGGGATCACGGCACAGGCGCTCAACGGCTGGCTGAAAGCGCACGGTTACGCGCTGCCGCGGCTGGGCTTCCCGCCGCTGGCCGGCTACCTCAAGGGGTTCATCGATCTGGCATTCTGCCACGCAAATCGCTACTATGTCCTTGACTGGAAATCGAATCACCTCGGATACGCGGCCACCGACTACGGCCAGCAGCGATTGGCGATGGCCATGAGCGCACATGGCTACCACCTGCAATCCCTGATCTACTGCGTCGCGCTGCACCGTTACCTGCGCCGTCGGGTCGCCGGCTACGATTACGAGCGCCACTTCGGCGGCGCGCATTATCTGTTTGTCCGCGGCGTCCGCCCCGACTGGCATGAAGTGGCCGCAGACGGCAGAGCGATCGTCTGCGGCGTCCATCACCATCGCCCGCCGAGAAGCACCCTCGAATCACTCGACGCGCTGCTTGCCGGCGCGTCACTGGCAACCAGCGCATGAGTTTTCGCCCTGCCCTCGGTGCTCTTTCCCCTGACCAGCCGGTAGCGAGCGATCTCGCCGAGGGTTTCGTGAGCCACGTGGTACAGTGGGCCGCACAGGTCGGAGCGCCAGCAGACAGCCTGGCCGTACTCGCGGCAGCAGCCCGCCAGGTCAGCCTGGCGATCCAGAACGGACACGTCTGCGCCCAGGTGGACGATCTCGCCACGCTCTTCCCCGCGCAATCGGTGGCCGAACTGTCGCGCTGTCTGCTGGCCAGTGGAATGGTGGCTTTGGCCGGCGAGTCGCACGTTCCGCCAAGAATCTTGCCGCCGATTCTGCCACTCGTCCTTGATCAGGGCAGGCGCCTCTACCTGCACCGCTATTTCGACTACGAGCGCCGGCTGGCAGCGAATCTGCGGCAACGCGCCGCGCGCAGTCCGCTGGCTCATAACGACGATCTGCGCCGGCAACTCGACCGTCTTTTCGCCGATAATGCGCGGCGGCTCGGCGATCGCCCGGACTGGCAGAAGATTGCTGCAGCACTCGCCTGGCGAGGCAAGCTGACGATCATCAGTGGTGGCCCCGGTACCGGTAAAACGACTACTGTCGTTGCGCTACTCGCCTGTTTGCTGGCCGAGAACCACAAGCTACGCGTCGCACTGGCCGCGCCGACCGGCAAGGCCGCAGCGCGCATGCTTGATGCGCTGCGCAAACGTGCCGGCTCCCTGTCGCCCGCGCTGCAAGCGCTGCTGCCACGCGAGTCGCACACGGTACACCGACTGCTCGGTGTCACCCCGGACCCAGGCCGCTTCCGCTACCATGCCGACAACCCGCTGCCGATCGACGCCCTGATCGTCGATGAAGCGTCGATGCTTGACCTGGCCCTGGCCTGCCGGCTGTGCGAAGCCGTACCACCGGATGCCCGCCTGGTACTGCTCGGTGACAAGGACCAGTTGGCAGCCGTCGAAGCCGGCGCGGTGTTTGCCGAAATCTCGGCCTACCCCACGCTGACGGCCACCTGCATCGCCGAACTTTCAGCTCTGACCTCTACGCCGGCGGCACGCATCTGCCTGCCGATCGCCATCACGCCGACCGCAACCCCGACCTCGACTCCGACCCCGCTCGCCGACTGCGTGGTCTGGTTCTCCGAGAGCCACCGCTTCGCCAGCAGCTCAGGCATCGGCCGGCTCGCCGCCAACATCAATGCGGGCCGTGGCGGCGAAGCCTGCGCATGGCTGGCCACGAGCGACGATTCGTCGGTCGGCTGGCTGGCCGATGGCTCCGCCGACCTCGCGCCGACGACACGACAAGCGATGCTTGACGGCTACCGCCCCTATCTCGAAACGCTCGCGCGCGTCGACCTGGTGACCCAGCGTGACCAGGTATTTGCCGCCTTCGATCGCTTCCGTGTGCTCTGCGCACTGCGCGAGACGGCACGCGGCGTGCATGCGATCAACCGACTGCTCGGCCAGCATGCACAGCACTTCACCGGTGACAGCGCTGCTGCCGAAAGCCATTCACCGTGGTACCCCGGCCGGCCGGTGATGGTCCTCAGAAATGACTATGTACTGAAACTGTTCAACGGTGACGTCGGCATCTGCCTACCCGACGAGGCCGGCCATCTGATGGTCTGGTTTCCCGAGCAGGACGCCGGTTTCCGGCCGGTCGCGCCGATCCGCCTGCCGGAGCACGACAGCGCCTTCGCGATGACGGTGCATAAGTCGCAGGGCTCCGAGTTCGAATCGGTATTGCTGCTGCTGCCCGAAAAGACCAGCCGCGTGCTGACCCGCGAACTCTTCTACACCGGCGTCACCCGGGCGTCGAAGAGAGTCAGAGTAGTCGGAAGCCAGGAGGTCCTGGTCAGCGCCTGCGCCAACCGGACCTGGCGGCATTCCGGCCTCATCGCCCGGCTGGGCGAGGCCGCAGGATGAGTGCCACTGGCAGTGGGTAGTGGCGAATTCGCCACGGTGGGTGGCATAATGACCGCCGTCACACAGAGGAGACGTCGATGGATTCTGGATCGCTTGCTGATATGAGTTGGCGTGCCTTCGCACTGGTAGCCCTGATTGCCGGTGGCCTGGTTTGGGCATTCGTCTTCTTTCTGCGCCGAAACAACAAGGATCTCGAGAGCCTCGAAGAGACACTGGCTGATGATCGAAAGGAAGGCGATTCATAGGGATGCGGCAGGGGCGATGGCGTGGCAGGTGTTCCTCTGATGCAACAGGAGCCGCGCCGCCCAGATCGCCAGTGACTGGCCCCACGGCGCCAGCCTCGGCAACTGACACAGATCGTCGCCAAGCCGCGCAACACCGGGCACGGTGCTGACCGCAGCAGCAAAACCCAGCCGCCTCAACAACTCGACATGGCTGGCGTCATAGTCGCGCGCTGGCTTGCCGTTCGGATAGGCAAAAACGTCAACCGGTGCATCGATTATTTCCTGCAGACGATTGCGCCCGGCGGCGATTTCGTGCTCGACTTCAACCGGAGTCAGCGTCGTCAGGATAGGATGGTTGACCGTATGCCCACCGATTTCCATCCCTGCGCTGTGCAACTGCCGCACCTGCTCGGAGCGCATCATCAGATCGGCCGGCAGACGGGCTACTCCGCTCAAGCGCTGCAAATGGGAAATCGCTTCGTCGCGCGCGCTCAGGGTCATGTACTTGATGCGCGGCAGCAGCGCTTCGATCACTACTCTTCGTTCGGCCGAGCCCGCCAGCGAGCAAACACCCAGGCCAAATTCTTCGAGATCGATCGTTGCATGACGACAAGCGCGGACGATTTCAATCACCGAATCGTTCCACATGCGGCCGCCATCAAGAAACCCGGTCGAAACGAAGAAGCTGGCCGGCAAGCCACAACGTTGCAGAATCGGTAGCGCGACGTCGGCATTATCCGCATAACCGTCGTCGAAAGTCACTACCAATGCTCTGGGCGGCAGTTCTCCGCGCTGCAGGCGGGAGACTGCGTCAGCCAGCGTCATGACGCTGAAAGTGCGTGCGACCAGGCGCATCAGGCGTTCGAAGTGCGCCGCATCTGCCTCGGCCGGGAAGATCGCGTCGGTGCGCGCGCGCACGCGATGGAAGATCAGGATCGAGAGCCGTGGGGCGGTCGTCAGTCCATAGACGCCATGGGCAATCCGGCTGGCAGTAGACACCAGCGGGTCCAGTAAGTCCACTAGAAGCACCTCATGTCAGGCGGGGACCCCAGGTTTGCGCAGGGTCACCAGGATCCAGCCACGCAGGAAACGCAGACGGTCGAAGCGGCTGATCAGTTTCTCGTAGCAGGTGCCCAGGAAAAAGAGCGCACCGTTGAACATCAGGTAGTTCGGGTATTGGCTCAGATACTCGAAGGATTCGACGGACAGCCGTGCCATCGCCGCCAGGCGGTCCACAGCGGCCCGTGTATTGGTCCGGTAAGCGATGGGAAAGGTGTCCTCCTCCGCTCGTCCCTCGACCTGTTTGACGATCCGGGCATGAAAACGGTTGGGCACGAGGCGCGCAACCAGCGTCCCGTAGTCCCACATATTGGCGGTCAGGAAGACCACCGCGCCGCCAGGGCGCAGGATGCGCGAGAACTCCTGGTACACCGAGTCGGGGTCGGTCAGATGCTCGAACACGCTCCGCGACATGATCAGGTCCACGCTGGCATCGGGCAAGGGGATGCTCGACAAGTCGGCATTGTAGGTCTCGATGCCGGGCGGAACGTCGGTAAAACTGACCAGTTCGACGCCAATCAGGCGCCGTGCCCGGCCGAGATATTTCTTCAGGACCGGGACGGTACGACCGCAACCAGCGTCGAGCAAAGCGGACGTCGGTGCCAGCAGGGAGTCGACCCGCTGCTCATACAGGCGATAGGGATGCGGGCTGTTGGCATAATACTTGCGCAGCAATGTTTCGGACAGAGCGGTCATAGGACATTACCCACGAAAATGGTCACGGGCGATTTTCGATCGCCGACGATCCAGGGCTGGAAGCAGGGCTGAATACAGGGCTGGACGCCGTCGCGCTGGTCGTCTGGCCTGGTTCACGCAAGGTCGCATCGACCAGCACGACGAACGAGATCACGTAATAAATCAGATCGAAGTGGGCCAGGCTCAGGAAAGCCCCGCCGACGGCAAAGCCCGCCAGGCTGACCTGTGCCATCCTCATCAGCAAGGGCACCCAGGACCCGTATTCCGGATGATCCCTGGTCTGCCTGGCAAGCCGCGCGGCCGTTCGCCAGGTCGTCACGCCAAGCAGGACGAACAGAATCAGTCCGGGAAAACCGTGCTCGCCGAGCATCTGAAAATAAATGCTGTGCGCAACGAAAGCCTGTCCGCCATGATAGACTCCCGCGCCCTCGGCCGGCGCATAGACGGCAAACACTTCCGGCGTGTCGACGACGAATCCGCCGCCCACCCATGGGCGATCCAGCGCCAATGCCCACAGCGTCTTCCAGGTGTAGACGCGCGACATTGCCGACTGGTCCTCCTCGTAGGTCTCGATGGATTTCATGCGCCCACTCCACGAATCGGGCATGAAAAGAACGGCGGCGGCGAGTGTACAGGCGAGCAGCGAGATCGTCAGTACCGGCCGGTTGCCTTTGAATCCCAGCAAGCTCGCCATGCTCACCAGGGCCAGCAGCGCACCGCGGGACTGACTACCGAGGATGGAGAAGGTAATCACCACGAGGCAGAACACCAGACCCAGACGAACGATGCGACGAGTAGAGACCTGCTGCAGGTAGTAGAATAAGGGCAGCAGAACGACCAGGGCCAGGCCGAGAGCGTTGTTTTCGGCCGCCATTCCTCCCGAGGGGCCCCATACGCGCCCGCCTCCGCCGGTCAGGACGGTCCAGATGCCACCCTTGATCCCATAAAAGCCAAGCGACAGTGCGACCACCCAGATCAGAGTCTGGATCTGCTGGCGACCGCGGATGAGCATGAATGTCACATACAGCGCGACGTGAATCTTCAGGACGAACAGCCAACGGTCGAAAACGACCTCCCAAGTATTGAGCGCAAACAAGGACGTAAACGACATCCACAGCATCAGGCCGACGTATACCACGGTAACGCTATTGACCGGGAAAGGACGGCGCTCGCGCGAGAACAGGAACGAGACCATCGTGGTGATCGCCACCACCTGGCCGAAAGGCATCGTCCGCGCGAACCCGAATGCGGCACGGTGGGGGAGCATCAGCGAAAGCCACGCCCAGACATAAACGCCCAGCCGCGGGCTACGCAGAATGAAGGGCAGCAGGCCGAAGATGATCGCCGTAATCAAAATGTCACGCACGAGCCTCCTCGTTGCCAGTTGTGAAGCCTTTGACCTGACTGACCACATAGCGAAACTTGCCGGAGGCCTCGTTGGCAAGGTCAGCAACTCTCTCGACGCGGATGTCGACCACCTCGCCCAACCTGGCCTTGAAGTCGCGCACGATGCGCTCTTCTGCCGCCCGGTCAAAGGCCGGCCCGGCCACCAGCTTGACGATGGTCTGGTCGATCGACACCTGCTCGATCCTGAAACGCTCGACTCCCGGCAGGTCCCGAACAGTGTAGATCAGCGCCAATCCATGCATCACTGTACCGTCATGGGCGACCACGAAGTCGGTCGTACGGCCCTGCACGTCTTCCAGTATCGGCAGGCCGCGACCGCAGGCACAGGTCCTTTCGCCGAGCACGCCGACATCGCCGGTCCGATAGCGAAGAAAGGGGAAGTCTCGCGTCGCCAGGTGCGTGACGACGATTTCCCCGGCCTCGCCGGGCGCTGTCGCTGCGCCGTCCGCGCCTACGGTTTCGACGATGATATCCTCGGCGCTGATGTGCAGGCTGCCGGCGGGGCACTGATGCGCAATGAATCCGGCATCGCGTGCGCCATAGCCGTTGGCTACCGGACAGCCGAAGACTTCGCTGATCACAGCCCGCTGCTCGTCGTAGAGCTTTTCGGAAGTGACGAAAGCGACCCTGATGCCGAGGTCGTTCATCGCCAGATTCTTCTGCCGGGCATGGCTGGCAATCAGCGACAGGCTCGACGGGTAGCCGAACAGCATCGCCGGGCGGGTGGCACGGATCGTCGCCACGAAGCGATCGAGATTGGTCGCCGACATCTCAAAGGCCGGCAGCAGGTGGCTTCTCATCAGCCCGTCGCGCACGCGTCGAATACGGTCCTGCGTGCCGAGTTCGATCGGGCTGCCCCAGACCACCAGTTCGGGGTCGCCGATGTCGACGTCCCACCAGCGCGTCGCACGCCACTTGGCAGCAACGTCGTGACTCTTGCGTCCTTTACCCATGTAGAAGATCAGCGGCTCGCCGGACGAACCGCCGGTGTTGTAACGCGTCAGTGGGCCATGGTCATCCGCTTTGAGGCGCTCGACATTGGCACGAATTTCCGGTTTGCCAAGCAGCGGCAATGCCGACAGGGCGTCGACCGCGCCTACCGACTGCGGGTCGAAACCGAGACGCCCAAACAGTTCCCGGTAATACGGGACACTCGTGCCGATGTCGACGAGGAAATCGTGCAAGCGCCGACCGCGCGCGCCGGCAAGCTGGTCGGCAGACCACCACTGACTCTGCTCCAGTCGCTTGCGCAGCGCCACCGAGTCGTGCCCCTTGAGGCGCTCATGCAACGGGAACAGGAAGTGCGAACACATCGCGGTATAGAGACTCAAGATTATCTCCTTGTGGCGACGGCACGGCGATAAGCATCCAGCCATTGCTTCCTGACTCGTGGCCAGGCGTATTTTTCCGCCTGCGCCAGCCCGGACTTCCACAAACCAGCGGCCAAGACAGGATCCTGCAAGACGCGGAGCAGCTCGTGCGCCATCGCCTCGTGGTCACCGATGGGCACCAGCAGACCCGAGACGCCGTGCTCGACCAGGTCCGGGATACCTCCCGCATTGCTGCTGACCACCGGCACACCACTGGCGAATGCTTCGAGAATCGAAATCGGCATGTTGTCCACCGTACTCGGGTTGAGCAGGCAATCCGCCGCTGCGTACAGTGCCGGGATGTCCGCATTGTCGATCCGCCCGGAGAAACGCACGCTCTCCTGCAGTCCCAACTCGACGACCAGCGCCTGCAGGCGGGCAAGCTCAGGGCCGGTACCGGCGACCGTCAAGCGCGCGCAGGGAAAGGTTGGCCGAATACACGCGAAGGCTCGAACCGCCGTCGCGATGTCGTAGATCGGCTCCAGATTGCGGGTGACCACCAGATGCGGTGCGTCAGCGAAGGCCCGCGCTGGCCTTGGCGAGAAGCGTGACAGGTCGATGATGTTCGGGATCACTTCCGCGCTCAGCCCGTAGCGTGAAAAGACGCGCTGAAGGAAAGCCGATGGCGTGACCCTCAACGAGGACTGAGCCAACAGGTGAAGAACGTGTCGCGGCGCGCGCGCAAAAAACGTGTCGGCATTCCCGCCCCGGTAGTTGATGATCACGGCGGTGTTGCGCAGCCGCGCGATCATGATCGCCGGTGCAGCCAGCAGATGCCAGGCCCAGCCCGAGTTGGCAAGAACGTGCATCACCCTCGCCCGCCCGGCCGCCCGCCACAGATGCAGCAGATAGGGCAGGAGTCGACAACCCGCGCGCAGCACCGGCAGGCCGCCAACCCATGCCGGTCGATAGGGCGCATTGGTACACACCAACTCGACCTCAATCCCTTCATCGCGCAGCAAGCGGACGAGTTGCTCGCACTGATTCGCCATCCCGCCCGGCGGTGGCGGCAAGGGTCCGACCACACAGAGCGGGAACATCTCATGGATCAAGATAGCGATCCATGCTTGCGAGGTGGGCATCCCAACTGTACCGAGCCAGTACCCGTTCTCGCGCCGCGACCCCCACTGATTCACAGCGCTTGGGATCGGACAGTAACACACCAATTTCCTCCAGATATTCGCCTTCGCTCCCAGCGGTAAGGAAATCCCGCCCGCGCATAGCATCAACTCCGGCGGCGCACTCTCTGGACGCAACAACAGGCAATCCCATAGCCATGGCTTCCAGGATCTTGTTTTGAACCCCGCGTGCCA
This sequence comes from Candidatus Accumulibacter aalborgensis, assembly GCF_900089955.1. GTDB lineage: Bacteria > Pseudomonadota > Gammaproteobacteria > Burkholderiales > Rhodocyclaceae > Accumulibacter > Accumulibacter aalborgensis. Next base: position 34,617 of record NZ_FLQX01000143.1, on the reverse strand, counting down.
GCCTTAAGGGAGCCACGACGACTGCCGCATGCCTCAAATACGGGCGTACATCTGGAACCGTTCCCGTGACCACGATTCCCTGCCCAGCCAATGACTGAACGGTAGCCGTCGGGCTGCGTCCGACAATGAAAAAGCGCAGTCTGGGCCATTTTGCCTGTAACTGCGGCAGGACATCGGCCGCGAACCACGTCACCGCATCGATGTTCGGCCAATAGTCCATGGCCCCAGTGAACACGAGTGGGAGTTCGTCTGCACCGAATGGCGAGGGAAACTCGTGTCTTGGGGAAAAGTAATCCGCGTCGACACCGTTGCAAATGGTCTCTACCTTGTCAGCACACTCGGGAACGAGCCGGCGAAACAAATCGGCTTCTGGTTCAGTGACAAAGAAGCAGCGTTCGGCGGTACGTGCCACGGAACGTTCAAAGGCCAGCAAACACTCGCCTTCTCGACGATAGAGCCAAGACATCGGCCATCTATGATTGGGTGCATATTGCGTCCATTTTGCCGAATCGACGTCAACAAAGTCGACAAGTTTACGTAACTCGGCAACGCCCTGGACAAACTGCGCCATAACCGAAGAAAAAAGTACAGCCACGTCAATCTGTTGTTCCTGCAACGTACGATTAACCCAGATCTGCAAATCAGAGTTACGATAATAGGGAAGAGTCAAGGCGCTCTTGCTCGCCAGGCCGCTGAGGCTACGGATTTTTGCGATCGTCGGTACGAGCCGGACCACGTGCAAGTCCGCACAATATTCGGCCACGGCACTCACATGAACCTCATCATCAGGGTCGTCAATAAACGTGCCCAAGAAGACGCGATGCCGGGCAGCCAAATATTTTAGCAAATGATACGAGCGAACCTTATCGCCCTTGTTCGGCGGATAAGGCAAGCGGTGTACAAGGTAAAGGAGATTTCTCATGCCGTCATTCCACAGCACTTGGAGCGATGCTCGGCGTTACGAGGGCCGCTTCCCGCGCAGTCAGGATCTTCATCTCAAAGAAATATTGCCCGCAGATATTCACCTTAATTACTTCGCGCAAGAGTATGCCCGCAGGCGGGCATTGCACTCCGTTCCGACAAGTCGGCGCACCAGCCGTGCGAGAACCCAATTCACGTACCATCGCTTCAGGGATCCCAATCGTTGCTCGGTAATGTAGCTGTGCCAGCGACTAAGCGCGAACCAAAGGCGCAGCCATTGCAAGAATGCCAAGTCGATTGTAGGTCCCAGCCGACTGTACCCCTTCAAGAACGCTTCTTGCAACTCTCCTTGTATTGGCAAAAAGCGGACGAAACGAGGTGTCTGCACACGCAAGGCAAGGTCAATCAAGAACATGGCGAGATCTATCTCCACAGCATTCTCGTGTGCGAGAGCCACATCGATCCCAAAAACTGCGCCTCCCCCCGCCAGCAGGAAGTTATCTGACTTGCAGTCACCATGCAACCAACTCACACTAGGGGTGTTCTGGACGAGTGCGCCACGCTCGGAGTCCAGCAACGATAGGCCCGCGCGAAACCATCGTTGATCAAGCGGATGCGCTCGCAACGCCTCTAGGTGCCGAATCTGGTTAGTGAGGTCTGGCGACTCTCGGCGAACTGGCCCCGCGGCATGAAACGCCCCCAGCCACCTTCCTACCCGCTCAAAACAGACCAACGCACGTCTGCGAGAATAGGAGTGGCAGAGAGTGTCCGTCAGCGACTGCCCTTCAACCCAGAACATCGCGTAAGCGCCCAGTTTGTGCTCGTAGAACATAGGCTCCGGCACACGAAACTCAATGCCCGCCAAACGCAGGGCTTGGCTGACTGAATCCAGGTTGGCAAATTGCTTCTCCGCGGTTGCTTGATCGGGCAAGTCAGTACCTGGCTGATAACAGCATTTTATGGCCAGGCGATCCACTGGACCTTCGTCTGTCGTCGCCAAGAAGACGTCAGAATTGGGCCTCACGCAAACGCGTTCGCGAACGACGATTTGTCTTTTCTGGCAAGAACGCAACGCATCCTGCAGTTGCTGGCAAGTGAGCCTGTCCATCCGACTCTCTCCCCTAGGCCTCTGACCAGCCAGGATGGTGCATGCCGGTGATCTCACTCACTTCCCGCTACCCGTTTGATTGGACGGCAAAACATGCTCGGTCACAACGGCCATGGCTTCGGATATCAGAGGGGCCAAGCGATACCTCCTCACTTCACGAAGGCCGGCACCACGCAAGAGTTCCGATAGATCACGTTCGGTCAACGGATACCCGGCGGGAGGCTGATTACCCAAGGCCCGCTTGACTCTGCGTCGGAAGCGCTGGTAGGGGGAACTGAGCGACTGCGTGAGCACGATAGGACCCTTAGTCAACTGAGCCACGGACTTGAGGAACTCAATCTGCTCGTCAAGCGGAAAATGCATCAGGACACGCGCGCACAAGGCCGCGTCATACCGTTTGTATTCAGCCTTCGCCAGTTCATGCACGTCAGCGACCTGTACGGTGAAACGCGCACCAAAACGATCGAGGCGGCGGCGCGCGACGTCCAACATAGGGGCGGATATGTCGACCCCGACGACCCGAAATCCGTTCTCCAGAAGGGCGCCTGCTAGGCGTCCCGTGCCGCACGGGACGTCCAAGACGGTACTGATGGTCGGGATGTCACGAAAAGCAGCTCTAATGATCTTCTGTTCAAGCGAATTGAACACCCTGCCGCTGATCGAGCTAAACCGCTCCCTGTCATAGCGCTCGGCAATGGCCACATCCTGATAGTGTGTAACTGGATCCCAATCCATCCTTACGACTCCTCGAAAATTAACGATGAAACAGGTCTAAATGGCATTGTCGCAAAAGGAGAACTGCCTCTTAGCAAGAGAACGACATGCAAGGTTGAAGCACATTAATCCATGCCCCGGCCGTAAGGTGCTAGCGCCTTGCGGTACACCTCCCGGTATCGTGCAACACTGCTCGCCCAAGTCCGCTCGCGCTCAACAAAGCGGCGAGCATACTCGAGAATCTGTGGCCATGACGGCCGCCTCAAAAGAATTTCGTCAATCGCCGCAGCCAAGGCGACCGCGTCGCCAGCACGAAACAGGAAGCCGGTTTCCCCGTGTCGGATCAGTTCGCGGTGTCCACCGACATCCGAGGCGACCAGAATACGTCCCAGTGCCATCGCCTCGAGCGGCTTGAGCGGCGTCACGAGTTCGGTTAGCCGCATCGGCAAGCGGGGATACACCAGCACATCGATGAGACCATAATAGCGCTTCACTTCGGCGTGCGGCACACGACCGGCGAAAATGACATACTCGGAAATGCCTGCGGCAACCACCTGAGCTTTCAGTTGGCACTCCTGTGGTCCGCCACCGACGAGCAGTAGTCGCAGCCGTGGATGCCGGGCCAACATCCGACGGACCGCTTCGATCAGTAGATCGAGCCCTTCGTAGCCGTAGAACGAGCCGGCAAAGCCGACGACAGTGGCGCCATCGAGTCCCAGAGAACAACGAAGCTCAGGATCCGGCCTAGCGCCGAAGGGAAAGGCCGCAACGTCCACCGCATTCGGAATCACCGTGACACGTTCCGGCACAACACCACGCGCGACGATATCACCACGGAGCCCTTCGCAAATCGTCGTGACTTGATCGGCACGTCTTACGGCAAAGGTCTCCATTGCCCTCGATAAACGATAACGTAAGCTGGCTTCAGCAGTCGAGCCATGATCGACGGCCGCATCCTCCCAAAAAGCGCGGACTTCGTACACGACTGGCAAGCGCCGCCGATGTCCGATCCATAGGCTCGGGAGGGCGTTGAGCACCGGCGAATGCGCGTGAATCAAGTCCGGCCGGGTCGCCTGGACGACTTCATCCAGCCGAGCCGCGGTCAGCCTCATCTGATTCAGGACGTTGGTGCCGTCGGCAGCCGGTGTACGATGGAACGTCCAACCATCGACGTCTTCCTGCGACCCGGCCTTAGTGCCCTGCTTCGGCGTCGTCAGATGAACCGTGTACCACCCCAAAGCGCGCTGCTCGCGCAGAATGGATAGCGTGCGAAAGGTGTAGCCACTGTGCAGGGGAAGCGAGTGATCCAGGACATGCAGGATGCGCAGGCTCATGATGACACTCCCGACGCGATGGCCACAGAAACCGCTGAACCTTCGGGCAACGGGTCTACCACATTACGCAGGAACGCCTCGAACATCAGCAGCGTCCACAAGGGCGAACTGTAGTCGCTCGCTCCCGACTGATGGGCGTCGACGAGATGCTGGAGATAGTGCTGATTGAACCACCCAGTGGCGGCCAGGCGAGGGCCAAGCACCGCCTGCCGAACGCGGTCCTTGAGCGGGCCGCGGAACCAGCGCGCCAGCGGCACGGCAAAGCCCATTTTCGGGCGATACAGAATCCCCGGTGGCAGGCTTGGCTCCATCGCCTTTTTCAACAGAAACTTGCCTTCCTGACCACTGACCTTGAGCGAAGACGGCAAGGTGGCCATCCATTCGACGAGTTCATGATCCATCAGCGGCTCACGCACCTCGAGTGAGTGTGCCATGCTGGCCCGGTCGACCTTGGTGTTGATGTCGCCCACCAGGTAGGTCTTGAGGTCGAGGTACTGGATCATGGCCAAGGGATCGTCGGTGCCCGCCCGCTGCGCGTGGTAGCGGAAAACTTCCTCCGCGTTGTAGCCATCGCTCTCGCTCCTGAAGCGGTCGCTGAACAACTGCGTCCGCATCGGACCACGGAGGATTGAAATCGAATGAAAATAGGCCTCCACCGTCGTTCGCGCCATCCCTTCGAAAGTGGTCTTGGCGCGGAACATGCGAGGCGCCCAGTCGGCTTTCGGGTAGACGCGGCCGAGCAGACCAAACAGCGGCCGCCGCAGGCGCTGCGGGATTGCCGAGCGCATACGCTCTTCCATCAGGTGCATGCGGTAACGCCGATAACCACCAAAGGTCTCGTCGCCACCATCGCCGGAGAGGGCCACCGTGACATGTTTGCGCGCCAATTGACAGACCCGGTAGGTGGGAATGGCCGAGCTGTCGGCATAGGGCTCATCGTACAGCCTGGCCAGCGTGTCGATCAGATCGAAATCATCACTGGCGACCAGGTCGCAGTGATGGTTGGTCCGATAACGATCGGCGACCGTTTGCGCGAACTCGGCTTCGTTGAAGGCCGGATCATCAAAGGCGATCGAGCACGTATTCACCGGCTCGGCCGACAGCCCGGCCATCAGCGCGACGACCGCACTCGAGTCGACACCGCCGGACAGGAAGGCACCCAGCGGAACTTCCGAGATCATGCGCAGGCGAATAGACTCGCTGAGCTTGGCGTTGAGCTGCGCACAGGCGTCTTCGACCGTATACGCGCCGTCCAGACTGAAGCGGACATCCCAGTACTCCTTAGGCTCGGCGACCGGCTGGCCGCGACGCAGCGTCAGCGTGTGCGCTGGCGGCAGTTTTCTCGCCTGGCGAAAGATGGTTCTCGGTTCGGCCACGTAGCCAAGCGCAAAGTACTCTTCAACCGCCAGTGGATCGATATCGCGCCTCAGCCCGCCGTGAGCGAGCAGGGACTTCAGCTCGGAGCCAAAGAGAAAAGTGCCGTCAGGTAACAGCGCATAGTAGAGCGGCTTGACTGCCAGCCGGTCACGTGCCAGAAACAGCGTCTCAAGGTTGCGGTCCCAGAGGGCAAAAGCGAACATGCCGCGAAAGCGGCGAACGCAATCGTCTCCCCAGGCTTCCCAGGCGTGGACAATGACCTCGGTATCGCTACGCGTATGGAAGACGTGGCCGAGAGCCTGCAACTCGGGGATCAGTTCCTGATAGTTGTAGATCTCGCCGTTGAACACCACGCAGACGGTCTGGTCCTCGTTGTAGAGCGGCTGTTGACCGGTCGACAGGTCGATGATCGAGAGCCGTCTGTGCCCCAGGCCGACGCCCGGTTCCAGGTGCAAACCGCCCTCGTCCGGGCCACGGTGGTGTTGCGATTCATTCATCCGCGTGAGCACGGCGCGATTTACCTCACGCTGGCCACGCGTATCGAAAATTCCGGTTATGCCGCACATGTCTTTGATTCACCCATTTCTTGACCGACTCTCACACCGGATTTTTGAGAAGTACGAAATTTGCTTCTAGCTCAACGCCGATGGTCGTCGGCTTCTCAAGACTCGCCTGTCTCCGTTTGCTAGCGGCAAATCAGGGCCTTGCTGCCTGACTGGCCGGCTCGCGACTTCAACAAGCTGTCGTACAGGCCTTGGTAGCGTTCACTCATCGCTTCCATGCTGAACTCCCGCTCAGCCCTTATCCGTCCCGCCTGCCCCACTGTCCGCGCCAGCAACGGGCTCATCGCATAGGCGGCAATCTTCTGTGCCATAGCCTCGACGTCGGCGACCCGTACCAGCTCGCCAGTGCGGCCGGCTTCGATCAACTCCCCATTACCGCCGACATCGGTGGCAATCACCGGCAGGCCGCTGGCCATCGCTTCCAGGATCGTGTTCGATATACCTTCGGAAAGCGACGGCAGAACGAAACAGTCCAGTCCGCGCAAAATCTCGGGCACGTCGTCGCGCTCCCCGGGTAACCAGGCCAAGCCTGCAACTCCAGCCCGTTGGAGGAGTGCCTGCGCCTGCACGCGCAGCGGCCCATCGCCAACCATCACCAGTCGCAGCCGGCTTTCCAGATCCGGAAACGCCGCCAGCGTGCGGATGAAAGCCTGCGCCAAAGCCGTCTGATTCTTGACCACCTGCATGCGGCCAACCGTCCCGACCAACCAGTAGCCCGGATCTGCGAACGGACAGCCGGCGATCGGTGGGCGCAGCGGGGCAGGATGAAAGCGTCGGGTATCAACCCCGTTGTAAATCTGCGCCACCGTCGCTTGCGAGAATCCGATTGTCGAGGTGAGATAGTGCGCGAGGTCACGTGACAGCGCCATGTAATGCGTCACGAATGGGCGGTAGCAGCGACGTACCCATTGATACTTCCTGCTGGAACCATCCAGATCGCCCACATCACGGCCATGTTCGCCGTGAATACGCACCGGAACTCCCGCCGCCCAGGCCGGAACGACAGCCTCCAGCGCGGCGAGGTTGCGACTGTGCACGATCGCCGGGCGTAACTCCCTGAAGAGTGCGAACAAGCGCGGATAGAGCCAGAACGTGTGCCCCGGCGCTTTCTTCAGGGCGATGAACTGCACGTCCTGACGCAAGATGCGCCGGCGGAAATCAGTAATCTCGGTCAGTGAAACCACCGCATGCCGATACGCGTCAGGCGGCATGTGATTGATCAGATTGGCGACGCCGTTCTCGAGGCCGCCCACATCGAACCTGAAAACCACATGGACGACCAATGGGCGCAGGTCATGACCTTGAATCATCGGGCTGCCGCCGTCTGCTGCAGCGTTTTCTCGATCACCGGTGCCGCGGCACGGGCAAGTTCTTCGAGCGCGGCCTCGCCCCCGCCGGCCTGGCTCTGCGGTGCATAGAGGATGATCACCGCCGAATCGTCGCCCTTTCCGGACAGCCGGGAAAGTGCCGTGTAGGCCTTGGCCAGCGCGTCGCTGGCAGTCCAGCGGCCGTTGACCCAATACCACTGCCAAACCAGCAGACGCTTGCCGTCGCCGGCGCTCAAAACGGCCGTGCGAACCTTGATCGCCTGCTGATTGAACGATATTTCGCGCGTGCCGCCGGTTACTCGGGTCCACACGTGATCGTCGCCGGTCACCAGGACGTTCGTCGAACTGACCAACCTGTGCTGCTGATCCTGGTTGCGGTAGTAGGCGAGAAAGAGTCCTGCCAGACGGCCGTCACTCTGCAGGCTCATTTGCATGCTTGCCGCCGGGTTCACGAACCCTGGCTGCCAGTCGTCAATGCCCTGTGGTGCGCTCTGCCAGCCGGCAACCTGCCCGAACGAGGGAAGCTGGGTGATCGGCGGAGCGAGATTGTGCTCCATCTGCCATTGCGCATACACCCAGAGAGACCCCACGAGCACGGTCGCCAGCGCTGCGCCCCACGACGACGAAGCTGGTCTGTCAGGCAAGACGCTCAAAGCGGCAGGTTCGGGTTCGGGCGCAGGCTCATCCTCCCGCCAGCGTGCACCGATCCAGAACATGGCCATGATCACCATGCCAAAGAACACCCAGCCGTAGACCAGATGGTCGACGCCGACGGCAAGTGTGTTTCCCGACAGATGGCCAATCATCACGATCATGTAGGCCCGCGCCCAGTTGGCGATGATCGGCACGATGATCGCAGCAGCGACGAACAATAGTCGCCGCCGCAGAGAATAATAAGTCAGATAGGCAAACAGCGTTCCCACGGTGACCGAAGCGATGAGGTAGCGGATACCGCTGCAAGCCTCGACTACCGACCAACTGCCGGTGGGAATCACGAAGCGCAGTCCCTCGCTAAGCACCGGGATGCCGCTGAAGCGCAAGCCAAGGATGGTGAAGTACGCCGTCCAGTCCATCAGCTTGGCCGTGGCGAACTCACCGAACGGTACCGCGAAAAAAAGGAACAGCAGGGGAAACGTCATGCGCCGTGCGACCTTCCAGCCAAGCACCGCCGGCACCGCAAGTACGAGCATGAAGACCAGCGCAAACTGGGGAATTACATTGACCGCTGCCAGTTCACCCAAAAACCAGGCGAAACCAGCCCCGGCAAACAGCAGCACCGCCAGATAGCTCGGCTTGGGTGCCAGCACCGCCAGGCTTGAGCGGATTCTCCAGATCAACCACAGCGTGATCGGTGGCACGATGAAGCCATGGGCATAGGTGTCTGAACGTGCCCAGATGCTCGCCATCGCCAGCGCCGTTTCACGAAAGAGCACGAGGATCACCGCCAGTACCACGATCAGCGTGGGCAAAGCAGTTCTCCAGCCCGGATGAGCGGCAAACGAAGCGGGCGTCGGTACGGGCGGGTTCATGGCTTGACTTTCAGCGGATGTCTGGTGCGCGCAGGGGTCATCGGTTCACCCTGCGCGCGTGGGAAGAGCCTGAGCGCGATCACCCGAGGTGGCGAACAATCAGCGGCCCCAGCCAGTTGGCGACGCCTATCGGCAGCCGCCGCCAGGTCTCGATGAGCAGACGGTATTTGGCATTCGACGGATTGTTTTGCGGAATTGAGTCGCGGCGGTAGAGGCAATACTCGTAAAACAGCGGCTGTGGCTCGAACCCCCAGTTCTTCTTGAAGGCAAAGGACCCGGTACCCTGCTTGCTGCGACCGTAGTCGAAAACCTTCAGCCCCCGCTCGCAGGAGCGGCGCATCAACTCCCAGTACTTGAAATCGTTGGCCGCAAGCTCGCGCGCCGAGACCTCGTCACCGGCATAGTAGGGCAACACTTCGTCGCGAAAATAGAAGCTCAGGACGCTACTCAGCGGACGGCCCGATCCTGTCGCTCCATCAACGACGGTAAGTACCTCACAATCGGCAGCGAACACCTGCAACAGGGCCTCGAAGTAGCGCCTCGAAAAGGCCGGCGTCCCATGGCGGTGGACGTTGTCGGCATAGAGCGCGAAGAAGCGACCAGCGTCGGCGTCAATCTCGCTGCGCAAGCCGTTCTTGATTCCCTTGCGCACCATCGCGCGCTGCTTGCGCGGGATGGCCAGCAGGTTGGCTTCTACCTCAGGTGCAATGGCCTTGCGAAATCTGACGTAGAGATCCTGTGTCGGCCATTCCGGATGACGTTGGCAGACGTTGCGCAACTCCAGATGGCCCACGTCGAGGCGACTGGCCAGTGCCTGCGCCTCAAGTTCCAGCGCCGCGGCCGCCGCCGCGCTGGTCGCAGCGACGCCACCATAGACTGCAAATGGCAGGCCCACCAGCGAGTTCCCGAACAGCACGCTGTTCACTTGCGCCAGCGGCAGAACGCCTTCGACCACTCCCGCGCGCTCGGCGTATAGAAAATACGTTCGATGGCCAAAGACCTGGTCGATGATCTGTTGCCAGCCGGCCTTGTGGAAGAAAGTAGCTTCCGGACAGGCATCAACAAAAGCCTCCCAGCGCGCCACCGCAGCACGGTCGTCAGCGTCCAGGTGCTTGACCGAAATTGGTGCGCTCGCCGCAGCGAGGCGGGCAGCCTCCTCAGTACTCATCCTCATGCTTTCACCAATGGCAACTGGGCAGCGCTACCGAGAAACACCTCATCCATACGCCCCCAGTTGAAGTCGGCAATCAGTCGCCTGAGTCGGCCTTCAGTGTGTTGCAGGTTGACGTAGTGGCGAAAGCGCGTCTTGGCACTGATACCGGGAATTCGCGGCTGGCCGGCATCGATTTCCCAGGGGTGAAAATAGAAAATCGCCGGCTGACGATCGATCTCATTGACCTTTTGCAGCAGCCAACGCGACAGCGGATAAGGCAGCAGGCGGAAATAGCCGCCGCCGCTCGCTGGCCAGTTCCGATTGAGGAATCGCGCAGTGGTCACCGGCAGTTCGACCAGCCCCGCACGTACCTGGTGCGCGAAGCGTGGAGCGTCCGGCATGCCGTAGTGATCATGGCGGATCGGGTAAATGCTCGAACTGTAGCGATAACCCGCCCGTTCGAGGCAGTCGAAAGCCCAGAGATTGCTTTCGCCAATCGAAAAGCTCGGCGCGCGGTAGCCTTTGACCTCCTGCCCGGAGAGGTCTTCGAGCATCTTCTTGGCCCGCTCGACGTCGGCAGAAAAATCAGCTTCAGTCATCTCACTGGCCCGCTGATGACCGTAGCCATGGCTGGCCAACTCATGACCACCGTCGACGATGCGGCGCACCAACTGCGGGTAGCGTTGGGCAATCCAGCCGAGCGTGAAGAAGGTGGCCCTGGTCCGTTGTTCACCGAGCATCAGGAGAATCCGGTCGACGTTCCGTTCGACCCGGCATTCGCGCGTTTCCCATTGATCGCGCGGAATGTAGGGGGCCAGCGCGGAGACCTGAAAGTAGTCTTCGACGTCTATCGTCAGCGCGTTGGTCAATGGTTGGCTTGGCATCGGGCAGCTCGTCAGTCTGGCGTCTGGCACTGCGCATGGCGGGCGAGCAGCCACTGGCACAGATCCTCGGCGATTCTCGGGGCTGCGTAACCATCCCAGAGCTCGGGGATGCGGCCGCTTTTGCCGGTCCCACCCAGAATCTCGTCGACGCCCTTGCGGATCGCCTGCGGGTCGCAGCCAACCATGGTATTGGTTCCCTGCTCGACGGTGATCGGACGTTCGGTGTTGTCACGTATGGTCAGGCACGGAACTCCGAGTGCCGTCGTTTCTTCCTGCAAGCCCCCGGAATCGGAGAGTACAAGTCTTGCACCGGCCAACAATCCGAGCATTTCGAGGTAACCCTGCGGCGGCAGCAGGACGATGCGACTGCCGGCCAGCAGTTCAAGCAGACCAAAACGTTCGATGTTGGCACGCGTGCGTGGATGGAGGGCAAAGATCAGGGGCAGTCTGTCCGCGACTTCGCGCAACACGGTCAGTAGTGGCGCGAGGGTCTGCGCGCGATCGACATTGGATGGCCGGTGCAAAGTCACCACGCCATAACCCAGCGGGTCATCGACCACCGCCGGATCGATACCGGCCATCTGCAGGCTCTTCGCCGGCGAGTGAGCAAATTCCCGATTCGAGAGTAACGAGTCGATCATCACGTTGCCGACGAAGCGCACGCGTTCCTCGGCAACGCCTTCACGCGCCAGGTTGGTGTGCGCGCTGCGCTCGGTGGTGTACAGGCGGTCGGCAATCTGGTCGGTGAGCAGCCGGTTGATCTCCTCCGGCATTGCCCGATCGTAGCTGCGCAGACCGGCTTCGACATGGACCACCGGCACGCCCTTCTTGGCGCAGACCAGAGTACAGGCCAGGGTCGAATTGACGTCGCCGACGACCAGGACGCAGGAAGGTCTGTGCGCATCGACGACCGGCTCGAAACGTCGCATCACCTCCGCTGTCTGCACAGCGTGGGTCCCTGAACCGACCTCGAGGTTGACGTCAGGATGCGGTAGGCGCAGGTCGACGAACAAGCGATCGTTCATATCGTTGTCGTAATGCTGACCGGTGTGGACGAGCAGCGTCGGCACGGCCGGACGATGGCCGCCGAAAGCGCGCAGGATGGGGGCCATTTTCATGAAATTGGGCCGTGCGCCGACGACGCAGACCACCGGCCCCAAATCAGCGGGCCATACCAACTCATTCGACAAGACTCATTCCCTTCACTGTTTTGTCCGGACTGCATCCACCAGTTGCTGGAGCAGGGAGAGAAGCGCTGCGTTATTGCGTTCGAGCCGGAACATGCTGCGCTCGACGCGGATCATTCGCTGCTCGGCGTGACTGCTTTTCAGATCAGCAATCACGCGCGACGCCTGATCTGCCGTACTCGGGTCCATGGCGAGCCGAGACAGGTCGATGTCCAAAATGGCGCTATCTGTCGCTTCCGGGTTCATGGCCCCCTGATCAGCCTCGTTGATCTGAACAGGCGACATCGGCGAAGCCGCTTGCGTCTCCTCCCGGAGGTCCTTGGCCACTTGTTCGACGTCCGTACGTTGGAAATCGGTCTTTCCATTCAGGAAACCGGACAACAGGAGACGATCGCAATGCGAGTTGATGCGTCGCGGCACACCGCCACTGGCCTCGAAAAGCGCCTCGAAGGCTCCGGCATCGAACTTTGGCAGGCCTTGCGACCCTGCGCACTTGAGCCGGTGTTCGATATAGGCCTGCGTTTCGTCTTGATCCATCGGGCCAATGTGACAGGCAGCAATCACGCGTTGCCGCAACTGCAGCATCTGCGGGCTTTGCATGACCCTCCGGAACTCAGGCTGACCAACCAGGAATGTTTGCAACAACGCCTGGGTGCCGAACTGGAAATTCGACAGCATGCGCAGTTCTTCAACCGCACGCGGCGTCAGGTTCTGCGCTTCGTCGACAATCAGCAGGCAACGCTTGCCCTGGCGGGTGATGTCGACCAGGTACGCCTCGAGCGCCAGCAGCATATCCGACTTGGCCACATTCTTCGTCCCGACGCCGAAAGCCGCGGCCACCATACGCAAGGTATCCTCGGCGTCGAGTTGCGTGGTGACCAGTTGAGCAGCGACCACTTTCTCGGCATCAAGGTCATTGAGCAAACCGCGCACGATGGTTGTCTTGCCCGCCCCAACCTCGCCGGTGACCACAATGAAGCCCTCGTTCTGATTCAGGCCATATTCCAGGTAGGCCATCGCCCGGCGGTGCTGCTTGCTGGCGAAATAGAACGAGGGGTCTGGATTCAGTTGAAAAGGCTTGCTGGTCAAGCCATAGAAGGACTCGTACATGACGTCCGATCAGAAACTGTAGGACAACCCGCCGGTCAGCGCGCTCTCGGTGTAGCCAGTCAAGCCACTGGCGATCACCCGTCGTGCCGTCATGTTGGCGTTGGTGTTGGGCGTCAGCCGACTGGTAAACAGCAGATACGCGCCTTCGGTCTTGGTATCGGGCGAGTTGGCCGTGAAACCGATGCTGCGCTGTTGATTGATCGATAGCGAGAGCGACGAGAAGGCCGTCAACTGATGTCCCCAGACGATGCCAAAGCCGCGTTGAAGCGTCCGACTGCTCGTCGAAAAGTTATCGGTCACCCCGTTGGCGACGGTCAGCGGCTGTTGCTCGTTCTCCGTCGCCGTCAAGGTGACGGTATTTCGAGCGCCAAGCAAGGCAAAGGAAACGTTCTGCAGGCTCTGCAAGTTTGGCCGATTGCTCAGATAATCACTGAGTACAGCGCCGTTTGCCGGAACTCCTCTGCTTTGCAGAACCTGATTGACCTGGGCACTGATTGCCTCCGCCGGTAGCCCAGGGTTGTTCGCCGCGATGATCGCGTAATAGGCGTCGTAGTTGCTCCCCTGCCCGGTGTTGCTGACGCCAGACGGCTGGAAAGTGACGTTCCTGCTCGCCGTATAGGTGATCAATGAGAGCGGCATCCGGTGGCTGAAACCGACCTGGTAGCCATTGCCGAAGAAACGCTGGGTCGCGGTCGCTTCGAACTTGGTGCGCGGGCCAGGCGTCCACAGAACGCCAAAACCCGAATCGCCATGGGTCTCCTGCTGCGAACTGACGTAATTATTCGATTCCTGCCCGGCAATCAGGGTAAGCTGAATCTCCGGATTGAAGCGGTAAGAAAGCGTTGCCCCATAGCGCGTGTCTTCGGTGTCCCGACCCACCTGGTAGTTGGTGCTCACCCTGCTCGCATCGAGCGACCAGGTGAGCGCACTCAAGGCCGTAAGGCCTTTGATCTTGCCCAACCACTCGCTGGTCGTCAGGTCGGAGGTCAGCGATGACTGTGAGGTGGTGGTCGCCACCTTGTAGCGCAAAATATATTCGCTGGACGACATGAATCTCCCTTTTATGTACGGGGAAATGGAGTAGTTCGAGGTCTCGGTCTGGTTGTTGTTGATGCTGGCACTACTCGGTGACACATTGCCGAAGGGAGAAATGTACTGTTGTGAGATGGTCCCGGTAGCATCGATGAACAACCAGTCCTCGATCGCCTGGAGCGTGCCAATCGCAGTCAGCGCATTCTGATGGTTGTTCGAAGCGGACTCCCGTGCATAGAGGTTTTCCGTGAGCGAATAGTTGAGGCGCAGGCTGGCACGAGCGCCCTTGCCATCGATCGAGATGCCTGGAGTGATCGAGGACACCAGATCACTGGTTGGTTTGGTAGAGGTCAGAAACACATTGTTGGTCAGGGTTTCGTTGACCGCGATGATCGGTTTGATCTGCCACTTTGGCGCGCGTGCGCTGGCCGCGACGCCGTCGGTTCCCGCATCGGTCGCCGGGTTCGCGGAGTTTGGCGTCTGGCTTGCCTCCAGGGCCGGCGCGATGTCGCCCACCTGAGCATGCGCCGGAAGCGCCGCGCAGATCAGCGCGACACCGAACCACGACGCCGACGTCTGGCCGCCACGACCACCTTTCCTGACCTCCTTGCCCGGTCGTCGATCACTCGCCGAAGGCAGCGCCCGCCGTGCAGGGCAGTCCACCCGTTCAAGCACCTTCTGAACCATAGCCATAACCGTAGCCATACCCATAACCATAACCATCCTGGGTGCTTGCGCGCGCCTGATTGAGCAGCATCAGCTTTACCGGGCAGGATTCAATGGCCGCCAGAGCGTGCTTGAGATCGCTGCGACAGGTTGATTCTGCCCGCACCACGACAACCACTTGTCCCATGTGCGTGGCCAGCACTCGTGATTCCGTGGTCATCAGCAGTGGTGGCGAATCGAAAATGATGATCCGATCCGGGTAGCGACTGGCCATCTCGTTGAGCAGGTTGATCATGGCGTCGCTGGCCAGGAGTTCGGTTGCCCGCGGGTGCTGCGTGCCGCTCGGCAGAATGGTCAGCTTCTCGACGCTGGTGCGCATCAGGACCTGGGACAGATCGACCGACTCGTCGGTGAGCACGTCGAGCAGTCCGCGCGCCGGCGGGACGCCGAGCATTCTGAGCACCGAGGGCTTGGGTACATCGGCGTCGACCAGCATCACCGTGTTGTCCAGTTCCATGGCAATGCTCATCGCCAGGTTTATCGCGGTGAAACTCTTGCCCTCACCGGAGAGCGCACTGGTGACCATGATCAGGTTGCCACGCTTTACCGGCGCAGCCCCCTTGCCCATCGCATTGGCAATCAAGGGCCGCTTGATGACGCGATACTGGTCGGCCAACTGCGAGCGCGGCGCATCCGGACTGATCAGACCCGCCTGGACGAGCGCATTCAAATCCAGCTCGACGTACCGGGAAACAGGCCGGGCATCCGTCGACGAAGCCACCACCACCTGGGTAACGGCAGGCCGCTCTATCGGCGCCGGCGCGTCGGAGTCGACAACCGGCACGGGAGGCGGCAGTTGCTCAGCGTCACCTACCGCCCCGGGAACCTCCACGCCGGCCTTGCGCAGTTGTGCCAGACGTGTCGCCGCTTGTTCAATGAGGCTCATCAGTTTTCCTCAGGCAGTACGGACGGAAAGAAGAAACAAGGCAACGAGCCCCGCACCGTAGACCCCAACGAGCGAGAAACAGGCAGCAGCAAAGCGCACCAGATCCTTCCTCTCGCGGCGCTTCCGTGCCTCGTCCGCGAGCAGCGAGACGGTCCCCAGAAGCGGTAAGCCGCAAGCGTCGCGCAGCGAACGCGAATCGAAAAATACGGGGCGGATCTGACTGGCTGCAAAGGAGACAGCCACAGCGGCCGCCAGCGCCAGCAGCAGCGTCAACGGGAGCAGCAGGAAACGATTCGGAGCTACCGGCTTGGGCGACGCCCGTGGCGGATCGATCAGGCGGAAGTCTGCCGCGGCGGTGTTGTCCATCTCGCTCCCCATGCTCGCCGATTCACGCCGTTGAACGAGTTGTTCGTAGTTCTTCTTGTTGATGTCGTAGTCGCGATTGAGTTGCGCAAACTCCGCCTCGATCTGGGGTTTTTGCGTCGCCTCCGCTTTCAGCCGCTCGTAGCGAGCCTGATACTCGGCCACCCGGGCACGCAAGGCGGCGACATTTGCCTCGCCCTCGGACAGGGAGATCTTCAACTGCTGCTGAACCGGATTGACACTGACCGAAGTCGTTGGATTGCTGAGTGCTGCTTTGCGACGGGCAACGACCTCTTCTCGCTTCCTCTCTTCCAGTTCCTTGATCAGGCGACGCGTGCTGACGACATCGGGATGTCTGTCGGTAAAACGCTGCAACATGCCATCCAGGTTGCGCTGCAGCGCATCGAGGCGACTGTCGATTTCAGGAATCGACACCCCGACGGTGGACTCGCGGCCAACATCGGGCAGCAGCGACGGCTCCTCGCCGAGAAGCTCGCGCTTGAGCGCATCACGCGATTGCTCCGCCTCGCGCAATTCGAGCCGGCTCTGCTCGAGCTGAGTGCTGACTTGACTCATCTGAGCGAAATGATCCTTCCCCTCCGGACCCTGTGACGACAGATTGCGCAGTTTGAACTCCTTCAGGCGCGCCTCAGCCTCCTCGAGCTTCTTTTCGTAGGCCTTGATCTGTTCGTCGAGGAACTTCCGCGCGGCTTCCGTGTCCTTGCGCGCATCGCCGAGATTTGATTCGACAAAAATCGATACCAGCGACTGCACTACCCGTTTGGCACGCTCCGGCTCGGTGTCGCGATAGGTGATGGTGTAGATATTGTCACGCGTCGTGTTGTTGATCTTCAGAGTCGACATCACCGTCTCGGCCAGCGCGTCACGGTCCGCTTTGGACTCGATCTTGAGGTCAAGATCGGCCATCCGCATCAGCTTTTCGACATTCGGCCGGGTGATCAGGGTGCGGCTCAGCATCATCACCTGCTGATCGACGTTGGGCTGGGTGACCAGACCTGACATCAGTGGTCTGAGAATCGACTGGCTATCGACAAAAACACGCGCCGAAGCCTCGTATTTGTCGGGCATGATCAGGACAGCCGCGACACTGGCGACCCCGACGACCCAGGCGACGACGATCGCCAGCCAGCGACGCCTCCACATCCCGCGCAGGACCGTTGTCGCTTGTCGTAGCAGTTCATCCATCGGATTCAGACTCTATCAGGTTCGTTTTCAGAAGCACCGATCACGTCCCGCAGGACGATCGGCACGAAAGGCGCTACCTCAAACCGCGCAGCAGGGCGATCAGAACCAGCTCTGCGGGATGATCAGCACGTCGCCGGGTTTCATGTCGACGTTGGCCGAGATGTCTCCGCGTTTCATCAAGTCTTTCAGGCGGACGCGGTACTGCTGGTTGCCTTCGCCAGGACGCATGAGTGTTGCCGCATTGCCATCGGCAAAATCGGTCAGACCACCGACAGCAATCATCACGTCGAGCACTGTCAGGTTCTGTGAGTAGGGGAGCGCCTGCGGCTTCGACGCTTCGCCGACAACCCGGACCTGCTCACTGTGATTCCCCTTGAAAACGGTGACGATGATGGTCACGACGGGATCTCGAATGAAGGTTCCCAGCGCCTTCTCCATGTCCCGCCCAAGAGCCGTGGGAGTCTTGCCCATCGCCGGCATATCCTCGATCAGGGGTCCGGCAATCATGCCATCCGGACGCACCGGAACCGTCATCGACAGTTCCGGGTTACGCCAGACGATGATGTTCACCGTGTCGCCGGGTCCGATGATGTAGCGATAGTCTGGCGAGGCGGCGACCGTTGGCGCCGGCGGAAAGGAAGAAGCACACCCGAACATGAGCACCCCCAACGCCCCGAGCACAAACCAACGAAACGCGGCGCCGAATACCTCTTGCAGGCGTCTAAGCATCATCCTCTCCTCCCTGGTCAACAACTTGGAAACGTTTTACGGCAAATCCCGCAGGCAGCGCCCCGCGGGTATCGTGAAGCGCGCCACAGTATAGTGGAATTGTCCCTCGCGACGAAAGTGCAGTCCGATCCCAGCCTTGCGCCTTGCCATGCGGGAGGCTGCCTACGCCACGAACGGCCATGGGAGGAGAATAGCTGCTTCAGGGTGGCGAGCAGAAGAACTAACGCACACTTCGTGGGATTTGCGATTGACTTTCGCTGGCCGACACGCAGATACTGCCCCCGGCAGCGATGAGCCGACCGTCTCCAAGCTGAGACAAGCTGAGCCAAGAGCCTGTCGGCTTTTGCCCTTGCCGCCCGCGACAGGTGGCACCATGGCCCTCTCCCTTTCTGCTTTGATGGGCTAAGGAAAGGCGCGAACACACCGGCCTGCGTCTTGTCGAATTCAAAGGCAGCGAATCACACCACCACCGAGGACACCACCATGACATTCCAGTCGCGCTTCCACTCCAGCCTTTGTCTCGCGGCGTTCGTACTTGCCGCCGGTTGCAGCACCACCGAGGAAAAACCCGTCGTCCTGGCAGAGGCGCCGTCACCGCCGCCAATCGTTGCCCTTCCCTACGACCAGGCGGTGCGCAAGGCGGCGCAGGAGTTGCTGGCCAACGCCCACCTGGACAAGGATCAGAAATACAACATGGTGGTCGATCCGCTGGTGGACGGCAACAGCGGAATGCAGACAGAAGCCACGGCGGCGATGGAGCAGTCGGTCGTTCAGATGGTCAAGGAGAATTATCAGCAGGTCGACGTCAGACCGTTCAGCAGCGAGACCGTCTCCACCCTTCCCTTGCTGATGATTGGCACGTTCACGCCGATCAACCTGCAGGGCAAGGCGGACGGCGAACGCGACGCCTACCGCATCTGCTTCGCGCTCGCCGATCTGAAAACCGGCAAGATCATCAGCAAGGGACTCGCTCGCTCGCTCCCCGAGGGATTTGACCCGACGCCTCTGCCTTTCTTCCGGGAAATGCCGGTCTGGGCCAAGGATCCGGCGGTCGAGGGCTACGTAAAGACCTGCCAGGGAACGAAGGCTGGCGACCCGATCAATCCGGCCTACATTGACGCCGTGCTTGCCGCATCGACGATCAGCGAAGCAACCAAGGCGTATCAGGCGAAGAAATACAAGGACTCGCTCGCCCTCTACCAGTCGGTGCTGAAGAACCCTGCCGGCAACCAGGCGCGTGTCTATGCCGGGATCTACCTCGACAATCAGAGGCTGGGGCGTAAGCAACCCGCCATGCAGGCCTTCGGGCGACTGGTGGAAATGGGTCTGGCCAGTGACAGACTGGCCGTTCGCTTCGATTTCAAACCCGGAGCCACCGGCTTCACCCAGGATCAGCAGCCGCAGCCCTACGCGCTGTGGTTGTCGGAGATCGCCAAACAGTCGCTGCGTCAGACCTCGTGCCTGGAGGTTGCCGGACACACCAGGCGCGGCCCATCCGAGCAGATGGATGAACGGCTCTCCCTGCAACGCGCCGAGTTCGTCCGGCAAAAGATGGTCGCGGCCAATCCAGCGCTGGCCAAGCGCTCATCGGCGAAGGGGTATGGCTCACAGCGCGCAGTCGTGGGTACCGGCAAGGGTAATGAGTCGGACGCGCTTGACCAGCGTATCGAGTTCAAGAAGGTTTCCTGCTGATACCCAGATTGGCCGCCGTGCCCAGGATCGTCGACACGTCGCACGGCCGCGTCTGGGCGCTGATCTGCTCATTGCTCATTGGCTTGCTCACCGCTGGTGGCGTGGGTGCGAAGGAAGCCGAAACGGCGCCGGACCTGCGCGTTGAAACGGGTAGCCACGTAGCCCCGATTCGCGCCGCCAGCATGGACCGAGGCGGGCGCTACGTGGTCACCGCCTCGGAGGACAAGACCGCCCGGGTCTGGGATGTCGGCAGTGGGTCGCTGCTCTCGGTTTTCCGGCCACCATCGGGACCAGGCAACGACGGCAAGTTGTACGCCGTCGCGATCACTCCCGATGGCGCGTCTTTTGCGGCGGCCGGCTGGTCCGCCGGCAACGACCTTTATCTGGTCCGCCACAATGATGGCCAGATCATTCACCGCGTGACCGGACTGCCCGACGTGGTGACCCATCTGTCGTTCTCTCCCGACGGCAGGCTGCTCGTCGCCGGCCTGTGGGGCAAACACGGCGTTCGCGTCTTGCACAGCACCGATGGCTGGGCCAGCGCGCGCGAACTGCAGGGGGATGCGGAATACTCGAATGAAGTCAATGCGACCGCCTGGTCGCCGGACGGCAAGACAGTCGTGGTGAGCAGTGCCGACGGCCTGGTCCGCGCCTACGAAGCGACGGCGAAAGGACTCAAACTGCTGTCCAGAAGCGCGCTCGCCGGAAGCGGCGTCCCGTTCGGCCTCGCTTTTTCACCCGATGGACGGACGGTGGCTGCCGGCGCCTCCGATCAGGGAAGCGTCGCCCTTCTCGACGCAGCAACCTTGAAAGCGAGGAAAATTCTCTCTCCCGCCACAGGAACCGTGTCACGCAGCCTGAGTGTCGTCGCCTGGTCGACCGATGGCCAGCGGCTCTACGCCGCAGGAAGCTGGGCCAACGACAAAGGACAGTTTGCGATCCTGTCGTGGCCTGACGGCGGCCAAGGGGAGCCGGCCGTGATTCCGGTGGCGCGCAACACGATCACTGCACTGCAAGCCGCGAGTGACGGCAGCTTGCTGTACGCCGCAGCAGATCCCGCGTGGGGAGTACTGGCCGCCAATGGGCAAGCTCTGGTCACCGTTGGCAACAGCTTGCTGGACTTCCGCAACCTGCGCAGCCGCTTCCGCCTGGCAGCAGATGGCAGCGCCGTCGCCTTCCAGGAAGCACGGTCCGGCGGGGCTGGAGATGCCTTCGACACCCGCCAGCTCGCCTGGACGAAAGCCGGCAAGGACTGGCAGGCACCACGGACGACGGCTGCCAAGACGACAATCGACAATTGGTTCGAACGGCAACAGCCGTCGATCAACGGCAAAATAATCAGCCTCGACGCCAACGAGTGGTCACTGTCGGCCAGTGTCTCTCGCGACGGCAACCGTGTCGCCTTGGCGACCAACTTCAAGATTCGCCTGTATGACCGCAGCGGCCGTGAGTTGTGGCGTACCGCCGCACCCGCGACCCCCTGGCAGGTCAACACCAGTGACGATGGACGCTGGGTGGTCGTTGCCTTCAGTGACGGCACATTGCGCTGGTACCGGCAACAGGACGGTAGCGAACAGCTCGTTTTTTTTCCGCAGGCTGATGGCCGCCGCTGGGTGATGTGGACACCGGACGGCCATTTCGCCGCCAGCCCGGGCGGTGAGAACCTGGTCGGCTGGCAGGTCGATCGTGGGCCAGCCCAGGCGGCGGACTTTTACCCTGTCGCGCGTTTCCGTGCCGAGTATTACCGGCCCGAACTGATCACCGAAGTGATCGGCAAGGGCAGTACCGACGCTGCGCTGGCCGCCCTTCCCGCAGTCGCTGCCGCCCCGACCGGTGGCCAGGCGATTCGCGAGCGTTTGCCGCCGACGGTGCGCATCGTCTCGCCGGATGCGGCGGGCGCGACGAGCGACAGCGAAATAAAGCTGAAGGTTGCCGTGCGCGCACCAGCGGATGCGCCGGCGACCAAGCTCCTCGCGCGGGTCAACGGCCAGCCGGTTTCGCTGCCGGCGCTTTCGTCTCTGCGCAGCACGCGCTCGGAGAGCAGCAAGGAAGAAACGATCTACGAGGTACCGCTTCCCCTGCCCGGCCTTGATGTGCAGCTCCTGCTTTTCGCCGAAAACAAGCATGGCGTTTCGCCGGAGGCGAGCCTGGCGGTCAAGAGACCACCGGCCGCCGCAGCCAAGGAGGCGCCCGCGGGAGTAGACCTGCGCCCAGCGCTTTACGTCCTCACCATCGGGATCAGCAAATACCAGGATGCTTCGATCCAGCTCGAATTCGCCGCCAAGGACTCGACCGATCTGGCGAATTTCTTCAAGGCACTGGGAGGCGGCGGCCTGTACCGCAAAGTTTCGGTTCGCCTGCTCACCGACAGCGGTGCCAAGCGCGATGACGTCCTTGACGGGCTGGAATGGATACGCCGGGAGCTGACCGCCAGAGACGTGGCCATGGTCTTCATTGCCGGACATGGGGTCAATGATTCTGACGGCACCTATTACTTCCTGCCCCAGGACGTCAATATCAAGGCCTTGAAACGCACCGCCGTCATCTTTACCGAGATTCGCAATACGCTCGTTTCATTGCCCGGCAAGGCGATGTTTTTCATCGATACCTGCCACGCGGGCAACGTGCTGGGAACTGGCACACGCTCGCTACGCCTCGACACGACGGCCGTGGTCAATGAACTGTCGAGTGCCGACAACGGGGTCATCGTCTTCGCCGCGGCAACCGGGCGTCAATATGCCCAGGAGTCCTCCGACTGGGGCAATGGCGCGTTCACCAAGGCCATTCTCGAAGGCTTGCGCGGCAAGGCCGACTACAACAAGTCCGGCCGCGTCACGCACAAGATGCTCGACCTCTACGTCTCGGAGCGTGTCAAGGCGCTGACCGAAGGAGCCCAATCGCCGGTCACCATCGTTCCCAGCGGCGTACCGGACTTCCCGCTGGTTCTCGATCAGCGCTAGGGCAGCGAAGCACGCCGGTCGAGATTTGGCATGGCTTGCTTGCCTGGCCCTCGCCACGAAATCGCGGCTTGACTGCGCTAGCCCTGGCCAGAGATACTCTGCCCGCGGTCCTTGCCATGCGTCGATGCGTCTATGTGTGGTTTCGTTCGTATAATCCCCCGACTCCGGTCCTGCGAAGTGCGATGAGGTGTCAACGTGGCCAACGTGTCTGCCATCCTGGGAGGTGAAATGAAGGGTATTTTGAGTTTTCTGGCGAGAGCAAAGCTGGTCGAACTCTCGGCAGACGAGCGACTGACGGCTGCCGATGATGAACAGCCCGCAGCCGACTCGCGCGCCGAGCTGGATTCCCCTGTTTCCCACCTTCAGACGGGAAGCGTCGACCTTCTCGCCGAGCCGCCGCAGCCTGCCGCCAGCGCCCAGACAGAACCTGTCCCTGGCGAGCTGGAGGGCATGCCCTTGGCCGACATCTTCGCGGCCGCCGCTGTGCCCACGTCGCCGTATCCGGCCGAGAAGCTCCTGCGCCTGCTCGACAACCTGCGCGCGATGGACGCGGGGACCCGCAAGGCGGCCGTTCTGGCAATGGACGAGGCCGATGATAATTGGCAGATCGGTGATTGCGTACGCGACGCCGAGTTCAAGATTTCAGCGCTCGATGCCTACAAGCGACAAATCAGCACACAGTTGCAGAACCGCGAGCAACAGTCAGCCGAACTGGTCAGCCAGATCAGGCTGGGGCTTGACCAGTCGACCGCGGCGATTCGCCAACAGATCGCCGAGCTCGAACAGTTGCTGGAACGAGCAGTGACCAGGGCGGCACAGGAAACGACGAGCGTCGAAGCCGGCTTGCGCGCGGCTCGCGAGTCGGCGGCGCGCGAAGCCCGCCGCCTGGACACCGAGATCGAGCGTCTGCGCGAAATCCCGAACAATTTCACGGCGCCTGGCGCGCCACTGCACTGAGCAAGGAGAAAACGCATGGCTCAACTCACGCCGCTGGCCAAGGGATTGATTTCCGTCATCGTTCTCGGCGTCGCCGGTTCGCTCGCCTGGAATTTCGGGCTCAAGGATCGCTTTGGCGGAGGCGGCGAGCCGGCGGCATCCCGGCCTGCAGCCGCGAATTCTGGCGCCCCCACCGAGACAATGGCCAAGGCCAAGCCTGGCGCGGTGGCCAAGGCTGCGCAGGCCGACGACAAGAATGCACCTCTGGGCAGTCCGACCAACCCCTTGCGGGTCAGCCTGGTCAGCTTCCACGGCTACGCTCCGGCGCTGGTCGCCAACGGCAACGCACTGAACACGCAGCCGGGGTCGATTTACCACCAGAAGGGTGTCAGTGTCCGCTTCGTGATCCAGGACGACATCCCGACGCTGGCCACGATTTTCGAGTCTGGCGCGGCGCAGTGCGCGTGGCGTACGTCGGATTTCTGGGCGCAGGAGCAGCCGAACCTGCGCAATGCCGGCCTCGACGGCCGCGCGGTGATGATCGTCGATAACACCCAGGGTGGCGACGCCGTGATCGCCAGCGACCCGGCGGTCAAGTCGATCGAAGACCTGGCCGGGCGTTCGGTAGCCCTGCTTCAGTTCACGCCCTCGCACGGCATGCTCATCGATGCTCTGGACAATTCATCGCTGACGGCGCGCAAAAAGGAAAGCGTCAAGACCGTTTTCATCAATGCCGATGAAGGCACCGCTGGCGTCCGCGCCGCACTCGAATCCGGCAACGTCGATGCGGCGGTGCTCTGGGACCCGGACCTGGCACTGGCCCTGCGCAACGTCAAGGGCGCACACGTCGTCTATTCAACGAAGACAGCGACCAACCTGATTTTCGACGTCATGGTCTGTGACTCTCGCCTGCTGGCCAAGCCCGAAGGGCAGGCGGTGGTCCAGAAATTCGTCGAAGGCTGGATGGAAGGTGTTCCGGCAGCGCGCGCCAATCCGGACAACGCAGTGGAAGCACTGGTGAAGACCGAAGAATTCTTCAAACTGCTCGCCGACAAGGAAGGCAGGCCATTCGTCAAGAGCCTCTTCCCGAACGTGGTGTGGACCGGCGTTGAAGAAAATGCCCGCATTCTCGGCCTGGCCGGCGGCACGAACCACTACGAGCGCGTCTACAAGCACTTTGACGAGATCTACCGCAAGGCCGGCGCACTCGCCAATCCCAAGTCGCCGGTCATCACGCCGCAGGACAGCTTCGACTATCGTTTCATCAAGGCGATGCTGGCTCGCGACAAGCCCGCCGCGGCGGCCGCCGCGCAGCCGCAGAACACCTTCACGCAGTCCTCGCTCAAGGAAGCCACCAGGCAGGAAGCGATGGTGACCAAGCCGGTGACGGTCAGTTTTGCGTCCGGCAGCGCTGAATTGACCAAACGTTCCGAGAAGACAGTTGATAGCGAGATGGTTCCGTTCATCGAGAACAACGGCAAAGCCTACTTCGAAGTGAGCGGCAATTCAGACTCGACGGGCGCGCGGGAGGTCAATCAGCGTCTTTCGGCAGCGCGCGCGAAGGCGGTGGTCGATTACCTGGTCAAGCAATGGGAGTTCCCGCGCGAGCGCTTCAAGATCGTCGGCAACGGCCCCGACCGTCCGCTGTGCAACGAGGCCAATGCGGCCAGCGAAGGCTTGTCACTCGAAGACTGCCGGGCCATGAACCGAACCACCCGGGTGGCCGTTTACGGCGGCCGCTAGCGGGGGAGTCGACTGGCCAATGACCGAATTCTGGAACCCCTACGTGGCACCCGGCGCCCGCCAGCGCCGGCTCCTCGGCGTCGGTGCGGTACTCGCACTGCTCCTGCTGTGGAGTGCCGTCGCGGGCTCCGGGCTGGTCAGTCCGACGAAGCTGCCGGCGCCGTGGCACGTCATTTCGGCGTTTGGCTACCTGGCCTGGAACGACGGCCAGAGCATGCTGCTGACAGCGACCTTGTGGTCGGTTGGACGGCTGCTCGTGGCCGGCCTGCTGGTGATCGTGGTCGGCATTCCGATCGGCATCGTGATGGGTGCTGCACCCCAGGTCAATGCCGCGCTTTCGCCACTCGTCGATCCCTTCCGCTCGGCGCCGGTGGTCGCTCTGTTGCCGATTCTGGTGATGTGGATGGGCATTGGCGAAGCGATGAAGATCGCCTTCCTGTTCATTGGCGCAGTCGTCTACCTGATTCCGATGGTCCGCGACGCGATTCAGGCCGTCCCGCAGAGCTACTGGATCGGCGCCCGCGACCTCGGCGCCACGCCTTGGGAATGCATTCGCAGCGCGGTGGTGCCGATGGCCATGCCGCGCATCGCGGACGCCGTCATCGTCGCCTTCTCGGTCATGTGGACCTACATCACGGTCGCCGAATACGTCAATGCGCGCGAAGGGCTTGGCCAGTTGATCCAGAACGCACGTCGCTTCAGCGCCTGGGATCAGGTCTTTGCCGGCATCATGGTCATCATTGCGCTGGCGCTGGCGACCTATCAGTCGATGCTCTGGCTCAAACGCCGCCTCTATCCGTGGGAGACCGAGCAGTGAGCGCGGCGCCCCCCGTAGCGCCGCCGGCACGAACGCCGCCGGTATCCGTCGTCCTCAAGGACATCGTCCAGGAATACCCGGCGGACTCCGGTGGGGTCACCCGCGTCATCGACCGCGTCGCCTTGACCTTTGACAAGCCGGGAATCAACATGCTGCTGGGGCCCTCGGGCTGCGGCAAGAGCACGATGCTGCACATGCTCGGCGGTGTGCGGCCGATGGGCGTCACGACGCCGACCTCCGGCAGCGTGCTGATCGACGGCGTCGAGTGCCACGGCGCACACGATGATGCCGTGATGGTCTTCCAGCGCTATGCCAATCGGCCCGACCTTTCGGTTTTCGACAATGTCGCATTCCCTTTCCGGCTCAAGCTGTGGAAATCACGCGTGCCGGCAGGCGAGTGGCGGCAACGCGTCGCCGACATGCTCAAGGCGGTCGGCCTGGCGGACAAGGCCGGTCTGCGTCCGGCGCAGCTTTCCGGTGGGCAGAATCAGCGCGTCGCGCTGGCCCGGGCGCTGGTCCTGCGGCCGAAGATACTGCTGATGGATGAACCCTTCGGTGCACTGGATGCGCAGACGCGCGAAGAAATGCAGCGCTTGCTGATCGACCTGTACCAGTCCTGGCCATGTCTGGTCGTTTTCGTGACCCACGACGTCACCGAAGCGCTGATGCTTGGCGATCGGGTGATCGTGCTATCGACGCAACCGGCGCGCGTCGCCGACGACTTCACGGTCAGCGAAACACGCCCCCGCTCGGCGGCGTGGCAGCGCTCGCCCGAGGCGCAGGCGCTGGAAGAACGCATTCTCAACCAGCTCCACGCCAGTCCCGGCAAGGGCCAGGTCAGGGTCACGCTTTAGCCATGCCCGAAGGAAAGCCGCCCTACGTCAAGGAAGTCCTGACCAGTCAGGCGAATCTTTATGCCTTTCTCGGCTCCCTGGCTGCGGCTGCGCTGCTGTCCATTCCCTTTGGCTTCGGCGTCGGCGCCGTGCCCTTGATCGCCTTCGCCGCCGGCGAGGTGCTCGCCGCCCTGCATATCCCGTCACTACCGACGTTTCGCGAGAAGGTCGACCGCCTCTGGCGAGCCAAGGCACGCCAGGCATCACGCGAGCAACTCATCGCGGAACTCCAGAAGCGTGCAGCCAAGCGCGAAGGGTTTTCAATGCGGCTGCGCACCTATCAACGGATGCTGGAACGTGTCGGCGCGCTCTACCAGCGCGCGGAAACGGGTCTTTCGCGCCTGGCCCACCGGGACGTCGAACAACTCGACGACGCGACGGTGGAGTATCTTGGCCTCTGGCTGTCAGCTCTGGTGATCGATGACCGGGTGGACTCGATCAACCTGCGGGAAGTCGATGCCAAGCTGGCCGGGATTGTCAAAGAACTCGCTGCGCCACGCCCGGGAACCGATATCCGGCAGCTCCAGAAAGCGCGCACCGACTACGCCGCGCTGATCGAGCGCCATAACCGGATGCAGAGCCGCCGCCGCGCGCTCGAGGCGGCGATGCTCTCGATGCCCGACCAGCTTGACGAAATCTACCAGACGATCATGACCTTGCCGGCCTCGGAAGACGTGGGCAACCGGCTTGAAGAAGCCGTCGGCAAGCTGCGCCTGCAGGAAGACATCGAGGCTGATCTGGCCAGCGGTCTGGCCGATGTCCTGCCCGGCGTAGCCATGCCGTCGACCACCAGCGGTGCCCGGCGCCTGGTAGCGGTCGCCGGCGCCGGCAAGGGCTGATCGCGATTTTTTGCAACGACTGATGACGACAGGCGATCAATGATCGACGTCGGAAGGTCACTCATGTTTGGCCGGAGCACCGGCTTACGAAAGGAACAAGGCGATGGCTGACATCAATTTTCTGGGGCGTCTTTCCAACCTCTGGTCGGGCTTCGTCTCGCTGTGGATCACTGACGTCGAAAAACGACATCCCGAAATCGCCTACCAGAACGCGATCGACTCGATGATCGAAAAATACGGCAAGCTGAAGAGCGCAACGGCGGCGATCATGCGCCGGCGCGAAGACATTTCGGCACGCCTCGAAAGCCAGCGCGGAGAACTCGCAGCGGTCACCGCCGACCTCAACACGGCGCTGGCAACCGGCCAGGACGACCTCGGGATCGTCCTGATCCAGAAGAAGAACTCGCTCGATGCGAGCATCAAGACACTGGAGCAGGACATGGAGCAGGCACGGGACGACGCACAGGAAGCGAAGGACTCACTGATGCAGGTCAAGTCCGAGATCCAGAAGCTCAAGGACGAGAAGGATCGCATGCTGGCCCAGATGCTCAGCGCGCAAGCACGCCTCAAGATCCAGAATCAGCTCGATGGCTTGTCGGTCGATGCCGAGGTCCGGGCGCTCGATAACGTCCGCGAACACATCAAGACGACGGTCGCGGAAGCCAAAATGGGCTCCGAGCTGCGCGACTCGGACCTCGATGTCAAGCTCGCCAAACTGCGACAGAGCAGCGGCGCGGTGACCGCACGCCAGCAGCTTGACGAAATGAAGCGCGCCAGAGCCACGCAGGCGGATGCCGCCGGCAAGTCGATGTAGGCGCGGCGCAATCCCATGACCAGCACCGGAACTATGGCAAACGATGCGCGCACCCGTCCGTCGCTACCCGCCTGGGCGGAAACCGTGCGCCAGAAGTATCTGGCCGGCGAAGCGTCGGTCTTCGTCCTCTACCGCAACGTTTTCGATCGCTACCAGGTCGGCGACCGCTACTACACGCTCTTGCCTTTCCTGAGCGATGTGCTGCTCAAGGACCACAAGCAGCGGATCTTCGAGCTGAGCGTCGATCGCGGCGTCCGCGTCGTACAGGGGAGCAGCCCGCAGGGCAAGGCCGATCTGTATCGTCACCTGGAAGGCAAGGGACTGGCCGGAATCTTCGAGTCGCTCGAACGGCAGATGCTCGAGCAGCGATCGAGCGCCCTCCTGATTCCCTACGCGGGGACCATTTTTCCGGCCGCCGAGCCGCATTTCCTCTCGCTGGACGAACGCGGCGCCTTCACCGCGCTCCACCGCTGGTCGCTTGACGAGGAGTTTGCCAATCGCGACAACGTCGTCATCCTGGTCAGCGAGTCACTGGCCGACATCTGCCCGGCTCTGTTGACGCATCCGCGCATCGTGGCTGTCGAACTGCCGATGCCGGACAGCGAAGCGCGCCGCTCGGCGATCCGCCATTACGCGCCCGCCATGCCGGTCAGCGAGGCCGATCTGCTGGCCGCCCAGACCGCCGGGCTGCGCCTGATCCAGTTGGCCAGCATCGTCGCCAGCGAGTCCCCGCAGGGCCTCAACGAGACACAACGGCGAAGCCTGATCGCCGAATTGCTGCAGGGCAGCCCGAATGCGGCCGAGCGGGCACAAAGGCTGGCCGCGATTACCGCCGGCATGACGCCGAACGAGATTCAGCAACTCGTCGACCCGACGCGCGCGCTTCCCGAAGCCGACGATCCGGCCGGCGAAATGATGGCCGTCGTCCGCCAGCGCAAGCGCGAGTTGATCGAGAAGGAATGCGCCGGTTTGATCGAGTTCATCGAGCCGCGCCATGGGCTCGACAGCGTCGGCGGCAACGAGCACATCAAGCGCGAACTGCTCGAAATTGCCCAGCTCATCCGCAGTGATGACCGCGGGCGGGCACCGATGGGCCTCCTGGCCGTCGGGCCGATGGGCGCCGGCAAGACCTTCGTCATCAAGGCTTTCCTCAAGGAGGCGGGCCTGTCCGGCGTCGCGCTGAAGAACTTTCGCTCCAAGTGGGTCGGCTCGACCGAGGCCAACCTCGAACGTGTGCTGGCAACGATCAAGGCCATGGGGCCGATTGCGCTGGTCATCGACGAGGGCGACCGCAGTTTCGGCGGCAGTGATTCCGACGGCGGCACCGGGTCGCGGGTCGTCGCGCGCCTCAAGGAGTTCATGTCCGACCCCGAGAACCGCGGCCAGGTGCTGTTCATCGTGATGACCAACCGGCCCGACAGGCTGGATACCGACATCAAGCGCCCAGGACGTCTCGACCGAAAAATTCCGTTCTTCTACGCCGAAACGGCTGCTGAACGCGCCGCCGTCGTAGACGCCATCTTCATGCGCTACGAAGTGGCGCTCGATCTCGCTGACCAGGCGCTGGAGAAAGCCTGTGAAGCGCTGACCGGCTATTCCAACGCCGACCTCGAAGCCGTGGCGCTACTCGCCGCCGAATTTGCGCAACGCGAGCGGACAGCGGTGACTGCCGCCGTGCTGGCGCGGGCGATTGACGATTTCATGCCGCCACAGGAGATCACGATGGTCCGCTATATGGAGATGCTCGCTGTTTCGGAGACCTCGCGACGCTCACTGCTGCCGCAACGCTTCCGATCGCTATCGGCCCAGGAAGTCCAGACCCGACTCGCCGAGTGCCGGCGCCAGATCAACCTTTGAAGGAGCTGCCATGTTCTCCCAATTCACCGACGTCTCTCTCGATGCCGACCAGACGGTCGCCGCCACGCAACTGTTGCTGCGCATCGCGCATGTCGATGGTGCCGGAAGCGCCGAAGAAGTCGCCCTTATCCGTCAATTCTACGAAGCTTGCCGCAACGGTGCCGGTGACTGGCCAGACTTCGACTCGCTGCAGACCGAAACGCAGAACGTCGCTCCCGCCGGTGCCTTCCGGCAACCATCGCAACGCGACCTGGTAGTCGCCACCTGCCTGATGGTCGCCTATGCCGACGGCGAACTGGTTGCCGAAGAGTTGGCCGCGGTCCGGGCCGTCGCCGCAGAGATCGGGATGACAGCGACGCGAACTGACGAGTTGCTGGCCCAGGTCAAGGACTACATGCTGGCGCAACTCGCCAGACTTCCGGACGCTCGCTCGGTCGCGGTGGTGGCGCGCGAGTTGGGCTGAAGGGGGCAAAAAGCCATCGCTGCCGTGGACATGACGGCGGGGGCCGAAGCCCCCGCCGATAGCCATTCTGTTTATTGGACGGCTACGTCCTCAGCAGGCCTAAGCGGCCAGTGCGAAACGCTCATCGTTGGCGTTTACAGATTTGCGCGGATTACGTCCGTCGCCTCTCGAGCCGCCTGCGCGCCTTCTGTCACCCTGTCGAAACCAGTACACCCCCTCAGTGGTGGAGGTGGCGGGAATCGAACCCGCGTCCAGAACGCTTCCGGTTTGCCGGAATTACGACTATGAAAACGATTATGGGCCACTTGGCTGCGGAACTCAAGCATAGAGTGGCCCATCAGGCTAGAATGGTCACCCATGAAAACTGACTCACTCGTCCAAAGGGCGATCTTCCCTGTCGCCGGACTGGGGACACGCTTCCTGCCGGCCACCAAGGCCAGCCCCAAGGAAATGCTCGCCGTAGTAGACAAACCGCTGAT
The DNA here is from genome assembly GCF_900089955.1 of Candidatus Accumulibacter aalborgensis. Taxonomy (GTDB): domain Bacteria; phylum Pseudomonadota; class Gammaproteobacteria; order Burkholderiales; family Rhodocyclaceae; genus Accumulibacter; species Accumulibacter aalborgensis. The sequence goes on along the minus strand of NZ_FLQX01000143.1, from coordinate 2,974 downwards.
TCAGTACGCGGTTGAAGAGGCGTATGCCGCCGGAATTCGGCAAATGATCTTCGTCACGGGGCGCACCAAGAGATCGATCGAAGACCACTTCGATACCGCCTGCGAACTGGAAGCTGAACTGACCAGCGGGGGCAAGGATGAGTTGATGGCGCTGGTCCGGGCGATCAAGCCGGATGACATGGATTGCGTGTATGTCCGCCAGGCGCGGGCGCTCGGACTGGGCCATGCGGTGCTGTGTGCCGAACGACTGGTGCACGGCGAGGCATTTGCCGTCCTGCTGGCCGACGATCTGATGATCGGCGAGCCGCCGATCATGCAACAGATGACCGAACTGTTCGCCGAGCGTCAGTGCAGCATTCTGGCCGTTCAGGAGGTGCCGCTGAGCCAGACCGGGCGCTACGGGATCGTCAAGGGCGAGGCCATCGCCCCCGATCTGGTGGACGTCAAGGGCCTGATCGAAAAGCCCCATCCCAGCGCCGCCCCCTCGAACCTGGCCGTGGCCGGCCGCTACATCCTGACGCCGGGTGTTTTCGACCTGATTCGCATTCAACAGCGCGGCGCGGGTGGTGAAATCCAGCTCACCGATGGCATCGCCGCTCTGCTGGCGGTCGAGCAGGTGCTGGCGTATCGCTACCACGGCACCCGCTACGACTGTGGCAGCAAGCTGGGCCTGATGCAGGCCAGTGTGGTCCTCGGTGAAACACACCCGGAACTTGGTCGCGAGTTCTCCGCCTGGCTGAAGGACCGCCATACCACCGCGCGAGAGTCGACTGACTGAAACAGAGCGTTTGCGCGAAATGCAAAGCCGTCACGCTGGTCGGCAAATGTGACCACAGGCTTGCGCGCATGCAGCTTCAATTCGACACAGACTCGGCGTTGGAGTCGTTAGACGTTAGACGCCTGGGCTTCTGTCTCCGTATCACCGACCAGCGAAGCAGATTACAGATTTGTAATTTTTCAGTCAGCTTTCTGTAGGTCAGCATCCGGCAACATCGCTCCCATCAGTGATTGACGATGGGCGCTTCCGATGCATGGTTATCCGCTTGAGGTGAAGGCAGGGCTGGCGGTCACCCTCCTGACCTTGCTGCTTGCTGCGGCAACTCCCGCGCAGGCGGAAACCTTGCGTGAGGTGTTCGAGAGAGCGTGGGCGAATTCCCCACAGGGGCGAACGGCTGAGGCGAAACGGGACGAAGTCGCCGCCAGCCGAACGGTGGCCGAATCCTGGGTTCCTGCCGCTCCGAAGATCGACGCTTTTCACCGGACAGACCGCTGGAACAGTGATCTGGGTAACCAGGAGAGCGAAATCGGCATTTCCATTCCGCTCTGGCTGCCTGGACAAAAGGCTGCGCGCAGGAGCCTTGCCGAGGCCGACGGCGAAGAGAACGAAGGCGATATCCTGGCGACACGGCTCGCTGTCGCCGGTGAACTGCGCAGAGCGCTGTGGACGCTGGTCATGGCCAGGAGTGAAGCCGAGATTGCCGCAGAGCGCCTGAAAACCGCGTTGGGACTCGAAGCGGATGTCGGCAGGCGGCTCAAAGTGGGGGAAATTGCCCGCTCCGACCTGCTGCTCGCCCAGCAGGAAACCGCCAGCGCGCGCGCAGCCGCTGCCGACGCCCAACTCGGAGCAGTCCGCAGCCTGCAACGCTACCGTGTGCTGACCGGTACTGACCGCCTGCCGGATAATCCGCTGGAGCCGCTTGCCGGGGCAGACAATCGGCCTGTCGATCCCCGCATCGCCGCCGGCCAGGCGGTTATCGAGCGCGCCCGCGCGGCCCTCAAAGTGGCTCAGGAATCGCGCCGCGAGGCACCGAGTGTCGGTCTGCTGTATCGCCGCGATCGCGACGTATCCGGTGCCACGCCGCGCGACAGCATTGGTTTTGCCATCAGCATCCCGCTGGCCGTCGAGGTGCGCAATGCGCCCCTGATGGCCAGTGCCAACACGACGCTGATCGAGGCCGAAGCCCGCTATCGACGGCTGGTCGCCGAAGTTGATGCCGAGCTGCGCGAAGCCGAGGCGCAGCTCGAGTCGGCCGCTCTCGGTGCGGCGCTGGCGGTCGAGCGCGAACAAGCGGCGGTGGAGCGCCTGGCGCTGATGCGCCGCTCGTTCGAGCTTGGCGAAACCTCGCTCGTCGAGCTGCTGCGCGCCCAGTCGCAGACCACCGAGGCGCGCATCGAGCTGGTCCGCAGCCGTTTCCGACTCTCCGCCGCGCAGGCCAATCTGAACCAGGCTCGAGGAATCACTCCGTGACCCGACCATCCTTCATCCCGACCGGGGCCGCTCCTTGCTTTGCGGCCATTCTGCTGGCGCTGTTTTCCCTGTTTGCGCCGGTCATCGCTCATGAAGGCCATGACCACGCAGCCAGCGAGAGGCCTGCCGATGTCCGCTTGGCGCCACGCTTCGAGGTGCGCAGCGAGGACCTGGAAATCGTCGGGGTGCTCGCCGACAGAGATCTGCTCATCTATGTCGACCGCGCCAGCGACAACGTGCCCATCCAGGGCGCGCAGATCGAAGTCGAGGGGCCAGGGATCAAGGGCGTTGCCGCTGCGATGGCCGACGGGGTCTATCAATTGCCCGCAGCCGCCCTCACCCAGCCCGGCAAATACCCGCTGATGCTGACCATTCAGGCAGGCGAAATCGTCGATCTGCTCGCCGCCACTCTGGAGGTGGGAGAAGGAGCGGCGGCAGCGCCCGCCGAGAAAGATACCGAACGCTCCTGGTGGCTCTTCGCAGCGATTTCGCTGCTCCTGGTCTGCGGCGGACTGGTCGCGCGTCGCCTGCGCCGCCAAGCGAACGGTCATGGCAATTCCAGTCACCCCAGATGATGAAAACCATGACCGTCCCCTCACCCCCGACCCCTCTCCCGCGAGCGGGCGAGGGGAGGTTCGTGAGTCGCTGACGCGACTTTCACATGAAAGAAAGGGCCATCCACCATGTCTGATTCGCGCAACATCAGCCGTGACACGCTTGTCCTGT
>NZ_FLQX01000142.1 GCF_900089955.1 Candidatus Accumulibacter aalborgensis | reverse complement strand
GGCAAGCGCTGCGCTCCGCACCAACCTGCTCGGTACGTGTGGTAGGGGGGCTAAACGCTTACATTCGAGGATGTGATCCGCGCCAATGACACCGTCGCTTCCGCCGTCGAAGCCGGGCAGTGGGACCGCGTCATCGACTACGTGAACCGCGAGGTCTTCAACAAACCCGAGGAGTACTACACCCTCGACAAGCTGCGCAAAGCCGCCGCCGTCGACCGCCGCCTGACACTGCGCGAGATCCTGGAGAAGGTCTTCGGCCTCATCCCGCGCTTCAAGTCGAAGGATGAGCTGCTGGAGGAGGAGTTCTCGAAGTTCGTCGCCGACACCAAGCCCGAAGAGGCCGCTGCCATTCCCGCCATCAAGACCTACTTCAAGGCCTACGTCAGCAACGGTTTGGTCCGCGAGATCATTGAGAGCAAGCAGTTCACCGACCTGGCGACCAACCCGTTCTTCTCAACCCATGATTTCAGAGCCGTGCCGGCCAGGTACCGCGCCATCATTCCCGACTACGTCAAGGACTACGTGTCCCTGAACCAGTTTGTCCAGTAGTTTCCCCGTAAAAGGCCTGCATGCTCGACACCGATACCAAACGCCGCATCGACACCGCCCGCGACATCCTCGTCGGTAAAGTCCCCGACCCCAAGTCCCAGGTCGAGCAGATCACCATCGCGCTGATCTACAAGTTCATGGACGACATGGACGCGGAGTCCGAGGAACTCGGCGGCAAGCGCAAGTTCTTCACCGGCGACTACGCCCGCTACGGCTGGGCCAAGCTCATGGCGCCCTCGCTCGGCGGCCACGAGATGCTCGGCCTCTACGGCGAAGGCATCTCCAGGATGCCCGAAAACCCCGGCATCCCCGCGCTCTTCCGCGACATCTTCAAGAACGCCTACCTGCCGTACCGTGACCCCGAGACACTCAAGGCCTTCCTCAAGATCATCGACGAGTTCCGCTACGACCACAGCGAGCGCCTCGGCGACGCCTTCGAGTATCTCCTCAGCGTCCTCGGCTCGCAGGGCGATGCCGGCCAGTTCCGCACCCCGCGCCACATCATCGACTTCATGGTCGAAGTCCTCGCCCCGCAGAAAAACGAGACCATCCTCGACCCCGCCTGCGGCACCGCCGGCTTCCTCATCTCCGCCTACAAACACATCCTGCGCACCAACTCATCATCTCCCTCTCCCCTCGTGGGAGAGGGCCGGGGCGAGGGGGCTGCACACCGCCCCGGCGACCTGCTCACCCCCGACGAAAAGGGCCGCCTCGCCAAGCACTTCAAGGGCTACGACATCTCGCCCGACATGGTGCGCCTCTCCCTGGTGAACCTCTACCTGCACGGCTTCACCGATCCCCACATCTACGAATACGACACCCTCACCTCCGAGGAGCGCTGGAACGAATTCGCCGACGTCATCCTCGCCAACCCGCCCTTCATGTCCCCGAAAGGCGGCATCAAGCCCCACAAGCGCTTCTCCGTCCAGGCCAAGCGCAGCGAAGTCCTCTTCGTGGACTACATCGCCGAGCATCTCACGCCCACCGGCCGCGCCGCCATCATCGTCCCCGAGGGGATCATTTTCCAGAGCCAGACCGCCTACAAAGACCTGCGGCAAATGCTCGTCGAAAACTCCCTCGTCGCCGTCGTCTCCCTCCCCGCGGGCTGTTTCAATCCCTACTCCGGGGTGAAGACCAGCATCCTCCTCCTCGACAAATCCCTCGCCCGGCAGAGCGACACCATCGCCTTCTTCAAAGTGGAGAACGACGGCTATGGCCTCGGCGCCCAGCGCCGCGCCTTCGACAAGAACGACCTCCCGCAAGTCCAGGCCGAGCTCGCCGCCTACCTCCAAGCCCTCCGCTCCAAAGCGTCCACCGAGACCATCCTCGCCCTCACGTCCACGACCCAGATCGTGCCGAAAGAAAAGATCGCCGCGAATGGCGACTACAACCTGAGTGGCGAGCGGTATCGGGAAGGCGGAGCCAAGACGAACATCTTTCCGCTGGTGAAACTCAGCGAGGTTTGCAACGTGAATCCGCGGAAAAGCCAAGTCGCCGCGAAGGCAGAAACGCGCGTCTCGTTCGTTCCAATGGCCGACCTCAGCGAGCACCGCATTTCGTTCCAGCCACGCGACGAGAAGCAACTGTCCGAAGTCTCGGCGAGCTACACGTACTTCGAGGACAACGACGTCCTTCTCGCCAAGGTCACGCCTTGCTTTGAAAACGGCAAAGCAGGCATCGCTCGCGGCCTGCTCAACGGAATCGGGTTTGGCTCCAGCGAGTTCTACGTGCTGCGGAGCAACGGGCAGGTCATGCCCGAGTGGGTTTACTTCTGCGTCATGCATCCACTCTTTCGCGATGCAGCCGTCGCCCAGATGACTGGCACGGGCGGGTTGCAGCGCGTGCCCCGCGACTACGTCGAGAACTTCCAAATCCCCCTGCCGCCGCTGGAAGTGCAGAAGGAGATCGTGGCGGAGATCGAGAGCTACCAGAGAGTCATCAACGGCGCCCGCGCCGTCCTCGACCACTACCGCCCCCACATCCCCATCCACCCCGACTGGCCGGTCGTAGAGTTGGGCAACATCGTCAGCTACAGCAGCGGCGGGACACCATCAAAAGCCAATGAATCGTATTGGGTAGGCGATATTCCGTGGATCTCGGCCAAGGACATGAAATCCGACGTGTTATCGGATGCTTCGACCCACATATCGGAAGCCGCAGTCAAGGAGAGCGCCACACAGATCGCTCCAGTCGGCTCAATCTTGATTCTTGTCAGAGGCATGGGTCTCGCCAACGGAGTTCCCATCTGCGAACTCGAGAAGCCATGCGCCTTCAACCAAGACGTGAAAGCGATGAAGCCTCACGCGTCGGTCAATCCGACCTTCCTCAGAGTGATGTTGAAACAGGTAGAGCCACAGTTTCGGAAGATTCTTGAAACCGCCGCGCACGGTACCCTGAAGATCAACACCGATGCCCTGAGCACGATCACATTCCCCTTCCCACCCCTTGCCACACAGCAAGCCATCGTGGCGGAGATCGAAGCCGAGCAAGTGCTGGTGGCCGCCAACCGCGAACTGATCACCCGCTTCGAGCAAAAGATCCAGGCCACCCTCGCCCGCATCTGGGGTGAAGAAGCGCCCGCTGCCCCGGAGGCTTGAGCTTGTAGGTTGGGGTGAGGCACGAACCCCAACATTCAAGGGCAGGAATACGTTGGGGTTCCTGCGTCACCCCAACCTACCGGACTCTGCGGGTTCCCCTGGACGCGTTCTTGTTACTGCACCAGCGGCGTATCTGCCGCGTCGAGATCCACGCCTTCTACCGTCGCCTTACCGGCCAGCAGGCGCAGGTATTGGCGTAACGCGGTGACGAAAGCCTGCTGGCGCAAGGCATTGGCGACCGCGCCGCGCACCGACTCGAACGACTGCGCGACGCCTGGGTCGCGTTCGAGCACTTCGACGACGTGCAGGCCGAAGCGGCTGTGGACCAGGCGCGGCAGGACGCCGACTTCACTGTGCCCGAAGATCTCGCGGGAAAATTCCGGCGCGCAGTCGCTGGTGCCAAGCCAGCCGAGCTCGCCACCCCGTTCGCCACTCGGGCAGTTCGAGAGTTCGCTGGCCGCGACGGCGAAGCGGTTGCCGGCGCTTGCCTTGCCATCGTGGCAGCGTACGTCGAGCAGGCAGGCTTCGGCGCGCTGGCGCAGCGCGACGACGTCAATCCCCGGCGTGACAGCGAACAGGATGTGGCGCAGGCGGACACGCTCACCGCTGCGGTAAGCTGCCTCGTGCGCGGCATGGTGCCGGCGGCAGGCTTCGTCGGATGGTTCGGGCGAGTGAAGGTCCCGCTCGAGCAGCGCTTCAATGGCGCACGAAGCCGCTTCGCTGATCACCCCGTCCGCAGAGGCGACGTCGGCGGCGGCGAGCAGGCCGGCCTCTATGGCCGCCTGGCGCAGCAGTTCGGTGCACGCGCGCTGGCGCAGTTCCTCGGCGGCAAGGCTCTCCGATTCGCCGTGCACAGCGACGCCGTTGATGCGCGCCACACAGATCGGCGCGGCCGGTGCCGCGGCACTGAGATCAAGTGATTCGACAGGCATGGTGGTCACTCCCTGAGACTCAGACACCGGCGCCGGGCTGGCGCGGCAGGTTGTGCCCGGCCGGGACGTTGAGGCGCCGGCTGCGCACCAACTGGTTGGGCCGGAAGAGGAAACCGACCGTCGCGAAACCGCTCCAGACATGCACCAGACGGCTGAACGGGAAGAGCAGGAAGATCGTCATGCCGAGGATCAGGTGAATCAGGTACGGCCAGGCGAGCAGCAGAAGACCATCGGCATGGGGACGGAAGGTGACGATGCCCTGCGCCCAGTCGCCGAGGATGAGCATGGCGCTGGCATCGGTATGGGCGAACGAGAAGGGCAGCGTGATCAGACCGATGACCAGTTGCACCCAAAGGATGACCAGGATCGCGATGTCGGTGCGGTGGCTGGTCAGGCGGATGCGCGGATCGAAGAGGCGCCGATGCAGCAGCAGCGTGAGGCCGATGAAGCAGACGATGCCGGCCGCGCCGCCCGAGTAGATGGCCATGCGTTGCTTATCGGCGGCGCTGATGAACGACTCGTAGAGCCAGTGCGGCGTGAGCAGACCGACGAAGTGGCCGAAGAACAGGAACAGGATGCCGATATGGAACAGGTTGCTGCCCCAGCGCAGCGTGCCGGTGCGCAGCAACTGCGACGAGTCGCTCTTCCAGGTGTACTGGTCACGGTCGAAGCGCGCCAGGCTGCCCATCAGGAAAACGGCCAGGCAGATGTACGGGTAGACGGTGAAGAAGAAGTTGTGCAGGTAGGACAGGACGGGATTCATGCGACTACTCCTGATGGCGGGTTGGCCTGGGCGGAACGGGAGGGTGGGAGCACGTGGATCGTTTGTACCTGGCCGGGTCTAGCCTGGCCTTTGGCCGAACAGCCGTCGAATACTGGCGGCTCGGCCCAGCTCTCGTCGAGCGTTTCTTCGCCGGCCGGCGGCAACGGTGGCAGCGCTTGCGCCTGTTCACCGGCCAGTTCGAGCAGCGCGCCGAGCACACTGGCGTAGGCGCTGTGGCGTTGCTGCAGCGCTCCGAAGAGAGCGCTGAGGAGGTGCGTCATCTCGCCAAGGAAGGCTTTTCCCTCGCCCGGCGGCTGCGTCGAGACGAATTCCAGCATCGCCGGCAGAAAGTCGGGCAGTTCGCCCTCAGCCAGAATCAGGCCAGCCTGTTCGTAAGTCTGGCCCAGATCGATCATCGCCGGGCCACGCTCGCGCGAGTCGCCGTGCACATGCTCGAAGAGGTGCAGCGAGGTAGCGCGGCCGCGGTCGAACAGATCGACGTAGTCGGCCTCGGCCTGCAACGGGTCGGCGTGCTGCAGTGAGTCCATCAGCGCATCGAGCTCGGCACAACGCGCTTTGGACAGTGCTCGCTCGTCGCGCAGCAGCTCGCGCATCTCCGGCAGGTGGCCGCGCATGCGCGCGTCGGGGTAGCCGAGCAGGGCCGCCAGCACGCGCAGGCTCCTGGCCATCGGCGGCGGGGTATTGCGGGTGTTGACTGCGAACATGTTCAGACCTCCGCCTTGATCGGAATGGTGCGCTTCTTCTCGCTGCCGAACAGGCTGGTCTCGCCGGCGCCTTCAGAGCAGCCGTTACCGAAGGAAAAGCCGCAGCCGCCGCGCACATTGAAGGTGTTCTCGGCGTATTCGCGGTGCGTCGTGGGGATCACGAAGCGGTCTTCGTAATTGGCGATGGCCATCACGTGGTACATCTCCTCGACCTCGGCCTGGCTGATTCCCACCTGCGCCAACACGGCCTGGTTGATGCGCCCGTCGACGTGCTTTTCACGCTGATAGGCGCGCATCGCCAGCATGCGCTCCAGCGCGCGCTCGACCGGCATGGTGTCGCCGGCGGTCAGCATGTTGGCCAGGTACTGGACCGGAATGCGCAACTGCTTGACGTCGGGAATCTCGCCATTGCTGCCCACCTGCCCGGCGTTGGCCGCGGCGCTGATCGGCGAAAGCGGCGGCACGTACCAGACCATCGGCAGTGTGCGGTACTCGGGGTGCAGCGGCAGAGCGACCTTCCATTGCACCGCCATCTTGTACACCGGGCTGTTGCGCGCGGCTTCCATCCACTTGTCGGGGATGCCGTCGATCGCCGCCTGGGCGATGACCTTGGGGTCGTTCGGATCGAGAAACAGGCGCAGTTGCGCCTGGTACAGGTTCCGGTCGTGTTCGGTACTCGCCGCTTCCTCGATGCGGTCGGCGTCGTAGAGCAGCACGCCCAGATAGCGGATGCGGCCGACGCAGGTCTCCGAGCACACGGTCGGCTGACCGGCCTCGATGCGCGGGTAGCAGAAAATGCATTTCTCGGCCTTGCCGCTCTTCCAGTTGTAGTAAATCTTCTTGTACGGGCAGCCGCTGACGCACATCCGCCAGCCGCGGCACTTGTCCTGGTCGATCAGAACGATGCCGTCCTCCTCGCGCTTGTAGATCGAACCCGACGGGCACGAGGCGACGCAGGCGGGGTTCAGGCAGTGCTCGCACAGCCTGGGCAGGTACATCATGAAGGTGTTTTCGAACTGGCCGCAGATGTCCTTCTGCGTTTGTTCAAAACCGCCGTCGAAGTTCTTGTCCTTGCTGCGTTTCGAAAACTCGCCGCCGAGGATCTCTTCCCAGTTCGGACCCCAGACGATCTTGTCCATCTGCTTGCCGGTGATCAGGCTGCGCGGGCGCGCCGTCGGTGAGGCCTTCATTTCGGGCGCCGACTGCAGGTGCTGGTAGTCGAAGGTGAAAGGCTCGTAGTAATCGTCGATCTCGGGCAGGTTCGGGTTGGCAAAGATGCGCATCAGGAGCTTCCACTTGGCGCCCTGGCGCGGCTCGATGCGGCCATTCGCTTTGCGGACCCAGCCGCCGTTCCACTTGTCCTGGTTCTCCCATTCCTTCGGGTAGCCGATGCCGGGTTTGGTCTCGACGTTGTTGAACCAGGCGTACTCCATCCCCGGCCGACTGGTCCACACGTTCTTGCAGGTGACTGAACAGGTGTGGCAACCGATGCACTTGTCCAGATTCAACACCATTCCTATTTGGGCACGGATCTTCATGCCACTTCTCCTTGAGCTTGCACCGGGCGGACCAGTTCATCGGCGACCGGGGTGTCGAGCCAGTCGATCTTCTTCATCTTGCGAACGACGACGAACTCGTCGCGGTTGGTGCCGATGGTGCCGTAGTAATTGAAACCGTAGCTGAACTGCGCGTAACCACCGATCATGTGCGTCGGCTTCAAAACGATGCGCGTTACCGAGTTGTGAATCCCGCCACGCACGCCGGTGATCTCGGAACCTGGCGTATTGACGATTTTTTCCTGCGCGTGATACATCATCACCATCCCCGGGTTGACTCGCTGGCTGACTACCGCCCGCGCCGCTATCGCGCCGTTCAGGTTGAACAGCTCGATCCAGTCGTTGTCGACCACACCGATCCGCCTGGCGTCATCTTCGCTGATCCACACACAGGGTCCGCCGCGACTCAAGGTGAGCATCAACAGGTTGTCGGTGTAGGTGCTGTGGATTCCCCACTTCTGGTGCGGCGTGATGAAGTTCAGCGCGATTTCCGGGTTGCCGTTCGGCCTGATTCCCTGAATGCTGGCGGTGGTCTTCAGGTCCACCGGCGGCCGGTAGCTGCTGAAGCCTTCGCCAAAGGCGATCATCCATGGGTGATCCATGTAGAACTGCTGCCGACCGGTCAGCGTGCGCCAGGGGATCATCTCGTGCACGTTGGTGTAGCCGGCGTTGTACGAGACGGTCTCCGACTCGATACCGCTCCAGGTCGGCGAGCTGATGATCTTGCGCGGCTGCGCCTGGATGTCGCGGAAGCGGATCTTCTCGTCTTCGCGGTGGATTGCGAGGTGCGTATGGTCGAGCCCGGTCTGCTTGCCCAGGGCCTGCCACGCCTTCACCGCGACATGGCCGTTGGTCTCCGGCGCCAGCATCAGCACCACCTCGGCGGCGTCGATGTCGCTGTCGATCTTCGGCATGCCGCAGGTGACACCTTCGGCGATCACCAGGCCGCTGAGTTCGCCGAGTTGCTGCACTTCGGTCTGCGTGTTCCACGCAATACCCTTGCCGCCGTTGCCAACCTTGGCCATCAAGGGTCCGAGCGCCGTGAAGCGTTTGTAGACGTTGGGGTAGTCGCGTTCGACGACCTGCATGTTGGGGGCGGTCTTGCCCGGAATCAGCGCGCATTCGCCGCGCTTCCAGTCGGTGACCGCGAAGGGCTGCGCCAGTTCCGACGGGCTGTCGTGCATCAGCGGCGTCAGCACCAGTTCCTTTTCGACGCCGAGATGACCGACGCACACTTCGCTGAACTTCTGCGCAAAGCCTTTGTAGATATCCCAGTCGCTCCTCGCTTGCCAGGCCGGGTCCACCGCCGTAGATAGCGGATGGATGAAGGGGTGCATGTCGCTGGTGTTGAGGTCGTTCTTTTCGTACCAGGTGGCGGTGGGCAGGACGATGTCGGAGTACAGGCAGGTGGTGCTCATGCGGAAGTCGAGCGTGACCAGCAGATCGAGCTTGCCTTCCGGCGCCTTGGTGTGCCAGACGACCTCTGTCGGCTTCGCTTCTTCACGGCCGGCGCTGGGCCGCCCCAAGCCGGCCGAGCCCCCTTGGGGGGTGGCGCGCAGCGCCTGGGGGCCGTCATCTCCCATGTCCTTGCCCTGCACGCCGTTGCTGGTACCCAGCAGGTGCTTGAGAAAATACTCGTGGCCCTTGCCGCTGGAACCGAGCAGGTTGGAGCGCCAGATGAACATGTTGCGCGGCCAGTTGTCCGGGTGGTCGGGGTCGGTGCAACTCATTTTCAGCGAACCGTCCTGCAAGGCCTTGACGGCGTAATCCCTGGCTTCCATGCCGGCGCTGGCCGCATCGCGCACCACCTGCAAGGGATTGGTCTGCAACTGCGGGGCGCTCGGCAACCAGCCCATGCGCTCGGCGCGAACGTTGTAGTCGATCATGCTGCCGCCGTAGAGCTTCCTGTCGGCCAGCGGTGAAATCACTTCTTCCATGCCCAGCTTTTCGTAGCGCCACTGATCGGTGTGCGCGTAGAAGAAGCTGGTGCTGTTCATCTGTCGCGGTGGACGGATCCAGTCGAGCGCGAAGGCCAGCGCCGTCCAGCCGGTTTGCGGCCGCAGCTTTTCCTGACCGACGTAATGCGCCCAGCCACCGCCGCTCTGGCCGATGCAGCCGCACATCATCAGCATGTTGATGACGCCACGGTAGTTCATGTCGCTGTGATACCAGTGATTCATTGCCGCGCCGATGATCACCATCGAGCGGCCATGGGTCTTGTCGGCGTTGTCGGCGAACTGGCGCGCGACGGTAATCACCTGATCACGCGGCGTCCCGGTGATGCGCTCCTGCCAGGCCGGCGTATAGGGTGTGTCGTCGTCGAAGTCCTTGGCCGCCAGCTCGCCGGCGAGGCCGCGCGCGACTCCATAGTTGGCCACCTGCAGGTCGAACACCGTGGCCACCAGCGTCTTGCCCGTCGTGCCGATCGCGAGACTGCGCACGGGGACGGTGCGTACCAGCACGTCGCCGTTCTCGCCCGGCAACACGTTGTTCGGAAAATGCTCGCTGGCAATGCCGCCGAAATACGGGAAGCCGACCCTGGCGGTGTCCGTCGCCGGCGTTTTACCCTCGAGCAGCGAGAGCATGAGCTTCACGGCGCCGCCGTTCTGTGCTTCCTTGGCTTCGAGGTTCCACTGCCCCTGATCGGCACGACCATCGGGACCCCAGCGAAAACCGATGGCGCCATTCGGCAGCACGACCGCACCGCCTTCGTCAAAGGCCACCGTTTTCCATTCGGGGTTGTTGGCCTGACCGAACTGGCCGTCGAAATCCGACGCGCGCAGGTAACGATCGGGAACGAGGATCTTCTCGCCGCTCGGCAGAGCGTGCTCCTTCAGCATGACCAGCATCGGCAGGTCGGTGTAGCGGCGCGCGTAATCGTCAAAATACGCGCTGCGCTTGTCGAAATAGAACTCCTTCAGGATGACATGCCCCATGGCCATGGCCACGGCGGCGTCGGTGCCCTGCTTGGGATGCAACCAGATGTCGGAGAGCTTGGCGACTTCGGAGTAGTCGGGCGTGACGGCAACGGTCTTGGTGCCTTTGTAGCGCACCTCGGTGAAGAAGTGCGCGTCGGGTGTCCGCGTTTGTGGGACGTTGGAACCCCAGGCGATGATGAAGCTGGAGTTGTACCAGTCGGCCGATTCGGGCACGTCGGTCTGCTCGCCCCACACCTGCGGGCTCGACGGCGGCAGGTCGCAGTACCAATCGTAGAAGCTCATGCAGACGCCACCGATCAGGCTCAGATAGCGGCTGCCGGCGGCATAACTGACCATCGACATGGCCGGGATCGGCGAGAAACCGATCACCCGATCCGGTCCGTGCTTCTTGATCGTGTAGACATTGGCAGCGGCGACGATCTCGTTGACCTCGTCCCAACTCGCGCGCACGAAGCCGCCCAGCCCGCGTACGCTCTGGTAGTCGCGCCGCTTGGCGTCGGACTCGACAATCGACGCCCACGCCTCAACCGGGTCCTTGATCAACCGCGCTGCACGCCAGCTCTTCAGCAGACGGCCGCGGACCAGCGGGTACTTCACCCGGTTGGCGCTGTAGAGATACCAGCTATAGCTCGCCCCACGCGCACAGCCGCGCGGCTCATGGTTGGGCATGTCCCAGCGGGTGCGCGGGTAGTCGGTCTGCTGGGTTTCCCAGGTGACGATGCCGCCCTTGACGTAGATCTTCCACGAGCACGACCCGGTGCAGTTCACGCCGTGCGTCGAGCGTACGATCTTGTCGTGCGCCCAGCGGTTGCGGTAGGCATCTTCCCAGGTACGATCCTCGCCCGTGGCGACGCCATGGCCGTCGGAGAAGGTCTCCCGCGGTTGGGAGAAATAAGTCAGTCGATCGAGAAAGTGGCTCATGCGGTTTTCCCAGAGGGGTTACGTTGGAATACAGGCAGCAGACGAGAAGCAGAGAATCAGGCCATCAGGGGTTCTTGACGTAGGCATTGGCGCGCAGGTAGAACCACCAGTTGAGAACCAGGCACAGCGCGTAGAAAATGGCGAAGCCGTACATCGCGAACTGCGGCGTTCCGGCCTTGATCTGGGCGCCGATCACCACCGGGGCAATGAAGGCGCCGTAGGCGGCGATCGCCGACGTCCAGCCCAGCACGGGGCCAGCCTGCTGGCGGTCGAAGATGACGCCGATGGTGCGGAAGGTCGACCCGTTGCCGATGCCGGTGGCGAAGAACAGGACGATGAACAGGCCGAGGAAAGCCGGGAAGTACTGCTCCGGCGTGGCCGATCCGTAGGCTTGCATCATCACGTAGCCCACGGCCACCGAGGCGAGCACCATCACCGCGGAGATCACCTGGGTAACGATCGACCCGCCGAGCTTGTCGGAAATCCAGCCGCCGATGGGACGTACCGCCGCGCCGACGAACGGACCGATCCACGAATAGGTCAGCGCTGACGGTGAGTTCGGATTCTTCAGCGTGTGCTGCAGCACGCCGTTGGCGTCGGGAACGTGGCTGATGCCGAAGATCACCGTGATCGACAGCGGCAAGGCCATCGAAAAGCCGATGAACGAGCCGAATGTCACGATGTAGAGTGCGGTCATCGACCAGGTGTGCTTGTTGCTGAAAATCGCAAACTGCTTGGCGACGCCCTCCTTCATCTCGCCGAAGGCGGCGAGCCGCATCACCAGCAGCGCACTGACGACGTCCAGCGGAATGGCCACCCACATGCTCAGCACGCCCAGGCCCGTCGGCTTCGGCAGGTACAGGTAGAGCATGAAGATGGCCGGAACGAAGGCCAGCGTGTACAGGTAGATGATTTTGGCGAAGGCGACCGGGGCGCTGCCGGTAGCGGGCGAGACCGTCTTCAGGTTGTTCATGCCGAACCAGCAAAGAATCGCCAGCGGCACCAGCGAAAACACCCAGGCAAAGCCCGCATTCTGAATCCACGTCGGCGTGCCGGCGGCAATCTTGCCGAAGATCCAGCCACTATCCTTGACCAGTGTCATCGGCTCACCGCCAAACGCACCCAGCAGGCCGACGGTCATCACCAGGGGAATGACCACCTGCATTGTCGTCACACCAAAGTTGCCGAGGCCAGCGTTAAGGCCCAGCGCGGTGCCCTGCAGGCGCTTCGGGAAGAACGTGCTGATATTCGACATCGAGCTGGCAAAGTTGCCGCCGCCGACACCCGACCACAGCGCCATGAGCTGGAAAGCCCACAGCGGCCAGTCCTTGTGCTGCAGCGCGATGCCGGTACCGATGGCCGGCGCGAGCAGCATTGCGGTGGTCAGGAAGATCGTGTTGCGCCCGCCGGCCAGGCGAATCAGGAACGACGCCGGAATGCGCATCGTCGCGCCGGAAATGCCGGCGATCGCCGTCAGCGTGAACAGCTCGGCCTGGGTAAACGGAAAGCCGAGGTTCAGCATCTGCACGGTGATGATTCCCCACATTCCCCAGACGGCGAAGCCACAGAGCAGAGCAGGCACCGAGATCCACAGGTTGCGGTAGGCGATGCGCTTGCCTTGCGATTCCCAGAAGGTGGTGTCTTCGACGTCCCACTTGACAATGTCGGCGGAGCTGTGACCGGCCGTTTTCTCTGTCGCCGCTTGTTGCTGATTAGTCATCTTGTTTCCAGTTTCCGGTTTTCGGGGGATCGCCAGGCGGAGCGCTCAGTCCGTTTTCGCGGTCACGAAATCCTGTGCGGGAACTCGTGACTCGTGACTCGTGACTGCGGACGAGAGTGGGCTTGGCCGGTTACCGTCGGGTTTTCAGTTAAGGGGCACGGGCGAGGCGGCCGGATGCTTGTCGCTTTCTGCTGCGCTCATTGGCCGCACTTCGGCAAAATACATCCACATCAGCGAGACCCAGACGATCCCGAACATCAGCATGAAAGCCGAGGAACGCAGGCCGGTCAAGTCGACCAGCGCGCCGAAGAGGATCGGCAGGATGAAACCGCCCATGCCCCCGGCAAGGCCGACGATGCCCGAAACAACGCCGATGTTATGCGGATAATCATCCGAGATGTACTTGAACACCGACGCCTTGCCGATCGCGAAAGACATGCCCATAGTGAACATGATGATCGTGAACAGCGTCGGATTGAGCCCGATATGAAAGGTTTTCGGCCCGGACACGGTGTGGATCGTGAAGTCGCTCTGCGGATAGGAGAGAAAGAAGAGACACACCAGCCCGACCCAGAGCACCCACCAGGTGACTGAATGCGCACCGTACTTGTCGGAGAACCAGCCACCGATGGCGCGCAGCAAGCCGCCGGGGATGCTGAAGCCGGCAGCGAGCAGCGCCGCCGTCTTGAGATCGAAACCGTACTCGCTGATGTAGTACTTGGTCATCCACAGGGAGAGCCCGACGTAGCCGCCAAAAACGATCGAGTAATACTGGCTGTAGCGCCAGACGGCCGGGTCCTTCAGGGTCAGCAACTGCTCTTTGACCGTAACGTGCGCAGCGCCCGCGCTATGTTCCGCGTCCGTATACGTGAAACACCAGAAGAGCAGCGCCGTGATCAGCATCAACACGGCATAGACCTGGGGCACCATCTCCCAGCCGTAGGCGACGACGATCGTCGGGGCAACGAGTTTGGTCACCGCAGCGCCGGTGTTGCCGACGCCGAAGATGCCCATGGCCAGCCCCTGGCGGTTCCTCGGAAACCAGCGCGCGCAGTAGGCGATGCCAACGGTGAATGAACCGCCAGCGACTCCGACGAAGAGGCCGGTGACCAGAAATTGCCAGAATTCGGTGGCCCGGGAAATCAGCCAGATCGGAAAGACCGTGCTCAGCATCAGGACAAGGAAGACGATGCGGCCGCCGAAGCGGTCGGTCCACATCCCCAGCGGCAGGCGGATCAGCGAACCGGTGAGGACCGGCATGGCCACCAGAATGCCGAACTGCGTTTCATTGAGACCCAGCGACTGTTTGATCGGGATGCCGATGACGGCGAACATCATCCAGACCATGAAACATACCGTGAACGACGTAGTGCTCGCGGTCACCACCGACCATTGCTTGAACTTCTCCGATGCCACCGACGGCCCCTCTCGCGCTTGACAGAATGCCAGCGAGTCTAGGACCGGGGGCGCCGTTCAGCTTTGATGTGCGTCAACGAAAGACCGGCCTGGCAGCGATCCCGGCGATCATCTCAGGTCTTCAGACCTGCGCTTCTCCGGTCGAGCAATCGACCTGAAAGACGGTGCGGTCCTCAAGGCGGACGGCTGTCAGGTGGCGGCCCCAGAGACAACCGGAATCCAGCGCCAGCAGCTTGGCTTCGACCTTCAGTCCGAGCGCCGACCAATGACCCGTGACGAGAACATCATCGGCGCTCCGCCGACCCGGCACTTCGAACCACGGCATAAGGCCAGGAGGTGCCGCGCTCAGTTCGCCCTTGGTCTTGAATTCCATGACGCCGTCGGCTGAACAGAAGCGCATCCGGGTCATCGCATTGACGATCACGCGCAAGCGCGGCCAGCCGGCAAGCGTGTCATCCCAGGACGCCGGTTCGCTACCCCACATGTTGGCCATGAAGTCGAGATAAGCGGGGCTGATCAGCGCTCCCTCGACCTCGGCCGCCAGCGCCCGCGCCTGAGGCACGGTCCACTGTGGCAGGAGCCCGGCATGGACCATGCAGAACTCGCCCTGGTGGTGGCACAGGGGTCTATGGCGCAGCCAGTCGAGCAGTTCTTCGCGGTCGGGTGCAGCGAGAATTTCGTCGAGCGTATCGCCCTTGCTGCGTCTGCCAAACCCGGCGGCAGCCATGAGCAGGTAGAGATCATGATTACCGAGTACCGTCGTCACCGCGGCGCCCAGATCGCGCACGAAGCGCAAGGTGTCCAGTGAGCGCGGCCCGCGGTTCACCAGGTCGCCGACCAGCCACAGGCGATCGGCCAGAGGATCGAAGTTGCACGCGGTCAGCAGGCGCTGGAACGAGTCGAAGCAGCCCTGGATGTCGCCAATTGCATACGTCGCCACGGGGTGCAGTCAGCTTGCCGCGCGCCGCTGCTGCCAGCGCCAGGCATCGCTGCACATCTCGTCCAGGCCTCGGCGCGCTGTCCAGCCGAGGAGTTGTTCGGCCAGCCGCGGGTCGGCGTAGCAGGCGGCCACATCACCCGGTCGGCGCGGCATCAGAGCGTAGGAAACCGGACGACCACTGGCGGCTTCGAAGGCGCGCACCATGTCAAGTACCGAATACCCGCAACCCGTACCGAGATTAACGGTCAGCAAACCGCCTTGGCCAACAAGATAATCCAGTGCCGCGAGGTGGCCTTCAACCAGATCCATCACGTGAATATAGTCGCGCACCCCGGTGCCATCGGGCGTCGGATAATCGTTGCCGAAAACGCTCAGTCGCGGTTGCTTTCCTTCTGCCACCAGCGCCACAAAGGGCAAAAGGTTATTGGGAACGCCACTCGGTTCCTCGCCAATCAGGCCGCTTGGGTGCGCGCCAACGGGATTGAAATAGCGCAGACGAGCAATCCGCCATTCGGGGTCGGCCTGGGCCAGGTCGACAAGGATGTCTTCAATCATCAGCTTGCTGGCGCCATAGGGATTGGTTGCCGAGCGCGGAAAATCCTCTCGAATCGGCACCGAAGCCGGGTCGCCATAGACCGTCGCTGACGAGCTGAAAATCAGCGTCTTGACCGCCGCTTCGGCCATGACTTCACACAAGGCGATGGTTCCGCTGACGTTGCAGTCGTAATAACGCAATGGCTGGGCAACCGATTCACCGACTGCCTTGAGGCCGGCGAAGTGGATCACCGCATGCACAGGAGCGCGAGAGAAAGCGTCGCGCAGCAACTCGCGATCACGAACGTCGCCTTCGAAAAAGACCGGCCGCCGCCCGCAAATCCGGGCCACGCGATCGAGCACCTCGGCCCGGCTATTGGCAAGATTGTCGACCACGGTCACGTCATGGCCCGCCCCCAGCAGAGCGACACAGGCATGCGAGCCGATATAGCCGGTGCCTCCAGTGACCAGGATGTTCATTGCATTGTCCACTCGCTCGATAATCGATCGCTGCCGGCCCCGCTGCCTGCTGCTCAGCGACTCGGAAACTCAGACCCCTGGCAGTAAGCGCTTACAGCCTGTTCACCAGAAATTCGTCCCGGTCCCGGCCCTGCTGTGTTTCAAGACTGGTCAGCCAGTTCGGCGCTTTGCCGCGGCCCGACCATGTTTCGCCGTTCGGACCGCGATACTTCACAGGGACCGTCGACCGAGGTTTTCCGGCAGCCATTGCTGCCGGCGCGCTGCCAAGCCTGAAGCCACAATCGGTTGCCGTCAAACCGTATTCGGCAATCAACTCTTTCGTCCGTGCGATGGCGTCCGCCAACTCCAGGCTCCGTGTTTCCTCGATTTTCTTTTCCAACTCCGCGCGTTGCGCAAGCAGTTCCCTGTACGTTGCCATTCACTTCTCCTTGAAAAAACCGTGTTGCCAGACGAAAAGCGGGCAATTTCAACACGCAATACTGGATTCGTCAAGCACCATGATGATTCACTGGTGATTAATGGCGGCCAAGCATAACTCTGCGCATTTTCAAGTGTTGTCGCGAGAGGGGATCACCCTTAGTATTTGACCCGGGCAAAATAGGTTTTCTCGGAAGCCTCCAGCGCTTGGCGCAGCGTAACGATCCCCATCCGGGCCAGCAAGGGCAGCATCTTGAGGAACACTTCGCCAGTGGCGCAGGCATCGGCCAGCGCGTTGTGGCGGCCTTCGATGCCGATTCCCAGCCGTTCAGCGATGCTGTCCAACTGGTGTGACTCCTGATTCGGATGCAGCACCGCGGACAGCAGCAGAGTATCCAGTACCGGCTGACTAAAGACCACCGCGGTATGCTCTTCCTTTAGTTGCAGAAAACGCATGTCAAAGGCCGCGTTATGCGCGACCAGCACAGTGTCGCAGCAGAAATCGTGAAAGGCCGGCAGTACCGCCTCGATGTTGGGCTGCCCGCGCACCATGTCATCGGTGATGCCGTGGATGCGGATTCCTTCCGGTCGCAGAAAACGTTCAGGATCGACCAACTGGTCGAAGTTCTCGTGACGCAACAAGCGGCCGTTGACAATCCGCACGGCACCGATCTGGATGATCTCGTCGCCGGCTGCCGGCTCCAGGCCGGTAGTCTCGGTATCGAATACTGTGTACGTCAGATCCGACAGCGAGCGGTCCAGATCGATGCTCTGATCCTGAAAATGAAACAGGTCGAAGTCGTAATACTCCGGGCGAACGCCAGACTCGTCGATCACCTCCCCCGGCACCCGGCTATCCGGCGAGGCCACCGGCAGGACGAAGCGGAAGAACGCACGGTGGGCAGCTTTTTCCCGCTCGTACCAGATTTCTCCCCCATGGCGGTCGATGACATCGCGCAGCGACAATGGGGAAGCTTCCTTGCCCACCTGCATGGCTTCGGTCTCCCAGGTGTAGGAAGTCTCCGAGGACATGGCGTGGCCGGCCCAGATGAGATCCAGGTAGGCCAGCTTGCCGAAAGGCAGGAGGCGGAAGCGAAGTTCCTTGATCTGGTAGTGGTCGATCAGGCGGGAGGCGAGAAAACAGATCGAGAAGACCAGAGAAAAGCTCTCCGCCCGCAGCCACAAGGCTTCTTGGATCTCCTCCGTTTTTGTTGGCAGCCCCAGTTGCTGTTCAATTCGCCGTTGGGCGGCAGCGATGATGTCGATGCCCAGCACGTCCTCGAGTGGCCAGCGGGTTTTCAGCGAATCGGCAAACTCGGTCATCGTCTGGTCCAGACGCTGGCTCATGCGGACCACTTCGTCGCTGATGATGCCGACGAAACGCTCGCGGATCTCGAGCCCCATATCGGGATAGTCCATCAGGTTGCCGACGGCTACGCGGATATTGGCCAGGCTGCCCCGGCTGCCGTCGGTCAGCGACTGCAGCACCTGATCGCGACGTGACTCCTGCTCGATGCTGCGGGTAATGTTCTCGACGGTAAGCACATAGCCGGTCATTTCGCGCTGCAGGGAATCATCGGTGGTCGCCAGAACAGGGACCAACTGGACCCGCAGGAGCTGCCCCCCACGCGCCGTGGTAATGAAGTTGGCGATTGCGGCTGCCGCGCCCTTGCCCAGACGCTGACGTACCACCTCCAGCGCATGATCGATCTGATTACGTTCGAGGATCGAGAAGATCGAACGGCCAAGGCCAATCAGCGCCCCCCCGGCGACTGCCGTGCTGCCTTGCGCAAGCGCCCTGAACTGGAGTCGGGCGCGGCTGTTGTAGAGCAGGATCACTCCGTCGACATTGCACACCACCACCGCTTGCGCCAACTCGGACATCAGTGCCGCCAGGCGGTTCTTCTCTTCCTCTACCGAGGCCTTGGCGGTGGTGATCTGGGCATCGACATCGTCCATCAGGCCATCGCGCTGCTCGGCCAGCGCGTTGGCGGCCAGGGCCAGCAACTGGACCTCGGGCGGCCCCTCCGGGTCGACCCGGAAGTTGCGATTGGCCGACAACATCAGGCGCAGGCTCTCGGCCATCCTGAGCAGGCCCTGAACGTACTGCCGGAAGAGGTAACGGATGACCAGCAAGCCGACCGCGAAGCCGAAGAGGGTCATCATCGCGCCGAGAGACAGGTGCGGCATGATCAACTGGACGAGAAGCGCCTGTTCCGCGGCTTGCGCGCTCGCCCAGACCAGGAGCGCCGTGATCACGAAGGGGCCGGTCATCAGAACGCCGAGAACAATGACTGCAATGAACAAGCGGTCGCGCGCGTTCATCGTTCAGACCGATGCAGGAATGACAGTTGTTCTGGCCATCACGACGCCTCCCTCAGGCAGCGCACGCTACGGACGGGCCGACACCGTCACTGCCTTGGGCCACAAGACCATCTGCGTGCACCGGAACAGCGCCAGCCGCCGCCCGTCTTCGCTGCTCACCTCGGCATCCCAGACCTGCGTCGTGCGGCCGCTGTGCACCGCGCTCGCCGTACATAGCAGTAGCCCTTCGGTCAGCGTACCAAGAAAATTGGTCTTCAATTCGATCGTCGTAAAACCGTCGGCACCAGCGGGCAGGTGCGCATACGTCGCGTAACCGGCACTGGTATCGGCCAATGCAATGACCGTCGCGGCGTGCAGGAAGCCGTTCGGCGCCAGCATCTCCGGCCGAATCGACAGGCGAGCGGAGAGCCTGCCGGGCTCGACGGTGAGCACTTCAATGCCGAACCAGCCCGGCAGGTGCCCAGGCGCACGGGCGTTGAGCGCGGTGACGCTGAATTCGGGACGCAAGGTGTGCCGGCTCATCCTAGTCGCCCGCCACAGCACGACCGATCACCAGCCGCTGGATGTCGTTCGCTCCCTCGTAAATCTGGCAGACGCGGACGTCGCGATAGATCCGCTCGACCGGAAAGTCACTGACGTAACCATAGCCGCCGAGAATCTGGATCGCGTCCGAGCACACTTTCTCGGCCATTTCAGAAGCGAACATCTTGGCCATCGACGCTTCCTTGAGGCAGGGCTTGCCGGCGTCCTTGAAGGTGGCTGCTCGCCAGACCAGCAGGCGAGCGGCGTCGATCTGCGTCGCCATGTCGGCGAGACGGAAGCTGACCGCCTGATGTTCGATGATCGGCTTGCCGAAGGTCACGCGATCCTTCGCGTATTGCACGGCGGCGTCAAAAGCGGCGCGAGCCATGCCGACTGACTGGGCAGCGATGCCGATGCGGCCTGCTTCCAGGTTCGATAACGCGATCCGGTAGCCGTCGCCTTCCTTGCCGAGCAGGCAGGAAGCGGGAATTCGGCAGTCGTCGAAGAGGATCTGCGCGGTGTCCGAGGCGTGCTGGCCCATTTTCTCCTCGATACGGGCGACGATGTAACCGGGCGTCGAGGTCGGCACCAGAAAGCACGAAATCCCCTTCTTGCCGGCGGCCTTGTCGGTAACCGCGAAGACGATCGCCACCTGAGCGTATTTGCCGGTGGTGATGAATTGCTTGACCCCGTTCAAAACAAAAAAGTCGCCATCGCGGTCCGCACGCGTGCTGATCGCAGCCGCATCGGAACCGGTATGCGGTTCGGTCAGACAGAAGCAGCCGAGCATTTCTCCGCGCGCCAGCGGCTTCAGCCAGGTCTCCTTCTGCTCGTCGCTGCCATACTTCATGGTGATACCGCAGGCCAGCGAGTTCTGCACGCTGACTATCGTCGACGTGGCGCCGTCGCCGGCGGCGATCTCTTCGATCACCAGCACCAGCGACATGTAGTCCATGCCGGCGCCGCCCCATTGTTCGGGAACGACCATGCCGAGCGCACCCAGTTCGCCGAGTTCGCGCAGCGCGTCGGCGGGAAACGTGTGCTGGCGGTCCCACTCGGCGGCGAAGGGAGCCAGCCGTTCCTGCGCAAAAGCACGCAGCGAGTCGCGGATCATCTCCTGTTCCTGGGTCAGGATCATGTTGTTTTCTCCTTGTGGCCGGCGGCAAGTCGCGTGCCGGCTTGATTGGTAATGATGACGCCGGCGATGACCAGCGCACCGCCCGTGAGAACCGCGACGCCAAGCCGCTCGTCGAGCAGAGCCGCACCGAGAACGACGGCGCTGACCGGAACCAGATTGATGAACGCCGCCGAGCGCGTGGCACCGATGCGCTGCACGGCTTCGGCGTACCAGGTAAAGGCCAGTGCCGTGCCGAAGAGACCGAGGAAGATGATTGCCCCGCCACCACGCCAGGTGATGGCGGCCAGCGAAAATAACGATCCCTGCAACAGCGCGGCAGTAGTGAGCATCAGCCAGCCGGTGACGCTGGCACCGAAGGTCATTGCCAGTGGCGACAACGAGCGCGTGCCACGCCGACCAACGAAGGTGTAAACCGCCCACAGCACGCTGCAACCGATGATCAGCCATTCGCCGAGACCCACCTGGCCAGCGAACAGCAGTCGGGGATCGCCGTTGGTGACCACCAGCAGGCAGCCGAACATCGCCAGCCCGATTCCCGACGCTTTCATCGGTGACATCGGGGCAGCAAACAGCCACCAGTCGCCAGCCGCAACGACGGCGGGCGTCAGCGCGACGACCAGCGCGCCGCGACCGGCTTCGATCATCTTCAGTCCGTACAGGAAACAGACGTTGTAGAGAAAGATACCGCTGGCACCGAGCGCTGCGAGCGTCAGCCACTCGTCGAGCGACCAGCGCGGCCAACCTTCATGGATCACCACCAGCGTGCCGAGAACCAGCGCCGCGAGCAGGAAGCGCCAACTGGCAACCGCCAGCGGCGATGCTTCGCTGACGGCGACGCGACCGGCAATCCACGTCGCGCCCCAGACGAAAGCGGTGGCGATCAGCTTGCCGTAGGTCGCCGGCGAAGCGGCCTCTGGCGCAGACCCGGCCTTCAACGCTTGCCCTCAGCACCCCGAATGGACCAGGATACGGGCCACGGAGCAGGCACTTGAGGCTTCTTCGGGAACGCTGCGTTCAAACCTGCAGCGCCTCTAGCGCCGCCGCGTAGCGCGGCAACAGGTCTTCGCGCCGGGGCACCGTGAAGCCGAGGTCGCGCATCAGGCCATCCTTCAAGCCATAGATCCAGCCGTGCACGGTAACCGGCTGAGCGCGCTCCCAGGCGTCCTGAACGACGAAAGTCTGGCAGACATTGACCACCTGTTCGAGCACATTGAGTTCGCACAGGCGATCGTGTCGCTGCTCGGCCGGCAAGGCGTCGACCAGCGCGAGGTGCTTGTCATGGACGTCGCGCACGTGTCGCAGCCAGATGTCCACCAGCCCGGCGCGCTCACGATTGAGTGCCGTCTTGACGCCGCCGCAACCGTAATGACCGACGACCATCACGTGCCTGACCTTGAGGACGTCGATCGCGAACTGGATCACCGACAGGCAGTTGAGGTCGGTATGCACCACCACGTTGGCGACATTACGATGAACGAACAGTTCGCCGGGCAACAGTCCGACGATCTCGTTGGCCGGCACGCGCGAATCGGAGCAGCCGATCCACAGATACTGCGGCGTTTGCAGCCTGGAGAGCTTGAGGAAGTATTCGGGGTTGATCTCCTGCATGCGACTCGACCAGGCGCGGTTGAAGTCGAACAGGTGGAAGAGGTTTTCGTTGGCGACCTCTTGCTCGGACCAGTTTTCGAGGTCAAGGGCGAGAAACATCGTCCCTTCGAGAGGCGTCTGATAATAGGCCGGCGTTTCCTTGAAACCCATCTCGCGATAGAGCCGTACCGCGAAGCGCATCGCCGGCAGGGTGTCGAGGAGCAGCTTGCGGTAGCCGATTTCCTTGGCCGCCCGGATCGCTGCCAGGACCAGGTCGCGGCCGATTCCGAAACCGCGCTGCTCAGGCTCGACATAGAGGCGCTTCATCTCGCAAAGTCCGGCAGAGAAAGGGCGAATGCCGACACAGCCAGCCGGCTGACCGTTGCGCTCGGCATAGAACAGGCGGCCGTCGGGCAGCGCATAAGCTCCGGGCAGGGAAGCCATTTCCTCGTCAAAACCCTGGAAGCACAGGTCGACACCAAGCCACGCCGCGTAGTTACGGAAGAACTGGCGGACGTGGCCGATGGCGGTGACGTCGTCGGCGGAGAGGGTGCGCAGCGTATTGGTCATCATCGTTCAACGTAGAAGGTAGAAGGGAAATCGCTGGCCGGACACGCAACCCGCCTGGCTGGCAAAGGGGCTTTTCAAAGTGTCTCGGCAAACAGTTCGCGGCCGATCAGCATGCGGCGGATTTCGGAGGTGCCGGCACCGATCTCGTAGAGCTTGGCGTCACGCCACAAGCGCCCGGCTGGATACTCGTTGACGTAGCCATTACCACCCAGCGTCTGGATCGCCTCGCCGGCCATCCAGGTCGCTTTTTCGGCGGCGTAGAGGATGGCACCGGCGGCGTCCTTGCGCGTCGTTTGGCCGCGGTCGCAGGCCTGGCCGACGGCATAGACGTAGGCCCGACAGACGTTGAAGGTGGTGTACATGTCGGCGATCTTGCCCTGCATCAACTGGAACTCACCGATCGACCGACCGAACTGCTGGCGATCGTGCACGTAGGGTAGCACCAGATCCATCGCTGCCGCCATGATACCCAGCGGACCGCCGGCGAGCACCGCGCGCTCGTAGTCAAGACCGCTCATCAGTACGCCCACGCCGCCGTCGATCTGGCCGAGAACGTTTTCGACCGGCAGTTCGCAGTCGTCGAAGAAAAGCGGGTAGGTATTGGAACCACGCATGCCGAGTTTGTCGAGTTTCGACCCCCAGGAGAAACCCGGCATTCCCTTTTCGACGATGAAGGCGGTGATTCCCTGCGCACCCGCGTTGACGTCGGTCTTGGCGTAGACCACCAGCGTGTCGGCGTCACCACCGTTGGTGATCCACATCTTGCCGCCGTTGAGGATGAAACGGCTCCCCTGACGTTCGGCGACGAGCTTCATGCTGACCACGTCAGAACCGGCGTTGGCTTCGGACATCGCCAGCGCGCCGACATGCTCGCCGGAAATCAGCTTCGGCAGATACCTTGCTTTCTGCGCTGCCGTCCCGTTGCGACCGATCTGATTGACGCACAGGTTGGAATGTGCGCCGTAGGATAGAGCGACGCTCGCCGAAGCGCGTGAAATCTCTTCCATCGCCACAATGTGCGCCAGATAGCCGAGTCCGCTACCGCCGTACTCCTCGTCGGCGGTGATGCCGAGCAGACCCATGGCGCCCAGCTTGGCCCACAGATCGGCGGGGAACACGTTGTCGCGATCGATGGCTGCGGCGCGCGGTGCGATTTCGTCGGCAGCGAAGGCACGCACGGTCGCGCGCAGCATGTCTATCGTTTCGCCATGGGCAAAATCGAGGCTCGGGGTTTCCATGTCTGTCGCTCCTTGAGAGAGGCTTACGGGGCTCTATCCTTCTTGCCGTGCTTTGCGCATGGCCGCCGCATGAAATGTTCGTGGTCGGATCAGGTGTACAATGGTACGCTCCAGAGGCCAGCGAAGGCCGGTCCCGCAACCACCTTCAACCGGCAGTTTATAGACTTCAGCGCTTTTTACAATCCTGGAACCCGCCACCAGATGCTGCCCGATTATCCCTGTGCCACCCCGCCGGCTGCCGGCGAAACGTTGCAGCTTGCTCCCGGAATCCACTGGTTGCGGATGCCGCTACCTTTTGCGCTGAACCACATCAACCTCTGGCTGCTCGAGGATGATGACGGCTGGGTGATCGTCGACACCGGCTTCGCGCTCGATGCAGTCAAGGACTGCTGGCGGCAGATATTGGCGCGCCTGGCGTCAACGAAGCCGGGCGGGAAAGTTTCGCGCATCATCGTCACCCATTTCCACCCCGACCACCTCGGCCTCGCCGCCTGGCTGCAGGACCTGACCGGCGCTCCACTGTTGATGACCCTCGGCGAGTACCTGACGGCACACGCCGTCTGGCACGAGGTCGGCGGCCACGGCAACCAGCCGATGTTGCGCCAGTTTCGGGCCCACGGACTCGACGCCGAACGTTGCGCAGCGCTGGAGCGCCGCAGCAGCGGCTACAACCGTGGCGTGCCGCGTATTCCAGACCACTACCAGCGTCTGTTTGCCGACGACGTGCTGACCATCGGCAAGCACCGCTGGCAGGTCCGCGTCGGCTTCGGCCATTCGCCGGAGCATGCCGCCCTGTACAGCGCCGATCTCGGCGTACTGATTTCGGGCGACATGCTGCTGCCGAAGATCTCGACCAATATCAGCGTCTTTGCCGTGACGCCCACCGCCGACTCGCTCGCCGACTTCCTGCACTCGATCGACGCCTATCGCGAGCTGCCGTCGGAGACTCTGGTGCTGCCTTCGCATGGACTGCCTTTCCATGGCATCGAAAACCGGGTGAATGCCCTGCACGCGCACCACGAGGAACGCCTGCTGGTTCTCGAGGAGCGCTGCGCCACGCCGCGCAGCGCTGCCGAGTTGCTGATCACGCTGTTCTCCAGGGATCTGGACACGCATCAGACGATGTTCGCCATGGGTGAGGCGATTGCCCATCTCAACCGGCTCGAACACGCCGGCCGCCTGCTGCGTCTTGAGGACGACGAAGGCAGGGTGCGTTTCGTCAGGAAGTCATGAGGTCGACTGTCCTTCCCGACTACACCGGCGGGGGCATCGTCAATCTGATGCAGAGCATCGCCACTGCCTGCGGTAGCGCGCGCAGTCTGTACCCGGAACTTGCCGCGCTGTCGGCAGCGCAGCTTGCCAGAGCGCGCCATGTCGTTCTGCTGGTCATCGACGGCCTGGGCCTGCGCACGCTGACCAGACATACCGCCAGCCCGCATCTGCAACGTTACCTGCTCGGGAGCATGACTTCGGTGTTCCCATCGACCACCGCCAGCGCCATCACCGCCTTGATGACCGGCCTGGCGCCGGCGCAGCACGGCCTCACCGGCTGGCACATGCACCTGGACGAGATCGACCAGACGCTGTCGATACTGCCGCTGACCCCCCGCCTTGGACCAGCCAAGCTGTTGCCGGACGCACTGCCGCCACGCCTTTTTGACCATGACTCGCTGTTCCAGGCGCTTGATCGCGAGTGCTCGGTGGTCGCACCGAAAAGCATTGTCGGCAGCGCCTTCAACAACTGGCACTCGCGCGGCGCGCGGACCACGGCCTACACCGCGCTGCCCGACATGTTTGCCTGCCTGACCGAGCTGCTGCAGGACGCTGCCCAGCCACGTTATGTCTATGCCTACTATCCCGATGTCGACAGCCTGTCGCACCATTACGGGACCGACAGCCGACAAGCCCAGCAGGCCCTGGCCGATTTCGATACGCTCTTCGGCCAGCTCCTGCGCCGGCTACGCGGCAGCAATACCTGGCTGCTGGTCACCGCCGACCACGGCTTCATTGATTCTCCTGCCCGGCGAGTCATCAATCTGGACGACCATCCGCAACTCGCTGCGCTGCTTCTCCGCCCCCTTTGCGGCGAGCGTCGCGCCGCTTATTGCTATGTGGCAGCCGATCATCGGCCAGCTTTCGAGGCCTACGTCCGCCATCATTTCACCCGCGCTGCACACCTCTACGCCAGCGAGCGTCTGATCGCCGCCGGCTGGTTCGGCCCTCCCCCCTACCATCCGCGCCTCGCCTCCAGAGTCGGCGACTACACGCTGGTGATGAAGGATAACTGGACGATCAAGGACTGGCTGCCCGGCGAAAAGCACTATACGATGCTCGGCGTGCACGGCGGCATCAGCAGCAACGAAATGCGCGTACCCCTCGTCGCGCTGCTCGTGTAGTGCGCACCAGAACCCGCCGCCAGCGCGGCACGCCTTCCTTCCCGCTGAGGTCCACCCATGGCCAACGACCCAACCAAGACTGCACACACCGATCGCCTGATCGCCGATGCCATCCGTAATCGCCAGACCCGTGAAAGCGGCTATCGCGAACAGGCACTGAAGATCTACCCGTGGATCTGTGGTCGCTGTGCGCGTGAGTTCACGCACCTGAATCTGCGCGAACTGACGGTTCACCACCGCGACCACAATCATGACCACAACCCCGGCGACGGCAGCAACTGGGAACTGCTGTGCCTTTACTGCCACGATAACGAGCACGCCCGACAACTCGACGCCGAAGCGGCACGTCAGGCCGGGATCAACCCGCTTGGCGCGAAGACCACGGCACGGGCCACGGCAAATCCCTTTGCCAATCTCAAAGACCTCTTGCAGCGTAGACAAAATGGCCAATGAATTCAGCTTCCGAATCCTGGAGGACATCGCCCGCGACCTATCCGGTGAAATGGTCTGTTTTCCGACCTTTCTCGACATCACCTTCCAGGTCCGCACGGCGCTCAAGAACCCGAATCTGACCATTGAGCAACTGGGAACGCTGATCGGCGCCGAACCCCTGATGAGCACCAAGATCATCCGTCTGGCCAACTCGGTGGCGATCAACCGCTCCGGCCGAACGATCATCGACGTCAACAGCGCAATTGCCCGCGTCGGCATGGAGGCCGTGCGTAGCGTCTCCTTTGCCGTAGCCATGGAGCAACTGCTCAATTCGAAGAAGATGGCGCCGTTCCAGGCCCTGTCGCGGCGCCTGTGGGAACACACCATGCACGTCGCCGCACTGTGCCGCGTGCTCGCTCGCCGAACTAGCCGTCTCAATCCGGACGAAGCGATGTTTGCCGGCCTGATCCATGATATTGGTGTATTTTACCTGCTTTCGCGGACTGTGAACTTCCCTGAGTTGATCGCCGACTCGGCCGAGTTGCAGCAGTTGCTGGTGCAATGGCATGACAATATCGGGCACGCACTGCTGTCAGCCATGGGGCTACCGGAAGAACTGCTGATCGCCGTGCAGGAGCACGAGCAAGAGCGTCAGGTCACGACGCTGGCGACGCTGACGGACCTGCTGTTCGTCGCCAACAAGCTGGCCAATGTGCAGCAGCCGTGGCGTGATCCGCAATTCCAGGAGCCGGTTGACCTCAGCATCCTGTCCCAGCTTTTCGATGCCGATGCGCTCACCACCTTGCTGGCCGAGTCGGCTGACGACGTCGCCGCATTGAAGAGCGCGCTGGGCGGTTGAGGATCTTCCCGGGTCGGCACCTCAAGAGCGATAACAAAGGCCACTCGCTCGCTGACCGCCGGCCAACGGGGGGCGCTACAGGCGCCGGATCTTGTCGACCAGGGCGCTGGTCGACGTCTGGTGAAGGAAGGGTAATGACAGCACACAGCCACCCCAGCCGCTCACTTCCCGGTTGCCAACGATAGTCTCCAGCGGCCAGTCACCACCCTTGACGAGAATGTCGGGCCGGCAATCGAGAATTCTCTGCAGCGGCGTATCCTCGTCAAACCAGGTCACCCAGGTCACCGATTCCAGAGCCGCGACGACGGCCAGGCGGTCAGGCAGCTTATTCACCGGGCGACCTGCGCCTTTGCCCAGGCGCCTGACCGATGCATCAGAGTTGAGGGCCAGGACCAGCGCAGCGCCAAGAGCACGTGCCTGGGCGAGCAGCGTGACATGGCCGCGATGCACGATGTCGAAGCAGCCGTTGGTAAACACCAGCGGACGAGGAACGCCGCCGATACGCTCCGCGAGATCACCAGGGGCAATGATCTTGCTTTCAAAGGCGGTTGCTGCGGTCGGCAATTGGGGAATCGAGTCTGACATGGATCACTCCGTCGTCGTCGCCGGTCGTCCAGACGAGCGAAATCCCGGTATACTATCGGGTTGCCATGCGAAATTCGTCACTTTCTCATCCGCCGACCCGACGAGCGAGCTTTGGCCTGATGGTCCCATCGTGTCGGTCCCAACGTGACCTTTCACACGGCGTGCCATGCTTCGACTCGGCATAATGGTTTCGTCGAATCCACCGCCACTCGCGTGGATGAGGGCGCCCAGAGAAGTTACCTTGTGGAGTCTGTATGGAAATCAGAAACGAACTGGCATCGCTTCTTGACGAGGTATTGTGCCTCAACGGCCGTGCGCACAGATTCACCCCGGCCACGCCCCTGCTCGGCGCGATTCCCGAGTTCGATTCGATGGCGGTAGTCGTCCTGATCACCACCCTGGAAGAGCGCTTCGGGTTTGCCATCGACGACGACGAGATCGACGGCACAGTATTTGCTACGTTTGGCACTCTGATTGACTTCGTCCAGGCCAAACTCCTGCCGTGTGAGGACTCCGCCTGACCATGTTTGCCTTTCGAGGCACTGGATTGTCCTGGGGTGAGAAGATGGCCGCGGTCTGGCCGTCGGATCAGAGCCTGGCGCGGCGCTTGTCCTGGCGTTTTGTCTGCTGGCCTTTTGCTGGCTGCCGTTCTCCGGCTAAGATGACGGGCTTTGCGCCTTGCTGCGCCGCCCGGACAAAGAATGAACCTGCTCAGGACCCTCGCCACCGTCAGCAGCATGACCCTGCTGTCGCGCATTCTCGGCTTTGTGCGCGACTTCGTGATTGCCCGCGCTTTCGGTGCCGGGATGCTGACCGACGCTTTCTTTGTCGCTTTCAAACTGCCCAATCTGCTGCGCCGCATGTTCGCCGAAGGCGCCTTCTCGCAAGCCTTCGTCCCCGTTCTCGGCGAATACCGGAGCAAGCGGGGAAGTGAGGAAACCCGGCAACTCGTAGACCGCGTCGCCAGCCTCCTTTTTCTCGTCGTCCTGGCAGTGACCCTGCTCGGCATGGCGGCTGCTCCGCTGCTGGTCTACCTCTCGGCACCGGGTTTCGCCGACAACGCCGACAAATTCGCACTGACCGTCAACCTGACGCGCGTCACTTTCCCCTACATCCTTTTCATGTCGCTCGTCGCCCTGGCCGGCGGGGTGCTCAATACCTGGAGCCGCTTTGTCGTCCCCGCATTCACGCCAGTGCTGCTCAACGTCGCCTTCATTGTCATGGCGCTCTATGCCGCGCCGTGGTTCGACCCGCCGATCATGGCGCTAGGCTGGGCCGTTTTTCTCGGTGGCGCCCTGCAACTCGCTTTCCAGATCCCCAGCCTGAAACGCCTCGGCATGCTGCCCAGATTTTCGATCGACCTGCACGACGAGGGCGTGCGTCGCATCTTCCGGCTGATGGCGCCAGCCTTGCTTGGTGTCTCCGTGGCGCAGGTCAGCCTGCTGCTGAATACCATCTTTGCCTCCTTCCTGAATACCGGCAGCGTCTCCTGGCTGTACTACGCCGACCGCCTGATGGAATTTCCGGCGGGATTGCTCGGTGCCGCTCTGGGCACCATCCTGCTGCCCTCGCTGAGCAAGTGTCATGCCGCCGGGCGACACGACGAATACTCCAGACTGCTCGACTGGGGCTTGCGCTTGACCTTCCTGCTCGCCGCTCCGGCGGCCCTGGCGCTGGCCATTCTTGCCGTGCCGCTGATCGCCACGCTGTTCCACCATGGCGCGTTCTCGATCACGGACGTATTCCGGACGCGCGACGCGCTGGTCGCCTACAGTCTCGGCCTGTTGGGAATGATTCTGGTCAAGATCCTGGCACCCGGCTTCTACGCCCGCCAGAACGTCAGGACCCCGGTCAGGATCGCCATCCTGACCCTCTCGGTCACCCAGTTGCTGAACCTGATCCTGATCCGCTGGCTCGCACATGCCGGCCTGGCGCTGGCCATCGGCCTGGCTGCGATGCTCAACGCCGCGCTGCTCTATCGCGGCCTGCGAGCGCGCGAAATCTACACCCCGCAACCCGGCTGGTCGCTGTTCTACGGCCGGCTCGCGCTGGCCATGCTGACCATGGGCGCCGCACTGTGGTTTGTCGCCGGCGACGCCGCCGACTGGCTGCGGTGGAGCCTGACGCAACGCTTGCTGCGACTTTCTCTGGTCGTCACCTTTGGTGCAGGCGTCTATTTCGCTACACTATGGGTCGCAGGTTTTCGCCTGCGCGACTTCAAACGCAGCGCGGCGGAGTAATCAACCAGGAGGATCAACGATGGACTTGACCAGCAGCAGTTTCAACGACGGACAGCGAATCACGGGCGACTTTGCGTTCTGTATTCCGGACCCGGAGCATCATGTCTGCCTCGGCCGCAACCTCAACCCGCAGTTGGCGTGGACCGGCGCACCGGCCGAGACGCAGTCTTTCGCGCTCATTTGCCACGACCCCGACGTTCCCAGCCAGGGCGACGACGTCAACCAGGAAGACCGCACGGTGCCGGCATCGCTGGCCCGCGTCGATTTCTTCCACTGGGTGCTGGTCGATCTGCCGGCCAGTCTCGGCGAGGTCAAGGAAGGCGAGTTCTCGGACGACGTCACGCCACGCGGCAAGCCGGGGCCACACGCGCCGCACGACGCGCGCCAGGGGATCAACGACTACACCGCCTGGTTCGACAGCGACAACGACATGCGTGGCGATTACTACGGCTATGACGGCCCGTGCCCACCGTGGAACGACGAGATCGTCCACCGTTACGTGTTCACGGTTTTCGCGCTCGACGTGGCCAGGCTTGACGTCGAGGGCAAGCTGACCGGGCAACAGGTGCGTGCGGCGATGCAAGGGCACGTCCTCGCGCAGGCGAGCCTCACCGGCACCTATACTCTTAACCCAGCGCTCAAGGCGTAGCCGACGAGGCCGGTCCTCGGTCAAGCACCCGGTCTGGGCAGAGTTCCAGGGCCCGAGGACAAGAAACACCGGCATTGAGGAATGAGCTACCCCGCGGCAAGCCGCAAGGTAGCTTCATCGCCCACCCAAGACCCTTTCTGGCGCCGCTATGAAATTCAGTGTGGAAGCGGCGGGTGGGACCGTCTGCAACCGGCCAACTGCTGACGCTCGTCGTCTCCCCAAACCGGCCATCTGGGCGACCGTAGCACTCCGTAACCTGCCGTCGGGCCGATTCACACTGCTCGGCCGAAGCGGACGCTCAATGACTCACGCCAGAAGGTCTGCTACCTCCCCAGATCGGACTCTCAGTAGGAGTACCGCCAAATCAATTGGGTGTGGATCTTTTCGGCCACGGAGGACTCTAAAAGAATCCAATATGTAGCAGATCAATGGCTTGGCAGATTACCCCGAAGGCGCCACGTAACTTTTCGGGCCGGCATTACTCAGGCCTAAACCGAGCTTTTGACGCTCTTAGCAGGCGGAAATTGACCATTTTTTGGCTTCAAAGGCGTGGCCGAAAAGAGCCGCACCCAAATCAATTGGGTGCGGCTCTTTTGAGCCACGGATTCTCGGCGATCACGCAGCCAACTTGATGTCATCGTT
>NZ_FLQX01000141.1 GCF_900089955.1 Candidatus Accumulibacter aalborgensis | reverse complement strand
GGTACTCGCCGCCGCGGCTTTTCTGGCACCTTTTCGGCAGGCGTTTCTCGGGCCGCTGCGGCATGTCGATGTGGCGGACGCAGCGGACCTGCTGCCGCGCGAGATGGCTTTCCTGCTGTTGCCGGCTGTGCTGACGCTGGCGATCGGCGTCTATCCGTTGCCGCTGCTCGAACTGCTGCGGCCGAGCGCCGAGGCCTGGGTGGCGGGGTTGGCGGGGTTGTAGCGTCCGGCAACGCCTATCATCGGCACTTTTGGCGGGATACCAGATAGTTGATCGCTCCGCACTGATCGGTGTTCACTTGTTGATCACAATGCTGAACACCTTCGTAGCCGTCCGCAGGTCCATCAGATAGTCGATACCGCCGGTCAGGAAGTACCGGTGCAGCACGTCACAGCCGTCCTTTGAGACGGTCAGCACGTCTATCTCGCGGTCATGGAATGTCCGGGCGCTTCCTTTGATTGGGCTGACCTGGACATGCCGGTTGATGAAACCGATGGATTTGACCATCTCATCTACGTGCCGCTCCACATCAAGGTAGAACTCGACGTACCCGTCCTTGTCCTTGGTTTCGCGGCAGTGGATTGCCAGGTGATCGACCTTGCCCATGATTCTGGTCAGCGCCTCAAGGAAGACCTTCAACTTCAAACGATGGGTTACAGCTCCACAGTAAGGGTCCCGGATGACGAGTTCTTTCACGTGGGCGCCCGCGACGGACCTGAATATCCTAGACAAGTCGCGGTCTTCCCCGGCCTGCAACTCCCACATGGCCATGCGCTCGCCTTCAGCGAGAATATCTGCTGCGCAAGGAGTGGCTTGGCGCACCAAGCTTGCAAGTTCTCGGGATAGATCGTCGTCCACCATGCCCGTTTCTGCCGGTGCCGAAATCAGGCATTCCAGCAAGGGCTGAACGGGAAAGTGCTGCCGAATGATCGGCAGACCCGCTTGGGTACCTGCAAACACGCGAGGCAACAAACTCCAGTCCCCGATCTTGCGTGCGGAGATGTTGTAAATCCACAACCTGCCCTCCAGCGCATAGGGATGCAAGCGACGGTATACCGTGAGGATGGCACGCGCCGTCGGGTGGCTTTCAAGCTCGTTGACCAGGTAGATATGGATGGCCTTACCGGCTTGGAGCCAGTTCACGAGTAGATTGAGGCTTTCTTCGGTATAGCCGGCAGCCTCGACGAGGCTTCGTCCAATCAGATGCAGGTTCGGGAAACTCGCCAGCCTTTCGCTGAGACCAGCCAGGCTGGGAGCTGGCCAACGGACGTAATGGCCAGGGCCGGCAGGCCGCGCGTCGGGAGCAAGCAGGGCATCCAGCCATGCCAGAGCCGACTGGCGGTCGAAACTATCCCAGTAGCGTTGGTTGCCGTAATCGCACAGGCAGACCCGGCAAGCGGAATCACAACCGGCTAGGCAATCGAGACGCTGGCGGGTCCGTCCGAGCAGTTCCTGAAAGGAAAATCCTGCCTCGCCCAACCGGGCGCAATACCCGGCACCCCCTGGAACCCCGTCATAAAGGACGATTTCCAGGATGCTTCCTGCAGCCCCATAAAGGCGGTAAGTGGCACGTATTTCGCTCTGTTGCAACTGCATGACTTCGATCACCGCTAGGCGTAGTGCTTCCGAAACCGTGCGCGCCAGTTGGTCATGCTGGCGGCGAAGGTCATCAGCCTCGGATTTTGGGTCAGGTAAGGGTGCCAGGAAACGGAATAGGCGTACATCGGTATCGAAGCGGTGCGCAAAATCCACTCCAGTGCGGGATATTCTTTCGTTTGGGCAACGCGTCCCGCTCAGTGGATCGTCATGAACCAGGTGATGCCCTTGCGTCGCAGTCTGCGCCTTGCTCCGCTTGGCTGGCTTCGTCGCGGATAAGGGTTTCACCGGTTCCGAATGGTTGCAGCGCAGACAACGATAGTACCCCTCACCATAGCTACCCCGATTGGAAATGAAAAGGCTGCCGTGCAAAGTGCCTTCCTCTCCCTTGGCCTTCAGCAAAGCGGTACGCAGGAACGGCAAGTCGGTTTCGACGAAAGCGTCGTCGCGTGGTGCCGCAATCAGACGTGCTTCATCGGCTGCCTTGACCCGCCGGCGACTACTGCCGGGGTCGCGCCCCCTTCGCTCCGCATAGTTGGTAACGAAGCCATGCGGTTCCACAAACATCCGTCTGCGGCGCGCCTGGGTCGAACCGCAATTGCTGCAAGCCGGCGGCAAGTCATCCCTGGTGTCGCCGATGTCCACGTGAAAGCACTCCTCGCAGGCCGCATACCATCGATCAGGCATGAACGCTTTTGGGTAATGAGCCAGTCCTGCACTCTCCCAGATGCGTCCATTGGCGATGACCTCTGCTCCCGGAGCATACTCGCTGATACCCTGGCTGGCATCCCGGCTCAGCGCCACCTCGGGGTTCTTCTGATACTGCTGTTGCCCGTCGCGGATGACTTCCAGGCTGAGTGAATGCACCGGGAAACTGTAGGTCGGTATCAGTCCCCTTCTTGAAAGTTGGTTTACCAGAAACTGGCCCATGAACTCCTTGCGCATCCGCTGCCATCGAGCGGCCTTGGAGAGTTCGTCGGCCGCTTTGGTTTCGGACATTTTTTCCGTATAGCGGCAATAGCGCTCGGAAACCTCTGCGGCGAACTCTCTGATCCCCGCCAGGAAACGATTGCGGAGATACGAGCCTGAAAGGCCGATGTGTCGATAGGTAGCCGGCAAGTGCTCTGTGAGCGATTCCGCTTCGCGGATAGCGGCCTGCCCGTATTCACTTTCCAACCACTTGTACAACTGTTCGGTGAAGTCGCGCAGAGCGTCCTTGTCGAAGTCCGTGTCGAACAGGTTTTCCAGGGCTGGTGCGTTGATTTCCGTGTTCGCGATGCGCTGACGCAGAAAATGGGACAACAGCACCGACTGCTGGTGGCGCCAGAACAGTTCCGGATTGTCGAGATGGATGAAGGGGGTTGCCGGCTGGGATGCCAGGTAGCGGCTGAAATCCCGGAATACGGCCTGATCGTAATGCGTGTTGCGCGCGATGGTGACGCAGAACGGTGCGGCCTGAGCACGACGCCCCGCGCGGCCCGTGCGTTGTTGGTAGTTGGCGATCCCCGGCGGGACATTGAGATTGACTACAGCTTCCAGGTCGCCGAGATCGACGCCCATTTCCATGGTGGTCGTGCAACTCAGCAAGTTGATCTTGCGCTCGGCAAACTGTCTTTCAATCTGCTCCCGCAGGTCGGTGGATAGAGATGCGGTATGCTCGCGGGCGCGTACCGTAACGTGGTCAGGCTCATCGTAGGATGCGAGGTAGTGGTTACCGAGCAGGAATGACGAACGCTCTCCCGCGGAGATGGGATCGACCTCGCCGCGGCAACGGAATGCGGTGCACTTCCCGTTCAACACCTGGGATTGGCGTAAGCCGCAACTCCGGCAGATGAAAGCCGGATAGCGGTCGCCGTCGTGAAAACGTATGGTTTCGCCATCGAGCGCGAAACCGGGTGGGTGGCGGAGCATCAGCGACACCGGCGGCCTGGAAAGAGCCTCCCAAGCCTGTCGCAGAAAATCGAAAGCGTGCTCCCGCGCCAAGCCCAACTGTTCGATCAGATACCAGGTGCGCCGGTTATGCCGCTTCTGCTGTTGGGATGGCAGCCAGCGGAACTTCACCGCGTTGTCGCCCGCTTCGATTTCGAAAGAACGATGTTGATTGTATTCGCGCCAAATGAAGGCATCCAGGAGGGGGATGCCGTAGAACCTGGTCAGGGCCCGCTCACGCCGGATGTTTTCCAGCAGAAAATGGAGCATGGCGTCGAGGCTCCCGTCATCGGTCGGCAGCGCACTGGGCCAGCAGGAACGAATCTTCTGACGCAAGGGTCTGAGGCGCGCTTCATCGTAGGTGACATGGACGACACCGAGCGACTCCAGGGAATTGCGGCGTCCCCCGGGGGTGCAGAATTCGGCGGCGATGGCGCCCAGCAGAATTTCGGTTACCTCATGACGGTCGGACCGGATATCGCCGTTGGCGTCCAGCAGGATAGCTTGCCGACCATCCTGTTGCCAGTGCGAATAGATTTGGTCGGCCAACTGCCGGCCATTGATCGGCGTCTCGCGCCCGCGCATGACATGGCGGACGGCGCTACGCAGTGCCAGGTCGGCAGCGGTGCGTTCGAAATAGGGTGCGAAAAAGGCGGCGTCCTGGCGGTTGTCCGAGAAACTCAGCAGGTTGCGCCCACCGGCGGGATGGGGGTCGGCATGGTTGAGCATTCCGGTGGGCAGGGACTCGAGGACTCTCTGTGCTACCACGCTGCCCAGGGCTTCGTTACCGGGGTGCATGCGTGTCACGATCTCCGCATCGGTGCCGGAGGCGCGGCTGCCGCAGGCGGGGCATTTGCGCACGTACCATGCCCTCTCTTCCTCATCCTCTTCGGTAACGAGTGCGAAGATCTTAACGGCGTCGGCGGTGGCGCCAAGCAACCCAGTCTTTGGATCCAGCCAGGAGCGCTTGTATTCGGGTGCGGAGTCATCTGACTCATCGTCCTCGTCGTCCACGTGGCCGACGGGTGTTCCCCAGCCAGAAGACTCGCCGCTCCACCGCTGCGTCGCTGTGGTCAGGCCGTCGCGAATGGAGATGACCGCTTTCCTCGTAGCCTTCGAAATAGGGCTGTCCGCACTTGCGGCAGACAAGCAGAGGGTAATAGCGCCCCTCTTCGCTCTGGTGGTGTCTGGCAACCCGGATCTGGCTCCAACCTTCGTCATCGGCTGCGGGTAGCACGGCCACACCTTCGATGCCGTTGACCGCGAGGTGATAGCGGCCGGGCAACAAGGGAAAGCCATTCTTGTCGGCCTGGGCGACCATGCCCATACGGATGACGGCACTCAGCGCCTGACCACGTTCCGCCGCCGTTTCGGTGACCAGCGGCGAATCGAACAACCGTTGCGCCAGTTCGCTGAAATGGATTACGCCAGGCTTATCCAGCAGTGCCGCGACACGCCGTGCCTCCCGATTCTCGGAGAAACGCTTCTCCA
The DNA here is from genome assembly GCF_900089955.1 of Candidatus Accumulibacter aalborgensis. Taxonomy (GTDB): domain Bacteria; phylum Pseudomonadota; class Gammaproteobacteria; order Burkholderiales; family Rhodocyclaceae; genus Accumulibacter; species Accumulibacter aalborgensis. The sequence goes on along the minus strand of NZ_FLQX01000141.1, from coordinate 18,349 downwards.
GGAAGGGACCCAGATCCTCGTTTTCCGCTGCCTGCAAGTTTTGGCGCAGCAGGTCGTGTTCTTCCAGGTAGCCGTGCCACATCTCTGTGCTGCGGTCGGTTTCCGGGAGTTGCGCCAGCGCCTCAAGGACCCTTCCAAGCCGTATCCACTCCTGAACCGACAAGGAAAATTCTCGATCAGTTGGACGCTGGAGGCGCTCGTGCACGATGCGCTTGCCGCGGATCACGGCATGGACTTCCTCGCCGAACAGATCACGCGCGAAGGCTTTGAGCTTCTCGTCGGCGTCAGCACCGTCCGCCAAGCTGGCGCTGGTGCCAAAAACCTGCAACGGTGCGTTCACGCCAAGTCGGTTCTTGAGCTTGCGCAGCAGGAAGGACACCTCGGTAGCCTGGGCGCCATGGTAGGTGTGAATCTCGTCCAGAACGATGCATTTCAATGCGTTGGCGGAGAAGAGACGCTCGTTTCTCGGCAACAGCAGCAGGTGCTCGAGCATCGCGTAGTTGGTGATCAGAACCTTCGGTGGATCGCGAAGCATCTCCTCCCGCGTCAGCATCCAGTTGCCCGGGATGTGCTGCGGATAGTCCAGGACCGCCATCAACTTGCTGTTTTCGAACAGCCGGCTTTCCTCCTCCGCATGGCTGGTATTCGCCTTGACCTGGCCGGTGTAGCGCCCGAAGGTGATGCTATGCCTGGCGAGGTAGTTGCCGAACAGCGGCGCAATGCGGTAGTAGAGCTGATCGTTGGCCAGCGCATTCATGGGGTAGATCAGGAGCGCCCTGACACCTGGTTTTTCCGGCTCAGGGTCGGAAAGCAGGGCGTGAGCAATAGGGTACAGGAAGGTTTCGGTCTTGCCGCTGCCGGTACCGGTTGCCACCAGGAGGCTTTTGCCGTCCCTGGCTGCATATTCCAGCGCAAGTTGCTGATGCCTGTGTAGCGCTCGATTTGCCGTGGGCAAAACTCCCAGGGCATCATTCAGAAAGCCGCCATTCCTCTTCAGGAGTGCATTCAGGCTGACGCCCTTCTCGAAATCGGGCAAGGCTTCCACGTAGGGACCATCGACTAAGTTCTGTTGCTGCAACTCGTGCCGAAAGCGTTCGGCCAGCCGAGGGTAGCGCCTGCTGATGGGCAGGGTCGTGGCGATGTATCGGCCAAGGACTGTCCTGAGTTCTTCGACCAGGACGATAGGGTTTGCCTCGCTCATGTTGTCTTTCCTGACAGCGGTTAGCGGATTGCACGCAGGCGGCGTCGCCCGAATTGCGTCGCTTGATTGGCTGATATTGCCGTGGTGGTCACGCTGGCTGGGCCACCATCAGCCATCAGAACCAGTTCCCATAACACCAGATAGAAGGAGAAAGCCGCCTCACCTACCTGCAGAAGGTAGGACAATGGGCCTTGTAACGGGATTGCCATATGGTTGACGCGGCCTAGCCAGGTCTCCAGCGTTCCCGGTCGCCGTGCGTCCAGCCGGCAAGCCCAGGCCAGCGAAGCCAGTAGATGCCCCATCCCTTCCAGGTGCTGGCGTGTCAAGGTGACTTCCTCGTCGACCGCGTCGGCGGTGGTCGGCCAGGGATTCATGAAAGGGGATTTCCCCAGCAGTGTCGATGGCGTTCCCGTACCCTCGATTCTTGGTAGCCTGCGGCAGGCATGCTGGCAGAGTCCGATCGCTTGGCCGCGGCGGAGTTCGTTACCGGACAGGCCGGCCTTGTAGCGACTCTCCAGAGAGCGCAAGGCGTGGCGCAGGTGCAAAGGCCCCAGATAGTCTCCTGGGCCGGGCAGGAAGCCGTCGTCGTCCAGTTGAAACAGGTACTTGTAGGAGTCCACCTGTCCGAGGCCCTGGGTGTACTGTTCAAGCACGAATTCCTTCGGGTTTGCTCCACCCATCATGGCCAGGACGTTGCTGAATCCCGTGGCTGCAACCGGATGGATCAGATCGGGGAAGACTGACGGATAGCTTGTCGCCATGGTGGCGATGGCTTTCAGCGCGCGGAGCATGGAAGAGGGCCGTTCGTTGACCCTCCGATACTCCCTGGCGGGAAGTGCGAACAGCCGTGGCAGCACTGCGCCGACGGTCATTTGCAGTTGCCAGCTTGCAGCGGAATTGTCTGGCGGCTGGAGTGCCGCCATGTCGGTGAGCGCCGTCAGCGCTTCGCCCTCACGGCGTTTCCAGCGCATGACCAGCCTGGACCAGGCGTCACCCAGCCACTTCAAGCTGTTCCACGATTCCAGTGCGTAACAGGGCAGCAAGGCCTCCTGGACGCGTTGAAGCACGACCAGCGCCTGCTCATCGTCAAGCGCGTCGAGTTTGGCGAGAAAGTTCTCCGACCTCTGGGCTTGGCGCCTCTCATCCCACGCCAAACCAATGCCGAAAACATCCCGACGGGCATTTTCGAGATGGCCCCAGATGCCGCGCAGGCGGCCGTCGAAGCGAAACACCCAGGCGCCGCTCGGCCAGCGATCCAGATTGAAACAGGCGTGGGCCTGGTAGCCACCCTGTTCATCGTTCAGCACCATCAGCCGGGCGCGCGCGAAGGTTTGCCCGGTCCACTCGGTTCGATTGGCCAAGAGCCTCATTGCCACTCGGTCACCGGACAACAGTTCCTGCGCGGTGATTGCGAGTTCTTCCAAGGGTTCCGACATTACCAGACGAACTTCGAACTGGCCATCCTTTACCTCGCCGCCGATGCCGCTGACGCTGTGGGGCTGGACGAGGTTCAGTAGGGGAATCTCGGCACCGCTCCGGCAATTCAGATAGCTCAGGGTATTGGCTGTGGACGTGATGTGTTCGGCTAGAAAGGCCGCCGAGAGAGCCTTCAAAGGCCTGCGGGCGAAATCTACCGGCTGTGACCAGTCTCCCAGCCGCAATTCCCCCGCATCACTGGCCGTAACCAGGATTTGCTTGGCCGAAATGGTAGACACCACTTCGGTGCTGCCTAGTGGGCGGCTGATGCGCTGGCTCTGCCCGCCATCGAGAATACTTTCCACTTCAACGAAGACCCCGGGGATGGCCCAGGTTAGGACTTGCCGGCGCTGGTCGCCGAGCCTGAAAACCAGGCGCAGCATACGCCCTGTCCCATTTCCGGGTTTCAGGATGGCGCCAGAAAGCACCACGTTCTCGCTGATCATGGGTTCGAAGTTGACTGGTGGCGCTTCGCATTTGAAGCGAAGGCCATCGCTGACCGAAAGAAGTCCATGCCAGTACAGCACCGCGCTGCGCTGTAGCGCCCGCACTTCATTTGGCCGCCGCAATTCGGCGAGCAAGCGCGCGAAACCCTTGGCCCACCCCGCTCGGCGGGCCTCCGCCCCAATATCGACCAGGACGGTTCCGGCTTCATTGACCGTGATCGAAATTTCCAACCGGGCGCCGAGACCCGCCGCCGTCAAACTCAGCACGTAGTCGCGGCCGCCAAAGGCCAGCCAGTCGGGAGGAATTTCTACCGTCAGGCTGAGGTCGTCCGGGAAGAATTCCGTGCCGTCTCGCGTATTTCTCCCATCTCCCTGCCAGTTGAGAAAGACCTGGCTCTCCGCCTGCAAGCTCAGTTGCGCCGGGCCATTGGCGAGGACATGCTTACTGCCCGGATGCAGAAACAGGCTGAACATGAAGATGCGCGGCTGTTCCCGAACTTCTTCAACCTCCTGTCCGTTGGGCGCGAAGCGACTGAGGATCGTATAGTCTCCGGGAGGCAGGGTCAGTGCTTCCGTTTGCTCCAGTTGTGCTTGCCCCTTGAGCCGCCCATTGGCGGCAAAGACCAGCAGGCGATTCGAGCGCTGGTCCTCCCAGAGTCTGATCTTGCTCGATTGACGGCTCAGGTGATCCCGGATCTCGATCTCGCGTGGCAAGGCGATACCTATCGGCGCGAAGCGGTCATCGGCGCTGGCGCGGTAGTTGCGGGTACCGCCGTCAATCGTCACGGACCATTCCCCTTCCTCCCGTCCGGGCAGGAATACTCCCAGGATGCCATCGTGCAAGAGGACATAAGGCGGTGCCGCCCGCCTGATCCCGTCGTTGCCCGTAACTGTCGCGACCAGCGCCGCTTCCATGGCCTTTTCAAGGGCGTGAGTCGGGTCAATGGCCTGTCCGCCGGCATTCCTGACCCTCAGGAACACCCGGGTGTAATAGCCCAGGGTATCGAGTGCCAGGCCCTTGCGTGCAGTCTGGCTGAAAGGTGCGGCGAGCTTCGCGTCCAGGGCCAATTGCCAACTGGCAATGCCTTCGGGGTCGTCGTCGTCGGGCAGGCCGGCGCTGCGCGCGAAGGCCAGCATCTTGCGCGCCAGATCGTCTGCCCAGGCCAAGGGAACTCCCACCTGGCGCAGGTATTCGTTGACCATGAAGCCTGCGCCGGTTGTCACCGGTGAAGGATCCAGGCCCAGCTTGACGATCGCGTGGCGAAAGGACTTCCAGAGGGACTCCCGTTCCGACTGGCCGGGTTCACGCGTCATCCCGAGCGCAGCTTGCAAGTAAGGATAAAGAGAAAAGCGGCCATCCTGACCCATTCCCTTCATCACATGCCAGACCATCCACACCGAAAACAGGGCTGGGCGCTGTTCGAGATGGTGGAGGTAGCCCTGGGAAGTCGGATTGGCCCGAATCTCCTCAACTACCGCCTGTCGCATGTCTCGATACCTATCAAATTCCTGCCCGAAAAGCCCCAGGAAAGGCGCATCGCTGCACTCGATACGACGCTTCATCACCTTTTCGGATTGGTCGAGCAGCAAGCGCCGCTTCAGTTGGGCGGGGTTGATCTGTGCCATGTCTTACCTTGCGTGAGTAGAGTGTTCAATCCAGATCTCCGAGTTCGCGCTCGATCTGCTCGGTGCTCGGCAGGCTGGTTTGCAGTTCGGCAGGCAGGGATTCGATGATCCGATATTCGGCAACGCCGATCGGCTTGCTGGAGTCGCGCAGGGCGTATTCCGCAACGACGCGGTTCTGTGTTCGGCACAGCAGGAGGCCGATGGTCGGGTTATCCTGTTCGTCCTTGACCTGAGAATCGACGGCGGAGAGGTAGAAGCTCAGTTGCCCGGTGTGCTCCGGCTTGAAGGCCCCGGCCTTGAGTTCCACCACCACGTAGCAGCGCAGCTTGAGGTGGTAGAACAACAGATCGATGAAGAAATCGTCGCCGCCCACCTCGACGTGCACCTGTCGTCCGACGAAGGCAAAGCCGGCGCCGAGTTCGAGCAGGAAGCGAGTGATATGCTGCACCAGGGCGGATTCGATCGCCCGTTCGTCCGCTTCCTTGCCGATGCCCAGGAAGTCGAACAGATAGGGGTCCTTCAGCGTGTTGCGCGCCAGATCGGATTGCGGCGCGGGCAGGCGGGCGCTGAAGTTGGTCACTGCCTGGCCTTCACGTTCCAGCAAGCGGGTCTCGATATGGATGCTCAGCACATTGCGCGACCAGCCGTGTTCAATGGCGCGCTGGGCGTAGGCGAGTCGCCTTTGCGGGTCCTTCAGCCGGCTCAGCAGCACCAGGTTGTGGCCCCAGGGCAATTGTCCAACAGCCTGTTGGACAATTCCGCCATCCGGCCAGGCTTCGGCGAAGGCGCGCATGTACATCAGGTTGGCGCGGGAAAAACCTTTCATGTCCGGAAAGGCGGTGCGCAGATCATGGGCCAGACGCTCAATGACCTTGGCGCCCCAGCCCTGCTGCGCCTGCCGTTCCAGAATGTCGCGGCCGATCTGCCAATAGAGCGCGACCAGTTCCCGATTGACCGCCAGCGCGGCGCGTTGCTGCGCGGTGTGGATCCGGGTCTTGAGTTCGGTTAGCCAGTCGGCGTAGCCGTCCGGCGCCTCGGTCAAGGTAAGTGGGGCGTCATGCGGGGACATGGTTGCTCTCTATCGGCTGGCTATTTTGCACGTTCGAGACTAAACAGGGCGCGGGATGAAATACCGATCACCGGCTTGTCCGACAGGTCGTGAGGCATGGCTGGACTGTTCAGGAAGATGCGGGGTAAGCAAGGAAGGGTTCGTCCGATGGCGGATAGGCCCTCCACTCGCCTGCAAAGGTGGCAGGTTCCAGCAGCGTGACCAAGTCCTCATCGGTTGATCTACCTTCCTCGTTGTCATCCAGGCCAGTGTGATACGAGGCACCACCTCGTTCTGTCAGAATGAAACGGTTGTGCCGGGCCTGCTCGGGATGCAGGTGCACGCTCAAACCTACTCCTGGGGGTAACATTCGCGGGATCGTAGATTCGAAATAGCTGCGGATGTTGGCCGGCCGCGCGTTGTTGGCGCGATGTACTTCGATGGATACGCCAGTCCGATGTTGGTCACGCAGCAGCGTGAGGAGGCGCAATAGGGGGCGCTTCCAGCGTGGCTCATTCGCTTTGAAATGCGGGTCTACCAGCTTGATGGTGCGTGCGCAGGAAACCAACAGCGCCACGCAATCAACGATCTCATCGGCCGTGCGACGGATATGCTTCTGTCCAGTGGCATGGAATAGCGGGAGATCATCATCTATCTCGTCGGTAGTCAGCACCTCGGGGTGAGGCCTCTGTCGCTCCCGAACGATGATTCCGTCAAACGGTAGACGAGCATGTTCCACCAGCACACGATCCAGCCAAGGCAAAGCCCCATCACCACTCGGACGTTCCCGATTGAGAAGAACCAGCCCTTCCAGCCGGCGTAACTTTTCCTCAATCCGTACAAGTTCCACGTCCCGCGCCTGTACCTGGGCTGCCCGCAATACCGCCTGCCGCCACTTGCGTGGAAAGCAGGCAATCACCCGTCCCTTCGACACCCCGAATTTCTCGATCAAGTCCTTGAAGCTGGCCCACGTGGCGATCGCTTCCGGTTCCAGTGCGAACTCTTTCAACATCAGAATAACTCCTCGCCGCGCTCAACAAAGAATCCCTTGGGCCAACGTTCGGTGAATTCGCCTGTTTCATCGATCGGTAAGGCGATCAGTTCCACCCCTTGCTCACCGGTCTGGACATAGACTACGGTCACATCCTCAGGCTTGACAGCGGGGGCTCCTGGAGGCAGTTCGTTCTCTTCAGTTTCCCGAATTCGGCGCAGCAGGCGCAGGATGAGGTGTTCGCTGTGGGTTTCGACGAGAAAGGTGATCCCGTTGATCTTGGCCCCCTGGATCAACAAATCACCGACACCGACCTGAACGGCAGGGTGAATGTGCAGTTCAGGTTGCTCGATGGCCACCAAAGAGGCTGATGGCTCGAGGTCGAGGGCGGCGACGACCACAGGCAAGACTTGCGAAATGCCAATGCCCACATCGCGTGCTTGCATGCGCATTCCTGAATTGGTCTCGATGAGATTCAGGCGCCTCTGCTCCGGTAGCGACCGCAATTCGCTTTCGAGTTGGGGGTCGAAGCGGCGCAACGAATCGGGGTCGGAGGCATCCAGCAACCACTCCAGCACCCCAGAATCGATTTCCTGGACCGTCCGGCGCTCGATTTCATAGCCGGTAGCCAACTTGTCCGGCGAGGACATCCACCTGCTGACTTCTTTAATTAGTTGCTCGTCGCAGGTCAGCAGTCTTTCCCAGGCAGCCATCCCATCCGCCCAACGCGCTTCGTCCGGAGTCAGTACTGCTTCGAATTTTCGTGGTGGCACGTTGCGAATCGGACCAAGGTAGCGCAGTTTGCGTAGCTGGTCGCGTATCAGTACGCCGGGGCCTACCACGACACTAGACAGGAATGCGGTGAACTCCCTTGCGATGTAAACCGCATCAGACCCCTTGACTCTTCCCGTAGGCACGTAGAGTAAGGGGGCGAGATTCGGAAGTGCCCCTTCCACGTCGGTTAGCCATTGACGAAAGCCACGATCTGCCCCCTTGATGTCCATCTCATCCAACGCGTTGGTTATGTCAGGCCAGATCGAGTATTCGTGGTTGTCAGCATCATGGTCGTTGTCAGGCGAAGCGCTTGCATCAACGCCGGTGGGTGTATCAGGCTGCCGATCCAAGCCAAGATCAGCAAGCAGCGCTTTGTGCGTGTCGACCTCGTCCTGCGTACGGAAGTGCATCAGTACGGGATTTCCAGGATTAACCTTGACCTCGGCGTCACGACCGCCTTCGCTGCTCTCGATTCGTACCAGCCAGTCACCGTTGAGACCTGCCTCATAGCCGACCACAACAGCGGCTTGCCTGAAGGAACTCCAGCCGACCGTTAGCTGGATACTCACAGAATCGGTACGTTGCTTGGTTTCTTCCAGCAGGCTATGGAACTCCCACACCCCTGGGTCATCCGTTTGCCATTCGTCGAATGTGTCCGGAACCAAGTCGGGCAGGCTGGCTCGATTCAGTGCCATTTCCAGCTTGATCGAGATGCGGCGCGAAAGATCGCGCTGATGGACGAGGTTGCAAAAGCCGCCAAGGTCTACGAAGTCACCGCCGTGGAGGGTATGGTCCGGATTGGCGTTCCGTCTCTCCAGCACCTCGCGCACGTATTGCAGTGCTTGCAGAATGGTACTTTTTCCGGCGCTATTGGCGCCGAAGAGCAGGGTGATCGGTGCCAGTTCGAGCCGGACGCGCTTGCCTACACCCTTGAAATATTCCAGTTCAATGGCAGTCAGACGCGGAGGCAGGTCAGCACCCTGGCGCTCGCGGCCGGCAGGAGTATCAAAGAGTTGCAGGAAGCAGGCCAAGGATTCCAATGAATCGATCTCCAGGGCGCTACCGTACCGGATTTCCGTCGATCCACCATGCTGACGAGACGGGAAGTGGCGAAGGTTGATATGGTGATAGAACTTCTCGCGCGCCTTGCAACTGACACCGGCCAGGGCGAGGAAGGGCTCAAGGCACAGGTCTGGATGGATTACCACCCGGATCGAGGTCCGCTCCTTGTTCAGATACAGAAACTGGCGGGAAGTCGGCGCCTGATACTCGTCGAGCTTGGCCGTTTCCCGTGTGCGAACGTAGTTTCGGCCGGTAAATATTGTTCTTGTTGTTTCCAGGTTCATGTCGTTCCCTTGATTTACGGCTGATCGGCAAATGCCTGATGAGACAAGGAAGTGAATAGCCCGTCGCTGTTCTGTGCGTCGCAAACGAGCTTTTCACGCAAAACATCAACCGTTTTCAGGAAAGCAACGAAGCGTCGCTGCTCGCTCATTGTCGGTACCTTGATCAAAAGGCTACGGACGATGCCCATGTTCCACCCTTCCATGATGGCGCCCTTCCCTTCGCGTGCGGCTTGCGCCCGTACCGCGGAATCCCATAGCAGACTGGCCCAGAGGTATTCGGGAAGAATCTTGTCTCGGTTGGTGGTCATGGTGCATAGGTGCTTGGTGCTGATGCAACGTGCTAGGTCGTCCGGTGCGACGCAAACCCGGCCGGTGGTCCCCATGATCGTAATGATTACGTCGCCGGGAAGCACCGTGTAACGGGATAATTCTTTATACTTTTCTTCCGAGACATATCTACGTTCTGCCCACCGGAACCGGTTTGTCACGGCGTTATCAATGCCAAGCACCGGGATGCCTGATTCGGTGAATTCGGAGTGCAAAAGCTGGCTGCCAAAAGGGCCTGTCCGGATTGAGTTGGGTTGGTCAGCCAGCAAATTATCTATAGAGATGCGGTGATCTGGCGCTTCTCCAAGGAGTATGAGAACGGCTCCGCGGACAAGATCGTCGGCGAGTCTGATGGATTCGCGGCGCTTCCTACGAATGGCGTCTGCCTTGTCGAGGATGGCGGCGATGCGGCGTTGTTCGCTCACTTCTGGGAAGGGGACGATCAACCCCATAAGTCTGTCTTTGCTTATGTGAGGTATGGTTGCCCCCGTACTTCCTTCGTTCAGGAAGTTAAATTTCTCTTGGAGAAATCGGCCAACAAACGGTGTATGAATAGCCTTCTCTTCACGTGGGCGAAGCCTGGCAATTGTGCTGCCAATCAGTCCAGATAGGCTGTAAGCCACAGTTCCTGCATTTGCGCCATCCCAGGCAATGCAGATGTCGTTGGGTAAAACCCGCGTACCTCTCGGGTCGTACGCAAACTTGATGTTGCTGTTAGTACGCAAGTCATCGATCTGGATGTAGCGATCGTATCCAGCTATTGGAATGTTGGAGACATCTGCTGCCTTATGCCCCTTGGCAAGGTAGTACAGGTCTGCCATGGTCCGTTGGTTCATTTGAGCATCCCCACCAATCCGCCTACGTCCGCCTGAATCTCCGCCTCCAGTGCCTTCATCCGTTCCAGAATCACTCTGGGCGGGTCAAATTTCAACTCTTCCCGCGCAGATTCCTTGTAACGGTTTATCGACAGGTCGTATTTGTGGGCACGAATTTCCTCGGCGGGGATTTCGAACGCCTTCGCCATCCGGTCGCTGAAGTCGCCTTTCCGCTCACACCAGGTGCGGTATTGCGCGAGGACATCAGGCAAGTTGTTGGCGGCGATTTCCTGGCGCTTGTCGTCCAGCGAAAAGCCGTCAGACTGAACGTCGTAGAACAGCACTTCGTCGGTGCGTCCGCCCTTTGCGAATACCACGATGGCGGTGGACACGCCGGCGTAGGGTTTGAAGACGCCGGAAGGCAGGGAGATAACGGCCTCCAACTGGTTGTCGTCGATCAGGTGCTGACGCAGCGCGACATGGGCTCTGCTGGAACCGAAAAGCACTCCGTCGGGAACGATGGTCGCGGAACGGCCGCCGTTTTTGAGCATGCGCAGGATGAGCGTGACGAAAAGCAGTTCTGTCTTCCTGGTCTTCACTCTCTTCAGGAGCGACGGATGAACGTCGTCTTCCGCCAGGCTGCCCTTGAACGGTGGGTTGGCAAGGATGACGTCGAAACAATCTTCGGCCTGGCGGCCGAATTTCTCCGGGAACTGCTTGGACAGGGTGTCCTGGTAGTGGATGTCGGGGTTCTCGACACCGTGCAGCATGAGGTTCATCGCGGCGATGCGCAGCATCGTCACGTCGAAGTCGAAACCGTGGAACATACCGTTCTGGAGGTGTTCGCGGTAGGGCTCCAGCAGATCTCCGGGATAGCTTCGGGTGCCGTCGCCGAGGGTTTCCACCATTTCCGGCGAGGAATACTTGCGGCGCAGGTATTCCATGGTGCCGACCAGGAAGCCACCCGTGCCGCAAGCTGGGTCGCCAACGATTTCTGTCGGGCCGGGGTCGAGCAAGTCGACCATGAGCTTGATGATGTGGCGAGGGGTGCGAAACTGGCCGTTGATGCCCGCGGTGCTGAGCTTGCTCAGCATGTATTCGTAGAGGTCCCCCTTGATGTCGCTGTTGCCCAGCGGCAGCGCATTGATCTGGACGACGGCGGAAACGAGCAGGCTGGCCTTGGGGATCAGGCAGGTAGCGTCCTTCATGTACTCGCCGAAGGTGGTGTTCCGGCCGCCCAGGTCGCGCAGGTGAGGAAACACCTGGTCACGGACATGGCGCAGCATTTCATCACCGCCATATTCGCTCCAGCTTTTCCAGCGCAGGGTCTGCTGATCGGGGCTGAAATTCTTGTGTGGTGACTTGCCAAGACGCTGAGCCATCTTCTCGAAGCGGGTCTCGTCGAGGTCGAGCAGGCGGGCGAACATCAGGAAGGAAATCTGCTCGATGACGGTGAGCGGGTTGGTAATGCCGCCGGTCCAGAATTCGGTCCACAGGCGGTCGATGTCGTTTTTCAGTTGGCTGGTGATCACCGAACTTCCTTATGGGGAGGTAATGCCACGTTCGATGAGTTCGCTGCGTAGCAGCGCCCTGGCCTGCTGAAAAAGGCTGCGGTTCTCTGGCTCGTTGAGCCAGCGCGAGGCGCCGGAAGTATGCGGAAAGAAGACGATGGTGCGACCATACCAATCTTCCTTGCGGCCGACGAACTGCTCCAGTCGTGCCTCGCTGGACTTGCGGCCGGTGAGCTTGAGATAGGCCTTGAGCGGCAGGCTACCCAGGATCACGATTACCTGCGGATTGGTCAGCCGAATCTGCCCTTCAAAGATTGGCAGGCAGTTGCGGATCATCTCCGCGGTGGGGAGGACATCCTCTCGCGTCTTGCCGGCACGCAAGGCGGGCTTGCTGCCGGGAAAGCACTTGATCACCGCAGAGGAGTAGACGAGTTGGTCGAAGCGAGCGCGGGGCAGTCCCAGTTCGTCGAAAATATTGCGAATTACCTGGCCGGCGTCGCCCTGGAAAGGTTTGCCGGTCTGGTATTCGGTCAGCCCCGGCGCCTGGCCGATCAGCATGACTGGCCTGGGTCGGATGCCGGACACGATGGGACGTGGCGCCACGCACTGGCTGCCCTGGCGCGGATCGATCGGATGGTTGGCGAAAGCGGCAGCGCACTTGCGGCAATTGCGCAGAGTTTCGTCAAAGGCCTGATATGAATTGTTCAACTGGGATTTTTCCTGTGTCGGGAAGCGTGGTTGCGGGTTAGTCTTTTTCAGGGTGCGGATTGTCAGGCGCCGGCAGCGATTGGAGCAACGGGATGGAAACCTTCGATGACGGCGATCAGTTCGACGGCTGCGCGGTCGTCGAACACGCCGTCGAGTCCTTCCGGGCTGACCTGGGTGAAGGGGGCTTCGTAGAGCTTGCCGACGCCGATCACGCCAAAGCGGGCAATGTGGTTCTGCAGCAGCGCCATGAAGCGCTGCTGTCTGGCGGTGAGGCGTGGGTGGCGAGCCATGAATTCCGCGAAACGCTCGGCCACGACCTCCGCTTCCATGCCGACGATGGTCCGGATGGCCGTGGCCAGATCACCGGCGGTATCCGGATAGAACTCGGTCAGCCAGGCGAGATTGACGTCCGGGTGCTGGGTCAGGATCAGGCTGACCAGGGCGTTCAGATCATCCGTTGAGACCGCCTCAGCGCGCCGTATTCTGGCCAGCGTGGCATTGCTCTGGAACAGTGCTGCCAGCACCGTTTCGACTCGCTGGCGGTAGGCGACCAGTTCTGTTCCGGCCAGTTTCGGGAGGTGTTGCGTGTATCTGATCTTGTCGGCGTCCTCCCGGATATCGAGCATGAGGGGTTTGCCGGCGGTGGGGCCTGTGGGCCGGACGCAGTGGCGCATGATGCCGCGCAGTTCTTCCCGGATCGTTTCCAGAGCCGGCACGTCCGCCTGGTCGAAGAGGGTTTGCCAGAAGTCTCCACGACGGAGTTTTTCGATGGTGGGCAGTTTTTCGCGCACGGCGTTGACATTGACGGGCAGTCTGGCCACCAAGGCCATCAGCTCATCGCGCAGATTCTTGTAGACGGCCGAGCGTTTCAGTACTTCCGCTTGCATGTGAGCGATGAGGATGTCGAGCCGGTAGGCGTCTTCCACGTTGCGCGTGTCGCGCCATTGCATCAAGGGGGCGATGTCCCGCAACAGGGTGGCGCGGGTGGCGGCGCTCAGCGCGGGCAGCACGCCATCGGTCTGGATCTGGCGCACCTCACGCCATTTTTCCCGGACGGCGATGGTGCCCTTGGGCAGGGCGGCTATGTCGGCCGCCAGGAGCTTGACGGCGATGTCGAAGGCTTCAGCCTTGCTGGTAGCGAGCGCCTCGTCCGCCAGTTCCAGCCGCGCCTCGAACAGTTGCTGCAGCAAGGATCTGGATGGCAGGGGGTCAGCCTCGGTGTAGGTCTGCTCGAAAAAGGCGAAATTGCCCCAGTGGTCGAAGATGCGGAACCTGACCTTGTCCTGGCCGGGACCGAAGAGATGGAGACACAGGCGCGTACCCCGGCCGATCATCTGCCAGAACTTGACCCAGGACTTCACCGGCTTGGCAAAAACCAGATTCACCACTTCCGGCACGTCTATGCCGGTATCGAGCATGTCCACCGAAATGGCCAGCGTCAGAGGGTTTTTAGGGTCCTTGAAATCGTCGATCAATTGCTCGGCACGGCAATCGTAGGTGTCGATGACGCGGCAGAACTGGCCGCCGTATTGCGGATACATCTCGTCGAACAGCTCGGACAGCAATACCGCATGATTGTGATTGCGGGCGAAGAGGATGGTCTTACCCGGGCGGGAAGCGCTGCTGTTCCGTATTCCGTTCTCCATCAGGTTGCGCAGGACGGCGCGATTGGTATCCTTGTTGAACACGGCGCGGTCCACCTCGCCGTCCTCGAAGTCTACCGTCCTGGCGAAATCCTCCCCTTCGTCTTCCTCCAGTTTCTGGCGCTGGTCTTCTGAAAGCTGGGCGTACTTGATTCCCCGGCGCAGGAATTCCGTGGTGTGGGTGTACACCTCGAAAGGCACCAGGTAGGGGGGCACATGGCTGATCGCTTCCTGGTAGCTGAAGTAGGACGTCGGGTCGCCGTCTTCGCAGGCGAACAGCTTGAAAGTGTTGCGGGCGATGAATTGCACCGGCGTCGCGGTCAGGCCCACCTGGATGGCGTCAAAGTAGACGAACAGGTCGCGGTAGCGGTTGTAGATGCCGCGATGGGATTCGTCGGCGATGATCAGGTCAAAGAAACCGACGTCGTATAGCTCGTAGTTCTGCATCATCGCCTGGTAGGTGGCGAGGTAGATGCGGTTGGTGACATCTCCGGCAGTGTTCGAATTGACCAGGATGCGCGGCTCGCCAGGCAGGAATTCCTTGAAAACGTCATCTGCCTGTTTACGCAGTTCGCGTCGGTCGCAGAGGAACAGGACGCGCTTCACCCAGCGGGCGCGAGACAGCACCTCGCACAGCGAAACGGCGACCCGAGTCTTGCCGGTACCCGTAGCCAGAACGACCAGAGCCTTGCGGTAGCCCTGGCTGAGGCGTTCGCAGATGCGGCGGATGGACTCGATCTGGTACATGCGCCCGGCGATGTCGGATTTCGGCGCAATCGTGTCCAGGGGCAGTTTCTCGCGGCGCTGAAAAATCAGGTAGTTGAGACTCTCCTTGGAGTAGAAGCCAAAGAGCTTGCGTGGCGTGTGGTGCTGTGCGTCGTCCCAGATGAAGATATCGAAGCCGTTGGTATAGAAGATCACCGGACGCTGACCGTACCTGGTTTCGAGACCGTCGGCGTAGAGTTTGGCCTGGGTGCGGCCGGCATCCGCGTCCTTGGCAGTTCGCTTGCTCTCGATGACCGCCAAGGGCTTTCCGTCATCTCCCCAAAGGACGTAGTCACAGCGGCCGATACCAGTCTTGTTCTGCGGCTGGGGAATATCGACCTCCTGGCCCACCTGTTCCGTGGATGTTCCATTGTCTCCGACGTGCCAGGCCGCGGCCACCAGCATGGCATCCACCAGGCGCTTGCGGGTGGTGGCTTCATCGAAAGCCAGTTGTGCCGCCACCGCGTTGCCGTTGACGACCAGTTCCTGCAATTCCACGGCATTGCGTTCAAGTTTTTCCGCCTTGGCCTGTTCCAGTTGCTGGAACAGCGCGTGCATCTGTTCCTCCTGTTCAGCGATCTGGACTAGCAGCCGTTGCCGGTCACGTTCCAGCTTCCGGAGGTCGGCAGGAGGACTTGGCGGTAGGTAGGCTGGGCTTTGCGCTGCCAAGCCGGAGTGGAAGGTGAGATTGAGCCAGCGAGCAATATCATGGGCTTCGCGCAGCATATCGAGTGCGGTGGACGTCGTTCCCTTGTTGGCGTGGACCGCCTTGTTGCCATGCATGCGCAGGGCGTGAAGCTTCGTCTGCACCACCGGTGGTACACGCTCGCGGAAGCCGTCTTCGTTCAAGAGATCGTTGAGGTTGGGTTGATACGGCTTGGGCAGGCGGAATGTCTCGTAGATTGACTCCACGGTGCGCTCGGCGAACAACCGGAGCTTGGCCAGCGCCCCGGCGGGATCATTGAAAGCGTAATGCTCAGCAAAACCGCCCAGTGCTGCCAGATCGGGCTGGGTGGTATGGAGAAACTCGAAGTTCTTAGAGTGCACGACGGCTCCCTCTGGCGAGGGCGAGATGTTCGACCGACGTGGCGCGAAGGAAGGAGGCAGCGGCATGGTTTTTGTTGTGCTGATTCAGGAGATGGTCACCACAAAGCAAATGCCGTGCCAGAATGTGGCGCCGATCTTTGTGCTCATTTCTTCTGCGTAACGCCATACCGATTCATCCAGTTGGTGAAAGTCTGGTAACTGCCGAAGGCGAGCAGCCTCGCCGCTTGGGTCTTGTTGCCGTGGGTATGAGCCAGCGCCCGCTCGATGTAATGTCGGACTACTGAGGAAATCAACTCTTCCAGATTGACTCCGCCATCGATGGGGCGATGCAGAATGCCATCTTCGGAGCCGACTCCAGACAGAGGGATCAGGATAGCGTCGCGCATCGCTTCGGCTCCGATGATGTCCTCGTCGGACCATATTGCAGCTCGCTGCAGGGTATTGAAGAGTTCCCGGATGTTTCCCGGCCAGGAGTGCTGAAATACAAGATTTCTTGCGCTGGCAGATATTGCTTTGTGTTTGATGCCCAGATCTCCGGCTGCCTCGTTAAGCTGGTTCAGCAAAACGTCAGTCAGCAGAGAAATATCGCCGGCTCGCTCCCGTAAGGGCGGCAGTTTGATGATGGCCACTGCAAGGCGATAAAAGAGGTCTTCGCGAAAATTTCCCCGAGCGGCTTCCTCGATGAGCGTGCGATTGGTGGCAGCCACCACGCGCACGTCAATCCTTTTCGGCTCACTGGCACCGACCGGTGTGACCTCACCCTCCTGCAGGATGCGCAGCAGCTTGACCTGGACGGGTTTCGGTAATTCGCCGATTTCGTCGAGGAAAATCGTTCCGCCATTGGCGCGTTCGAAGTGCCCTTGGCGGTCGGCAACGGCCCCGGTAAAAGCTCCTCGCTTGTGACCGAAGAACTCGGACTCGACGAGTTCTGGCGGAATCGCTCCGCAGTTGACCGGGATGAACGGTTTGTTTGCCCGAGGACTGGCGCCGTGGATTGCCCGTGCCATGAGTTCTTTGCCTGTCCCGCTTTCCCCCTCGATCAGTACCGGGATCGATCGCAGGGCGATACGCTTCGCTTGAGCGATTACTCGTTTCATGACTGCGCTGCGGTGAACGATATGGCGGAATTCCGCATCCTCAATTACGGTGCCTTGGGACATTAAAGCAAGCCGCTCGTCCGACTGCTGCATCCAATGCGGGATGAATTCGGCCGCGATGTCGAAAGGGATGCGAGCTTCCTCGACACCGGCCTGGGGTGAGGACTGAATCAACCGGGCAGGGTGGGTTGTCTTGGCCAGCAGTATCCAGACGGACGCCATGGCCGGAGTACCAGGACTGAGATGGTAGGTCCGCTGGATGTTGCGCCGCGGACCGATCTGATCGAGGACCGCCACAGCATGTTGGTAAATTTCGCCGAAGTCTATAGGCGAAGAAAGCTTGACCGGACGGATCTGTATGCCGGCGTCGGTTTGGCGGCCCAACCACTCCCGGAAAATCTCGCCATCCTGCGCAGCAAAATTGCTCAGGAGCTCGATGCTTTGATACTGACCTGCCACGACGGCCTGCGCAATCGGCCCAAGGCCGCTGTCGGGGTCTCCGCTGGCAGCCTTAAGGTCGGTCCGGCCAATCCAGGCGACGAGGGTACGCTCAACCATAAGGAAGCTTTTGCATATAGCAACGATTGTATGCCATGGGACAGCACGAGCAAAGGCGCGACGATGAAGAATTGGCTGTTCGCAAGGCGGCGGCTGACGAACTGATCCGTGGCCATGGTCTGGCCGGTCGCGCGCTGTTCAACTTCGCCGACCGCTTGCAGCGCCTCGAGAACCGTTTGCTGCTCAGCGGCGACGGCGCTCTGACCCGCGCTCTGCAGCGCCTGGGGCACTATGCGGACGCGATCGAATCGCTGCTCAAACAACCGCGCTACCTGATGCTGATGGTGATGGCCACCTTCGTGGTGATCCTGTGAACGAGGTGTACTGGACAGCGCAAGCCGGCTATCCGTTGCTGGCGACGCTGCAACGGCTGCCGCTGGCCGGTGCCGTGCTGCTGATGATCATGCGCGAGCAGGACCTGGCGCTGGCCTTCGACCGCCTCGGCGGACTCTTCGACCGCGTTCCCTTCATCGCCGTCGCTTTCCTGATTGGTGGCCTGGCCATCCTCGGCATGCCGGGAACGCCGGGTTTCGACGCCGTACACCTGGTCCTCGAAGCGTCGATCGAGACTTTCGGCGCGCTGCCGACGATCGCCACCGCGCTCGGCAACGTCGCTGCCGCCGGTTTCCTGCTCTGGGCTTTCCAGCGCGCCTTCCTGGCGCCGCGGCCAAGGGACGTGCCGGTGTCGAGAATCGTTCGCACCCGGCCGATGGAGTATTTCGTCGGCGGTGCGACCCTGCTGGTGCTGCTCGCTGCCGGTTTCTACCCCGAACCGTGGCTGAAACTGACCGATAGCGCGACGCAGGCGCTGGCGGCGTATTTTCATCATGGCTGAACTCGCCTCCTGGCCCCTGCTGAGTATGCTGCTGGCGCTGCCGGTGCTGGGCGCGCTGGCCACCGCGCTGCGGCGGCGCGCTCCCTGGGCGCAATGGATCGCGCTGGTCACGACCGCGCTGACGCTGCTGCTGTC
>NZ_FLQX01000140.1 GCF_900089955.1 Candidatus Accumulibacter aalborgensis | reverse complement strand
AAGCAGCCCTATCTGATGCCGGTGGCGACGTAGCGGGGAGTGGCCGGAACGATGATCACGGCCAGGCTAAACTTTTTCATACGTTTCTTCCTCATGGAGAGGTAATCCTTAGTCACATTCAGTTACTTCTTCGCCGCAGGAGAAGTAAAGGTCTGGATCTCACTTCGTCTCCATTCGATGGGAAACCCGTCATCGGCATTCTGAGCGTCATAGCGGAACCCAAGGTGTACCTGGTACAGGTAGTCGGATCCAGGCTTGAGGTGCTCTGCCTCCAAAACTACTATCCGCGATTTAAGATTGTCTTCAATGCACTTGTCAGTGATCTTGTCGGGGCCATCCTGGTGCTTTACGGTGTAGGAAGAGTCCCCAACCCTGCGGTCCGCCTTAAGCACCCAACCGACGCACACTTTAACAAGGTGCGTTGCGAAATCCTTCTTGTTGTCCACAGGGATATCCGCCCATTCCACATTGAAACGCTGGCGGATATTCTCCGCCGTGGAATCTCCGGGATTGGTGGAGACTTTGGTGATTTTTTGCGTAGTTTGGGACTGCGCAAGAAGCGTTGAGCTGCTCATCACTGCAAGCAACACCACACTTAAGAATGCCGACCGTTGCATGAGATTCTCCTTTTGGAAAACGTAAGTCAATTCGGGCAGATCTAGTGAGCTAGATACATATAAACAATAGATTACGTTATAAATTCCGAGTGCGGAGGCCCTGAGGTTACCCCATTCTGCCATAGCCTCATCGACGTTGTCCACGATGATGCTGGAATTGGTGTAGGCACCAAATGGATGAGCGCGTTGGGGTGAGCTTGCGAACTCTAACACTGTACCATTC
>NZ_FLQX01000139.1 GCF_900089955.1 Candidatus Accumulibacter aalborgensis | reverse complement strand
AGACGCATGCCCAAAGGATAGCGCTCGCGGCCGACGGAGTCAAGTATGTCGGAGGCTCAGCGCATACTGGGCGTCTCCGGCAATGATTCGGATCCTTGAGCAATCAGAGCAGCTGGCGTCCGCTGCGGAAGTCCGGAAGGGCTTAGCGACGTGCGACGATGCGCGCTGGGTTAGGTACTGGTTCGAAGTAGATATCTTTGAGGTTGAGCTTCGCTGCGTGAGCAACGAAGATGCGCAGAACTCAAGACGGACCTGGTTTCCACTCCTGAAAGGAGGCCCATTCAGGAAGTGGTTCGGGAACTGTCATCACGTCCTTGACTGGGCAAATGGGGGAGCTGCACTCAAATCCTTCATTTCCGATAGGTACGACGGCGCACATTATTCAAAAGAGATTCGCAGCGAGGAGTTCTACTTCCAGGAGTGCATGACCTGGTCTGACATCGCGACCCCAAACACCTTCGGGGCGCGGTACTGTGGGATCGGATTCATCGCTAGCACCGTTGGTGGTGCGGTTTACTCAAGTCCAGACAACCTGCTCCTCTTGAACGCCCTGCTGTGCTCCTCGGTGGCACCCGTATGGCTGGGTGTAATAAATCCGACTTTGCACGCCAATCCGGGTGACATCGCATCTATTCCTCTTCCACCGCGCGACGAGTTGGTGGCCGTACAAAGGGAAATTGAGAGCAGGTCAGCTCGATGTGGCGATGTCGCCAGCGAAGACTGGAACGTCTACGAACGCTCCTGGGATTTCCAATCGCTCCCCATCCTGACAGCCTCCTCCGACCCCACCCCAACCCTCGAATCAAGCTACGCGACCTGGATCACCCAGAACCGTACCACCATCGCCGAGATGAAGCGCCTCGAAGAGGAGAACAACCGCCTCTTCATCGACGCCTACGGTCTGGGGGACGAACTCACCCCCGACGTCCCGATCGAGCAGATCACCCTGACGGTAAACCCCGCCTACCGCTACGGCGGCAAGCTCACCGAGGACGAGCAATGGACCCGCTTCCGCCAGGACAGCATGGAGGAGCTGGTCTCCTACGCCATCGGCTGCCTGATGGGCCGCTACAGCCTGGACGCGCCCGGCCTGATCTACGCCCACGCCGGCAACGTCGGCTTCGACGCCACGCGCTACCAGACCTTCCCCGCCGACGCCGACGGCATCGTGCCCGTCACCGACGAGCTCTGGTTCGAGGACGACGCCGCCAACCGCGTGCGCGAATTCCTGCTCGCCACCTGGGGTGCCGAGAAGCTCGACCAGAACATGGCCTTCCTCGCCGACAACCTCGGCGCCAAGGCCAGCGAAGCCCCCGTCGAGGCCATCCGCCGCTACCTCGCCGACAAGTTCTTCAAGGACCACCTCCAAACCTACAAAAAGCGCCCGATTTACTGGCTGTTTTCCAGCGGCAAACAGGGTGCCTTCGAGGCGCTCGTGTACCTGCACCGCTATCACGAAGGCACGCTCGCCCGCATGCGCGCCGAATACGTCGTCCCGCTCACCGGCAAGATGCAGTCGCGCATCGAAATGCTGGAAAAGGACCGCGACGCAAGCAGCTCAACCGCTGCCCGCAACAAGATCGCCAAGCACATCGAGTCGCTGAAAAAGAAACACGTCGAACTGCTCGCCTACGACGAAAAGCTCCGCCACTACGCCGACATGCGCATCACTCTTGATCTCGATGATGGCGTGAAGGTGAACTACGGTAGATTCGGTGATCTGCTGGCGGAGGTGAAGGCGGTGACGGGAGGTGCGAACGATGACTGAGCGGCGCCTCGTCATCGTTGGCGGGCCTAACGGGAGCGGCAAGACCACGTTTGCCGAAGAGTTCGTCACCCGTTTTGCCATTCCCTATCTCGGTGCTGATGCACTCGCGTCAACATTGGCACCGGCCGATCCCTTGAGCGTGCGCGTTGAAGCGGGCAAGCTGTTTGTGCGCAGGCTATCGGCGTTGATTGAGGCGGGTGAATCCTGCGTGGTGGAATCGACACTGGCGGGCAAGGCCCTTGGTCGCCATATTTCTCGGGCGCGTGAGCGTGGATACGAGGTCAGCCTGGTGTTTGTGACGCTCGACAGCGCTGATTTGTGCGTGGCTCGGATTCAGGAACGTGTGGCTCGTGGCGGACATCATGTTCCCGTCGAAGACATACGCCGCCGTTTTGGTCGCGCACGCAGCTTGTTTTGGCAGCATTACCGCCGCCTGGCGGACAACTGGCAGTTGTTTTCGAATTCGCGTGAGGGTTTCGAACTGTTGGCCATTGGGCAGTTCGAGCAAGTCTCCGAGGCCGCGCCGGATTCCTTCGCCGCCTTCTTGCTTTCTCTGGAGGAACATCGTGAACAATCCACTCTTTGATCCGGTGACCGATCCAGAAGTCTTTCGCCGCGCGGTGCAGATGCTTGCCATCGGCAACGTCGCCGCGCATCGTGCCCAGGTGCTCAACCAGTCGCTGGGTATCCCGAACCATTATTCGATTGGCGGTCGCATCGTCACTGATCGGGATCGCGATGATGGCGGGAGCGCCGTCGCGGTGAAGGCTGAGGACCATACTGCTTCATGAGCCAGCAACGCATCACCGACGCGCTCACCACGGCGTTTTCCAGTCATTCGATGGTCTCTTTGGCACGACGCCGACGGCGAGTTCGGGGATCCGCTGGCGGAGGCGAAGGCGAAGGCTGTAACAGGAGGGGCGAGTGATGACTGCGCATCGATCAAGCACGCTGGAGGAACTACTGACTCACCCTGAAGGCAAGACGCTGGAGTTCAAACGCGATTTGTCGTCACCGAGGCCTTTGCTCAAGACGCTGGTGGCGTTTGCCAATACCGCCGGGGGTCGCTTGTTTGTCGGCATTGGTGACGACCGTAGCATTGTCGGCGTCGAAAATCCGCTCGATGAGGAGGAACGTCTGTGCAGTCTGATTGCCGACAGCATCGCGCCGCGACTGGTCCCCAATGTGGAACTGCTGACGGTGGAGGGCAAGACGCTGCTCCTGATAGACGTTTTTGTCAGCGGTTCCCGGCCGCACTGGCTTAAATCCGAGGGCGCTGAATCAGGCGTCTATGTCCGCCTGGGGTCGACCAGTCGCCAGGCTGATGCGGCGCTGATCGGCGAACTGCGGCGGTCGGTCGAGGGTGTGGCTTTTGATGAGATGCCGATGCCGGACTTGAGTCTGAAGGATCTCGACATGGAGGCGGCCCGGCAGCTCTTTCCTGGACTGAACAGGCAGGGCGAGCAAGCGCTGCGAACGCTCAAGCTGGTGAACCCCGTATCAGGGTCATCTTGTGCCGACCAAGGGCGCCGTACTGCTGTTTGGCAAGGAACGGACGCAGCATTTCTCCGATGCCTGGGTTCAGTGCGGTCGTTTTGTCGGCACGGACAAGGCCGAAATCTTTGACCACGTCGACGTTCATGAGCATTTGCCGACAGCCGTGGATCACATCATGCTGTTTTTGAAAAAGCACGCGATGCGCGGTGCCGATTTTACGGAGGTGCGCCGCAAGGATGTCTGGAGCATTCCGCTGCTCCTGTTGCGGGAGGCCGTGATCAACGCCCTGGTGCATGCCGATTATTCGCAGCGAGGCGCACCCATCCGCCTCGCTTTTTTTGACGACCGTATTGAAATCGAGAGCCCCGGCATCCTTCTGCCCGGCATGACAGTGGCCGACATGCGTCAGGGTGTTTCGAAGATCCGCAACCACGTCATCGCCCGTGTGTTCCGTGAACTGAATCTGATCGAGCAGTGGGGCAGCGGGGTACCGCGGATCTTCCGGGAAGCCGAGGAGCAGGGTTTGCCGGAACCACAAATCATTGAAGTGGGAATGCGCGTGCGCGTGGTGGTGCATCTGGCCGAAGCGATCCGCCCGGTACAAGTAACCGAGCAAGTAACCGAGCAAGTAACCGAGCAAGTAAGCGAGCAAGTAACACGCTTCCTTGAATGCCTGAAGCAAGGGCCGCTCAGCACGCGCGAGGCGATGGAGCGTTTGGCGTTGCAGCATCGACCGACGTTCTCTGCGAACTATCTGCGGCCAGCGCTGAACGCTGGCCTGGTTGAAATGACCCAGCCCGAATCGCCAAGAAGTCCTACCCAGAAATACCGCCTGATTGCGCCAGCGTATCGCAGTGGACGCGCTCCGCTTGAACCGAAGGGACGAGCTAATGAATGAGGCTACCGACACCGATTTGTGCAACAGCCTGTTGCACAAATGCTCTGCTGTTGCCCCCGATGATTCCCGGCTATGGCACTTCACGGCGGCAATCCGATGAGCGAGCAACGCATCACCGACGCGCTCAGCACCGCGTTCTCCAGTCATTCGATTGTCTTCTGGCACGACGCCGACGGGGAATTCTCTTTCTCGGTCAGGAATCTCTTGCCCGACGGCGTCGAACTGCTCTATGTCGACGATCTGCCGGCCTTGTCGATCAAGCTCCAAGTGGAGCGCGCCGCGCCGCAGGCCAGCTTCCTCCTCTACAGCGCCAAACCGGTCCCTGAGCTTGCCGACGACTGGCTGCTGGACATCCGGCTGCGCAGCAAGAGCTTCCACGCTGACAACGCGTCTATCGTGCTGGAGGACCTCGGCCTGGCCTCGCAGCAACTGCGAGCGCATCTCAAGGAGCGCGCCAAGTTCTTGAAGTCCAAGGACCGCGTCGAGCGCCTCAAGCGCTGGGTTGCGCCCAACGATGGCGCCGAAGATCTCGATCGCAAGATGATCGCGGTATTGGCAAAGGCCGAGCAAGCCGATCTCGCTGCCATCCTCCTGCGCCTTTTTTCTGCGCTGGTGCAGGACGGCGTCGCCAATCTCGATGCCGAACCGAAAGCGTGCTCCGACATCGTCGCCAACGACCTGATCGATTCGTTCTGGGTCCTGGTTGAGCAGGAAATGGGATATGGCGATGCCGCGCCGACACTGCGGGACTTCCTGTTCCGGATCCTGGTGACGGATCTTTCGCGGACCGTCCGCGGTGCTTGTCCGGCGCAGTTGTCGCATTTTGTCATCGGTGACCAGGCACGCGCGGCGAATGCCTCGGTCTTTGTCGCGGGCTGGCGCTCGCACATGCAGCACTTTGCCAGCTACGATGCCTTGTCGGGCACGGTGGCTCGCGAACTGGGCTTGAGCAAGGTGATTGCCGGGCTGGCCGCTGAATCATTGGCGGAAACGATGACTTTCGAGGAAGTCGAGCGGCGCATCATCCAGGACATCAAGGGCCGCATCATCGCCGGTGCCGGCGCCGACATGGATACTTTGCGTGGACTGATCGCGCGTCGTCGCGACGGCCATTGGGCCAACAAGCTGCTGGCGCATTCCAGCGCCACGACTCGCGCGCTGGCATCGTGCTACGACGCGCTGGAAGCCGCGGCTGCTTTCTTCGAGTTGAAAGAGCGGTTCAACGCCGGCTTTGGTTTCGCCAACGCCGAGGCCGGGTTGGCGGCGTACCAGAGCGAGTTGTTCCGCTTCGATCAACTCTATCGCCAGATCAACCATGCCGCCGATGGCGTCGAGCCGATGGGCTGGGCCTTGCTGCATGAGCTTCGTCAGCGCATCGAGAGCGCCTATTCGGGCTGGTTTGTTCCGCAGTTGGGGTCTGCCTGGAGCAAGGTGCTGGAGGGCAAGGACGGCCTGTTGTCGAGCTGGCAGGTCGCTGGCTGGGTCAATCAGCCGGACTTTTTCGAAACGCACGTCATGGCGCATCTGGATGCGGGGATCCGCCGGGTATTTGTGGTCATCTCCGACGCGTTCCGCTACGAGGCGGCGGAGGAACTGGTTCGCGACATCAATGGCAAGAGCCGCTTCAAGGCGGCGCTGACGCCCATGCTTGGCGTGCTTCCCAGCTACACCGCGCTCGGCATGGCGTCGCTGTTGCCGCACCACACGCTGGCCTACAGGACGAACAGCAATCTCGACGTGATCGCCGACGCCGCCGTGGTTTCGACGCTTGAGCAGCGCAGCGCACATCTGGGCAGATATCAGGGGGTTGCCGTCAAGGCCGATGAGCTGCTGTCCATGGGCAAGGACAAGGGCCGGGAGTTTGTTCGCGATCATCGCGTGATCTACGTCTATCACGACAGGATCGACATGCTCGGGGACAAACAAGGCTCGGAGGGGCAGACCTTCGACGCCGTTGCCCAGACGCTGGCGGAACTGAATCAGCTCGCGACCTTTATCGTCAATGGCCTCAATGCGTCACTGGTGTTGATCACCGCCGATCACGGCTTTCTTTACCAGGAGTCGGCGCTCGACAAGGCCGATAAATCGACGCTCAGTGACAAGCCGGCGGGAACGCTACGAGCGAAGAAGCGCTATCTGCTCGGGCAAGGGCTTGGCGAGAGCAGTCAGGCGTGGTGTGGCAACACGGCCGTCACGGCGGGGACGACAGCGGGTGAAGGCAGCATGGATTTCTGGGTGCCCAAAGGAGCGGCTCGCTTTCACTTTGCCGGCGGCGCACGCTTCGTTCACGGCAGCGCCATGCCGCAGGAGATTGTCATCCCGGTGATCACCCTGCGCGAGAGCGAGCACCAGTCGGCCAGGACGCGCGCGGTCGAATTCAGCTTGCTGGGCTCGTCGAACAAGGTGGTCACCAACAAGCAGCGCTTCGAATTCATCCAGACCGAAGCCGTTTCGGAGCGGGTCTTGGCCAGATCGGTATTGGTCTCTCTGCGTGACGGCGAGACCATGATCAGCGACGAGCAGTCGCTGACTTTCGACAGCAGTTCCGGGCTGATGGACGAACGTAAGCGCTCGGTGATCCTGACCATCAAGTCCGGTCAATACGACAAGAGCAAAGACCATTTCCTGATTGCCCGTGACACGCAAACCAGGGTCGAAGTGGTCCGGATTCCGGTCAAGGTGGACCTGGCCTTTGCCAACGACTTCTAGAACCGATCATGACTGAACAACTCCCCGAGAACGACCGCAATCTCGATGCCCTGCTGAATCGGCAATTCGCCGGCAAAGTGGTGCGCAAGGATCTGACCAAGCTCATCAAGGAAGGCGCCAACGTTCCCGTTTACGTCCTGGAATACCTGCTCGGGATGTACTGCGCGTCCGACGATCAGGCGACCATCGATGCCGGACTGGTCAATGTAAAGCGGATTCTCAGCGAGAACTACGTTCGGCCAGACGAGGCCGAGAAGGTCAAGTCGAAAATCCGCGAGAGCGGCAGTTACAAGGTCATCGACAAGGTGACGGTCAAGCTGAATGAAAAGCGCGATGTCTATGAGGCGCTGCTCTCCAATCTCGGGGTCAAGAATGCGGAGATTTCCGATGCCTACGTTCGCCAGTTCGAGAAGCTGCTGGTTGGCGGCATCTGGTGCATCGTCACGCTCCACTACCGATTCGAGGAGAACCAGAAGGGGTCGCCTTTCCTGGTCAGCGACCTCAAACCGATACAGATGCCCAACATGGACATGCCGGGCCTGTTTGAAGGGCGCAAGGCATTCACGGAAGCACTCTGGATTGATGCACTGATCCGTTCAACGGGAATGGAGCCGTCCTGCTTCAAGGATCGGGTGAAGTGGCATCTGCTGGCGCGGATGATTCCTCTGGTCGAGAACAACTACAACTTCTGCGAACTTGGCCCCCGCGGCACGGGCAAGAGCCACATCTACAAGGAGATCAGCCCGAACAGCATCCTGGTCTCGGGTGGGCAGACCACCGTCGCCAACCTGTTCTACCACATGGCGGCGCGCAAGGTGGGCCTGGTCGGGCTGTGGGACGTGGTGGCCTTCGATGAGGTGGCCGGAATCAACTTCAAGGATCAGGACGGCGTCCAGATCATGAAGGACTTCATGGCCAGCGGATCATTCTCGCGGGGACGCGAGGCGATCAGCGCGAACGCGGCGATGGTCTTCGTCGGCAACCTCCCGCAAGGGCAGACTGTCGAGTCGCTGGTCAAGACCAGCCACCTGTTCAGGCCCTTCCCCGAGGTGATGATCGACTCGGCGTTCTTCGACCGCTTCCACGCCTATGTGCCCGGCTGGGAAATCCCGAAAATGCGTCCGGAGTTTTTCACGAACCAGTACGGGCTGATCGTCGATTACCTCGCTGAGTACCTGCGTGAAATGCGCAAGTACAACTTTGCTGATGCCATCGACAAGTGGTTCAAGCTCGGCAACAACCTGAATCAGCGCGACACCATTGCCGTGCGCCGGACGGTGTCGGGCCTTCTGAAGCTGATCTGTCCTGCCGGCGATTACGACAAGACGATCGTGCGCAAGTGTCTTGAGTACGCGCTGGAAGCTCGCCGGCGCGTGAAGGAGCAACTCAAGAAGATCGGCGGCATGGAGTTCTACGACGTCCACTTCTCCTACATCGATCTTGAAGATAACCAGGAGCGTTTTGTTTCCGTTCCAGAACAATCGAGCGGTGCGCTGATTCCGGATGGCCGCCTCGCGCCGGGAGCGCTGCACACGATCAGCATGGGTACCTCCGAAATGCCGGGGATCTACCGCCTTGAAATTCAAACCATTGCCGGCGGGGGAAAAGTCTCTGCCTCGGGTGCTGCACCGCGCGAGCCGGTGCGCGTGGCCTTCGACTACTTCAAGGCCAACTCTTCACGCATCAGTGCATCGATCAAGCCGAGCGAACACGATTTCCACCTTCAGCTTGTCGAGCTGCAGAATGCCGGCGCGCCACAGTCATTCACACTTGCCAGCTTCATTGCACTGTGCTCGGCAGCGCTGGGCCGCCCGGTTCAGTCGCAGATGACGATCATGGGCGATATGAGCCTTGGCGGAACTGTGGTGCAGGTGCGCAATCTTGCGGAAAGCTTGCAGCTTGCGTTTGACGCCGGGGCAAAAAAGATACTGTTGCCGATGTCGAGCGTTGGCGATATTCCGAGTGTTCCGGGGGAGCTCTTCGCCAAGTTCCAGACAAGTTTCTATTCCGATCCAGTGGATGCGGTATTCAAGGCGATTGGGGTCGAGTGAGGTGAGTCTTGAGGAAAACGGTCCATTAAAAGCGCTTTGTTCATTGATTTCGACAACGTCTATTCCGGTCTGCGCTGCCTTGACCAGGGAATCGCCGACCAACTCAAGAACAGGGAGCGGCGTATCCGACCGCAAACACTCCAACATCCATGCCAGGAGAAGCGGACGGTCTGCGTCAGGAATGTTCAACAGCGGCCAGAGCCAAACCCTTCTCGCTGTCGCGGTGCTCAGTCGGTTATCATGAGGCACCTCGACGAGCGTCAAGGACTCCTTACTCGGAAGCGATCATGGCACACAATCACACAGCAAGCGCCTCCTCAAGGCAACACCAGACGGCAAGCGGACGGAGAACTACCGGACCTGTTCTCGCACTCGACGATGGAGTGTTCGAGCTTCCGGGAATCGGTCCCCTGTGGGTCTGGGTACACACCTGTCCCGACCAGCGCTGCAAATGTCGTGAGGCGCTGATCCTTGCCTCGGACGAAAGTCGTGACGCGTTGCTCACGCGCGGCCTGCGCGTGCGCGAAGCCTGGCAAGCCGGCCACGGATACGTCGCCGCCGCGGCAGCGATCGAAGGACTCACGTCCTTCATGCTGAATATCGACGCCGTCACGCCTGCGGACCTTCACGGCCAGGCACTGGCAGCAACGGATGTGGAGCCTCGCATTGCTGCCATCGTCGACCGCCTCCAGGGTGATGTTCTCGATGACATCGCCAGACTGTGGGTCCTCGGCAAAGGTTATCCGGATCAACGGGAAGTCGTTCTCGCTGCCAAGACGATTGAGGTTTCTGCCTGGCAACCAGGCGACATGGTGGCTTACCGCGACGTTTTCAATTGGGTTCGGCGCGACCGGTATTTGTTCGACGGTGACCCGGGAGTCTTCGAAGCATTCGATGGCTATTGCATCAACCCGGCGTGCGATTGTGGCGACGTCGTCGTGCAGTTCTACCAGTTGGCGACTGCCGGGGACCCCCAGCCGGTTGGAGAGGTTGCGGTGAATTTGTCTGGTCGGATTGAGTTCATACCTGAGCCGGGGCACGACGCCACCCTCGATCGGCTCTGGGCGGCTTACGGCAAGCGCCACCCGGCATACCTGGCGTGCCTCGCGCAGCGGAACGCGGACATGAAATGCATAGGGAAGAAGAGAGAGTCATTGCATCGTCCAAAAATCGGCCGCAATGAGCCGTGTCCGTGTGGCTCCGGCAAGAAATATAAGCGGTGTTGCGCCGACGCGATCCCTGACTGACCAGAATGAACCCACAATTGCTCTCCGCGCTCATCTGGTGCGATGCAACACCTCCCCCTCGATTATCCCGGTGAAGGTTTGCAGGCACGTGTGCGAATGGGCGCCGACACGCATCCCCTGGCCGGGCGATTCACGGCACGTACCAGTCAGGCGTTCTTGTCCTGGCTCGGGAGGGGCACCATGATCGCTTGTCCCGGCGGCGAGCAACCCGCGTCGCAACATCGTCCGGGTTGGCGATTACGGGTGATCGAACGCGACTCATCGTGGAGTACGCCGCGGTCGAGAAGCCTTTCGACCAGTTCGACCTTGCTGCCCAGCGGGTAGTTACGCCAGATCTCCTGCTTCATGGCGGCCGGTGAGCCGCCGCCATGCAGGCTGATCACCGAGTACCAGCCGCCCTGGTACGAAGCGGTCAGGTCTTCGATGAAGCGCGCCACCTCGATCCGCTTGTCGTAGGGTACGTCCGGGTTGGCGCGCAGGACTTCGGCCAGTGTCGCGGCGGTCGCCGGGTTGTGGTCTTCGTCCGGTCCGGGCAGGGCGACGATCAAACCGCCCGACACTTCGTGCGCCAGGCGGTGCATGTCGTAGATCTGGGTGGCCAGCAGGAGCTTGCCGATGTTGGCAAAAACAGGCTCGGGCATGAAGCTGCCACTGTACGGGTCGCTGCTGCCATAGACGCTGGCGGCGACGCCGCAGGCGAAAAAGCCTTCGGTGATCTTGATCAGTTCGACCATCGGTTCGCGCAGGCTGGCTGTTCTGCCCGGATCGAAGCCGTTGGCCTCGCACATCAGCGCGCCGGCACCGATCAGCAGGTCGCCAAAGCCAGCCCTCGCGGCGATGCAACTGTGCCGATGGTGCGTCGCGTAGTGGTAGGTCAGCGAAGCTGAGTGCTCCCACTCGCCAGCAAAGAAGACGCGCTCCCAGGGGACGAAGACGCGGTCGAGGATGACCACGGCGGTCGATTGCCCGTAACGCCGTGAAAACAGCGCAGCTCCGTGTTCGACCTTCTCGCCAGGGCGGCCTGCCGGGCGGGCGACGATGGTCACCCCCGGGGCATCGACCGGCAAGGCGCAACAAACGGCGAAGTCGGCATCGGCGGGGGTCATGTTGCGGCTCGGCATGACCAGGAGTTCGTGCATGTACGGCGCGCCCGTGACAATCGCCTTGGTTCCGGAGATGACGATTCCCTTCGCCGTGCGCTCGACGACATGCACATAGGTATCCGGGTTGGCCTGCTGGTGTGGACGTTTGGAGCGCTCGCCCTTGGCGTCGGTCATGGCGATTCCCAGCGCCAGGTCGCGATCCTGCACATCTTCGAGGTAAGCGGCGAAACGGGAACGGTGTTCGCTGCCGCCGCGCGCGTCGTCGATCCGGGCGGCTACCTGATGGAGGGCATTCAGCGCGTCGTGCGCCAGGTAGCGCTGCGCACAGCCGGTCTCCTGACACAGGATGCGCACCGCCTCGAGCTTGTTCAACAGGTCGCCTGAAGACTCGTTGATGTGCAGCATGCGGTTGACCGTTCGTCCGCTGGCCGATTGCACGGCGGTCATCAGCGGCGATTTTGCGGCGTCGAGGGCGAAATCGTAGGTCACTGCCAGGGCGTTGATTCCCGGCTGCAGCGCGGGCGCATCGGCGACCGATTCGATCAGTTCGCCGTCGACGTAGACCGTCGGCCGGTAGCACCGCAGCGACTCGCGGTACTCGGCGCCGTTCATCATTCGCGTGAGGCCCTTCGCCGCTCGTGGTCGGTGAGCAGGCGCTTGCGGATGCGGATGCTCTTCGGCGTGATTTCGACCAGCTCATCGTCGTTGATGAATTCGACCGCGGACTCGAGCGTCAGCGCGACCGGCGGCACCAGTCGAACTGCCTCGTCGGTTCCAGAAGAACGGATGTTGGTCAGTTGCTTGCCTTTGATCGGATTGACGACCAGGTCGTTCTCGCGGCTGTGGATGCCGATCACCATTCCCTCATAGAGCCTGTCGCCCGGAACGGTGAACATCCGGCCGCGCTCCTGTAGCTTCCAAAGTGCATAGGCGACGGCCTCGCCCTTCTCGCCTGAAATCAGGACGCCGTTGCGGCGGCCCGAAATGTCGCCCTTGACCGGGGCGTACTCGTCGAAAACGTGACTCACCAGTCCGGTGCCGCGCGTCAGGTTCATCACCTCGCCCTGGAAGCCGATCAGGCCGCGCGCCGGGATGCGGTACTCGAGGCGGACGCGGCCGCGTCCATCGGAGGACATGTCCTGCAGGTCGCCACGCCGATAGCCCAGCGCCTCCATGACTGCGCCCTGGTGCGCTTCCTCGACGTCGAGGGTCAGCATTTCATAGGGCTCGCACTGCTCGCCTTCGATTTCCTTGAGAATCACCCGTGGACGGCCGACCGCCAGCTCGTAACCCTCGCGGCGCATGGTTTCAAGGAGAATCGTCAGGTGCAGCTCGCCGCGCCCGGAAACCAGAAAACTGTCGGTGTCTGTCGTTTCTTCGACGCGCAGCGCCATGTTGGTCAGCAACTCCTTGCGCAGTCGCTCGCCGATCTGCCGGCTGGTGACGAACTTGCCTTCAGTACCGGCGTAGGGCGAGTTGTTGACCATGAAAGTCATGTTCAGCGTCGGCTCGTCGATCTTCAGCATCGGCAGCGCTTCGGGTCGCTCGACATCGGTGATCGTGCAGCCGATCGACAGGTCGTCGATGCCGGTGACCAGCACGATGTCGCCGGCCAGTGCTTCGTCCATCGATACCCGTTCCAGCCCCTGGAAGCCGAAGACCTGGCCGACCTTGGCCGCCTTCGGCGAGCCATGCTCGAACTTGCCGGCGGCATCGGCCTGGCCATACATGACGATCACCTGCTGGGCCGGCTTCAGGCGTCCGCGCTGAATGCGGCCGATGCCGATGCGTCCGACGTAGCTCGAGTAATCCAGCGCCGAGATCTGCAGTTGCAGCGGCCCGTCGATCTCGTCGGCGTGCGGAGGCGAAACATGCTTGAGGATGGTGTCGAACATCGGCCGCATGTTCGGCGAGGGCTTGGCCAGGTCGAGTGTCGCATAGCCGTTGATCGCCGACGCGTAGATCACCGGGAAATCGAGCTGCTGGTCATTGGCACCGAGTTTGTCGAACAGGTCGAAAGTGTGATCGACGACCCAGTCAGGCCGGGCACCGTCGCGGTCGATCTTGTTCACCACGACGATCGGCTTCAGACCGAGGGCCAGCGCCTTCTTGGTGACGAAGCGCGTCTGCGGCATCGGCCCTTCAACGGCATCGACCAGCAGCAGGACGCCATCGACCATCGACAGCACTCGTTCCACTTCGCCGCCGAAGTCGGCGTGCCCCGGCGTGTCGACGATGTTGATATGCACGCCCAGATAGTCTACCGCCAGATTCTTGGCCAGGATCGTGATCCCGCGCTCTTTCTCGAGGTCGTTCGAGTCCATCATCCGTTCGGTGATGTGCTGGTGGGCCGAGAAAGTGCCGGCCTGGACCAGCAGCTTGTCGACCAGGGTGGTCTTGCCGTGGTCGACGTGGGCAATGATGGCGATGTTACGGACGGCGCGGGACATAGAGGGTCAAGCCTTTCAGGAAGGGCCAGTAGTCTAGCACAGGACGCCGTTCCTGCTGCGCTGCAAAAAGGCCGTGATGGCTCAGGCGGGTTGATTGCGCGTGAAATCGGCGGTGCTGTAGAACGACGACAGCAGCTTTTCGCGCGCGGGTTGGTCAATACCGACCGACTCCATGGCCAGAAACATGCACGCGACCCACTGATCACGCTCGGCTTCACCGATGGCAAAGGGCATGTGACCGCGGCGCAGCATCGGATGGCCGATTTCTACCCGCAGCGACTGCTGCTGTGCCGCGGCTTCTCGTCTGACATTCTGCTGGGTGAAGAAGCGCTTGGCGCTGCCCCCGGATGTGGCGACAGAAATGCTGCGGCGCAACATAAAGTGTTGACAACTCCTTTTGGATTGATACAATACATCCTTGTTGCGTCGCAGCAATTTGACTCTGGCGGGTTCGCCTGAGCAAGGTGCAAAAAGTTTGCAATCTCAAGGAGAGTACCGTGTACAACGTAGCAGAGAAATTTACCAGTACCAACAAGGCGGGTCTGGAAGCCCTGAATACCATCATCAACACTTCGCTGACGGGAATCGGCGCGCTGGCCACCTTGAATCTTCAGACGGCACGTGCTTTCGCCGAGCGCGGCGCCGAGAACTTCGCCGCGCTGTCGGAGGTGAGGGATCTGGCCGGTCTGAAGGCGCTGCAAAAGCCGATGGCCATGGCTGCACTTGACCAGTCGATGGCCTACTCGCGTCGTGCCTACAAGATCTGCAACGAGTCATCGAGTGCGGTCGTCCAGGTCTTCGAAGGCCACCTTCGCCAGGTTGGTGGCGACCTCTTCGCGGCGATCAATGACGGTCGCCAGAATCTGCCGCCGGCTGTCGGCTTTGCCGCCGCGACAGCGAAGTCGCTGATGGCCGCGGCCAAGCAGGTCTATGGTCAGGCGAGTGAGGTCGGCAGGCAGGTGGCGGACAGCGCTCAGGCAAGTGCGACGGCGGCCGGCGAGTCGGCGGTCAAGCTGCTCGCCAAGCCGGCCTGACGCTGCCGCGGTCGCGGCTTGTCAGCGCGCGTAGTTGCAGTTCGACCCGATGCCAAGGCATCGGGTTTTTGCGTCTGATGGCGGCGGCAGCGAGCGACCTTCCCTGACTGGTCGGCGCCGAGCCACGATGACCAGCCGTCATTGCGCAACCCTGATTGTTGCGCCGAGAAAGACTGGCAATTGCCAGAACGGGTTCTGCGGCGCACACTATGCTGGTTTTCGGATTGGCGAAGGCATTTTTGGGAGTAGTCAGATGAGCGAAACGATTCTTGGTTACCTGAGGGCCAATGCAGAGCAGCTTGACGTCGATATGGCCGAGGCGCTCAACATTCCACTCGCCGAGCTTCGCGATGAGGTTGCGCGGCTCGCGGCGGCGGGCGATGTGATTTGTTGCAAGGTGACGCGTTTCATCGAGGGCCGGAAAATCGAGGGAATCAGTTGTCGGCTGTCCTGCGACCTGCCGACTCCGTCGCGAGGTCGGAAGCCAGGGGTCAAGAAGGATGACGACGCGGAAGCCACCGCGTATTGACCGGATTTGAGCGGCTGGAACCTGGCCGGCCCTGACGCCGGGGTCGTGCGCGGTTCTGCTCCTTGCGACGGCGGCTCAGCGGGTCCCCCCGTTGAACGCCGACGCTGCTTCGGCTATCTGAGCAGATGCAGATTGAAGTGGCCCTTGATGAACTCCTGGAATTTCTCGACGCCCTTGAGGGCGATCTGCAGCCGGCCCAGCTCCATCATGTTCAGGCGTTCGAGCGCGACGTAGTTGTCCGGCTTGCGCCCTTCGCGAACCGCCTCCACCTGCCCGCGCAGGCGCATCAGAACGAGAAAGTCGAAGCTCTCGGCGATGTTATCGGCGATTTTCTTGCTCAGCACCTTGTCCTTGACCAGCGCTTCGAGGCGCTGGTGGGTGCTCCCCTTGAGCTTGCCGGCCTGAATGGCCAGCGCCTTGACGCCCTCGGAAATGGCAAAGATTCCTGCTTTCTTGATCTCCAGCATACCGGAATGGTCACCGTCCTTCTCACCCTTGATCTTGCCGAACCAGCCGATCGGGGGCGCGAAGCGCAGCGTATTCTCGACCATGCGCATCAGGAACAGCTTGTCCCGCTGTACGTACTTGTACACTTGCGCTTTCAGTTCGTGCTCGAAACACGGGTCGCCGTAGATCGTCCGAATGTCGACAAACGTTCCGCAACTGAGGACGTTGTTCGGCGTCGGTGCCTGTAGCCAGCGGTCGAGCTGCTCTCTCCATGTGCCCAGACTTCGCCGCCACTCCTCCTTGTTGGCCATGATTCCGCCAGGGCAGGGGGGGATGCCGATGGTGATCAAGGAGCCGATCAAGACCTGCGAGAACTCTTCGATCTGCCTAATCTCGTCGGCTCCGAGTTCGTCGCCATAGACGATGGCATTGTCCTGATCGGTGAGCAGCGTCTGCTCGCCCCGTCCTTCGCTGCCGAGAACCACCACGGCGAAGCGCTCCGGCAAATCGGCAAAACGGTCCTCGCGCAGCAGCGTAATCAGACGTAGCAGGATCTGGTCGTTGAGGTGGGCAATCATGCGCACCACGTCGCGCGTGCGCGTGCCGCTACCGCTGAGATGCAGGACCAGGCTCTGGATTCGCGAGTACACCGCTTTCAGTTCGCCGAGATCGCTGGTCCTCTCGATGTCGAGCACCAGTTGCTGTGGCGAGTGCGACTGCAGGCGGATGATGTCGCTGTCGGTGATGATACCCGACAGTTTTCCCTTGCCATCGACCACCGCCAGACGATGGATGTTCTGGCGCGACATCCGGTACAGCGCTTCGTAGAGCAGATCGCTCTCGCCAATCACCGACAGCGGGCTATTCATGATCGCCCTGACCGTGAGAGTCGAGGGGTCGGCGCCGGAAGCGACTACCTTGTTACGCAGATCGCGGTCGGTCATGATGCCCACCGGCAGCTTGTTTGCGCAAACCACGACGCTCGAAATGTTCTTCTCGCGCATGATCCTGACCACGTCGACGAGCGCGTCATCGGGTCCGCAGGTGACCACCGTGCGCTGGCAGAAGTCCTTTACGGGGCGAAAAAACTGACCTTCTTCAGCCATCGGTCGCTGCTCCCTGTGCTTGACTTTCTTGTTCCGCCAGCGTACACGCGGTGTCCGCTGCGGCCAAAATCACACTACTTCATCTTGCCGCCCTTCGCAGAGGCCGTCTTGCACATCGAACCGCTCTGCATCAGCATTGACTTCGGGGTCGTCAGACTCGCCTGATAGGCAGCGATGGCAACCAACTGAGCATCGTCGTATTTCGTGATGACCCTGAACATTTCCGGTGGGACATCGCGTCGCTTTGCAGCACGGATTTCAGTCATCTGACGCAACAGATACTGCCATCGGGATTTCCACTTCCCATCGGCAGATGGCAGGCTGCACAGTACTCTTCGTATTCCGCCTGGCCTGCCTTGGCATTGCCCGTGAGCCTGAGTGCCTCGACCTTCTCGGTGGGGGAGGTGTTCCCCTTGTAGTCCCGGATCTCGATGTCAGCCTTTTTTTCGGCGGGTGGCTGCGCCAGCGCAAAAGCGGGAATCAGCGCCACAAAGAAAGCAAAAGTGAGCGGCTTGTACATTAGGTGAGTCCTCCAGTGAGAATCAAGGGCAATACCAGAACATGCCCAAGCAGTATCGTCGGTGTATGTACCTCGGTCAAGCAGTGCTTCTCACTTTGGTTATTCTGCCGGAGGCAGCGAGGTTGGGGTGAGCTGGCGAACCCCAACAACCCACCAGCTCGCGCTCGCCATAAACCGGCGATGCTCTGTTGACCAGTGCGCTTATGGCGCATCGAGCGAAGATTGGCACCGTGTTGGCGTTCGCCAGCTCACCCCAACGGACTTTCAGGAGCTGAACGGGCCTTTTCGCGGTCCGCGGTCGTGCGCTGCTCGCCGTCACGCGCCTTTGCCTGCCGGTGCAGTGCTGCTTTGGCGAGCAGGTGCGCCGTTACTGGCGCGGTGATGAACAGGAAGAAGAGGATCGCCAGTTCGTGCAGGCTCACCCCCCTGTCAGGCCGGGTCGAGAAGAAGATCGCCGAAGCGAGTAGCAGCGCGCCGACACCGAGCGTCGTCGCCTTGGTTGGTCCGTGCAGGCGGGTCAGGAAATCGGGCAGGCGCGCCAGGCCGATCGAGCCGAGCAGGACGAACAGCGCGCCGAGGACAATCAGCGCGGCGACAGCATATTCGGTGGCCGTACTCATCGTGCTCATTCGATGATGTCTCCGCGCAAGAGAAACTTGCACAGCGCGACGGTGCCGACGAAGCCGAGCAACGCAAGCAGCAGCGCGGCCTCGAAATAAGCGGTGCTGGCAGTGCTGATGCCGAACAGCACGAGCAGCGCAATGGCATTGATGCCCAGCGTGTCGAGCGCCAGAATGCGGTCGGTAGTGTCCGGGCCGCGTAGCAGTCGATAGACGTTGAGCGCCAGCGCCGCGCCGATGAGGACGAAGGCGATCTCGACGGCAGTATTCACATTCAGCATGCGAAGATCTCCTTGAGCGGCTTTTCGTAACGATCCTTGATCTCGCGTACCAGTGCCTGCGGGTCAGGCGCGTCGAGGGCATGGACCAGTAGAATCCAGCGCTGCCGGTCGACGTCGATAGACACCGTGCCGGGGGTCAGCGACACGACGCTGGCCAGCAAGGTGGCGACAAACGGGTCGCGCAGATCGAGCGGTACCTCGACGAAGGCCGGCGACAGGCGGTGCAGCGGCCCGATGACCAGGCGCGCGACCCGCCAGTTGGCAGTGACGATGTCGAGCGCGAAGATACCGAGGAAGCGCAGTGCCGGCCAGGGCCGGACGAGGCGCGGCGGGTCCGGCCAGAAGGGCCTCGTCACCAGCGGCACAGCGAGCGCCAATAGACCGCCAAACAACAGCAGCCCGAGCGAGGCGGCATTGGTGATCACCACCCACAGCAAGAGAACGGTCAGCGACAGGAGCGGGCGCGGGAAGAACCTGCGCATCATCGTGCCTCCTCGCCGCCGTTCTTCGCCGCTGTCGGCGCGAGAACGCCGGCCACGTAAGCGCCAGGCGTATGCAGTTGGTTCGCTGCGCGTTCGGCGTAATCGGCCAGCGGGCGGGCGAACAGGGCCAGCAGTGGGCCGGCGGCGACGAGCAGCAGGGTCGCCGTTGCTCTCTGCCAGGCGATGCCCTCGGCCGGCGGCTGTCCGGCCAGCGCCTCGTGCTCCCAGATCAGCAGGCAACCGTCGCGGGCCAGCGCGATCATGACGATGAAGCTCGAAGCCAGCAAGACCACCCAGATGGCCACCCAGATCGCCGTTCCGGAGCTGACCGCACGCAGCGTCGTCAGCAGCATCAGTTTGCCGACGAAGCCCGAGAAAGGCGGCAGCCCGGCGACCGTTGTCGCCAGGATCAGGAAGGCGATCTTCACCCAGATCGCTGGCTGTGGCCCGGCCTTGAAGTAATCGCTGGCCCCACCGCGCTGGTCGGCGATGACTCCGGCCAGGAGGAAGAAAGCAGCGCCGGCCAGCGTCGATTGCACGAGGTAGTAGAGCGCTGCTGCGTCGACTGGCGCACTCGCTTGCGCTGGCGTGATCAGCAGGGTAGCCGCTGACAACAGGACTAGCCAGGCAGCCAGTGCCCGCAGCCGGGCCGCAGCGAGAACGCCGAGTGCCGCGAAGACGACGGTGGCCAGCGCCAGCGTGGTCAGCCATCGGTCGAGCAGATCGGGGATCGCTGGAGTCAGGGCGATGGCCTGGACGCGCAGGATGGCGACGATGCCGACCTTGGTCATGATCGCGAACAGCGCGGCGACCGGCGCGCCGGCGGCGGTGTAGGTAGGCGGCAGCCAGAAGGACAGCGGCAATAGCCCGGCCTTGAGAACGAAGACGGCGATCAGCAGGGCGAACGCCAGTCGGGCCAGTGCCTGGTCGTGTCCGGCGAGCGGCAGGCGAGACGCCAGATCAGCCAGGTTCAAGGTGCCGAGCGTGCCGTAGAGCAGCCCGAGGGCGATCAGGAAGAGCGCCGACCCGACCAGGTTGAGCACCACGTAGCTGATCCCTGCGCGCGTCCTCGCCAGCCCGCCGCCGTGCGCCAGCAAGGCGTACGAGGCGAGCAGCATCACTTCGAAGAAGACGAACAGATTGAACAGGTCGCCGGTCAGGAAAGCGCCACTCAAGCCGACCAACTGGAACTGGAAGAGCGGGTGGAAATGCCGTCCGCGCGCGTCGAAGCCGGCGCTCGCATAAAGCAGTGCGAGGAAGCCGAGGACGGCGGTGAGCAGGGTCATCCCCGCTGCCAGCCGATCGACGACCAGCACGATGCCGAAAGGTGCCGGCCAGTCACCGAGTGCGTAGACACGTAACACGCCGTCGTCGGCGAGCAGCACCAGCCAGGCAGTGACGACCACCAGCAGCGCTGTCGTCAGCAGCCCGACGATGCGCTGGAAAGCCAGTCGATCGGTCGCCATTTGCAGCAGGGCGGCGGCAAAGGGGATGAGGATCGGCAGGATCGGCGCATGCGCGTTCATCGCGGATCTTTCGAGCGCTCTTGGCAGCGCTCCTTGGCCGTGTCGACGTGATCACTACCCGACTCGGCGAGCGCACGCAAGGCCAGCATCGCCAGATAGGCGGTCATTCCGAAACCGATCACGATCGCCGTCAGCACCAGTGCCTGCGGCAAGGGATCGGTGTAACTGGCGCCGGCGCGGATCAGCGGCGGCGCGCCTAGCCGCAGGCGGCCGCTGGCAAAGAGAAAGAGATTGACGGCATACGAGAGCAGCGTCAGGCCGAGCAGTACCGGGAAGGTGCGGGCACGCAGGATGAGGAACACACCACAGGCGGTGAGCACCGCGACGGCGATGGCCAGCAGATCCTCCATCAGACTTCCTCAATCTGGCTGCGGGCACGCAGCGACAAACTGCCGAGTCCCGCGAGGACGGTCAGTACCACCGTCACCACGACGACGTAGACGCCGAGATCGAAGACCATCGCCGAAGCGAGTTCGAGGTCACCGATCAGCGGCAACTGCACATGACCATGGGCGCTGGTCAGGAACGGGCGACCAAACAGCCAGCTCGTCAGCCCGATGCCGGCTGCCAGAAAGAGCCCCAGGGCCAGTAGCCTGACCGCGTGGCGTGGCATTCGCGGCTGTGCGAAGGCGATGCCGTTGGCCAGATACTGCATGACCAGCGCGACACTGGTGATCAGGCCGGCGACGAAACCGCCACCCGGGACGTTATGCCCGCGCAGGAAGAGGTAGACCGATACGGTCAGCGACAGGGGTAGCAAGGGGCGCATCAGCATCGACAGGAAAAGCGGGTGTGCTTCCGCGGCCCAGGGCCGGCCGTCAGCGTCGTGCTGCGGTGCCAGCAGGACCAGGCGGTCGAGCAGTGCGTGCGCGGCGAGGCCGACCATCGCCAGTACGGTGATTTCGCCGAGAGTATCGAAACCACGAAAATCGACCAGGATCACATTGACGACGTTGGCGCCGCCGCCGCCGGGAAGCGATTGCTGCAGATAGAATCCCGACATCGTCTCGAACGGCGACGCGAGCATCTGCAGGGTGACCAGACCGAGGCCGCCACCGGCGAGCAGCGCCAGCAGCAGGTCGCGGCTCAGTCGGCGGGCACTGCTCCTGGGCGCGCTGCGCGGCGGCAGATAGTAGAGCACCAGGAGCAGCAGAATGATCGTCCCCATTTCGACGGCGAGCTGGGTCAGCGCCAGGTCGGGGGCCGACAGGCGAATGAAGATCAGCGTTACGACCAGGCCGACGACGCTGACCAGAATCACTGCCAGCAGCCGTTCCCGGTACAGCGCGGTGGCTCCCAGCGCGCCGAGCAGCAGAACGAGCAGCGCGCCGACCGCTGCCTCGTCGGCTGGTTGACCGGGCAAGCGGACGTCGGCGCTCGGTCCCGAAACAAAAGCCCAGCCGCCGAGCAGCACGATGAAGCTGACCAGCAGGGCGCTGTAGCGTTGCAGCGAGCCGTTGTCCAGCACGGCCAGCGTGCGGCGCGCGCCCGCGGCGAGGGCGCGATAGAAACGCTCGAAGGCCGTGCGCGGGTGCAGCGGCGGCAAGTGCGCCTGCCAGGCGAAAAGAGGGCGACGCAGGGCATAGATCAGTACGCCGCCGGCCAGCGCCAGCGTGCTCATCAGCAAAGGCTTGTTGAAGCCGTGCCAGAGCGCCAGATGAAAGTCCGGCAGCGGCGCCTGCAGCGTGGCACCAGCGGCGGCAGCGAGCAGCGGGCCGACGGTCCATCCCGGAAAAATGCCGACCAGCAGGCAGAGCAGGACCAGTAGTTCGATCGGCGCTCGCATCCAGCGCGGCGGCTCGTGCGGCTGACGCGGCAGGTCGATCGGCTCGCCATTGAAGAAAACGTCGTGAATGAAGCGCGACGAGTAGGCGACGGCGAGCATGCCGGCGATGGTCGCAAACAGCGGCAGGGCCCAGCCGAGGGGTTCGAACTGCGGGTAGCTGATCGTTTCGGCAAAGAACATTTCCTTGCTCAGGAAGCCGTTCAGCAGCGGTACGCCGGCCATCGAGCCAGCCGCAATGATCGCCAGGGTGGCGGTGATCGGCATCACACGGAACATGCCATTGACGCGGCGCATGTCGCGCGTGCCGCATTCGTGGTCGATGACCCCGGCGGCCATGAACAGCGAGGCCTTGAAGATCGCGTGGTTGATGATGTGAAAGATACCGGCGACCACCGACAGCGGCGTGTCGAGCCCGAACAGGAGGGTGATCAGACCGAGATGGCTGATCGTCGAGTAGGCCAGCAGCCCCTTGATGTCATTGCGAAAAAGCGCCGTTGCGGCGGCGTAGACGAGGGTCATCGCGCCGCTGCCGCCGACCATCCAGAACCACAGGTCGCTACTGCCGAGCGCCGGGTACAGACGCGCGAGCAGGAAGACGCCGGCCTTGACCATCGTCGCCGAATGCAGATACGCCGACACCGGCGTCGGCGCCGCCATCGCGCTTGGTAGCCAGAAGTGGAAAGGAAACTGCGCCGACTTGGTGAAGGCACCGATCAGGATCAGGATCAGCGCTGGCGCGTAGAGCGCGTGTGCGCGGATCTGCTCGCCGGCAGCGAGGATCACTGTCAGCTCGAAGCTGCCGGCGATGTGGCCGAGCAGGACGATGCCGGCGAACAGCGCCAGGCCGCCACCGCCAGTGACCGCCAGCGCCATGCGGGCGCCGATGCGCGACTCGTACTTGTCGCTCCGGTAGGCGACGAGCAGGAACGACGACACGCTGGTAAGTTCCCAGAAAATCAGCAGCAGGAGCAGGTTTTCGGAAAGCACGATGCCGAGCATCGCGGCCATGAAGAGCAGCAGGATCGAATAGAAGCGCCCGAGACGATCGCTGGTCGGCAGATAGTAGAAGGCGTAGAGAACGACCAGCAGGCCGATGCCGAGAATCAACAGGCAGAAGAGCAGCCCGAGACCGTCGAGGCGCAGGCTCAGATCGAGTCCATAGCCCGGCAACCAGGCCAGCCGCGCGACTTCGCTATGACCGGCGAAGGCGGCCGGGGCCAGCGGCAGCAGCAACGCCAGGCAAGTGGCCATGACCGTTGCTGCTGCCAGCGTCGCCGCCGCGCGCCCGCAGCGCTGCACCAGCAGGGGCAGGCTGAAGGTGGCAAAAGCGGTGGCCGGGATGGCCGCAAGCAGAAGACTCGAATTCACACAGGCCTCATCGAGGAACGCGTTGTCCGGGTCGTCAAGCAGTGCGCCGGAGGCGCGATTATAGCGGTCCTTGCCGCTAGCTGTCGGTCGCCGGCAATCCGTCATCTTCCCGTAACATAGCAGCGTCAAGCTATATGCATTAAAAGATTCAACCGTTCAACCTGCCTTCCGACGCGAGCCCGCAGCCATGAGTGATCACTTGAGCAAACAGTTCGACCTTGAACTCGAGAACATCCGTACCCGTATCCTGCAGATGGGTGGCCTGGTCGAACGTCAGGTGCTGGCGGCGGTCGATGCCTTCAGCACCGGCAATCTGGAAGAGATGCAGCAGGTTATCGACAACGACAGCGAAGTCGATGCCTACGAAGTCGGCATCGACGAGGACTGCACCCTGCTGATCGCGCGCCGGCAACCGACCGCTCGCGACCTGCGCCTGATTATGGCCATCTCGCGCATCGTCACCGACCTCGAGCGGGTTGGCGACAAGGCGTCCAAGATCGCCAACATGTCGCGCAAGCTGCACTTGGCCGGCGGTCAGCGCATCCCGCGCTTGTCCGACGTGTACCATTCGGGAAGGCTGGCCACCGATATGCTTCAGGGCGCGCTCGATTCGCTGGCACGCCTGGATGTCGACGCCGCCCGCCATGTCATCGGCTCCGACAAGGCGATCGACGCCGCCTTCAACGCCATCTTGCGGCAACTGATCACCTATATGATGGAAGATCCACGCACGATCAGCGAGGCGCTGGACATCATCTGGATTGCCAAAGCCATCGAACGCGTCGGCGATCACGCGGCCAACATTGCCGAAAATGTGGTTTATGTGGTCAGCGGTACCGACATTCGGCACAGCGCTGCGGTCAGGAAGAAAGCGGACCAAGCGTGATGCAAGCGGTATCTAGTCTGCCGCTGATCCTTGTCGTCGAGGACGACAAGGGCATCCAGGAGCTCCTACGCTTCACGCTCGTCTGCGGCGGCTATCAGCCGCTCTGTGCCGACACCGCCGAAGAGGCCGAGACCTTGTTGCGCACCACACTGCCCGATCTGGCGCTGATCGACTGGATGCTGCCGGGTAAATCGGGTCTGGCGTTGACGGCCAGGCTGCGCAGTGATCCGCGCACGCGCAATCTGGCCGTCATCCTGCTGACCGCGCGCGGCGAGGAAAGCGACCGCGTCGCCGGACTCGAAGGCGGCGCCGACGACTACATCGTCAAGCCCTTCAGCCCGAAGGAGCTCATCGCGCGGGTGCAGGCGGTGCTGCGCCGCTGCGCTCCCGAGTTCGTCAAGGGCACCTTGAGCGCCGGCCCGATCGAACTCGACACGGTCAGTCACGAAGCGCGCGTCGACGGCCAGCGAATTACGCTGACGCCGACCGAGTTCAGGCTGCTGCGTTTCCTGATCGCCAACCCGGGGCGGGTGTACTCGCGCCAGCAACTGCTTGACAACGTCTGGGGCGATCACGTCTATATCGAAGACCGCACGGTCGACATCCACATCCGCCGCCTGCGCGTCGCCCTCGGGCCGGCGGCCGAGCAGATGGTCGAAACCGTTCGCGGAGCCGGCTACAAACTGAGCAATCGAGCCGGGGCGAACCAGATGGCGCCATGAGCCCCGGCGGGCGGTGGTTTGCGAAGACGCTGCTGACCGGCGTGTTGCCGATTGTCTCGCTGGCATTGCTCGCCGGCTTGCTTTATGGCTCGGCCTGGGGTTGGGCGGCAGCGGCGCTCGGTTTCCTGCTCGTCGTCTGCGCGCAAACCCACCGGCTATCGGTACTGCTGGCGTGGCTTGACACTCCTGGTCGTGCCGACAGCGCCCACTATCCCGATGCCGGCGGCGCCTGGGGCGAAGTTTTTCTCAAACTGTCGCGGAAACTACGCCTCGACGCCAAGAACCTCGCTGCCGTCGAGGCCAGCCTGCGGTCGTTCCGCGAGGCGATGGACGCCGTCCCCGATGGCCT
Source organism: Candidatus Accumulibacter aalborgensis (assembly GCF_900089955.1). Lineage (GTDB taxonomy): Bacteria > Pseudomonadota > Gammaproteobacteria > Burkholderiales > Rhodocyclaceae > Accumulibacter > Accumulibacter aalborgensis. The sequence goes on along the minus strand of NZ_FLQX01000139.1, from coordinate 21,714 downwards.
GGTGATCCTTGATGGCAGCCACCGTATCCAGTGGCACAACCGCGCCGCCGAGGCGCACCTGGCAATCCACATGCCGCGTGATACCGGCGCGATCATCGAGCAACTCGTCCGCACGCCAGGGTTTGGCGACTATCTCGGCAGCCCGGACGCGACTGCTCCCTTCCTGCTCCAGTCGCCGGCGGCGCGGACGCGCATCTACGCGCTGCGCGTCGTTCCCCTGGGCGAACGGCAGAAGTTGCTGGTCAGCCTCGACGTGACCGACGCTCGCCGCGTCGAGTCGATGCGTAGCGAATTCGTCGCCAACGTGTCGCATGAGTTGCGCACGCCGCTGACCGTGGTCAGCGGTTTCCTCGAGCATTTTGCCGACGACGGCGCGATGAACGCCGATCAGCGCCAGCATTTCGCGCGTCTGATGAGCGACCAGACCGCGCGCATGCTGAGCCTGGTCGACGACCTGCTGACCCTGTCGCGGCTGGAAGCCGAAGACGCCCCGGCAAGCGAAGAGGATGTCGACATGGCCGATCTGCTGGCGCAGTTGCTGGCCGAAGCAAAAAGCCTCAGCGAAGGCCGGCACCGGATCGAGATCGCTTGCCAGGGGCCCACCTTGCGCGGCAACCGCAAGGAATTGCACAGCGCTTTTGGCAATCTGGTGTCGAATGCCATCCGCTACACCCCGGCCGGCGGCGACATCGTTATCGAATGGGCGGTGCGCCGAGGGGCCGGAGTCTTTGCGGTACGCGATTCCGGTGTCGGCATCCCCGCTGAGCACCTGCCGCGGCTGACCGAACGTTTCTACCGCGTCGATCGCGGCCGCTCGCGCGACACCGGCGGCACCGGGCTGGGGTTGGCCATCGTCAAGCACATCCTGCTGCGGCACCAGGCGAAGCTCGGGATCGAGTCGCAGGTGGGGGAGGGTAGTACTTTTCGCGCGGAGTTTCCGGGCTGGCGCTTGAAGGCGGGAGCCTGAAGAAAGTTTGGGGGTCGGGGCTTGTCGGGAGTGCAGGTAGGGTGGCGTTACCGAGTGTGGAACGCTTTGCCAGGACTGGAGGAAAAGCTGACACGTGGCCAATGGCGGTCGCCCGACCGTGGTGCTTGTGGCAAGGTGGGATGATGCACAATTGCGGGTTGAAATACTGTGTTTCGTGGTCTATATTGAATTTGTCGAGGGGGACGCGGGTTGCACATCTGGTTGAGAAGCTTGGCCGCGGAAGGTGTGAAGGTGTGTTTTTCGCGGATCCAGGTGTGTCCGTGGCCTTAGGCGCTTTAAAAAACATTCGTTGCACACAACCGGCCTTGATCATCATTCCGGCCACCTACCGGGGAGCGCCACACCGCAGTCGGGAGTGGTCTATCCGCGGCACGCAATGCCGGCGTCGCCGGCGAGACAGCGGCGCACTGGGGTGCGGCGTTTCCAGCGTCGTTCCACCCGAGGGCGCGCGTGCTCTCGCCAAATCGCCCGAGCCGTGCCGTGAGCGTGGCGCGGCCGGAACGATGATCAAGGCCCACACAACCAATGGAGAAAAACATGAACTTGACTTTGACTTGGTACCAGAAAGCGTTTGCTGGGTTACTGTTCACGTCACAACTGTTTATCTGGCCAGGACGGGTGGAAGCCAGTCCGATTTCGGGTGTCACGATTTACGTAGTTTCGAGTGAACTTACAAGTTCGAATTCAATCTATGACCGAGCAGCCATCCACGTTGTGGATGGTAGTGGGCTTGATGCCATCGGACGTCATACTAACCTCCCTGATGGTACAATGTGGGATGCAAACACATTCATCCCATCTCTCACAAACGGCCCAACAGATATAGGCCCGACAATTACGTTTAATCTCGGTTCTAAGTATGTTCTGAACAGTTTTCGTGTCTGGAATTTCAATAGTTTCCGTGATCTTAATGGGGTTCCTTATACTGAACGAAGTATTAGGAGTGTAGACATTTCTACGTCAAATGACGGAGCCAGCTATGCCAACTTAGGCGCCTTCCTGTTCTCTCAGGCACCCGGGACAAGTGACTATTTGGGCGAACTGGTGTCTCCGTTCAATGTTACAGCCCAGTTTGTACGCTTCAACATCCTAAGCAATTATGCTAATGATATGACTTTTGGGGTGGGCTTATCAGAGATTCAGTTCTTCGGCTCAAGTTCTCCCACCTCGGCTCCTGAACCTTCAACCTCACTTCTTTTTGTTACCGGCCTAATCAGCTTGCTCATCAAGAAGCATTCAAAGGGGCCATGGTCGCATGCATCACGCATGCCGCAGGGCTAAAGTGGATCCCGAAGTCAAGACAAGAATCAAGTCTGTTTAAGCTGGGTACTTGACTTCAGTCGCAGCTGGACGGCGCTGTCCCGGTTCTGCCTGTGCTTTGGTTTGTGCTGTGGCTGTTGATCTTGCTTCTGCGGGGGGAGGAGACCCCGTGGAGCGTAGCGGAACAGGGTCTCCTCCCCCCGCGCCGCCGAATTTATCGACTATCACCGCTCCACCACCGATAGCGCTCATCGGGGTCAGATCTAACATTACAACAGCTTGGTTGGGTCGTTCTTGTGTGTTGGAATGTCAGGCCCTGCGCTTGTGTGCAGTCAGGCTCGCGCGAAACGCTCTGATCGTCGGCAACAGGCGCCAAACAGGCAGTAAGCAAGTTGTTCAGAAGCAGGCGGTCAGGCGCTTTGGGTAGGTGACCCCGCCGCGTACCGCTGTGCCACAGCAAGGGAAATCACATTCCTTTCGGGACGTACCAATCGGCAGAGCTAGCGGGGTACTGCTCCCGCTGTTCCGGTCCATACTCGCATGATGCGGTAGGGCGGTGTTCCCTGGTCCTCGCCACCCGTGAAAGCCTTGGTCTTGTGCAGTTGGTTGACCGAGATATAGAGCCAGCTTTGGTCGCCAAACTTTACGCTGTCAGCCCAGTTCAGCAGGGGGTCGCGAACGAGCGGCTGCAGTACGCCCCGGGTGTCCAGACGATCGATGCCATCCTCGTTCAGATTGGTAAAGAAGTGGTTGCCGGCGGCATCGGTCGTGGCGCCATCGGAGACGGGCTTGCGCCCGATGAGGCGAATGGCGGCGGCAATTTCGGCATCGCTTCCTTGACGCAACAGGCGTGTTGGCACGGAATACCAGTGAGTTCCGGTCATCGCACCAAAATACAGTGTCTTTCCGTCAGGTGACAAAGTCAGCGGATTGACTCCCGCTTTGGCTGGCTTTCCGCCGAAGAAGGTCGGCTTGCCACCCACCCGTATTTCCGCACCTTCTTCAGCCTGCAGACTGGCATGTCCCTGAAAACGGCGAACCTTCCCATCCTCGATGCGTACGGCCAGCAGGGCCGGGTTGTTGATGTCTGCCAGGTAGATCCAGCCGCGCCCGGCATCAACGACCAGATCCTGGATGAAGCTGTCCTTGGGTGCGACAGCGCTCGGCAGGTCAATCTTCCTGACCAGCTTTCCGGTGGCGATATCAAAACCCCACAGCCGGGTCTTGCCGATATTCAGCCCCATGTCGGTGATCCACAGGCGACCCTTGCCATCCTGGGTAATGCCTAGTGGGGCATCAATGCGTGTTTCACCACGCGTTGTCGAATCGCTTTGCAGTTCAGCCGAGGGCCAGGGGCGGTAGCTTTCCGGACCGGTGATTTCGATCAATTGCAGGCCTGACGGCACATCCAGCGGATGCACGGTAGCGAAGACCCGACCGTTCGGCGTAGGGGACACATTGCCCGGCCGAATGGGCAATTCGGCGACGGTTTCGAGGGTGCCAACGGCCGGTGCGGAAATGACCAGTTGGGCACCTGCCATCAATGCGGCGCCGATGAGATTACGAAATGTGGTGAGTTGCATGCGTGACATCTCCTCTTCGGTAGTCGGTAGGGACGGCTTTCGGGTTAATCCAAATTTCCTTCGAGATCAGGAAATCTGCAATTACGCCGACAAACGATGCGCCTGGTAGGCGCCGGCGCCAATGGACGTTTCGGCGACGTCGAGCAAATGCGCGTGATGCGTCAAAAAAAGCACCTGTGTGCGCTGCGACAGGTCGGCGAGCACCTTGAAGGTAGCGGCGGCGGCTTCATCGTCAAACTGGATCATGATGTCGTCGACAATGACCGGCAAGGGTTCGCCGTTGCCGACGTGGCCTTCGATGGCGGCGAGTCGCAGCGCCAGAAAGAGCTGGTCTCGGCGGCCGGTGCTCAGTTGTTCCATGCTCAGGCGTTCACCATCGGCGCGCACGGCCTTGAGGATTTGTTTGTCTTCGTCGTAGTCGATGACAATGCCGCTATAGCGGCCGGACGTGATGATCGCAAAGCGCTTTGACGCTTGCTCGATCAGCGGCCCCTGGTTGCGCTTCTGGTAGGTGTCGATCACTTGTGCGAGTACCGCCGATGCGATCCGCGATGCGGCATAGTCGGCGCTCAGCTCAACAATCCGTGCCGCGTGCTGCGCGGTTTTTTGCTGCGCATCGGCGGCTGCGGCCGAGCCATCCATTCTGTCGAAGGTCTGCCTGGCGGCGAGGTAGCTTTCATGCCGCTGCTGCACGGCAGCGGCTTTCAGCTCATTCTCCTGTCCGCTGTCGTTGAGCGCATCGGCAACGGCATCGGGGTCCTGGCCGGCCGCCTGCTTGAGTACTTCTGCCAGCGGCAGGCCGGCAGACTTGACCAGCCGGGTCTCTATTTCACGGACTTCAGCCGTCAGTGCGGAACGTTGCGCGCTTTGTCCCTCGACCAGTTCAAGACGATCGACAGTGACGCCGCCGGCAAGCAGAAGAAGCTTGTCGATGGCCAGCGTGGCGTCTACTGCTGACTGGCGAGCTTCGTCGACGGCCTGCTGATCATCGACAATCTGCTGGGTCAGGGTGTTCTTCTTCTCCTGCAGTGAGCGCGTGAGCGTCAGTTCGCGATAGAGATCGGCTGCCAGCAGATCATGGCTACGTCCGTCGGCTGGCAGTACCCCGCCGCGGATACCTTGCCAGGTCCTGAGCAGGCGGGATTCGTAGTCGTCGATCTGGATCCGGGCACTGCGCTGCTCGCTTCTTGATCGGTCCAGCGTGTCGTGGGCCTGGGTGAGATCCAGCCATTGCTGGAGTCTGGCGCTCGCCTCTTCTTCGCTCGCCTCGCCGGCGAGACGAATCGCCGCCATCGCTGCGCCCCACTGTGTAGTCCAGGCGTCCAGTTGAGCGCCGCTCGCAGATGCGGCGGCGACGGCGTGTTTCAAGGCGGCATCAGCTTTCGCCCGGTGGCTTGCTTTCAGTTGGCGCTGAGCAAGCTGCTCGGCGTGCCGTTTGGCAACGGCCCGCGCTCGTGCCAGAATTTCGGAGATCCGCTCGGTCGCTGCCGGGGCGGGCCGGTTCATCAGGGCATGGATTTCGCAGAGCCGCGTACGGATGTCCTGAGCGAGCGTGCGGCGCTGCTGTGCCTCCTGCTGCTTCGTCTGATGGGCAGCAAACTTCTGCAGGAAGGCTTCCCGCTTGGCGACCCATTGCAGCGCTTCGGTGATTTTCAGCGACGGCAGGCTGTGCGCCGAGAGCAATGCGGTCCAGCTCTGATCGAGATCTTCCTGTTCCCTGGCGACCGAAGCGCCGCGTTCCCTTTCCAGGCCGAGGCCGTTTTGCATCTGCGCTTCGCGCACCCGAAACTCGGCGTAACGGGTGGCTCGTTCGGCATCGGCGAACAATCCGTCAGCAGCGTCATCGGCGCAGGTGACGGCATGCTCGTAGCGTTCGGCCGGGGGCGGTGGATCGGTTGGCACGGGTTCGCCCGTGGTCGGCATGAAATGCCGGCGAATGCCAAGCCAGAGCGCGTTGCGCGTGTCGCGCTCGCCGACGACGGCTTCTCGGGTCGGCACGTCGCCGCGTACTTCCAGCCCCTTGATATCGCCCTGCAAGGCGGCGAGATCGTTCTCGATCTTTTCGATCGCCTCACGGATCGAACGCGTTCGGCGGCGCAATTCCTCGTCCGCTGACTTGCAGGATTGCAGTTCGGCATCCAGCGGGAGTGTCGTTTGCGCCACGGATTCTGCCGAAGGCATTTTCAGCCCACGGGCTTCGCTGTCGAGCTTCGCTGCCGCAGCGGCCGCTTCGTCTTCGAGTTGCTGTGCTCGCGCTTCCGGGTCGCCGTGATCAGCGATCGAGTCCAGGTAGGCGCCCAAATCCTCGGCGCAGTCCTCGTGCGCCAGGCTGAGGATTTCCGCGTCGAGCTGGTCGACTTCGAGTTTCTTCTCGCGCTGAGTCCTGAGATGGGCTTTATGCGTGGCCTTGAGCGTCGCGCCCGAGGTGATCAAGGCGCGGACCTTTGCCGTCCGGGTCGGATCCGGGAGCCATTGCAGCGGATCGATGGGCTTGTCGTCGCCAACGATTTGTCTGAGGATGAAATCAAAGTCGCTCTGCGCCGCGGCGATCGCGGCGTCGGCCTTGGCGGATTGAACTCCCGCATCGCGGTAGGCATTGGTCGCGTGGTGAATCGCTTCGATGGCCTCGGCATCGGCGAGCACGGCGTCGTTGATCTGAATTGCCGCCAGGTCCGTCTGATGCTGCTGCAAGCGTTGCGAGGCTGTGCGTTCGGCGCCGAGGGCTTCAGCTTTCTTGGTGACCGCAGCTACTCGTTCGGTCGGCGCCGAAGGCGGGAGCATGGGTACGCTGGCGAGTTCCGCGAGCTGCTGTTGCGCGAGTTCGAGCGCCGCCACGTCCGGGAGAATCGCAGCCAGCCGCTCGAGCCGACGGGCTTCCTTCTGCAGGCTGGCCTGTTCGACACGAACGGCTTCGTAGTCCTTGCTCGCCGCGTCCATCGCCGACCTGGCCGCGCTCCATTCCGCCGGCCGCACTGCGGCGTCCTTCGCCTGCCGCCTGCTTGCCTCGTAGTCCGCCAGTGCCCGGTAGATGGCCGATGTCGATGCGCGTGGTTTGAACAGGGTTTCCGCTTCGCGATCGAGCCTGGCACGCAGAGCGCGGATCGAAGTCAGACCCGCGCCAGCTTCGAAGAGGCTCTCGCCGGCATCGCCCCTGCCTTGCGCCAACGCTTCACCACCGCGCACCAGCGCGTCGTGGTCGAGGCTGAACATGGCCAGGAAGAGCCCCTGACTGAGGCCGCCGAGCCAGTCGCGCAGACGGTCTTCGGGGACCGTTTCGGCTAACTCGTTGCCGCTCGCCGGATCGTACTTGAGCAGGGTATTGACCCGCCCCTTGCGGCGCATGACCGCCAGGCGCTCGCCGGAACGAGCGCGCAGAGAGAGACCGACGCGCAGCTTCCTCGCCTCGTGCAGGAAAGCGTCCTGCGTACGCTCAGCGATGCCGAACAGCGCGCCATTGATTGCTCGCCAGAGCGTCGTCTTGCCGGCCTCGTTCGGACCGCAAATGATGTGCAGATTCGCGCCACCGCCGAGCAGCAAACGCTGGTTGTTGAAATGGCCATACGCCCGGAGATCGATCTGCTCGATCCTCATCAGGCGTCCTCGGCAGCGATCGTCGCCAGCAGACGTTCCCTGGCGTTGGCCAGCGCGTCGGCCAGGGCCTCGGGAGAATCGAGTGCCCAGGCACTCTCGGACCCGCGCAATTCAGGCGGGAGCTTTTGGGCAAGTTCGGAAAGCACCGACTCGGCCAGCGAGTGGAGCGTTCTCGGCTCCGCGGCCAGGGATTCGATCGAGCGGATCAGCAAGCCGATCGGATCATCGCGCTCGGCGAGGCGCGGTAGATCCAGCGGTGCAGTGACCTTGATCCGGACTTTTTCGAGCCAGGCCATTCCGGCTGACGCTTCGCCAACCGAGGCCGAGAGCTGTGCCCGAATCGCTTCTCTATTCGAAACAATGACCTGATGCAGCGGCCCACGCCCGGCGAGCGTCAGGCGCAGCGCGAGAATCCGGTCTTCGGCGGCTAGCTGCGCCGCACGTACTTCGGCCTGCACGGCGGCGTGGAGATCGTCCGCGGACGACAGCGCGGCGATATCTACAGTCAGGTGATGCCAGCGGGCCACGTCGGTCGGAACGAAGTCGACTGAGCGAATGCCTACGCCCGGCTCTGCTTCGACGACCATGCAGCCTTTGGCGCCGGTTTCACGAGCGTGCCGCCCCTGCGTGTTGCCGGGGAAGACGATCCAGGGCGATTCACGGACGATTTCGCGCGTGTGCACGTGACCCAGCGCCCAGTAGTCGTAAGCCTTGTCGGTCAGGCGATCAGCCGTTGTCGGCGCGTAGGGTTGGTGTCCCTCGCGTCCGGACAAGGATGTGTGCAGAACGCCGATATTGAGCAGCCCATTGCGCGCTGCGGGATAGGCGGCGGAAAGATCGGTACTCACGGCCTCGGAGGCAAAGCTTTGCCCGTGGATCGCCACACCCAGCGACTCGATCACTTCAGTGGCCGGACGATTCGCCGGGAAACTGAAAACGTTCTTCGGCAGCGGCACCGACCTGGTCAATTTGCTGACCGCGTCATGGTTGCCGTAGGTCAGGAAGACGCGGACATCGGACTCGGCAAGGCGGCGTAGTTGGGATGCAAAATACAGGCCGGTGTTGAAGTCCGGCCAGTCGCCGTCGAAGATGTCGCCGGCGATCAGTACGAAATCGACCGATCGGTCGATGGCCAGGTCGACGACATTGGCGAAAGCACGGCGTGTGGCGCCGCGCATCTCCTCGGCGGGCGCACCGTCGTAGAATTCGAGGCCGCGCAGCGGGCTGTCGAGATGAATGTCAGCGCAATGAATGAAGCGCATCGCTCCTCCCGTGAATGAGGCGACATTATGCCCTTCATGGTTTGGCGACGAAACGCGTTTTTATTCTGCTCTTGGCTGCGGATGCGTTGGTCAGTGAAGTTGGCGAGCCGCGAGTGCTCTGCCCGGTCGGCGTCAGATCACCTTGGAGTAGCGGGTGCGCTGTCGGTCGGCGCGCAGGTAGCGGTCGAAAACCATTGAAATGGCCCTGACCAGCATTCGTCCGCGCGGCAGAACGGTGATCCACTTGTCGTCGACGCGAACCAGGCTGGCGTCGACCATTTCGCGCAGATCATCGAGTTCGGTCGCGAAGTACTTCCTGAAGTCGATCAGATGCGCGATTTCGATCGACTCGATCGACAGTTCGAAGTGACACATCAGCGACTGGATGATCGAGCGGCGCAGCAGGTCATCGGCGTTCAGTTCGATGCCCCGGTAGACCGGCAGCGTGCCGCTGTCCAACAAATCATAATACTCGTCGAGCGTCTTCACGTTCTGGCTGTAGGTCGGCCCGACCTTGCTGATCGACGAGATGCCGAAGGCCAGCAGATCGCAGTCCGAATGCGTCGAATAGCCCTGGAAGTTGCGGTGCAGGCGCCCCTGGCGCTGCGCTGTAGCCAGTTCATCATCGGGTTTGGCGAAGTGGTCCATGCCAATATAAATGTAGCCCGCCTCGGTCATCTTGCGGATCGCCAGGGCCAGAATCTGCAGACGCTCGTCGGCGCTCGGCATGTCGGATTCGACGATGCGCCTCTGCGGTTTGAAGAGGCTGGGCAAATGCGCGTAGTTGTAGATCGAGACGCGGTCCGGAGCGACGGCGATGACCCGTTCCAGGGTGTCGCTGAAGCCCGCCACTGTCTGCCTCGGCAGGCCATAGATGAGGTCGACGCTGATCGACTTGAAACCGCTCGCACGCGCCGCGTCGATTACGGCGACCGTTTCCTCCTCACTCTGGATGCGATTTACCGCTTGTTGTACGCCGGGGTCGAAATCCTGTACGCCGACGCTCATGCGATTGAAGCCGAGTTCGCCCAAGAGTTTGACAGTCGCCCGATCGACCTTGCGCGGATCGACTTCGATCGAGTACTCGCCGCCGTCGATCAGCGTGAAATGTTGGCGCGTCGCGGCCATCAACTGGCGCATTTCATCGTGCGAAAGGAAAGTTGGCGTGCCGCCACCCCAGTGCAACTGCGCCACCTCCTGATCGCCGCCCTCGAGATGGCTGCTCTGCAGCGCCAGTTCTTTGGCCAGGTACTTCAGGTACTTGGCCGACCGACCGTGGTCCTTGGTGATGATCTTGTTGCAGGCACAGTAATAGCAGATGGTGTTACAGAACGGAATGTGGAAGTACAATGACAGTTGTCGGCTGATGGCGCCGATGTTGCGCTTGCCGAGCCAGAGTTGATAGGCGTCCGAACCAAACGCTTCCACAAAACGGTCCGCTGTCGGGTACGACGTGTAGCGCGGGCCGTTGATGTCGAAGCGGCGGATGATCTGGGGATCAAAGACAAGGTTGCCAGCGACGGAGTTCATGTTTCCATTGGACTATTCATTGTCTTCATTATCGGACCTCGCAGAATCAATCGGGTTGACGTGGATCAAACGCGGGGTTGAGTGAAAAGGATTCGCATGCCTACCAGTGCCGCGACCGCCAGACTTGCGTTCGAGGTCGTCAAGACCGCCTGTTCGAACTGCAATCTGCGCGAGCTATGCCTGCCCATCGGCATCGAGCCGGAGGATCTGAAAAAGCTCGACGAACTGGTGTCTACGCGCCGGCGCCTCAAGCGCGGCGACCATCTGTACCGTGCCGGCCAGGGCTTCGCGTCGATCTACGCGATCCGGAGCGGCTTTTTCAAGACCGATGTGCTGATCGAGGATGGCCGCGACCAGGTCACGGGTTTCCAGATGACCGGCGAGTTGCTCGGCCTCGACGGCATCAGCAGCGAAGTACACACCTGCAACGCCATCGCGCTGGAAGACAGCGAAGTGTGCGTGATCCCCTTCTTGCATCTCGAAGGGCTGTCGCGGCAGATCCATACGCTGCAGCATCACTTCCACAAGGTGATGAGCCGCGAGATCGTTCGCGATCACGGGGTCATGATGCTCCTCGGCACGATGCGCGCCGAGGAGCGCTTGGCGGCTTTTCTCCTCAACCTGTCGCAGCGCTTCAAGGCGCGCGGCTATTCGCCGGCCGAATTCAACCTGCGGATGTCGCGTGACGAGATCGGCAGCTATCTCGGTCTCAAACTCGAAACCGTCAGCCGGGCGTTTTCCCGTTTCCAGGAAGACGGTCTGCTTGCCGTGCATCAAAGAAAGATCCGCATTCTCAACACCGACGGCTTGCGAAAACTGATGACCCATCAGCGCAGTTGACCGGCGCGCCAGTCTTCCGGGCGGTGGTCGGCTTGACGCGCACGCCCGTCACTCAAAGGTGGCCCAGCAGGTTGTCGAGCCCTTGCCCGCCGGGCAGGCGGTAGATGCCGAATCGCGCAGGCGTTGCGCATGATTGCGGCCAAGATCACCGATGCCACTGTCAAAGCAGCCAACCAGGCCGAGCGCTTCAGCGATTTGTGCCGGTGGGCTTGTGGTTGCCACGAGCGCCGCGATTCCGGACTTCACCGCCTCGGTCTGGCTGACCCCGGTACGCGCGCAATAAGCGCGCAGCAAGGCATCGGTCTGGTCATCGAGGCGCAGGGACAAGGTTCGCATGGCAGAAGTCTCCGTCTGTATTACAAAACATAATACAAGAGTTCCCGGCTGCAATCCTGCGACACAAGTCCTCGACGCTTTCAATCCTAGCCTATGCCATAATCCCTATGGTCGGTGCAGGAAATTTTGCGACTGCGTCTTCTGGTGACGTGCTGAGTCCCCAAATATGACGCGATTGGCCGGCGTAAGGGGAAAGCCATGGCAGATCCGCGGTATTTTTCGTATTGGGGCAAAGCGTCGAGCGAATTGCCGCCGGACCGAGCCCATTCCCCGGGCTGGCACAGCCTGGCCTATCACTGTCTGGACGTGGCGGCAGTGGCCGACCAATACCTGCGGCGAACCCCGGCTTTGCAAATCTTGCTGCGGCAGTCCCTGGGAAACGTGGACGAAGATTCGCTTCCCCGGTGGCTGGCGTTCTGGATTGCGCTGCACGACCTGGGCAAGTTTGCCGAGTCCTTCCAGGGGCAGAAGCCGGACTTGTTCCAGGCCTTGCGCGACCGCCCGCCCGCGCCGGGCAAACCCTATCGTATCCGCCACGACAGTCTCGGCTGGCTCTACTGGCGGGACATTCTCGCCGCCCAGGCAGAGGAGGAATCCTGGTTTGGCGAGGGCAGCGCCGAAGCTACAGATGGGCTCAATTGGTGGCTGCGCGCGGTTACCGGCCACCATGGGCAACCGCCCGAATCCAGCCACAACTTCTGGGAAAGCCACTTCGACCGGCGAGACGATAATGCCGCCATCGCCCGCTTCGTCGCCGATTTATCCGAGCTTTTGCTGACCGATGCGGTACGGGCCATTCCCGGCCGACTCGATGAGGAAGCGTTCGAGCATACCAGCAAACTGCTGTCCTGGTGGGTGGCTGGAGTGACCGTCCTGGCCGACTGGCTGGGATCGAATACCGACTTCTTCCCCTATCGCACCGATCCCCAGCCGCTTTCCGAATATTGGGCTTACGCTCGCAAACAAGCTCGCCGTGCTTTGCAGTCTTCCGGTGTGCTGCCACCCGGACGACAGGAAGAACTCGGCTTTTCAGACCTGTTTTCCGCCATCGAGACGCCTTCGCCGCTCCAGGAGTGGGTATGCCGAGCAGATCTCTCCGCGGGGCCGCAGATTTACCTGCTCGAAGATGTCACCGGCGCGGGCAAGACAGAGGCGGCAGTGATGCTTGCCCACCGGCTCATGGCTGGCGGCTGCGCCGATGGGTTTTTCATCGGCTTGCCGACGATGGCCACCGCCAACGCCATGTACAGGCGCATTGACCAGGTCCAAGAGCGCTTGTTTGTTGGGTTCGCCAGCTTGGTACTCGCCCATGGCCAGCGCAAGCTCGTGGATTACTTCGCCAAGTCCGTCTTCAGGCCCGGACCGGACGAAGAAGACCGCCGGCAACTCGACGAAACCGCCAGCGCCCGCTGCGCCGCCTGGCTCGCCGACCGCAACAAGAGCGCCCTCCTAGCTCCCGCCGGCGTCGGGACGGTGGATCAAGCCCTGCTGGCGGTCCTGCACAGCAAGCATCAGTCCTTGCGCCTGCTCGGCCTGTTGCGCAAGGTGCTGGTGGTGGACGAAGTGCACGCCTGCGACCCCTACATGCAGAGAGTACTGGAAACCCTGCTGGAGTTTCACGCCCAGGCCGGCGGCAGCGCGATCCTTCTCTCCGCCACCCTGCCGGAACGGATGAAGCAATCCCTGCTGGATGCGTTTGCCCGCGGACGCGGTCAGGCCGTACCCCGAATCCGGGAATCCGCCTATCCGGTTGTGTGCGCCTGGCACAGTGCCGCGCCCGACCTCCTCCAGGAAACGCCCTTGGCGACTCGACCCGATATCTGCCGGGAACTGGCCGTGCGCTATGTTTCCGAAGAGTCCGAAGTCATTGTCGCCATTGAACAAGCCCTGGCGGCAGGCAAGTGCGTGTGCTGGATGCGCAATACCGTCTTCGACGCCTTGGCCGCCCATGCAAAATTCACTGAAAAGTTGCCACCGGAGCGGCTCACCCTGTTCCATGGCCGCTTTGCCTATGTCGACCGGTTGGGCACCGAGCAGGACATCCTGGAGAGTTTCGGCAAGGACAGCAACCCGAAAAGCAGGGCCGGCAAGCTGGTCATCGCCACTCAGGTAGCCGAGCAAAGCCTGGACGCGGACTGGGATCTCGTCGTCAGCGACCTGGCGCCCATAGACCGCCTGATCCAGCGGGCCGGGCGACTGCAAAGGCACCCGCGCGACCCAATAGGGATGCGTCTTGCCGACCTCGCCGCTCGAGACCAGCGCGGCACTCCCTGCCTGTGGGTCTTCGGCCCGGCCTGGTCGGATGAGCCGCACGCCCGGTGGTTCAAGGAATTCCTGCCCAAGGCGGCGGGCGTCTATCCCCACCACGGCCAGTTATGGCTGACCGCCAAGGCCTTGCGCCAGGGAAGCATTGCCATGCCCGGCGGCGCTCGCCCGCTGATCGAAAGTGTCTTCGGCCCTGACGCCGATATCCCAAAGGGCCTGGAAGCCAACGCCAACCGGGCCGAAGGCGAACGCTACGGCCAGATGAGCGAAGCACAGCGCAACATCGTCAAGCGCGAAGCCGGCTATGTCCGCAGCGACGTAATCGACTGGTGGAGCGAAGCGAAAACGCCTTCGCGCTTGGGCGAGGCCACTACCACCGTCGTGCTCGTCCGCTGGGAAGGCGGGCAACTTTGCCCCTGGGCCGGGTATGAAGGCGGACGCCACGCCTGGGCCTACAGCAGCCTGCGCATGGCGGAAAGACTGATTGCCGCTTCATTCGAGGAAACCGACCCCGTCAGGAAAGCCGCTGTCGATCAGTTGCTGCTCAGTTTGCCAGGTAAGGGGAAATGGTCGGTGCTGCTGCCACTTGACGAGGTAGCGGGCGAGTGGATCGGAAAAGCGCTTAGTCGGCCAGAGGAAGGGAAGGCTGCCCAGGAAAAAGTTTGGCGATACAGCAGCGAACTGGGATTGGTTGAAGTGCAAGCGCCGAACGATGTTCTGTCCGGCGCAAGCCCCGCTTAGGCGAGGAACGAGATCGCATATAGCCGATTGAAAAGCCATCACCCGGTTCATCCCCGCACGTGCGGGGAACGGCGCGAGTTTCTCACAAACATGAGCTGAGCAAAATGGACTTCTTTTTTGTTATTTGAAAAACCTTCACCCTTCAAAACGTTATTGACTCTGCTAGCAACCTCACATAACATGCGCGCTGTGACACCCGCCACACCAACGCGTGGACTCCTTGATCCTCCAAAAGTCAGGCAATCGCCGCTGAAAGCGGAAAGGCGGCCTCCAAAACCGCTCCGTCACACTTCACCTCGGGAGACACCATGAATCTGCTGCTCAATGAACCCTGGATTCCGGTACGCCGCCGCGACGGCAGCCGGGAATGGATCGCACCTACCCGGTTTTCCGACACGGAAATCGTCGCCTTCGACGCCGACCGGCCGGACTTCAATGGCGCCCTGGCCCAGTTCGCCATCGGACTGCTGCAAACTACCACCCCGGCGGATAGCGCCAGTCAGTGGCGCAAGCTGCTGGCCACCCCGCCGAACGCGGCCAGCTTGGCGGAATGGTTTGCGCCGGTGTTGAAGGCCTTCGAGTTCGACGGCGCCGGAGCGCGGTTCATGCAGGATTTCACTCTCAAGGCCGACGATGGTACGGTCAATGACATCGGTGCTCTGCTGATTGAAATGCCCGGCGAGAATGCCCTGAAAAACAACAGCGACCACTTCGTCAAACGTGGTCAAGCTGCTTCCCTTTGCCCGGCTTGCGCAGCCACCGCCTTGCAGACCCTGCAACTCAATGCGCCGTCTGGCGGTGTCGGTCATCGCACTGGCCTGCGCGGCGGTGGCCCGCTCACCACGCTCCTCGTTGGCCAACCGCCCGGAGGTCTGTGGCGCGATCTGTGGCTGAACGTGCAGGAGCGCTCAGTCTTCCTCGCCTCTTGTGGCGACGCCGGAAAGGTGGGCGAGCACCTCCGCTTTCCCTGGCTCGCCGACATGAGCGCCATCCAGAAGGAGAGCGGCGAAACGGCTCCGGCGCAAGTACATCCCGATCATCTGTTCTGGGCCATGCCGCGCCGCGTCCGCCTCGACCTTGATGCGGTTGCCAGCGGGCAATGCAGTATCTGCGGGCGCGAATCGGACCGGCTGATCCGTCAATACGCGACCAAGAACTACGGCCTCAACTACAAAGGCGCCTGGAATCACCCTTTGTCGCCTTACTACGAGGCCAAGGATGGCGAGTTGCCGCTCCATCCCCAGCCCGGCGGTCTGGGTTATCGCCACTGGCTGGCCTGGGTGCTGGGCCAAACTTCGGACAAAAAGAAGCAGCGGGCGGCCCGCATTGTCAGCCATGCGCTGGATCACCGCCACAGCCAACTCGGCGGCGGTTTGCGGCTCTGGGCCTTCGGTTACGACATGGACAACATGAAGGCCCGTTGCTGGTACGAATCCGTCGTGCCGCTTTACGACCTGGCCGAGTGCGCATCCGGGGCTCTGGAGCGGATACGGGATGAGGTCGGGTTGTGGTTGGCCAGCGCCGACCTGGCCGCCAGCTATTTGCGCGGCGCAGTGAAAGACGCCTGGTTCAGCGCCGATGCACGGGGCGATTTCAGCGCGGTGGACGCAGCCTTCTGGAGCCGGACCGAGGACGCCTTCTATCGCCAGTTGCAAGCCCTGATCGACCGTGAAAGACAAGCTATCGAGCGAGATGCCCTTCCTGCGCGCCAGGCTTGGCACCAGGTTCTCCTGCACACTGCCGAGCGATTGTTCGATGGAGAATTTGTCGGCGCCGGCCAGGTGGAGCGGCAGAATCCTCGCCGCATCGCCGAAGCCCACACCCAACTCAAGAGGAACCTGCGCGGCCCCAAGCTGCTTGGGGCCTTGGGCCTCCCCGTCCCCGAAAAAAAGCCAACCAAGGCAGCCAGGAAGGCTGCGTAAGGAAAAAACATGTTCAACTGGTATGACAAGGAAGTCGGCAATTTGCGGCCAACCGCTCTCGGCGGCTGTTTACTTGAGTGGTGGAAAGACCTGGAGGACGACCGGGCCAGCCGCGCCATCCTTAGGCGGGCTGATTCCGTTACGTCAGTTGCGCTCAGTGCCCCCTACCAGCGCCTATATCGCCGGCTACTAAATGTCGGATGGCCTGAGAATGCCCCTGCATATCGCAATGACCATTTGGCGGCGTTAGTTGCCCTTTTGGCTCATGTGCGAGGGGATGTGGACGGGAAGAAACAAAAAAACGGCGTTCTTTCACTCCCTGAAGCCATGAGCGTTAGAAAAAAAGAAACGGATCGCCCGGTCGTCAGCGAGCTACGTTTTTTGCGATTGCTCGACTCCCCGGACCTGGAAGATTTGTTCACCGGCCTGCGCCGCGTATTGCCGCTCTTGGTCAAGACAGTGGATGGCAAGGCTTTGGACATCCTGGCGCTAGCCGACGACGTTCTCTCATGGAGTGACTCAGTCAAAAAACGATGGGCCTACGCATACCAATGGCCCGATAAGACCAAGCAGTAAAAAGCCTAGCCCCCTTTACGCGCTTTCCAATTTACAGGAGAAGAAAATGTCGCGCTTTGTCCAGTTGCATGTCCTGACCAACTATCCGCCCTCCAA
Organism: Candidatus Accumulibacter aalborgensis; assembly: GCF_900089955.1. Taxonomy (GTDB): domain Bacteria; phylum Pseudomonadota; class Gammaproteobacteria; order Burkholderiales; family Rhodocyclaceae; genus Accumulibacter; species Accumulibacter aalborgensis. Next base: position 4,724 of record NZ_FLQX01000139.1, on the reverse strand, counting down.
CCTCAACCGTGACGACACCGGCCGGCCCAAGACCGCCCTGGTGGGCGACGCAACCCGCTTGCGAATTTCTTCCCAGAGCCAGAAGCGCGCCTGGAGAACCTCGGACATTTTCACCACCGCCCTTGCGGGGCATGTCGGCACCCGGACCAAGCGCATGGGCAGGGAAGTCTTTGACGCGCTGAAGAAGGCCGGCAGCGCCGAAAAGGCCGCCCGGGAATGGGCGCGTAGCATCGCGGGCCAGTTCGGCAAGATCAAGTCCGACAAGAAAACCGAAAATGACGAAGACCTGGAAATTGAGCAGCTTGCCCATTTCGGGACGGAGGAGCAAGCCGCCATCGAGTCTCTGGTGCAGGCCTGCGCCGCACGCAACAGCGCACCCACCGATGAGGAATTGAAGCTTCTGCGCAAACCCCAACAAGCAGCCGACATCGCTATGTTCGGTCGCATGCTGGCGGACAACCCGCTGTTCAACGTCGAAGCCGCGGTCCAGGTGTCCCACGCCATCACCGTCCACAAATCCGTGGTGGAAGACGATTATTTTAGCGCCGTGGATGATCTGAACAAGACCGACAAGGGAGCCGCCCACATTGGCGAACGCGGCTACGGCGCCGGCCTGTTCTACCTTTATGTCTGCATCAACCGGGAACTCCTCCAGGCGAACTTGGGCGGGGACGCGGAACTGACGGCCAAGAGTCTGGAAGCCTTTCTCCATGCCTTGACCAAGATTGCCCCCACGGGCATGCAGAACAGCCATGCTTCCCGCTCTTACGCCAGCTATGTCCTGGCCGAGAGGGGAGACCAGCAACCCAGATCCCTGGCCCAGGCTTTCCTGAAGCCGGTCAAGCCATTCGAGAATGAAGACATGCTGGAAAAGTCGGTCAAGGAACTCGAACGCCGCTACGTGAATTTCGACAAGGTCTATGGCGCCTGCGCCGATGACCGCTATAAGTTCAACGTCGAAACCGGCGAGGGCTCGCTGGCCGAACTGGTAGCATTTGTCCAGGAATGATGGCCATGGACTTCCTGATTTTTCAACTACAAGCGCCTTTGGCGTCTTGGGGCGATACGGCGGTCGGAGAATACCGGCCCAGCATCGACTATCCCGGCCAATCGGCCCTGGTCGGTCTGCTTGGCGCCGCCCTGGGCCTGCGGCGGGAGGAGGAAGCTGCCCATGCCGCCCTGGCCGCGAGCTACGGCTTTGCCGTTGGCATCCAATCTGGCGGCCACCTGTTGCGCGACTATCACACGGCCCAGGTGCCCGGCCAGACGGCGTTGAAAAAGCGTCCTCACGCCACGCGTCGGGACGAACTGGCGGTGCCAAAATCCGATCTGCACACCATTCTGTCCACCCGTGATTACCGGCAGGACGCCGCCTCGCTGGTGGCGGTGCAGGCCTTCGACGGTGCGCCCCGTACCCTGGCGGAACTGGCGGAGGCCTTGCAAAAGCCGCATTTCGTGCTTTACCTGGGCCGTAAATCGTGCCCGCCCGCCGCACCCTTGCATCCGCTCGTGCTCGCGGCCGATTCGGCGCTGTCCGCCATGGAAGCCTACCGGGCACAGATTGAAGCTGAGCGCCGGAAGCACCTGGACAGGAAAGGCCGCCCACCGCTGGAAGAACTGGCGCCGATACGCAAGCTGGCCTGGTCGGAAGGCGTAGCGGCGGGGGCAAACATCCACTTGAGCACCCGCCGCAAGGACCGCCTGATCCGCCGCCGCAGTTGGCAATTCGGCGACCGGATCGAGCATATTGCGCTGTTGGCAGAGGAGTCCTGACATGTATTTCAGCCTGATCACCCCCGTCCCCGGCCGGGAACGGGAAGCGGCCCACGCCTGGGCGCGTTCGGCAGGCCCTTACGTCGAGCACCAATGGTTGTGGCGGTTCTTCCCAGCGGAAGCGGGCAGCCCGCGGGACTTCCTGTTTCGCCGTCGGGATGCGGATGGACTGCCCCGTTTCTACGTTGTCTCCCAGCGCCCGCCTGTACCCGCTGCCGATGCCTGGCTGATTCATCCCCGGGACTACGCCCCGGTCCTGGAAATTGGAGACCGGCTGCAATTCGAGCTTCGTGCCAACCCCGTCGTTACCCATAGCCGAACCGGCAAGCGAACGCGGCACGATGTCGTGATCGAAGCCAAGAAAACACTGCTCGTCGAAAGGGGGTTGAACAAATGGGAAGACTGGAAACCCGACCGCATCCAGCCGGACGGCAGTCCAGACCCACGGCCGGAGTTGTACGAGTTGGTGCAAGAACATGCCGGCGCTTGGCTCAGTGATCGCGCTCCTCTGCGCGGGTTTGCCGTTGACCAGAAGTGCCTAGCGGTGGAAGCCTACCAGCAGCACGGTAGCAAGAAAGAAGGGCAGTTGCGAATTTCCACCGTGGATTTCAGCGGCGAGCTGACCGTGACGGACCCCAATTTGTTCGGTAAGACCCTGCGCGAAGGCATAGGCCACGCCAAAGCCTTCGGCTGCGGCCTGCTTCTGGTGCGGCGGGTTTGAGGCGGGGAGTCGGCAGCAAGATTTGTGCTATCGTTTGATGGCACAAACCATTTCCGGGAGAGCATCATGCAAACCTTCACAGTCCGAGACCTGCGCGAGCGTACCGGGGAGTTGATCCGGGGGGCGGAGGACGGAGAGTTGTCCATTGTCACCAAGCATGGCACCCCGGTATTCATCGCCGTGCCGTTCGACGAAAAGGTTTTGCATAAAGGCGTTCTGGCCGCATTGGCGGTGAAGCTGTTTGACGACGAGGCGATTACCTTGCGTCAGGCAGCGAAGATCGCCGGCATGTTGCTTGGGGAATTCATGGAATTTTGTTCCGCCCAGGGCGTGTCGGTGGTTCGCCTTTCGGCAGATGAACTGGAAGCCGAGTTGGCCCATGTCGAAGAGCTTGCTCGTCGTTGACAGTGGGCCGCTGATTGCCTTGGCCAAACTTGGCCTGCTCGGGCTGCCTGGGCAATTATTCGGCCAAGTACTCGTACCGGAAGCCGTTTTCAACGAATGTCTGGCCCAGTCACAGTGTGAGGATGCTGCCGCGATTCGGCAGGCTGTGGCGTCGGGGGTGCTGTGCCGGATACCGGCTGACGTTCCGTCAGAGGAAGTGAGAGCCACAAAATTGGACCCTGGGGAGACCGCTGCTATTGCCAGTGCGCTGGCACGCGATGCGGAAATTCTGATTGACGAGCGGCAAGGGCGACGTTCCGCCCAGGCGCTGGGCTTGCAGGTGATCGGTGTCTGCGGCTTGCTGCTCCTGGGAAAACGGGCTGGCCACGTGCAACGGTTGGCACCTCTGATGGAGCGCCTGTGCGCGGTGGGCTATTACATTTCGCCAAGCCTGAGGTCGGGAATGCTGGCCGCGGCCGGAGAGTGCACAGACTGAACCCATGCTGCCACCCCTCAAACCCATTCCCATCAAGGAGCGTCTATCAGTCCTGTTTGTCGAGAAAGGCAACCTGGATGTGATCGACGGCGCCTTTGTCGTCATCGATATCAAGGGCGTTCGCACCCACATTCCCATTGGCGGCGTCGCCTGCCTGATGCTGGAGCCGGGAACACGGGTTTCCCACATGGCAGCGGCGCTCGCGGGCCACGTGGGAACGTTGCTGGTGTGGGTGGGCGAAGCCGGAGTCCGGCTCTATTCCGCCGGCCAACCCGGCGGCGCCCGCGCCGACCGGCTGCTCTACCAGGCCCGGTTGGCGCTGGAGCCGGACTTGCGGCTCAAAGTGGTGCGCAAGATGTACGAAATCCGCTTCGGCGAGAAACCGCCGGAACGACGTTCGGTTGAGCAGTTGCGTGGCATAGAGGGGGCGCGGGTACGCGAAATCTACAAACGTCTGGCGGCGCGCTTCGGTGTCGAGTGGAGGGCCCGCAACTATGACGTGAAGGAATGGGACGCGGGCGATCTGCCCAACCGCTGTCTGTCCGCCGCCACCGCCTGCCTCTATGGCGTGACGGAAGCGGCGGTGTTGGCAGCGGGCTATGCACCGGCGGTGGGATTCATCCACACCGGCAAGGCGCTGTCCTTCGTCTATGATGTGGCCGATGTGTACAAATTCGATACCGTCGTTCCCGCCGCCTTCAAGGTCGCCGCGACCCCCGGCCCCAACCCGGAGCGGGCGGTACGACTTGCCTGCCGTGACATCTTCCGCCAAACGAAACTGCTGGAACGTATCATTCCCAGCATCGAGGAGATGCTTTCCGCCGGCGGCGTGCTGCCGCCGGAGGCGCCAGAAGATGCCGTCGGTCCCGCCATCCCGAATCCGGAGAGTTTAGGCGATGCTGGTCATCGTGCTTGAAAACGCGCCGCCTCGTCTGCGCGGTCGGCTCGCCGTCTGGCTGCTGGAAATCCGCGCTGGCGTCTATGTCGGCAACTACTCCAACCGCGTGCGGGAGTTCATCTGGGACCAGGTGGAAGCCGGCATCGGCCAGGACGGCAATGCGGTCATGGCCTGGCGCGCCAGCAACGAGGCCGGCTTCGACTTCGTGACCCTGGGGACGAACCGGCGCATTCCGGTCGATTTCGATGGCGCCCAACTGGTGTCTTTCCTGCCGGTGGACGGCGTCGGCGATGCTCTTTAACAATTCAGAAATCGCCCCAAAAAGAGCTTCATGTTGCGGTGCAATATTTGGTAGAATTTTGACCTGCTGAATTCCTTCATTGATTCATAGGTGTTGCCGGCGGAGTAAATCCGCATAAATCTGGCGGCAGTAATTGGCGGCGAGAAGGGCA
>NZ_FLQX01000138.1 GCF_900089955.1 Candidatus Accumulibacter aalborgensis | reverse complement strand
CTGCGGGCTACGCTGCAAAACTGTCGACGCCAGATTTCTACGGAATGACGACGCCGTTAACAAAGGGCAGCAAGGCGCCGGGCGGCGATACCGTCATGCGGATCGGATCGATCACCAAGGCGTTCACCGGCGAGGTGCTCGCGCACCTTGCGACCAGGAACACCGTGCAGCTCGCGCGGCCGCTGATCAAGTCGTGGCCGGAGCTTGCCGCCGTGGCGAGGCAGAAGTCCGGCAAGTCGGCCTGATCGATCTCGCGACGCAGTCCGGGGGGCTGCCGCGCGAGGTACCGCATGCGCAGGCGAAGTCTACCGACAACCCGTTCGCACCAATCACGGTCGAGGCGCTCGAGGACTTCTTGGGCAAGGAGCCCCTCCTGTTCAAGCCAGGTCGTTCCGTGCATTACTCTAATTTCGCTTTCGACCTCTTTGCCATCGGCATGTCAAAGGCGGCCAACAAGCCTTAGCCAGCGCTTCTCGAGGAGTACGTCACCCCTCCTCTTGGACTCAAGGACACGGTGTTCGCGCTCAACGACGCGCAGAGACAGCGACTGATGCAGGGACACGGTTTTGGTGGCGAGCCGCTGCCAGACGTTTCGTCCGGTCCCGTTATCGTTGGCTCGGGCGGGCTCTACTCGACGCCGAACGACATCCTCAAGTGGATGCAATGGCATCTCGACCGCTTCGGTGAGAAGGATGCCGCGACGCGCGTGGCTGATCACTCGCTGTATCTCGTTCGCGACGGACTCCAGAGCGTAACGGGCATGGACGAGTCGGGCCACATGGATGCCATGGGCCTGGCCTGGGTGGGCATGATGCCGAAGGGCGACCGTCCATTCATCTTGCAAAAGGCCGGCGGGCTGCAGGGAACGTTCACGTACCTCGCCTTCGCGCCGGCGCGCGGCATCGCCGTGTACGTCGCCATCAACCAGTTCAACTTCGGCGCCGCGATGGCGACGGCGACGCTCGCCAAAGACCTGATCGCGACGCTCGCGCCGCGCTGATCGGGCTGACGGTCGCCGGCAGCAAATTGCCGCCGCCCTGCGAGGCCGTCATTCCCGCGCAGGCGGGAAGCCAGCATGTACCCTGGCTCATCTTGCAACAAGATCATGGATCGCTGGATTTCCGCCTGCGCGGGAATAATCAGGGCGCGCAATTGCTCTTGATGACATGACTGCGTTTCAGGCCGCCGGTCGGTGTCACACAGGTGGTCTCGATGGTCTGCTGGCGTAACGAGACGAGCTCGTGCCTTTCGACCTGGCCGAAGCGCCCCATTTTGTTGCGGGCGATGAATTCCCGCCTGACCGGAAAATTCAGGCCCGGTACCAGCCACAGAATGACGTTCAGCCGTGCGCCATTGGTCATGTTCCAACCCTCTCCTTCGATTCTGAAACTGTCGAAGCTTCCGGCGGGAATACTGACGGTTTCCCGCTTGACGATGTGCAGGTCGTAGTACGCATTCGAGGTTTTCCCGCCCTGGGTTCGACGGAAAGCGGCAGTCCATTTCTTGCCGACCTGAAACTCGGCGGGTGTCCATTGCACCGGCGAATCGAATTCCACCGCCCCACTCTTGATCGTGTTGCCCATCAGGTCCGCGACGAACACGCCATTGTTGAACTCGACGCGGTCCTCGTCGTAATCAACCCGCGTCACGCGCAAGCGGTAGGTCTTTTCCTCGATACCGGTCAGGAGGTCGGATTGCCTTATGACGGCCAAATCACCCACGGTATAGATGCGGCCAAGCGGATAGCGACCGGCCGAAAACGGATTGGTCGAGGGCGCGATCAGCACTGGCGCTTTGACGCCCGGCCCGATTTCGACTATGGGTGAGGTCGGCGCCGGCGCTGCGGCCGAAACAGGTTCCGGCTTTTGTGTCTGTGCGGGTGTCGCGGTTGCCGCTGGAACCGGCGACGGATCCTGACCCGGGACTGTGGCCGCTTTTGTGCCCGCCGGCTGCGCCAGTTTCTGTGGCTTGACGCGCTCGAGCCGCTTCTGTTCTTCCCTTTGCCGCTCCTCGGCCGCGAGCCTCTCGACTTCCGCCAGGAGGCGGGCCAATCGCATCTGGGCAATTTCGGCGAAGCGGCCATTGGGGAAGGTACGCAGGTAGTTCACCCAGTCATCGATTCTTTTCGACGACTTGATGCGCGTCCATTCGGTCACGTCGGCTTCGAGCTGTTGCTCCAGTTCGCCTTCGGTGAGTTTCCTGCTTCCTTCGCTGAAGATGAACACGTCGCCTTCCAGCGATGTGCTTTCCCAGGGAATCTGTGCGCCCTGCGAGGCCAGGCGCACGTTGAGGCGCACGCGCTTGAGGGCGTCCTCGATGCGGGTGTTGCGCTGCGACAGCTCGCGCACCAGATTCTCGGTATATAGACCGTTCTGCCCCTCGCCGTCCGAGGCCACGTTGCCGGGCGAGGTGGCATACGCGAGCAGGCTGCCGACCGGCGCGTCGAACTGCGACAGCCCCTTCTGCTCAGGGCGGTAGGCGGTGCCGAAGGGGTTGTTGCGGCAGGCGTCGAGGATGACGACGAAGGTCTTGTCCTTCGCCGCGCTGAACTGGGCAAGCAGCAAGCCCAGGTCGACGCAGCGCTGCTTGATGTGCTCCGGCTTGCCGATCTGGGCATCGACCGGCAACAGGTAGTTGCGCCAGTCGAGCTGGGCGCCGTGCCCGGCGTAATAGAAAACGACCTGTCTGGTTTCCGCTCTCCTGGCCGCCGCGCCGAAGCGCTCGATGGCGGCCATCATGGCGCTACGCGTGGCATCGAGGTGCGAATCGACGGTGAAGCCGGCCAGGGCGAACAGTGCGCCGATGGCGCGGGCATCGTTCGCGGGATTGACCAGCGGCGCGGCGCCGTAAGCGCTGTTGCCGATGACCAGGGCCAGGCGCGAGGGATCAGGTGTTTCGGCGCCGGCGGCCCAGCCCGGACTGAAGGACAGGGCCGGGGGCAGGGCGACGAGAGCCTTGATGAAGCTGCGACGCGTGGTCATGGCGTGATCATTCCCCCAGCACACTGCCCTCGCGCCGCGGGTCGGCGCCACCCAGGAAGCCACCACGAATCCTCTCGATGGCCTGCAGTCCACTGGTCATCGGGATTTGGTTCACTGCATGTCCGCGCGCCTTGAGCGCGTCGATAAAGGTTGGCGTGAAACGTCCTTCTTCGAGCAGTGTCGGGCCGTTCAGCGACCCGAAGTTGGGTAGGTCGATGGCCTGCTGCGGCGTCAATCGCCAGTGGAGCGTCGCATAGAGCAGCTTGGTGGTGTAATGGATGATCAGTGCGCCACCTGGCGATCCGCCGCTCATCAGCACTTCGCCCGTATCCGCATCAAAGACCAGCGTCGGGCTCATCGACGAACGCGGCCGCTTGCCCGCTTCGACACGGTTGGCGACCGGTAGGCCGCTGCCGTCGTGCGAGGTAAAGGAGAAGTCGCTGAGTTGGTTGTTGAGCAGAAAACCCCTGACCATCTGGCGCGCGCCGAAAGCGTCCTCGATCGTGGTGCTCATCGCCAGCGCGTTGCCGTAGCTGTCCACGATGCTCAGGTGCGACGTGCCATATTCGAGCTGTTCGGGCATTGGCGCCTGCGTCGTCCTTTCCGGCCACGGCGATCCCGGCTTGGCGACCTGCATGCTCTTCTCGCCGATCAACTGCCTTCTGCTGGCGAGGTAGTCGGGCCTGATCAGCGAGTACCAACTGCCCGCGGGTGCCGCGACAAAGTCCGGGTCTGCGACATATTGGGCCCGATCGGCGAAGGCAAGGCGCGAGGCTTCGCTGTAATAATGCATCCACAGCGGATCGGTCAGCGACAGCGACCCGGCGTCCGTGTCGTTGAGGATGCCGAGAATCTGGGCAATGGCGATACCTCCCGAACTCGGTGGCGGAAAACCGCAGAGGCGGTAATTCCGCGGTGGGTCGACCTGGCGTGGCGCATGGTCGCTGCAGAAAGGCGTACGCCGTTTCGGCTGGTAGTCGGCCAGGTCGGTCATGCTCAGCTTACCGGGGTTGTCGGGGTGTTTCTGCACCTTGTCGACGATCGCCTGAGCGATCTCGCCCTCGTGCAGCGCAGTCGATCCTTCGCTGGCGATTCTGCGCAGAACGCCGGCAAGTTGCGGATTCCTGAGCGTGCTGCCAATCGCCACCGGCTGACCGTTCGGATCGTAGAAATAGGCTGCTGCCGCCGGGTCCTTGCGGAGGTTGGGATCGGCCTTGAGCAGCGCATGCAGGCGCTGACCCACCGGGAAGCCGTTCTCGGCCAGACGGATTGCCGGCGCAAAGAGGGTCGCCCAGGGCAGCCTGCCGAACTCGGTGTGCGCCATCTCGAGCATTCGCACAGCGCCCGGCACACCCACCGCGCGGCCACCGACGATGGCTTCATGAAATCCCATCGCCTTGCCGTCGGCGTGCAGGAACAGCGTTTCGTCGACTCCCGCCGGCGCCGTCTCACGGCCATCGAAAGCCACTGTTTTGTGGCCGTCGTAGTACAGCAGGAAGGCGCCTCCGCCGATCCCGCTGGACTGCGGTTCGACGAGCGTCAGCACCATCTGGGCAGCCACCGCCGCGTCGATCGCCGAGCCGCCGGCCTGGAGGATGGCGACTCCGGCTTCGCTGGCCAGTGGATTCGCCGTCGCCACGGCAAATTTTTGACCACGCCAGCCGGGCTGTGCCGTGTGGCCCGAGTCCCCTTCGGGCTGGCGAATCCCGGCGCCGGCGGCGACTGGCGGGGTGATCGGTTGAACCGTGCTGCAGCCAGCCGCCAGCAGGGTCAGCGCGACGTAAATCGGTTTCATGGCCATTCTCCGATTGCTCCTAGTGTTTCGATGCCGAGGCCCCCGGCTTTGTCTCATCCACGTCGCCCGCGCGTCCAGGCGAAGCCGCAAGCCTGGTTTACTTCCCGCCAGCCCCCGACACCGGCTCGTAACCGCTCAACTCCATGAAGCCCACACCTGTCTGCGAGCCGCCCGCTTTGACCGCTCCCTCCCAATAAACATTCAGAGTCGTCAGCCGGGCATCGAACTGGCTGTGGCGGATCACCGGCTCCAGTTTCAGGTCGACGCCCTTGCTCGGCACGGCAAGCGTCCAGTCCATCGGATACACCACCCCCGAAGACGGGCTTTTCCACGTGCCGCGCGCTTTCGCCGTGAAATCTGCCGCCCCCAGCGCGGTGACCACCGCATCCTTGGCGTAGGTTCCCATGCGCAGCACAGGCCCACCCTGACGATCAAATAATTCGAAGATCATCAAATCCGCCCCGTCCGCCAACTGCAGGGCAAACCAGTTCCAGCGCAACTTCGACGCTTCAAAATCGCCCCACTGGTGGTCGAACCAGACCTCGCCCCGCACGCGCTTGTTAACACCATCGATCATCAGGCTGCCTTCGGCCTTCATGCGTGGGCGCGACGTGTAATAAGTACTGCCCGCCGACCCCAGATCGAGCAAGCCGGCTACCGGAGTGCCGGGTGCCTGATGCAGCACCGGCGCCTGGCTGTCATTCAAGGCGAGATCAAGGGCAAAACCCTTGCCGGCCATCTTCACCGTATGTTTGGGCCCCGAACCCGTTATCTGCCAGGGACCAAACGTAAAGCCAAATCCGTCAGCCCGGCCATCCGAAGGCTTACCCTCTGTCCTCGCCTGATCGGTGTAATGCTTGCCCGACTGATGATCCAGTAGAGAGCCATGAAAAGCCATGTGCGTCATCGCGCCCTGAAGCAGGAAAGCGGCCACATGAAACGAGTAACGCTCACCGGCATCAGTCTGTACATGCCCGCTGTAGTACCACCACTCGGTTGTGTTCTCGTGCGGCGCGTCGTCGGCCGGCAACTTGACCGCAGGCCTCCTGCCGGCCGCTTGAAGCAACTGCCCGGAGCGCTCTGACGGAGCATTGCCCGGCAGCCCTTCCGGCGCTCTGGGCACATGGGCTGGTCTGAAAAACAAAACCCAAGCCATGATCGACAATACAATGAGCCAGCCAATGACCACTGGCCAGCGGTAGCTCCTGAACCAGCGGGACGACCCTACACGGGGCCTCGATCGGTGTGCCCGCCGCAGCCGGGGAGCGGTCGTCATGACCATTGAGTGAGTCCAGTTATCTCGATGTTCAGAATGGCCTCCAGCGAAATCGTCGCCTTGTTTACCGATCGGAAACCTGGCGAAAAGACGTTCCAATGATTATACATAGTCACGAACGCCTGGTGAGTAAGTGTGGAATCGCCAGGGTGCGATTGAAAAATGTTGGCTGAAAGGGACTAAGCGGTAGGCGGCCTGGGCAAAATCGCAGGTCGGGTTAGCGTACTCGGAAATTTCCAACCACCGGAAGCCTTGAGCGTCGGGTTACGGCCGGCGGTCTGACCTGACCTACGGCTGTTGTGGGCCGTAGGGCAGGAAACAGGAGGAGGCCTGAGCAGGCTTTATGGCCATTGCCGGGCAGCTTGAGCAAACCCCATTTCGCGCTGGCTACGCTGATCATGAAGTCATTTGACTACCGGCGCAGGATGCGGGGATACTTCGCGTAGTGGCAGGATTCCCGTTCTTTCCGACTGCTCGTGAACGTCCCAAGCAGCTTTTCTTGGCCCGAAATCCATGATCTCCTCCCTACTCCCGGCGCGACCCTGGTACGTCTGCTTCACCAAGCCCCGGCGTGAGGCGCTCGCCGTGCGCAAGCTTGAGGAACAGGGTTACGAGGTATTCCTGCCCTTCCTTACGCAGTGGCAAAAGACAAGGGACGGCTGGTCGAGAAAGCAGCAGGTGATGTTCCCACGTTACGGCTTTGTGCGCTGCAGCCGCTGCGAGCAAAGCATCGCCCCCATTCGCAGCACTCCCGGCGTCAGCGGACTGGTGACCTTCGGTACCGTCCCCGCCGCGCTGGATGAAGCGACGCTGGAAGCGATTCGCTCTCTGGTTGAACGCCAGGCAGGAGGAGCCGCCGCTGACGGGGCGTGTCCTTTCCAGACCGGCGACGCTGTGGACATATCGGCCGGTCCGCTCAAGGGCCTGTCGGGGGTCGTGTCCGCATTCGCCGGCGAACGGGTGACCGTGTTGCTCACGCTGCTGGGCCGCGAGAAGCCTGTAGCGATACCGACCGGCCACTTGACGCTGACCTGATCTACTTCGCGTGGGTCAACAAGGCCTGATTCCGGTTCTCGACATGATTCTTTTACATCGAACCCAGCGGTTACCTGCAGTGAACCACGGACCGATGGACAAACAGACCCCGCCCAGCGACGACTACGACACCCACTGGAAAGATGCTGTCACGCGCTACTTCCCCGAGGCGCATCGGCAGATCGACTGGATCCGCGGATATACCTTCCTTGATCAGGATTACGAACGCAACCGGGACAAGCAACGTATCATCGACCGGTTCAGCGTCATAGACTGGATGATGCAAGTGTCTCAGGGCTTGCAAAATCAACTCTGGCAAGAACTCGAACGTCAACTCACCCGCCGCTTCGGCCCGCCACGCGTGGACAGTAGTTGCTACGACTGACTACATTCGCGCCGGACAGAATCGTCAACTCATCGGCGAATTGCCGGCTCACGCGCCAAGTCGCCGTGCCGTGATAGACCACGACCGGCACGATAACCGGCAAGCGGCCAGCGGCCAGAATTCCCGGCGCTCAGTTTTTATAAGAATAGCGATAGACGTAACCCTTGTACCCGTAACGATACCGCTGGCGCTCAGTATTGAGGTCGTTGAAGACGAAGCCCTTGACTTGTACTCCGGCCTGGTTCAGCCGCTTGACTGCTTGCTCCAGCTCCTGGATGGGGTGTTTTCCGGCGCGCGCCACGATCAGGGTTGCGCCCACCAGGCGCCCGATGATCGCTGCATCGGAAACCGCCAGCACCGGGGGGGCGTCGACGATGATGGTGTCGAAGAGTTGGCCAAGTTCGGCGAGCAGGGTTTCGAAGCGCTGATGCATGAGGAGTTCGGACGGGTTCGGCGGAATCTGTCCCGTGGTGACAATCGATAGATTGGGAATCTGCGTTGGCTTGACGATATCGGTCAGCGTCGCCTGGCCAGCAATGTACTCCGAAATGCCGGTCACCCGGCCCACCCCGAATTCCTTGTTGATATGCCCGCGGCGCAGGTCGGCGTCGACAATCACGATACGCTTCCCAGCCTGAGCCAGCACCGCGCCCAGGTTCTTGGAGATGAAGCTCTTGCCGAGGCCGGGGCTGGAGCCGGTGATCAACAAGGAGTTTTGCCGGGAATCGAGCATGGCAAAGTGCAGCGTGGTGCGCAGGCTGCGCAGGCTTTCTACGGCGTCGTCTTCCGGCTGGCTTATGGCCAGCAATTCGCCCGCGCCCTGGCCCGTCTTCAGCTTGCGGCTCAGTGCCAGCTCCGCCGTGCTGTGCGGTATGGAGGCGTAGACCGGCAGTCCCAGCCTGGCTTCGATGGTTTCCGGGTCTTCTACCACGACACGCAGTGCACGCAGAAACCAGATGGCCACCAGGCTGGCCAGTAAGCCGAGCAGAGCGGCAATGGCGAGAATGGCAATCGGCTTGGCGCCGACCGGCGTGCTTGATACGGCGGCGCTATCGATGATGCGCACATCGCCGACCGTGCCGGCCTTGGACACCTTGAGCTGTTGAGCGGTATTGAGCAGTTCGGTATAGAGCTTGGTGGAGACTTCGACATCACGCGCCAGGCGAAGTACGGTTTGCTGGGTGTCCGGCAGTCGGGATACTTCGCCTTCGAACTGCTTGCGGCGCTCATTCAGGCGCGCCAGTTTGGCATCTACGGCCTGGAGGGTGGGGTGTTCCGGGGTAAAACGCTGACGAAGTTCTTCGCGTTCCTGCTTGAGCTTGAGTGCGCCGTCTTCAATGTCGACCACGGACTTGAGCAGGCCCTGAGTTTCCAGGGTTAGATCGAGCGAGCCGCGGGTTCGACGATAGTCATTGTAGGCGGCCTCGGCGGCGTCGACTTGCACCTTGAGTGCAGGAAGTTGGGAATCCAGGAATTTGAGGGTTTTTTCCGCTTCGGCGGAACGGCGCTCGACATTCTGCCGGACATAGGTGTTGAGGATTTCATCAAGAACAGCAGCGATCTGGTTTGCATCCCTGCCGAGCAAGGCGAGTTCCAGGATGCCGGACTTCTTGCCGCGTTCCTTGACCGAATACTGCTTTCGCAAGTCATCGATGGCCGATTCGCTTGACTGCTTCATCAGCCGGAAACGCGTACCCGGCCGTGCCTTGAGTTGTGCGATAAAGATCGAAAACCCTTTGTCGCTGGCGCGCACACCCGTCGTACCCTGGAGGACGACTTCGTCATCGTCATTAACTACGGTGAACGCGCCGGCTTCTCCAGCGATAAGCAGCAGTGGCTCGTCCAGGTAGGGTTTCGGCACGTCGAGCGAATCGACCTGGATGGTCTCACCTCCCCAGGCGTAGCTGGAGAAACCGAGAACCGCATCGTTGGGCTCACTGCCCACATAACGGCGCGCAACTGCGTTGCCGATCACCGGCATCGTCCTGGGTGCGGCAACGATGTCGAGTTTGAGCCGGTCGACGACGCGGCCGAGCACCATGCGCGAGGCCAGGATCTCAAGTTCGGCCGACACCGTGGTGTCGTCACCGAGTAGCGGTTGCAATGCTTTGAGCGACCCCATGCCAGAGGTTTTTTCTTCGACCTGAATCAGGCCATCGGCGCGGTAGATCGGCCTGGAGACAACAACAACGAACAGGCCGATGATCAGGGCGACCAGGGTAAGCGCAGCAATCAGCCAGCGGTATTCCAGGGTGATGCCAATGATCTCACCCAGCGAGATGCCTTCGTCGTCATCCTCAAGGGCGATCTGTGACGGTATCCCTGAAGCGGCTGCGGGGTGGTGCTGTTCTTGTTCCATGCGTTGTCCGTTGTTGCCCACGCCCGGCGTCAGGCCGGGCGTGGAGTATTGCTGGGCAGACCTTTACGACGTAAGTCGCTTCAGCGACTTACGAACCACCCCTCTCCCGTATTGCGGGAGAGGGGTGCGGGAAACGGTCATGACTTTCCTCATCTGAGGTGTCGCGTAAAGTCATGACCGTTCAGGAGTGCTACTGATTGATCTGACGGCCGCCAAAAAGCGGGTAACGCGTCAAGCTGGTGTTGTAGAGCAAGAGAGACGTCGGCAGAAGGTTGGTGATCACGCGGTTCCAGCGAACGATATCTGCGGCATCGACGTAGATGATGTCACGCGGGCGTAGCGGAAAGCGGTCAGCGAGCAGCATGGCGTCAGGCGAGGCGCCATCGAGGTGGAAAAGTTCCGGCGTCTCGCTGTCGCCGCGCATGACGTAGATCCAGCGCGGGTTGGCGCGGTCCTGGTGGATGTAGCCGGCGTCGCTCAAGGCTTCTGCCAGCGTCGAGCGTTTTTTGTTCATGACCATCGATCCGGGCTTGACGACCTCACCGAGGACAAAGATCTTGTTGAAGCTGCGGTCGGAGACATTGACGATATCTCCCGGCTCAAGCAGGACGTTCTGCTCGGTGGCGCCGTCCTGGTACATGGCCTGGATGTCCACCCGATAAGTCGTTCCGCGACGGCTAAGCAAGACCAGGCTGTAATCCGCTTCGGGGGTGAAGCCGCCGGCACGATTGACCGCTTCCAGGACGGTCATCGGAACGTCATTGATCTCCTGGATGCCCGGTTTGGCGACTTCGCCGACGACATAGACCCGCTTGCTGCGGAACATGGCCATGCGGACGTCCAACTGGACCTTTTCGATATACTTGGCAAGCTTGCGGGTCAGGATGTCACGTACCTCCCGCGTTGTCTTGCCTTCGACCTTGATTATGCCGACATAGGGATAAAAGATCGTCCCGTTATCGTCAACGACGGTACCGGCCTGTTCGGCGGTACGAAAGCTGCCGGCGGGTACGGTTAGTTCGGGATGGTCCCAGACGATGATCGAGATGATGTCACCGGGGCCAAGGGTGTAGTTGTAGTCGAGCGTTGGCGTCGCCCGATCGACCTGCGAGCGTACCGGACCGCTGCTGTCCGAACTGCCCACCGCACGCGTCGGACGGGCGACCTTGTACATGTCGATGATCAACTCGGCGGTAATCGGCTTGACCTTCACATTTGCCGGCGCGAGTTCCTCTCCTGTGTGTACGGGCATCTTGACTTCGGATTGATCACGCACGGTAAAGGGGGCGTTGCCGGGTACCAGAGCACAGGCGGAGAGGAGCGACACGGCAACGATGCAGGCCAGCAGCAGCCGAAGTTCTTGGGGCAGTGGAACAGGCACTTTCAATCGAAATCCTTATTCTTGAGACATGAAACCTGACTGCGCATGGCGCAATCGCCAGCGCAGCAAGCAGTATGTTCACACGACTTTTGTTTATCCAGCGGACGTCAGTTTTCCTAGCCAGGGCTTGATGGCTGCGTCAATGAGTTTCACGGCGTCGGTATGCGCCTGCTCTCCGCGCTGGTAGGGGTCGGGTATATCGCCATCGATCCAGTGTCCGAGCAGGAATGTCTTGCCTCGTGCGGTAGGATCCAGGGCAAAAATTGCCTGACGATGGTGTTTCTCCATGACCAGTACCAGATCTGCCTGTCGCAAGTGCTCGATCGTCAGTTGCGTTGCCCGATGCGCGCCCAGATCCAGTCCGCGTGCCTGCATCATGGCCTGTGCTGTCTCGTCCGCAGGATGATTTACGAGAGCGCCAATACCCGCCGAAACGACCCGTCCTTCCCAGCACACAGAACTCTCAAGCTCCTGCCGCAGGAGATATTCGGCGACCGGGCTGCGACAGATGTTGCCAGTGCAAACGACCAGAATCGTGTTAAACAAGACGGCTCTCTTTCAAATAATGCTGAGAGGTGGATCCTGCACCTGAGCGGCTCCCGGCTTGGTCCTGCTTTTGTCTCCCACGGTTGAATAAATCTCCGTATTGTACTGTGGTTTGCGACGCTCCCCTTCCCGGTTCCGGACTACCTGCTCTGCTCTCTCATCGGTTACGGCGCCAGTGTCCCGGCGATCGTGCTCCTTAGTGCGCTGCATCAGCAGGCGCACCTGAACGCCGGGCCGGCCGTCAAGGCGCAACTTGATCCGCGCCATCAACCGTCTGATTTCGCCGAGCGATGCTTCGTTTTCGTTGCCCACGATCTCAACCATGCCGTAGGTGTTGCTGGCTGCCAAAGCCTTGTGATTGTTCCGATGCAGGCTGATCCGATAGTCGTGCAGACAGCCGAGTTCATTCCTGAGAATGGCCAGTATCTCCCGTGAAGCTGCCTTCGGGAAATGCCCGATAAAAACGCCGTGGGCATGAGCGCTGGGGAGACCCAGGGCAAGGTTGGCTCGACGGAGAGCAGGTACAACCCGCCAAGGCTGAACAGTAAAATAAAAATAGGCAGCAAAAATCACCAGAAACAGCCCAAACATCAGATACTCGGGGACGGCCAGGAGCAAACCGGCAATGCCAATCGCCCCAAGCCCTGTTTGCACCAACGAGATGATCCACACCGTGTCATTGACTCTGAAGCCGGCACGAATGAAGAGGTGATGCAGGTGATTTCTGTCGGCACAGAACGGGGATTTTCCCATCGAGAGACGGCGTAGCATGACACCGATCGTATCAATCAGCGGCACGCCAAAAAGCCACAAGGCAGTCACCGGCGTCATGGCTCGCTGTTCCCCTTGGGACAGCGCAATGAACAACCACGCCAATACAAAACCAAGTAGCATGCTGCCGTTGTCACCGAGAAAAACCCTGGCTCTGCTGTTCGATGGATAGCGCAGGTTGAAGTACAGGAAACCCGCAACGCCGCCCATTACGGCAATAATCAGAAGAAGATAGACGTTGTTGCCGGCGAATCCAGCTACCAGGGCAACAAAACCCAGGCTGATGAACGCCAAGGAGCCGGAAATGCCGTCAATGCCATCGATCATGTTGAACGCATTGATGAGACCCACCGTGGCAAAAACCGTGAATGGAGCAGCCCACACGCCAAGCTTGATGCCGTTCCCGAGAGCCAGTTGACCCAGTGACTGGAGTTCGACCCCTCCCAACACGATCATCAACATGGCGACCAAGCCCTGAATGAAGAAACGGGTGCGGAAGTTCAGGTTCCAGATGTCATCGGCCAGCCCGGTAGCAAAAAGGATAGCGCCGCCCAGCGCCATCACATGGAGCGGGTGAAGCGATATGTCCGGAAAGTAACGCGGTGTCAAATAAATGGCAGCGATCAAGACTGCGAAGACACCGAAACCGCCTGTGAAAGGTGTACTGATATCGTGCTGCTTGTGACCACCGGGCTGGTCAAGGATTCCGAAGTGGCCCATAAGCGACATCGCGATTCGAATCGTGACGATCGAAATGAATACGCAGATGCCAAAAAAAAGGCTTATCGACACAACTTTTTCCACCGGGTGAGGGTTTGCTGCGGTTTTCGAAGGTCGGCAACCCTGGTTTTTGACATCCTGAAGGCACACAAAGGCGAGTGAGTGGCACTTTCTGGTGCCCCTCACTGGTGCTTTGTGGGGTTATAACTTGCCGTATCAGCGACGGCGGCGGGTGAGCAGCAGGCCCAGAAGACCCAGTCCGAACAGTGCAAGTCCTGCTGGCTCCGGCACGAAGGGGTCGGGGTAGTTGCCTGAATAAGATACCCCATCGGCTGCGTGAACCCCCGATGCCGTTGCATGGAACCCATAGTGGTAGGTCGGGTCGGCGCCATCGAACGATACCTTCACAACCTCACTTGCTTGCTTCCCTGGAGCCAAAGGAATGCCGCTGATGGCGCTCAGGAACGGGCTTGCGTCAAGCAGTCCGGCCAGACCAAAGGAAAGTGTGTCGCCCGTAATATCGACGTAGGAGATATTGGGGTCGCTTACGAGCTGCCAAGGCTTGTAACTACCAATACTGAGGTTAAAAAACTTGCCAAGGGCAACCGCGAGCTGCGCCGGTGTCAGCATGCTCCCGAATGCTGCAGTAGCTGCATCCTGAATGTAGCTGATTGCCAGCGCGTTGCTATTGGCCGTCCAGTCCGTCAAAACCAGACTGCTGAACGTAACCGTGTGACCATCCGCTGTTCCGCTTAACACAGTGACCGGGCCGCCGAATTTGCTCAGTTCAACGTTGCCACCCGGTGTCGCTGGATTGCCGCCGAGAGCGATTGCCGCTGCACCAAGACCAGCGTTTGGTGTTGGGTAAAGGGTCTTAAGGGTAGGGTCAAGGGTAGAGTTGACATCCCAAACGATATAGTTCCCGGTAATAGAAGTCAGTGTGATCGGCGTAGCGGATGCGCCAAAGGAGGCGGCCATCGCCAATGCTGCAACAGTAGCTTTTGTCTTGCTGGTAACAGTAATCATGGAAAAATCCTCCAGCGATGTCGATCGATCGGCACCGTGATCGACCCAACGAATGTTAAACGACCCCAAAACGGCAGTAAGCGTCTTCCAACGAGAGACTTATGCTGCACTGCGCGCAAAAATAACCACATGAAGCGCAAAGCAATATCCGTGCCTAAACACCAATAACCTATAAAATCAGTAAGTTAAGAATTTTTCAAACGTCGCATATCGAACAAGTGTAAAAAATTCCGACACTGAAGTGTACTGAAGTGTAGCAGACGGCAAATCCCGCCGCCCGAAATCCTTCCGGTGGCGAGCCAAGTGAAAGACCACAACTCAACGATTCGACGCCGCCCGACGTGACGCAACGTCTCTCAACCGCGCAAACGCTGACCGTTACCGAGAGAGCTTCCCGCGAAGCTTATCACTTCTGGCGGTGGACTCCGCGTACGGTACGCGAAGCGCGGTCCATCAAATTAGCGTCCACTGCTCGAAAACCACTGAGCGCGTGTGGCGGCGTCGGCCAATGACGATTCCGTATCCCGTCATTCCTGCGTAGGCTGGAAGCCCGCAGGGCTACGGCGATATCTTCACAGACTCTGACTCCTGAACTCCACCTACCAGTTCGGGTCGCGTTCGGGGGTGGCGGTGATCTTGTGGATCGACAGATCGGCGCCGTTGTATTCCTGTTCCTGATCGAGGCGCAGTCCAATGGCGGTCTTCAGCAGTCCATAGACGAGGCCACCGCCGATCACCGCAATGGTGATCGCGAGCCCGGTCATCAGCAGTTGTGGCATCAGGGCGACGCCGCCGACGCCGCCCAGCGCCTTGCTGCCGAAAATGCCGGCGGCAATCCCTCCCCAGGCGCCGCAAAGGCCATGCAGGGGCCAGACGCCGAGGACATCGTCAATCTTCCAGCGGTTCTGGGTCAGCGTGAACATGATCACGAACAGCCCGCCGGCAACGCCACCGACGAGCAATGCACCGATAGGGTGCATCAGGTCGGAGCCGGCGCAGACCGCGACCAGGCCGGCGAGCGGGCCGTTGTGCACGAAGCCAGGGTCGTTCTTGCCGGCCACCAGGGCGACCAGCGTGCCGCCGACCATGGCCATCAGCGAGTTCATCGCCACCAGGCCGGAGATCTTGTCGATCGTCTGCGCGCTCATGACGTTGAAGCCGAACCAGCCGACGGTGAGAATCCAGGCGCCCAGCGCCAGGAACGGGATCGATGACGGCGGGTGCGCCGAAATCCGTCCTTCCTTCGTATATCGCCCGTAGCGTGCGCCGAGCAGCAGAACCGCGGGCAGGGCGATCCAGCCGCCCATGGCGTGCACGACGACCGACCCGGCGAAATCGTGGAACTCTTCGCCGTAGGTGGCCTTCAGCCAGGCTTGAATGCCGAAGGCCTGATTCCAGGCGATCCCTTCAAAGAACGGGTACACGAAGGCCACGATGAGAAACGTTGCGGCCAGTTGTGGATAGAACCTGGCGCGCTCGGCGATGCCGCCCGAAACGATGGCCGGGATCGCTGCCGCGAAGGTGAGCAGAAAGAAGAACTTGGTCAGCTCGTAGCCATTCTTCTGAACCAGCGTTTCGGCGCCGGAGAAGAAGTTCACGCCGTAGGCGATGCTGTAGCCGACGAAGAAATAGGCGATCGTCGATACCGAGAAGTCGGTCAGGATTTTCACCAGCGCGTTTACCTGGCTCTTCTTGCGTACGGTGCCCAGTTCGAGAAAGGCAAAGCCGGAATGCATGGCCAGCACCATGATGCCGCCAAGCAGAATGAAGAGAACGTCGCTACCAGACTTGAGCACTTCCATGGCTCCTCCTGAAATTTGGGTCGCAGCCATCAAGCAATCTTCAGGCCAGCACCAGATAGTGCGGATCTTCAATGACTTGTGCTTCGTTGCGGGGAATGCGCGCACCATTGATGGGCGATTTCCCTGAGTCGCGCACCAGGATAGGGATCAATGCACCACTTTGTATCGTGCACCACCTATTTTGGTGCGGCTCCGGGAGGCAGAAGTAGCCACATTTGTCCCGACTGTTTCATGCGCCCGGCCTGTGCGCCCGCCGCCGCGCCGAAACCCCAGAACAGGTCGGCCCGAACCGCACCGCGAATCGCGCCGCCGGCATCCTGGGCCAGTACCAGGCGACGCAGCGGCGTCGCTGACTCGGGTTGGCTGGTCGACAGGAAAACGGGCGTCCCCAGCGCTACGTGTTTGGGATCGACGGCGATACTGCGCTCCGGGGTCAGCGGCACGCCGAGAGCGCCGCTGGGGCCTTCGGGGCCGTCGGTGCCCACGCTGCCGTTGCCCTTGAGCGGCTGTTCGCGGAAGAAGACGTAACTCGGGTTGGCGTTGAGCAGCTCGTTGACCCTGGTCGGGTTGGCCCGCGCCCATTGCTTTATCCCCTGCATCGACGCCTGCTCGAGCGTCAACTCGCCGCGGTCGACGAGCACCCGGCCGATCGACTGGTACGGGTGGCCGTTCTGGTCGGCGTAGGCCAGGCGCGTCGTGCTGCCATCGGCGAGCTTGACTCGGCCGGAGCCCTGCACCTGCAGAAAGAACAGTTCGACGGGGTCGTCGACCCAGAGCAGGGCGCGATCGGCGGAGTCCTTTTCGCGGTTGGTGATCTCGCTGCGCGAGAAGTAGGGAACGACCCGGTGTCCCTCGAGGCGGCCGCGCAGGCGCATGTTCTTCAGGTCGGGCAGCACCGAGGCGAGGTCAATCGTCAACAGATCGGCGGGTACGCCAAGCACGGGCTGCAGATAAGGCTTGCCGCGAGTGCGCGAGCCGCGCAGCAGTGGCTCGTAGTAGCCGGTGATCAGGCCACTCGTTGTGCCGTCGGCATTGGTCAGCAGCCAGGGCTGAAGGCGCGACTCGAAGAAGCGACGGACGGCGGCAGTGCTCGGGCTGGCGAGACCCTTTGCCTCTTCGCAGACTGACTTCCATTGTGGCCACTGCGGCCGGCTGACAAGCGCGCGGCACGAGAGCAGGAAGGTCGGCCAGGCGGCGGCGAGATCGTCGTCGCCCCAGCCCGGCAGTTCGTTCCAGCGCGCGGCCTGCAGCGGTTTGGCGGCTGGCACCTGGCTCCCGGCGGCTGCGCCGCACTGGGGACAGAGCGGGCAAGAAGGTGGGGCTGAAGTGGTGGCACTGGTTGGCGTCGTTGGACAGGTGGCGGCGGGGGCTTCTCTGGTCGCGCTGCCGCCACCGCAGGCGGTGAGCAGCGCTGTGAAAAGCGCTGCCGCAAGCGGGAGGGCGCGTCGCGATTGGCTTTTGAACATGGCTTCTTTGAAAGTCGCGTGAGGGAAACAGTCATGACTTTCATTATCGGCGTGTCTTGAGAAGTCATGACCGTTTGGCTAGAGTGTCGGGTTGGTCAACCTGCGAAGTATACTGTCCGATGAGCGATCCATTCCGGCAACTTGCAAGCTTTCTCGCCCGCGCCGAGCAACTTCTCGATCGTATCGAGCCCTTGCTGCCGCCGGCCTCACCGATTCCGGACTGGCGCCTGGCTTCTGCGTTTCGCTGGCGCACGCGTCGTGGGGTCGGCTATCTGCAGCCGATCGTCCGGCTGCCGGCGATCAGGCTTGGCGATCTGCATGACATCGACGATCAGAAGGCACGGATCGATCTCAACACGCGCCATTTCGTCGCCGGCCTGCCGGCCAACAACGTGCTGCTCACCGGCGCGCGGGGATCGGGCAAGTCGTCGCTGGTCAAGGCTCTGCTCAATGAATACGCGGCCAAGGGGCTGCGCGTGATCGAGGTCGAAAAGGGCGACCTGACCGATCTGCCCGACATCGTCGAGTTGATCGACAGACGTCCAGAACGCTTCATCATCTTCTGCGACGACCTTTCGTTCGACGCCGGTGATGCGCGTTACAAGGCGCTGAAAGTGGTGCTCGATGGTTCGCTCGCGGCGCCTCCCGAAAATGTCCTGATCTACGCCACATCGAACCGCCGTCATCTGATGCCCGAGTACTTCGCCGAGAACCTGGAGAGCAAGCGCGTTGGCGAGGAGATCCATCCCGGTGAAGCGATCGAGGAGAAAATCTCGCTCTCGGAACGTTTCGGCCTGTGGATTTCCTTCTATCCCTTCGATCAGGACGCCTACCTCAAGATCGTCGCCTATTGGCTGAAGTCCTTTGGCTGCCGCGACGACGAGATTCCCAAGGCAGAACGCGACGCCCTCAACTGGGCGCTCGAACGTGGTTCGCGCAGCGGCCGCGTGGCCTGGCAGTTTGCCAGGGACTGGGCGGGACGGCAGCGCGAGTCGCCGCCGAGAGAACCGCTGCGGCCGCGCAGCAAGGTGCCTGCCGAGTCGTCGGCGGCCGCACGCAAGCGCTCCGGGAGCCGGTCTTGACCCGCAGCAGGCGCGCTGATTCGGCGACGAGCGGCCGATGATCCCGGTCACCGAAGTAGCGGCTGCGGTATTGCTGCGTGGCGACCCGGCCGCACCCGAGTTCCTGCTCGCTCAGCGCCCGGTCGGCAAGGTCTACGCCGGCTACTGGGAATTCCCCGGCGGCAAGGTCGAGGCGGGCGAGACAGCGCGCCAGGCGCTGGTCCGCGAGCTGCAGGAAGAGCTCGGCGTGACCGTCGACCAGGCCTGGCCGTGGGTCTGCTGCGAGTTCACCTATCCGCACGCGACGGTTCGCCTGCGCTTCTTCCGCGTCACTTCGTGGCACGGCGAGATTACGCCCATCGAGCACAGTGGTCTCCGCTGGCTCAAGGTCGATGAAGCGGCGAGCGTGGCGCCGATCCTGCCGGCCAATGGCCCGATCCTGCGCGCGCTCGCGCTACCGGCGGTCTACGCGCTGACCTATGCCGAAGAACTCGGGCCGGCAGCCGAACTGGCGCGGCTGGAAAAAGCGCTGGCCACGGGCTTGCGTCTGATCCAGGTGCGCGACAAGACCCTGCCACCGGCGCAGCGCGAGCGTTTCGCGCGTGCGGTGGTGGAACTGGTGCGGCCGTGGAATGAGTGGAATGGGGCCAGCGTTCTGATCAACGACGACCCGGAGCTGGCTCGCGCGGTTGGCGCTCAGGGCGTGCACCTGTCGTCGACGCGACTCTGGCAGAGCGTCCGGCGGCCCGAATTCGAGCGCGTCGCCGCCTCGTGCCACACAGCCGCCGACCTCAAGCGGGCGGCCGAACTGGGCCTCGACTTTGTCGTCCTCGGCCCGGTGCTGCCGACGGCCAGCCATCCCGACGCCACTGGCATGGGCTGGCCGGAGTTCTCACGTCTGACCGCAAGCTCGCCGTTGCCAGTCTATGCGCTGGGGGGGCTGCAACCGGAGATATTGGAAACGGCGCGCAGTAGCGGCGGACACGGCATTGCGCTGCTGCGCGGCTGGCGCTGACACCTACGACTCCAGGCGGAGAAACTGCACGCTGCGCGCCGGCACTGTGCTCGCCTTTTCGCGCCGACACGTCGCGAAGGGAGTCTGCGCGCTGCTGTCGCAGACCTGCTCCCAGACTCCTGCCGGCAACAGGAAAGAAACCGGGATTTCGTCGCGGTTGATCAGGCACAGCAAGGCGCAACTTTCCTGCGCCAAGTGGCCGACTGCCGCCTCTGGTGTGAATTGCAGCCCGAAGCGCGCATTCCGACTGCCTTTGCGGCGTTCGACGAGACCAGACAGTGGCACGGGGGCAAGTTGCAGACCGAAGGCATTGAGCTTCCTGGACTGCCAATCGGTGTCTTGCATCGGCCGTCCTGCGGGATGCCACCAGAGCACATCAGGCTGCCCGTCGGCAGTCGCTTTACCGGTCAGCCATTGGCGTCGCCGAAGTTGCGGAAAGCGCTGGCGCAAGCTCACCAGTCCGGCGACGAAGTCGATCAGACCGTCGTCGGCGTGTCGCCAGTCGAGCCAGGTCAGCGTATTGTCCTGGCAGTAGGCGTTGTTGTTGCCGGCCTGCGTGCGACCGAGTTCATCGCCGCTCTGCAGCATCGGCACGCCCTGCGCCATCAACAGCGTGGACAACAGCGCGCGCTGCAGGCGACGGCGCTTTTTGAGGACCTGCGGGTCCTCGCTTTCGCCTTCCTCGCCGCAGTTCCAGGACAGGTTGTGGCCGTGGCCATCGCGATTACCCTCGCCATTGAGCTCATTGTGTCTGCTCTGATAACTGACGAGATCGCGCAAGGTGAAGCCGTCATGCGCGGTGATGAAGTTGATTCCCGCTTGCGGCGCGCGTCCGGCGAAGCCGAAGACCTCGCTCGACCCCGCCAGCCGCTGCGCCAGTTGTCCGACATCCGCCTCGTGGGTCAGCCAGAAGGCGCGCACGTCATCGCGGAAGCGATCGTTCCATTCGCTCCAGCCAGGCAGGAAACGCCCCAGGTGGTAACCATCCGGTCCGATATCCCAGGGCTCGGCGATCAGCTTGACGCGCTGGAGAAGGGGATCCTGCCTTTTGGCGTGCAGAAACGCACTGTCGCGCGTCAGGGCGGCGGCGAGATCGAAGCGGAAACCGTCGACGTGCATGACGTCGACCCAGTAGCGCAGCGCGTCCATGACCATTTGCAGAACGCGCGGGCAGGCGAGATTCAGGGTGTTGCCACAGCCGCTGAAATTCTCGTAGCCGGCGGGATTGTCGGCCGGCAAGCGGTAGTAGCTGGCGTTGTCGATGCCGCGGAACGAGAGCGTTGGCCCGGCCTCGTCGGATTCAGCAGTATGGTTGAAGACCACATCGAGAATCACTTCGAGGCCGGCGGCGTGCAGTGAGCGAACCATCGTCTTGAACTCGGCAATCACCGACTGTCCGCCGACGCGCGCCGCATAGCGCGGCTCGGGCGCGAAGAAGGCGAGCGTGTTATAACCCCAGTAATTGACACGTCCTTCGTTCGTCAGGCGTGGCTCGTCGAGAAAGTGGTGCACCGGCAGCAGGTTCAGTGCGGTGACGCCAAGCCGGTGGTAATGGTCGATCATCGCCGGCGCGGCGAGACCGGCGTAGGTGCCGCGCAGAGCCTCGGGAACGCCGGGGTGTTGTCGGCTCGCGCCCTTGACATGAACCTCGTAGAGCACCGTGTCAGTCCAGGGGATTGATGGCCGAACGTCGTCCCCCCAGTCGAAGGCTTCGTCGACGACGCAGGCCTTGAGGCAGTGCGCTGGATCATCCGGCGCCGGCCAGGAACTGCGGCCAAGCACTTCACGCGCGTAGGGATCGAGCAAGAGGCGTTGTCGGTCGAAGCGGTGGCCGCTGGCGGGAGCATTGGGGCCATGCACCCGGTAGGCGTAACGCAGCCCCGGAGCAGCGCCAGGGAGATAACCGTGCCAGACCTGATCGGTAAATTCGCGCAGGGGCAGGGTGCGCACCCGGTCGCCCTCGAATATGCACAAGTCCACTCCGTCGGCATGCGCCGAAAACAGCGCGAAGTTGACGCCGCGGCCGTCCCAGTGGGCGCCAAGCGGCCAGGGACGCCCGGCTGCAAGATCGGTGCCGGCGCTCATGCCAGCCACTCGAAGTAAAGCGCGGCCAGCGGCGGCAGCGTCAGGTTGAGCGACCAATCGCGGCCGTGCGCGGGGACCGGCTGCGCGTAGACCGGTTCGAAGCCGTTGCCGACGTTGCTGCCGCCGTAGAACTGCGAGTCGGTGTTGAGTCGCTCGCGATACGCGCCGGCCATCGGCACGCCGATGCGGTAGCCGTCGCGAACGACGGGCGTGAAGTTGCCGACATAGAGAATCGCCCGCGAGCGATCCCGCGCCCAGCGGACGAAGGCGACCACCGAACATTCGGCGTCGTCGGGAGCGATCCACTCGAAACCGGCCGGCTCGAAATCGACTTCGTGCAGCGCCGGATGGCTGCGGTAGAGGCTGTTGAGATCGCGGATCAGCGCGTGCATGCCGGCGTGCAGGGGGAAGTCGAGCAGCCCCCAGTCGAGCGAGGTGTCGTGATTCCACTCGTTCCACTGAGCGATTTCGCCGCCCATGAAGAGCAGCTTCTTGCCCGGATGCGCCCACATGAAGCCGTACAGC
>NZ_FLQX01000137.1 GCF_900089955.1 Candidatus Accumulibacter aalborgensis | reverse complement strand
ACACGGTTAGATGCGATTGCCCTTCGAGGAATTGCAACTCTCACAGAGCAACTGTAGGTTCCTTATTGTGTTGCTGCCGCCACGCGAAAAAGGAACGATGTGATCGAAACAGAGCTTTTCCTTTGTGCCGCACTCTACGCAACGACCGCCGTCTCGCTGCCACACCTCGCGCTGAACCGCTCTTGGGATTGCTTCACGACGTTGAGGCTGTTCCTTGGCTGGCGGCATGCGCGCGACATCAACAGCGACCGGAGATTGAGGTTCCGCAGGATATGCTTTGACTTCTGGAAGAGGCATTGCATCACGGAATGCTTTGATGAATGACACGGTGTCGTTTAGTTCAGATTCGGTTCGGAGAAGTAACTTGAGCGCGGGGAACCCGCGCCCCAAGCCCGGCGATGGATAGGTATTGCTGTGGCGCCCGGCTTCGCCTGGGTACTCAAGCGCAATTTCTGGAATTGGCTGTCCATCAGGAGGGTACGGAAGCCAAATAAATGCGCCTTGCTCTCGGTTGGGTTGGTCAATCTGAAGAACAACACCAAGGTCATGGCGCGCATTCCACGCTATGACCTTGACGGTTTCTCGTGATGGCGCGCCAAAGTTTTCGGTAAGGACTTCAATGGCCCGTGACATCAGCTTGTTTTTCAGATCTTCGTGCATTCCGTATTCCTGTGAAGTGGCGATTCGTTTCGTGGAACGTGATGTAGCAACCCTACTTGACGCAAAGCTTTGCGTCACTATACTGTATGAATATACAGACATCGACAAACTTCCAACCGAAACAAGGAGGTATGGCATGGGCACGTTCACTAAAAATTCCGACAATTGCGTCAATGCCAACGGCACCGCACGACCCCCGAAACGGCTCCTTGAGCAGCTCAGCGACCGCATCCGTTTCAAGCACTATAGCATACGGACGGAGCAGGCTTACGGGGACTGGGTGCGGCGTTTCGTCCTTTTCCACGGCAAGCGTCATCCACGGGAAATGGGAGCGCGCGAGGTGGAAGCGTTTCTCACCCACCTCGCGGTCGAGGGCAGGGTCTCTGCATCAACACAGAATCAGGCCAAGAGCGCCCTCCTGTTTCTCTACAAGGAGGTGCTCGAGACTGAGCTGCCGTGGCTGGATGAGGTCGAGTCGGCGAAGGCCAGCAAACGCCTGCCCGTCGTACTGACACCCGAAGAAGTACAGCGCCTGCTGGCGCCAATCGACGGAACCCCAGGCCTGATCCTCAGGCTGCTTTACGGTACCGGCATGCGCATCATGGAGTGCCTGCGACTGCGTGTGAAGGACGTGGACTTCGCTCGCAGCGAAATTCTGGTGCGCGAAGGAAAAGGGTTCAAGGATCGGGTGACGATGCTACCCGAGGAGCTGCTGACTCCGCTCAGGGATCATCTCCTGCGAGTGAAGGCTTTGCATGAGGCGGACGTTGCTGCCGGCTTCGGCGAAGTGTATTTGCCCTGGGCGCTGGAGCGAAAGTACCCGAATGCGGCACGTGAATGGGCGTGGCGTTCGGAGTCCGCTCGACGCGCTGGTGTAGAATGCGGGGCTGTTACGCTCACTGGCACGGGTCTCCAGCTCCGCAGGTCGGGTTGGCGCAGCCCTTGGGCGTTGCTCAGGACAGGCGTAAGCGGCTGCTTTTGGAGCAGGTTGTTGGGTTACGGCCTGCGGCCTGACCCAACGACGCTACGACGCTGCTCTGTTTGCACGCCCGGCGGCC
Organism: Candidatus Accumulibacter aalborgensis; assembly: GCF_900089955.1. Classification (GTDB taxonomy): domain Bacteria; phylum Pseudomonadota; class Gammaproteobacteria; order Burkholderiales; family Rhodocyclaceae; genus Accumulibacter; species Accumulibacter aalborgensis. The sequence goes on along the minus strand of NZ_FLQX01000137.1, from coordinate 13,483 downwards.
CATGTAGTTCGCTTTTGCCGCCGAGCACAACCACCCAGGAGATATCGCATGCTTCAGCTCAAACCCCTCGATGAGTACGTTCCGATCTTTCAGCAGATCAGCGCCGATGTCTCGCCGGTCGTCCTGTTGAATGTCTTCCAGGCCGCAGCAGAAGACATTCCGGCCCTCCTGAAAGCCTGGGAAGCGGACGCCAACTGGATGAAGCAGCAGCCAGGCTACATCTCGACCCAGCTCCATCAAGGCATTGCCGGCAGCACGGTATTCATGAACTACGCCGTGTGGGAGTCAGTGGCCCATTTTCGGGCGGCGTTCACCCATCCGGAGTTCAAGGAGTCTCTCGCGCACTACCCGTCGAGTGCCGTGGCGTCACCCCATCTCTTCACACGGATTACGGTGCCCAATCTATGCGTCGGTCCGTAGCCCGGCGGCATCGCCATTGCAGCGCGCCAGCGGTCTCAGGGCTGCTGGCTCTCGAGCGTGAAAGCGGCACCCTGATCGAGCCCGAGAACGTCGACCAGCCAGGGCATCACTTCCTGTAGCGTCGCCTGCAGAGTCCATGGCGGGTTGATCACGAAGAGGCCGCTGCCGTGCATCCCGAAACCGTCCGCGGCCGGCGTCTTGATGCGCAGCGCGACGTGCAGCCAGTTTTTGACCGGCAAGCGCTTCAGACGCGGCGGCAGGTCGTGTGCTTCAAGCCGCGTCAGTTGGGGATACCACAGCAGGTAGGTGCCGCCGGGGAAACGCAACAGGCTGTCCTTGAGAGCAACGACGACCCGCTCGTAATCGCGCTTTTCTTCATACGCCGGGTCGATCAACACCAGCGCGCGCCTCGACGGCGGCGGCAACACGGCCTTCAGCGCAGCAAAACCGTCGCTGTGCTCAACGAGCACGCGTTTGCCAGCGTCTGCGCAATTCTCGCGCAGGCGAAGAACGTCCCTGCTGTGCAGTTCATAAAGCCGCAAGCGGTCGTCGGCACGCATCGTCGCCAGCGCCAGGCAAGGCGAACCGGGGTAGGTCTGCAACCTGCCGTCCGGATTCATGCCGCGCACCAGATCAAGATAATCGGCCACCGCCGGCGGCAGCACCTTGCGCCCCCAGAGCCGGCCGACGCCTTCCCTGTGCTCGGCGAGCTTGACCGCCTGCGCCGAATCGAGCGCGTAACGACCGGCGCCGGCATGCGTGTCGACGTACCAGAAAGCTTTGTCCTTCTGCCCCAGGTAGCGCGTCAACTGGACCAGCACCAGATGTTTGAGGACGTCGGCGTGGTTACCGGCGTGAAAACCATGACGATAGCTGAGCATCGGCTAGCGCCCTGTCGCGCTGGCGGCGAGAACCGGCGGCAAGCGGCTTAGCCCGGCGGCGGCAGGATCTTGCCGTCGGTGCTGAACTGGTAATCCTGGAAAATGTGCGCGGCGTTCAGCAACTGCCAGGTGCCGTCCGGCAAGCGTCGTGAGGTATCCTTGAGGCGATAGGCATAGTGACCACAGGTCCAACAGTCGAAGTTGCGCATTTGTGTGCACAGACAGGTCTTGTCCTTGACCGACAGCCGCTTGACGCCGGGGTTGGCCGCCACCTCGCGGTTGTAGGCCGAAATGTAGGCACAACTGCCATTGCTGTCGAGCAGATAGCCATAGGCCTCGCAATTGGGTCGAATCCCGTCACCAATCGCCGGACTGCTGCTCAGCATGCGCATCGGGTAGCCGGTGGGCGAAATCTGGTTGACTTCGATCTGCTCTTCGGTGGCTTCGAAATAGCGCTGCTTGACGTCCTCAGGCAGCCCGCACTCGCGCGACACCGTAAACCGTGTCGCCACCTGCACGGCGGCCGCACCCTGGTCGAGAAACGAGACCGCGTCGCTGCCGGTGAAAATCCCGCCGGCCGGGACCAGGGGAATATCGAGGTGCTCAGCCTGCAGATGGCGGTGAATCTCGCTGAAAATGGTGGCCAGATCATATTGTTCCCAATCCATGCCGAAACCCAGGTGGCCGCCGGCCAGAGGCCCTTCAACCACCACATAGTCGGGCAGTCGATTGGTCCTGGCGGTCTTGCGCAGGAACAATTGCAGCGCGCGCAGCGAGGAAACGATGATCCCCAGCTTGGCATCCCGAAAACGGGGATGGTCCTCGATCAGCGCGAAGGAGCCGAGATGGAGCCCTGCCGCCAGCGTGATGCCGTCGACTCCGGCATCGAGCGCCGCCGTCATGCGCACGCGCAGCGTCTCGCGCGGCGCGTTCATGGTCAGCTTCTCCATGCAGTTGACGAAAATAAGACCTTCGCCGCGTTTCGCCTCCATGGTCCTGCCGACGTGCATCGCGGTCGCCTCGGCAAGTTGTCCGAGATCGAAGCGAACCATCGACTTGTCGGTATTGGCGACGTTGAATTTGTACTGCTTGAGCTTGTCCTTGACGAACTTGGCGTTGAAGCGCCGATCGGCAACGGTATTGACCATGGCATCGGAAATATGGCCGATCCCTCCCAGCCGCGCAGCTTCGAGGGCCAGCTCGGCGGTCGAAATATCGACGCCCATGCCGCCGATCATGATCGGCACCAGTTGCTTGTTGCCGAACTGCAAACGGAAATCATCAACGCGCTTCATCCATGTCCTTCCCGACCCAGGCCAGCCTCCTCAGCTCGCCCGACAGGTGATTACCGCAATCGCCCAAGTGCGGCATTATCGCTCATCACAAGCGTACATGGCTTGCCGGATGCAAGGAAATCGCCGTCCGGGGCTACGCCGCGGCAAATCCCACACGACCAGCCAGGCCGCCGGTCGCCACGTGTATCATGGTCGACCCTGACCCTGCTCACTGGAAGCCAGTCATGTCCGACGGTTGCCCTCACGACGATCCACCCTCCCCGGCCCGCGACATCGGCATTCCACGCCAGCGCGCTTTCGATCCGGCCGCTTTCGAGCGCGCAGTCGGCGACCTGCTCACAGCCTGCGGTATTGCACCCGATGCCGCGCATATGGGGCGCACGCCGCAGCGCGTCCGCGAACTCTGGCAACGCCGCCTGCTCGGTGGCTACGACCTCGACCCGGCGGCGGCGCTCGGCGAGGGATTTGCCGACCCGCGCAGCGACCTGGTGATCGTCCGCGGGATTGCCGTCCATGGCGTCTGCCCGCACCACCTGGTTCCTTTTCGAGGCCTCGCCCATGTCGCCTATCTACCCGGCGGTCGGCTGCACGGCTTTGGCCGCATCGCGCGGCTGGTCGACGCCATCGGCCACCGCTTTACCTACCAGGAATGGATGACGCGCGACATCGCCGAAGCACTGATGGAACACGGCAAGGCGCGCGGTGCCGCCTGTGTCGTCGAAGCCGAGCAGTTGTGCCTGCTGCTCGGCGAAGACCGCCGCGGCGACGAGCGCGTGATTACCCAATCGTTCATCGGCGAGTTTGAACACTCAGCGCAGTTGAAGAACCAGTTCCTGCGCGCCATCTCCGGCGCTCGCCGCGGCGGCTGACCCGACAACAATCAGCCAGTCGTAGGTTGGGTTAGGCCGCAGGCCGTAACCCAACATCCGGAACCGAAAGCTCAACCGCCGAGCAGCGTCAGCGCCAGCGGCGTCGTCAGCGCCGCCAGCGCGGTCGATAGCACCATGCTGCTCGCCACCGGCCCTTCGAGGGTCTTGAACTGACGCGACATCAGATAGACATTGACGCCAACGGCCAGCGAGGCGAGCAGGACCACGACCCGGGTTTCCATCGCCGGCAGACCGATCAGACGCGCCAGCAGCCAGACGACCAGTGGCTGCACGATCAACTTCAGGACACTGATCGCGACGCTGATCCGCCAGCCGTCGCCGACACCGTATTCGGCCAGCCCCATGCCGAGCGCAATCAGCGCCATCGGCGCCGCCGCCTGGCCGACCATTCCCAGCGGTAGCGCGACGAGCGTCGGCAGCGGCAGACCGGCGAGCCCGAACAGCGTTCCCGAGAGGATGGCGGCGACAATCGGATTGGTCAGCACGCCGCGCGCCGTCTTGGCGAAACCCTGCATCGAGAAGCTGCCGTGCTGCGCCCACTCGATCGACACGGTGAGCAGCGTCCACAGGATCAGCGCGTTGAACACCAGCACCAGGGCCACCGACGGCAGCGCCGCGTCGCCGAGAGCGACCTTCGCCAGCGGTACGCCGAGCAGCACGTTGTTCGAGAACACTCCACCGAGCGCAAACACCGACTGCCCGACTCCGTCCAGCGCGAAAACCTGCCAGGCGACCAGACGGCCGATCACGAAAACGATCAGGCAACCGCCGAAAAAAGCGATCAACAGACGCGCATCGACCGGTGGTAACTGCGAAAAATCGCTCATCATGCGAAAGAGCATCGCCGGCAGGGCGACCGAAAAAACGAAGCGCGACAGATTATCGGACATCGCCTGCGGCCAGCCGAAGCCGCGCATCAAGACGTAGCCGACCAGCACCAGGACGAACAGCGGTGCGGCCAGCTCGACGTGGTGGACAAAAGTATTCATCCGCGGTGGCCGGCGCCGCTCAGTCGAGGAAGCGTGGCGGCCGTTGCTCGCGCATGGCGGTCATCGTCTCGTCGAGGTCGGCCGACATCAGCATCGCCGCGTTCCAGGTCGCGACATGGTTGAGGCCATCGGCCACGCTATGGTCACGACCGTAGTTGAGCATTTCCTTGCTGCCGCGAATGGCCAGCGGGGACTTCGCAGCGATCGTCTGCGCGATCCGGCGGACCCCTTCGATCAGCGCCTCGGGCGTCGCGAAGACCTGATTGACCAGCCCGATCAGCCTGGCCTCGGCACCATCGACGCTGCGGCCGGTATAGGCCAGCTCGCGCGCGACACCATCCGGGATGAGCCGCGGCAGACGCTGCAGCGTGCCGACGTCGGCGGTCATCCCGACGTCGATTTCGCGCACCGAAAACTGCACCTCGGCGGCCGCGTAGCGCATGTCGCAGCAGGTCACCAGGTCGATCGCGCCGCCTATGCAGGCGCCCTGAATCGCCGCCAGCACCGGCTTGCGGCAACGCTCGACCGACGACAGGCAGTCCTGCAGATCGAGGATCAGCCGCCGCAAGGCCTCGCGACCGCGCGCCGGGTCAGCGTGCGCGACCAACTGCCCGACCCCGGCGAGCATCGCCAGGTCGATACCGGCACAGAAATTCCGGCCGGCGCCGGTCAGGATGGCGACGCGAACTTCAGGCGTCGCGTCGGCCCAGTTGAAGGCCGTGCGCAGCTCCTGCCACATCGCCTCGTTGATCGCATTCGAGCGCTGCGGACGATTGAGACGGATTTCGGCAACGCCCTCGTCCAGTTCGATGGCAATCGTCGTCAACGGTGGGATGGCGATGCTCATTGGTTCTCCTGGGGAATTTTTTCAGTGGCGACACCGGCACGGTGACGCTGTCTGGTTCGCAGTTTAGTGGAATTTCAGCATGATCGGCCAAAGCAACCGTTTCGCCTCGCCCGCGTTCCCACCAGGACATCGGGGCATCGCGAAACGCCGCACAGAGTACGATAATCCGAAATCCCATTTGAGCTTTTCTCCCATGCGCCTGCTCCTCGTCGAAGACCATTCCGAACTGGCCCGATGGCTACTCGACTGGCTGACCCACTCGGGCTATATCGTGGAGCACCTCAATCGTGGTGACCAGGCCGATCTCGCGCTGGCGACCAACCGCTACGACCTGGTCATCCTCGACCTGTCGCTGCCCAAACTGGACGGGATCGAAGTCCTGCAGCGCCTGCGCCGGCGTGGCGACACCACTCCGGTATTGGTCCTGACGGCACGAGGAACCAAGGACGATCGCGTCCTCGGCCTCAACCTGGGCGCCGACGACTATTTGCCCAAACCCTTCGAACTGGACGAACTCGAAGCGCGCATCAAGGCACTCTTGCGACGCGCCAGTGGGCAGACGCCGCAGATGAAGATTGGCAAATTGACGCTGGATACGCTGACCCGCGAGGTCTCGCTGGCGGGCAGGCCCCTGCTTCTCACGCCGCGCGAACTGGCGCTGTTGGAGGTCCTGGCAGCGCGGCTAGGGCGTCCGGTGGCGCGCGAAGCGGTATTCAACCGGGTGTTCGAATTCGACTCCGAAGCACGTATCGAGAGCATCGAAATCCATGTGCATCGCCTGCGCAAGAAACTCGAAGGTTCGGGGGCAGCGATCACCACCTTGCGCGGTCTGGGCTATGCCTTATCGGTCGAGCCATGAAGTTCCCGCGCGAATCGGGCCAGGCTCGGTCGATCAAGCCATGACCAGCCTCAAGGGCAGAGTGGCACTCTGGCTGTTGCCGCCGCTCTTCTTGCTGCTCGCGGCGAACGCCGTGTCGTCCTATCGTGGCGCACGTGAAGCAGCCGATCTCGCTTACGACCGCTCACTGCAGATGGCACTCATGTTCCTTGGCGAGCACCTTACGACATCTGGAGAGACGGCGACCTGGGATCTACCGCGCTCCATCCGCGAGGTGTTGGGGAAAGGTGCCGGGAGGGAAGGTGCCGGACGGGATGACGAGTGCGTGTTCTTCGCGGTGATCGCTCCGGACGGGCGTAGCCTCGCGGGGGAAAACGACTTGCCGATACCGCAGCCGAATGCCGACGGGACGATCCGCTTCGCCAACGCCCGTTATCGCGGGAAGGCGGTGCGCGTCGCGTCGATAGGCATTCGATCGAAACACCTGACGGCGACGGACGGTGCCGGCTTGCTCCTCGAGGTGGTGTTGGTGGAAGACGCGGGAGCACGGGTCGCGCTTGCACATCAGATGTTCTATGCCGACTTGCTTCGCCACCTCGCCTTGGCGGCGTTCAGCGTGGCGCTCGCGTGGCTGGGGCTTGCCGCTGCCTTGCGCTCTCTGTGTCGTCTGAGCGAACCTCTCGCCAGGCGCGAGGCTGAGGATCTGGCGCCTCTGGCCACTGACGGCCTGCCGAGGGAAGTCCATCCGCTGATCGAGGCAATCAACCGCCATCTGGCGCGACTCGCCGATCTCCTGGAGACCAGTCGGCGCTTCGCCGCCGATGTCGCCCATCAGTTGCGCACGCCACTCACCCTGCTCGGTGCTCAGGCGCAGTACGGATTGCGCCAGAAGGACACTGAGGAAATGCGCCGCATCATCGAAGGCATCGTCGCTGCGTCGCGAAGCGCTCAGCGCCTGTGCAACCAGATGCTGTCGCTATCGCGCATCGAGGCGGCGAAGGGATTGATGAAGGGCGGCGTTCGTCTCGACCTCGCCGCCCTGTTGCGCGAAACCGCCCTGGACCTGGGCGTGCTGGCGCTCGAAAAGCAAATTGACCTGACCTATGCGGACACCGGCCGAGCCGTACCTGTCATCGGCAACGAAGTCATGCTGCGCGAACTCTTCTCCAACCTGATCGACAACGCGCTGCGCTACACGCCCGACGGCGGGCGGGTTGGCATTACCGCCGACATCGAGGGTGAAATGGCGCGGGTGACCGTCACCGACACGGGCCCCGGCATCGCCCCCGCCGCGCGCGCGACACTGTTCAAGCGCTTTCACCGCCGGTTCGACCGGAGCGGGGCGGAAGGATCGGGTCTGGGTCTGGCCATCGTGCACCAGATTTGCCTGGCGCACGGCGGCATGGTGGAACTGGGCGACGGCGCCGAGGAACAGGGGCTATCAGTCAATGTGCGCCTGCCGGTTTCGGCCGATCCGGCCACGGACGAATGAAAGGATATTGAAAGGCGGGCGGTTTTCAATCACGGTTGCGGTACCCCACCAGCCAACAACCGGAGACCTGCCATGAAAAGCAATCGAATCCATCGCCTGTTGCAACTTTTCTGTTTCGCGCTCGCCAGTCTGCTGGCTTTCGCCGTCCAGGCAGAAGAGAAGCTCTACGTCTATACCTCGATGAAGGAATCGCTGATCGGAGAGATAAAAAAGGCTTTTGCCGCCAGGCATCCCGAAGTCAAGATGGACTACCAGTCCGCCGGCGCCGGCAAGTTGATGGCCAAGATCGCCGCTGAGCGCGAGTCCGGCAAACTCCTCGCGGATATCTTATGGACCAGCGAAGTGCCGGACTTTTATCAACTCAAGGCGCAAGGGGTATGGCAGCCCTATGTGCCGAAAGAGATCAAGGCGCTGGAGAATCCACTGCCGGATTACGACGGGTCCTTCACCGCGGTGCGACTGGGTACGCTGGGAATTGCCTACAACACGCGTCTCATCAAGGAAGCGCCGAAAACCTGGGCCGATGTCCAGAAACCGCAGTTCAAGGGTGCCTACGGCATCGCCAATCCGGCGCTGTCCGGCACCGCCTACATGAGCATTTCGCTGTTGGTCAAGGCCTTCGGCTGGCCGTACATCGAGGGCTTGCGCGCCAATGGCGCCAGAATGGGCAAGGGTTCGGGGCAGGTGGTTGACGATACCGCCTCCGGCGACCTGCTCGCCAGTCTGGCCGTGGATTACATCACGCTCGACAAAATGGACAAAGGGGCCACCCTGGCCCTGGTCTATCCGCCGGAGATGCTGGTCATTCCCAGTCCGATCGCCATTTTCAAGAGCAGCCCGAATACCGAGGCGGCGAGGAAATTTGTCGACTTCGTGCTGTCCAGGGAAGGCCAGACGATCGTCGCCAACGAAGGCACGCTGCCAGTGCGCAGCGATGTCAAGGTGCCGGATCGCTTCCATCTGCCGCCGGTGAGCGACGCGCTGAAGCGTGCCATCAGGATTGACTACAAGCAGTTGATGGCGGACAAGGAAGCCACCATCAAGAAGTTCACCGCCATCATGCAGAAGTAGGCGGCGGCGTCATCATGAGCGCCATTCGGATCGAGGGCATCGCCAAGTCCTATGGCAGCCACAGCGTGCTGGCCGAACTCGACCTGAGGGTCGCGGCAGGCGAGTGCTTCACGCTGCTGGGGCCTTCGGGTTGCGGCAAGACGGTGCTGATGCGACTCCTGGCCGGCTTTGAAACCCCGGACGCTGGCCGCATCGTCATCGACGATACGGTCGTCGCCGACGCCGGCGTGTGTGTCCCTCCCGATAGACGTGGCATCGGCATGGTGTTTCAGGACTACGCGGTCTGGCCGCACATGACGGTGCGCGACAACGTCGCCTATCCCTTGAAACTGGCCAGATTTTCGGCTGCTGAGCGGGAGGAACGAACGCAGGCCGCGATCGCGCAGGTGGGGCTTGCCGGACTTGAGCAACGCATGCCCGCGCAGCTTTCCGGCGGCCAACAGCAGCGCGTCGCGTTGGCACGCGCGCTGGTTTCCAAACCTGCGTTCCTGCTGCTAGACGAACCGCTCAACAACCTCGACGCCAATCTGCGCGAGGAAATGCGCTTCGAGATTCGCGAACTCCAGCAGCGACTGGGTATTACCGTCATCTATGTGACGCACGACCAGGAAATCGCGCTGGCCATCTCCGACCGTCTGGCCGTAATGGACGAAACAGGACGCCTGCGGCAAATCGGCGCGCCAAGCGAGTTGTTCGATCACCCTGTTGACGCCTATATCTACCGCTTTCTCGGCGTGGCGAACTTCATTGCGCTGCGGAAAGTCGCCCAAGTCTGGTCCTTGCCCGACGGCATCACCGAATGGGTAGGTCGGCCGCCGGACCCGAACGGCGATCACATCACGGCCGGTTTTCGCCCGCACGATGTGCTTCTCTCCCGCGGCGGCGAAGGCCTGCCTGGTGTCGTGCGCCGGGCAAGTTTTCTCGGTTCGCAGGTCGATTATCTGATCGAGGTCGGTGGCGTGACTTTGCGCGCCGCGACCGATAGCCGCCACGCCCGGGGCGACGGACAGAGGTTTCGCGACGGCGAAGCCTGCCGCATTGGCTTTCACGCCGTGCAATGGTTTGACGAGATCTTGCCGGAAGGCAATGCCAGAGGAGCAGCACATGCTTAGCAAGGCCGCGTCACGTTTTGGCACGCCGCAGATTCTCTTCGGCCTGGCGGTCGGCAGTCTGGTCATCTTTGTTGCCGTGCCGGTGCTGCTGATCTTTGTCAACGCGCTGTGGGTGGACGGTGGTCTGAATGTCGTCGATCTGGTCAATGTCCTGAGCGAGCCGGATACCTACCAGGCGCTGCTCAACTCGCTGATTCTCGCCTCTGGCGTGACGGTCACCGGCACCCTCGTCGGCACCTTTTTCGCCTGGTTGGTAACGCGCACCAACCTTCCTTACAAGGGCACCATGAAGCTCCTCTTTCTGGTGCCATTCATGCTGCCCTCATTTATTGGCGCTCTCGCCTGGAAAATGCTGCTCTCGCCCCGCGCCGGCTACATCAACCGCTTCTTCATGGATCAGCTGGGCTTCGATTCGCCGATCTTCGACATCTATTCCTACCTCGGCATCATCGCGGTCGAGACCATGTACCTCTTCCCCTTCGTCTTCATCCAGGTCAGCGGCGCACTGGAGCGCATGGATCCGACCCTGGAAGAGGCGGCGCGCATCTCTGGCGCCGATCTCTTCACCATTACCCGCAAGATCACCATTCCGCTGGTGTTGCCGTCGATTCTTTCTGGGTCGCTCCTGATCATGCTGTACTCGATGGCGCATTTCGGCACCGTCGCCGTACTGGGCAGCGAAGCCGGCATCTACAACATTCCCACCTTGATCTACGAGCGCATCCATCAAAGCGGCGGCAGTTTCGCCGCCATCCGCACCGGCACGGTGCTGTCCACGGTACTGGTGATCACTGCCGCGTTGATCATCTGGCTACAGAACAGAGTGCTCGCACGCGGGCGCTACCAGATCATCGCCGGCAAGAGTTTCCGGCCGGCCGAATTGAAGCTGCGCGGGCTACGCATCCCGCTGCTCTGCCTCTGCATCGCTTATATCGGCTTCACCATCGTGCTGCCCACGGTCACCATCTTCATGGTCGGCGGCTTGAACACCTATGGCCTGCCCTTCACGCTGGAGAACATGACGCTGAACAACTATCGCCACATCCTCTTCGAGTGGGATCTCACGCGCGACGCAATCTGGAACAGCGTCAGCCTCGGACTGGCCTCCGCCCTGATCACCATGTTCGCCGGCGTCATCATCTCCTATGTGATCGTCAAGATGAAGGTGCGCGGCAAGGGGCTGCTCGAATTCCTCGGCATGCTGCCCTTTTCGGTGCCCGGCTCGGTGATTGCACTGGGCGTGATCCTCGCCTGGAGCGGTCGCTTCGGCGTGAATATCTACAACACCGTGTGGATCATTCTGGTGGCCTATATCGCCCGCTACATGGCCTTTTCGCTGAAGGCCAACTCGGCGGCGCTGGAGCAGGTGCACGATTCACTGGTGGAAGCCGCGCGTGCCTCTGGCGCCACCCTGTGGCAGGCACTGCGGGATATCGTCATCCCCCTCGTGCGCCCCGGCATGGTGGCCGCGTTCTTCCTCATCTTTCTCCCCGCCTTGCGCGAACTGACGGTTTCGGTGCTGCTCTACGGCCCGACCAGTCGCACCATCGGTGTCGCGATCTATACCTTGAACGAGGACGGCGAAACGGTGTACTCCGCAGCCATGGCCGGAATCGCGCTGATCATCATCGTCACCGCCGAGGTGGTGGTCAAGCGCTTCTTCAAAGTCAGCCAGTAGGAGCCCCATGTCTTCTCTCAAACTACGCCAGATCGGCAAGCGTTTCGGCAATGTGGTCGCCGTCTCCGGCCTTGACCTCGAAGTCGCGCGTGGCGAGTGTGTCGCCTTGCTGGGTCCGTCGGGCTGCGGCAAGACCACGACTTTGCGCATGGTAGCCGGCTTCGAGGATATCGACGAAGGCGAAATCGAGGCCGGCGACAAGTTACTCTCGTCAAAAGAACGCAACTACTATCTACCACCGGAACAACGCGACTTCGGCATGGTCTTTCAGGCGTTTGCCGTCTGGCCACACCTGTCCGTTCATGAAAACGTCGCCTTCCCCTTGCGCGTCAGGAAGCTGCCTGCCGCCGAAATCGAGCGCCGCGTGCGTGCGGCGCTGGCGCACACCGATCTTCTCGCTGTCGCCGCCTCCCGCCCCGACGACCTGTCCGGTGGCGGCAAACAGCGCGTGGCGCTGGCGCGTGCGCTGGCCATACAGCCGGCGGTGATGCTGCTTGACGAGCCGCTCTCCAGTCTCGATCCGCATTTTCGCGAGGAGATGCGCTTCGAGATCAAGGATATCCAGCGTCGGCTGGGGTTTTCCATGCTCTACGTCACGCACGACCAGTCCGAGGCGATGGCCTTGTCGGATCGCATACTGGTCATGAAAAACGGCGTGGTGCAACAGGTCGGTAGCCCGAGGGAGGTCTATTACCGTCCGGCCAATCGCTTCGTGTTCGGCTTCATCGGGCTATCGAGCTTTCTGCGCGCGAGCTTCGCTGGCGGCGGTATCCGGGTTGGCGATGTGCCGATGCCGCTTGCTGTCGCGGGAGACGCCCCGGCGGGACTCGTCGGCACCGGTGAAGCCGTGCTGGCGGTGCGGCCGGCCGATGTGGATTTCGTTTCCGAAGGTGGCCTGCGCGGCGTCGCGCGCCGCCGCGCCTTCCTTGGCGAGATCGTCGATTATCAAATCGCCATCGGCACTCAGGCACTACGCGTGCAGAAGTTGCGGCACGAAACCGGCCCGCACGTCGGCGAAAACTGCGATGTGACATTCGCCGACTCGAATTGGTATCCGATGTCCGACGCGGGTGAATAGCAGAATGGGGTCCTCACAGCGGCAGGTCACGCCACGCAGGACACGGCCGCTGCGGACACCACAACGACAGGAGCGACAATGGCTGAATTTACTGACTGGTCCGTTCAGGCGATAGCCCTTTGGCGGCGGGTGTCCGCCTATTCCTTCGAGAACCCGGAAGACGGTCTCGATCTGACTCGCCGCCTGGCGCGTGAGCAGGGTTGGACCATCGAGCGAGCGCGCGGCGCGATCCATGAGTACCGCGGCTTCTGCTTCCTCTGTGGTATCGCCGACGGACCCTTGACGCCGAGCCCGGAGGTCGACGAGGTTTGGCACCTGCACCTCATCCATACGCGCGATTACTGGCAGCAGTTTTGCCCACAAGTGCTCGGCATCGCCCTGCACCATGGGCCGACCCGGGGTGGGCAGGCCGAGCGGCGGCGTTACTGCGAGCAGTACGCCCGCACCCTGGCCTCCTACGAACGCTGGTTTGGTCCACCACCGCTCGACTTCTGGCCTGCAAATCGAGAGCGCTTCGCCAACCCGGCGCGGATGAGGCGGGTCGACCTGCGTCGCCACCTAATCGTGCCACGCCCGCGTCTGCCAAACCGGCGCTGGTTGGTAGTGATAGGTGGCCTGCTCGCCGGCGCCTTGGCAACAGGAACAGCAGCCGCGCTCTCGTCCATCGCCCCGGAAAGGACTTGGCGGTTCCCCTTCATGGTCATCGCCTTCATTTTCGTTATTGTGGTCTGGCTCAGTTCCTCATTGGGAGGCGACTCCGACGGTAGCGACGGTAGCGACGGTAGCGACGATGGGGGCGATGGGGGCTGCGGCGGCTGCGACTGTGGCTGAGTAATCGTTTAGCCCCCCGCTCGCCGGCACCGCCCCTCAATCAGGCGGCAGCCGGTAGCGG
>NZ_FLQX01000136.1 GCF_900089955.1 Candidatus Accumulibacter aalborgensis | reverse complement strand
GACGCCGGTCATGTTCTGGCTGTTCGGTGACAAACCCCTGCAACGCTTGCTGGCCGAAAAAGCTGAAGAGTCCTTTTAACCCGATCCTGTGAGGAAGAACCCATGCACCGCACCCTGATTTCCAGCCTGGCCATGACTGCCGCCTTGATGTTCTTCGGTAACGCAGCCTTCGCCCATGACGATGCGGCTCTCGACAAAATCAGTGGGCCCAACGGCGGCCAGTTGCGCATGGCTGGGCCCTATCATTTCGAGCTGGTAGTCGCCAAGAACAGCAAGGAAGCCAAAGACAACCCGGTCACGGTCTATCTCACCGACCATGGCGACAAGAAGATCCCCGCAGCCGGCGCTACTGGTACGGCGACGATTCTGGCAGCAAAATCGAAAATCACCGTCCCTCTGGCTCCGTCCGGCGACAACAAGCTGACCGGGGTCGGCAGCTATGCGTCGGATCCCCAGATGAAAGTCGTCGTGTCGGTCACTTTCGCCAGCGCGAAAGCCGAGCAAGCGCGGTTTACGCCGCTACTCAGCGCAGCCGCCGATGGGCATACAGATCACCAGCATTGAAAGGAAATTGAGGCGCAGCGGTGGCGGCCGACGTGCCGTGGTCGTCGGGAGCGCCGTTGTGTTCTTCTTTCTGTACGCCGGCTTGCAAGCGGCCTTGGTGGACAGCGGAATTCTCCACACGCCCTACATGATAAAGTGTAGGCTCGTCGAGCTTTGGATCTGTTTCAAGGACGGCGACGGTTCTGTTTTCAGCAGTTGCCGCTTGTTTGCCAAACACCCAATTGTCAAGGAGAAGATCTTGATCTTGAACTGCCTAACGAGATTCTGTTGCCTCTTGATCGCCACGCTGGCCCTGGTTGCCGGGCAAGCGCAGGGAGCGACGGGGAAGCCCAACATCCTGTTCATCATGGGCGACGACATCGGCTGGATGCAGCCGAGCATCTACCACCAAGGCCTGATGGTCGGCGAGACGCCCAATATCGACCGTATCGGGCACGAGGGCGCGAAGTTCATGACCTATTACGCCGAGCAAAGCTGCACGGCTGGGCGCACCGCTTTCTTCACCGGCATGACGCCGCTGCGCGCCGGCATGATCCCGCCGCAATTGCCCGGCAGCCCGTCCTTCCTGCAGCCCGGTACGCCGTCGCTGGCCAAGTTTCTGCTTGACCTTGGCTACACCACCGGCGAGTTCGGCAAGAACCATCTGGGCGACCACTCGGCGGCGCTGCCGACGGCGCACGGCTTCCAGGAATTCTGGGGTTACCTCTACCACCTGGACGCGATGCAGGGCGTCAGCTTCCCCGACATCAACAAGACACCCACCGAGCAGGCCATCATCGCACCGTGCAAGAACACACCGGTGCGTGGCCTCAGCGATCCCCCCGGCGCAGTGGACGCGAAGACCACGCTGTGCATGACGCCGCCACGACCGGTGCTCGCCTGCACGTCTTCCGACGGCACCGAGAAGAACCAGACCTGCAGCGACCAGGGTCCGCTGACGCTCAAACGGTCGGAGACCGTGGATGAGGAAATCTCGACCAAGGTCATCGACTTCCTCGACCGCAACGACCCGAAGAAGACCAACAAGCCGTTCTTCGTCTGGTACAACCCGGCGCGCATGCACGTCACCACCATGCTGTCGGACAAGTACATGGCCATGGTCGGCACCAAAGGCGGCAAGGACTGGGGCGCCAACGAAGCCGCCATGAAGCAGGTGGACGACAACATCGGCGAGGTGATCAAGAAGCTGGAGGCGATGGGCGAACTCGACAACACCATCATCGTCTTCACCACCGACAACGGCGCCGAAGTGATCACCTACCCCGACGGCGGCAACACGCCGTTCAAGGGCGGCAAGCTGACCACCTGGGAAGGCGGCATGCGCGCTCCGGCGGTGATCCGCTGGCCGGGGCACATCAAGCCGGGCACCGTTCTGAACGACATGTTCGCGTCGTATGACTGGATGCCGACACTTGTTGAAATTGCCGGTGGCGCCAAGGGCAATGCACTGAACGAGCAGATCATGGCGGGCAAGTATCCCGGCATCGTCAAGACCAAGCTTCAAGGGGTCAACCAGCTTGACTACCTGACCGGCAAGTCGGCGACGTCGGCACGCGATACGTTCTTCTACTACGGAGGCGCTGTGCCTTCGGCAGTGCGCTACAAGAACTGGAAGATCTACTTCGCGATGGCATCCGAGGCAGCGACCGGCGGCTTGATGGGGGTCCATACCTTCCATTGGCCTTTGGTCAACAACATCAAGCGCGATCCGTTCGAGGGGTCCGTCGGTTTCGAACCGAAGACCCTTCTCGGCACAGGCGGCGCGCTTGCCGGACCAATGACCGCCTACATCTACGACTGGAACATCATTCCCATCGGCCAGGCGTTGTGGCTGAAGGAACTTGAGTCTTACGGGCCATTCCCGGCGCTGCAGTCCCCGGCGTCCTACAGCCTGGCTCAGGTCCTCGTGGAGGTAAAAAATCAAATGGCGAGGACTCGCTCCCGTGGAGACTAAGACGTAGCCAGCAGGGTGGTTTGGCAAGGCGTTTGTGATACTGCCAAGAGGGCGGCTCGAAGGGCCGCCCGTTTCCATTCAACAGCGGATAACCGACCATGGATAAAGGGATCTGGATCATGAAGAGCACGTACCCTGTTTTAGCGCTTGCCCGCACCTTTGCGCTGGGCGCGCTACTGACGCTGGGTCTGCCTGCCCAGGCGCAGACCGACCCGCTACCCTCGTGGAATGACGGCGCAGCCAAGAAATCGATCGTGGATTTCGTGAAAGACACCACGACGCCCGGCAGTACGAGGTTCGTCCCGCCCGCCGAGCGTATCGCCACCTTCGACCAGGATGGCACGTTGTGGGTCGAGCACCCGATGTATTCGCAGGTGATGTACATCCTCGAGAGCGTCCCGGCGCTGGTCAAGGCCAAGCCCGAACTGGCCAAGGTCGCCCAGTTCTCGACGGTGCTGGAGATCCTGAAAGGTGACCGTGCGGCCATCGCCAAGCTGACCGTGGCCGATCTTGAGAAGCTGGCCGCTGCCACGCTGACCGGCATGCCGGTCGACACTTTCAACGCCGGAGCGAAAAAATGGCTTGCCGAAGCCAGGGACCCGCGCTGGAAGAAGCCCTATACCGAGCTGACCTACCTGCCGATGCAGGAAGTATTGAAGTATCTGCGCGCCAGCAGCTACAAGACCTGGATCGTCACCGGCGGTGGCCAGGATTTCGTGCGTACGTACGCTGAAGCGGTTTATGGCATCCCGCCCGAGCAGGTGATCGGCACCGCCGGCGGCACCACTTACGGTTACGCCAGGGACGGCAAGCCTTTCCTGACCAAGGCGCCGAAGCTGCTGCTCAACGACAACAACGCTGGCAAGCCAGAAGGCATCCACCTGATGATCGGTCGCCGCCCGGTGATGGCCGTCGGCAACTCGACCGGCGACCAGCAAATGCTCGAGTACACCCAGGCTGGCGACGGAGCGCGACTGTCGATGCTCGTGCTGCACGACGATGCGAAGCGTGAATACGCCTACGGGCCGGCGCAGGGGTTACCCGACACCAAGGTGGGCACCTTCACGCAGGCGCTGTACGACGAGGCGAAGAAACAGGGCTGGACGGTCATCAGCATGAAGAACGACTGGAAGAAAATTTTCGCCTTCGAGTGAGGCAAGCGCACGGTCCGATCGAGTAACGGTATAACAACGGTACAACTCCTGGGAGCAAGGAAATGATCCTGCAACGATTCGTCGTCATGATGACCGCCGCGATCGGGCTTGCGCTGGCTGGCGCCACGCCTGCCTTCGCACAGGCGCCGGCAAAGAAACCCAACATCCTGGTCATCTGGGGAGACGACATCGGCGTCTCCAACATCAGCGCCTACAACCTCGGCGTGATGGGCTACCAGACGCCAAACATCGACCGCCTCGCCAGGGAGGGCGCGATCTTTACCGACGCCTACGCGCAGCAGAGCTGCACCGCCGGACGCGCTTCGTTCATTCTCGGCCAGCATCCGTTCCGCACCGGCCTGCTGACCATCGGCATGCCCGGCTCGCCGCAGGGCATCCCGAGCTGGGCACCGACCATCGCCGACCTGCTGAAACCGCAGGGTTATGTCACCGGCCAGTTCGGCAAAAACCACCTCGGCGATCAGAACTCGCATCTGCCCACGGTGCACGGCTTTGATGAATTCCTCGGCAACCTCTACCACCTGAATGCCCAAGAAGAACCCGAGACCTACTACTACCCGAAGGACCCCGCGTTCCGCAAGAAATTCAGCCCGCGCGGCGTGCTGCACACCTGGAGCGACGGCAAAGGCGGGCAGAAGATCGAGGACACCGGGCCGCTGACCAGGCAGCGCATGGAAACCGTCGACGAAGAAATCTTCGCCGCCGAGCAGAAGTTCGTCGCCGACGCGGCCAGGAGCGGCAAGCCCTTCTTCGTGTGGTTCAACACCACGCGCATGCATGTGTGGACGCGGCTGAAGAAGTCCGCCGAGGGCCGCACCGGCATCGGCCTGTACCCCGACGGCATGGTCGAGCACGACGACATGGTCGGTGAAGTGCTCAAGCAGCTTGATGACCTGAAGGTGGCCGACAACACCATCGTCGTTTACGGCACCGACAACGGCGCCGAGACCGGCACTTGGCCCGATGGCGGAACGACGCCGTTCCACGGCGAGAAAGGCACCACCTGGGAGGGCGGTTTCCGCGTGCCGATGCTCGTGCGCTGGCCGGGAACGATCAAGCCGGGAACGATCGTCAACGATATCTTCTCGCAGGAAGACTGGCTGCCCACCTTCCTCGCGGCGGCCGGCGTACCCGACATCGCCGACAAGCTCAAGCAGGGTTACAGCGCCAACGGCAAGACCTGGAAGGCGCACCTCGACGGCTACAACTTCCTGCCCTACTTCAGGGGCGAGGCGAAGAAGGGCCCGCGCGAGGAGATCTTCTATTTCGGCCAGGGTGGCGAGTTGAATGCCGTGCGCTGGAATGACTGGAAGGTCCATTTCGCGGTCACCAACGGCAACATCGCCACCGCGGTGCGCGACGTTCCGGGCTGGCCGGTGATCGTCAATCTGCGCGCCGACCCCTACGAGAAAGCGCCGCATGAATCGGGGCTGTACCTGCGCTGGTACGCGGACAACATCTGGCTGTTCGTTCCGGTGCAGCAGAAGCTCGGCGCATTCCTGAAGACCTTGCCCGAGTATCCGTTCCAGCAGGGCAGCAGCCTCAACGCTGCCGGAATCAACTACGACTCGCTGAAGGCGATGCAGGCGATGAAGCGGCTGAATGAGCTGGAAAGCCTGGCGCCGCCACACAACTAGGCGGAGATGAATGCCGTGGAACTGAGCATCTATCATTGGCTGATCATCGCCGCTTTCATCGGCGTCGTGATCTGGGCGTTCGGTCGCAAGCGCAAGGCGCGCTTCGAGGAAGACGCACGGATTCCTTTTGAAGACGGCAAGGATTGAGGCGCGAGCGAAGCGATGGAAGCGTTGCTCGGATTTGATCTCGATATCTGGGATTACCTGACCGTCAGCGTCCAGCCGATCCACCGGTAAAACACGCGCGAGGTGGGTCAACCACGGACCCGGTCCAGCCGGGCCGCAGCCTTGACGCCGCCGGCATCCACTATAATTCGCTCTCGGCGATGCAGGCAGCGGCTGAACAAGACGGAAAGCCTGGCGTCGCCGCGCGACCAGCCAGACGGATCGTCGACTTCACGTCGTCCTGCCGTGCGGTCAACCCAGCGTTTTATGCCACAACCGTTTGTTCGGGAGAAAAAACCATGAAAGCACGACTGATGATGTTCGTCGCAGCACTTTGTCTCGCCTCGCCACCGCTGGCCGCCCAGCAATGGTCCTGGGATCCGATGAAGGATGTCGAGAACGCCCTGCCCCAGGGCGTACCGAATGAAGGAAAGGTCATTCAGGCCAGGCATCAGGTCCGGGAGATGGCACAGGACGCACTGAGCTCGCTGTATGAGATCGCACCGGGTGCGCAGCGTGCCATCGAGCGCTCGGCTGGCTACGCGGTGTTCAGCACCTTCGGGATCAAGCTCTTCTTTGCCGGGGGAACGACCGGGAAAGGTATGGTCGTCAACCAGATGACCGGTCGCCAGACCTTCATGCAGATGGCGCAGGTACAGGGAGGGCTGGGATTCGGTGTGGCCAAGAACCGCCTGATCTTCGTCTTCGCCGACGAGCAGGCCTTGCGCAACTTCATCAATCAGGGCTGGGAGTTCGGTGGCCAGGCCAACCTCTCGGCGATGGCTAGCGGTCAGGGCAGCATGTTCAGCGGCGCCGCCTCGGTGGCCCCCGGCGTGTACCTCTACCAACTGACCGAGACGGGTCTCTCCGCCACGCTGACCGTGTCGGGGACCAAGTTCTTCAAGGATGCCGACCTCAACTGAGTGAACTGGCGCGGGCTCAGCCAAGACCTTGGTGGTCAGCGATGATGGTCGAGTGGCGGCTACTGGCATGGTCCGGCTGATCGACGATGATGCCGTTGCGCCGACCTGAATCACCCACTGAAGGGATGGCGAGTCGACAGCATCGAGCCCCCGCTGATTCGGGGAATGTGATATTCAAGCCGTCCTGCATATCCT
This sequence comes from Candidatus Accumulibacter aalborgensis, assembly GCF_900089955.1. Classification (GTDB taxonomy): domain Bacteria; phylum Pseudomonadota; class Gammaproteobacteria; order Burkholderiales; family Rhodocyclaceae; genus Accumulibacter; species Accumulibacter aalborgensis. Next base: position 37,229 of record NZ_FLQX01000136.1, on the reverse strand, counting down.
CGCTGCACAAGATGGCGCAACCGCTGAGGCCAGCGGTTGCAACGATATTGGCGTCATACAGCGAGAAGTTGTACGCGCCATCAAGGCCAGGGCGGCCTGATCCGTGCGCATGCTGAGGTCATGAACCTTACTCAACGCACGTTCGCCTCGTCGCGGTCAAAAGAAAAATCAGCCGGCCAGGGCGCACGAAACCGACGCATCGCTTGCAGTTGCTCAGCTTTTCCGGGTTGGCGCGCCACGGTCACACAGGCGGGCCAACCCGCTTGGCGCGGTACAGGCTGCAGCAGTAGCTCATTCACCTGTAAGCGAGACCCCATCCCCGCTGCACGTGAGCCCTGGAGGATGACGACGAATCTTCGGCGGCGGTCGAATTCCGCAATGCGCACGGCGTTGCCGCCGACTCCGCTGCGGCTGGTCTGTCCCTGGGTCGTCGCGGCTGCCCTTGCCCTTGTGGGTCTACAGGCGGCAAGCGCGGCGGAAACCCGCAACGTCCTCGTGCTCTATGCCAACAGTCGCTTGCTCCCGGCGAACATCAAGCTCGATCACGGGCTCCGCGAGACGATCCGGACTTCTGCAGATCGACCGGTCGCGCTGTTCGACGAGTTTCTCGACGTGCCCCGCTTCGGCGGACAGGCGTACGCGCGCACCGTTACCACGTACCTTCGCGATAAGTACGCGACCCGACCGCCTGCGGTGATCGTTGTGGGGAATCAAGAGGCGCTCAGTTTCGTTCTCGAGAATCGCGCAGCGCTCTTTCCAGAAGTCCCGGTGGTCTTCATGAGCGCTCCCAAATCGTTCCTGCGGTCGATCCCAGCGCTACCCGCCGACGTGTTCGGCGTCCCGATCAAGTACGATATTTCCAGCACCATCGACCAGGCTTTGCGCTGGCATCCGCGGGCTAGGCGTCTGGTGTTCGTTACCGGCACCGGTGTATGGGATCGGGGGTGGGAGGGCTGGTTGCAAGCCGAAGTCCCCGGTTTCAAGGACCGGGCGACGGTCGAGTTTCTCGCGGGGATGCCAACCGCAGCGCTGCTGAAGCGCTTGGGTGAACTCGGAGGCGACAGCGTGGTGTTTACCCCCGGATACTTCAAGGATGGCGATGGCCGCAACTTCACACCGCGCGAATCCGCCGAGGCCATGGCTTCAGCGGCGACCGCGCCGGTGTATGGGCCGTTCGACACCTTCATCGGCTCCGGCATCGTCGGTGGCCGCATGCCGAATTACGCGGCCATGGGCCGGCAGGCCGGGGAAATCGTCAACGCCCTGCTCGACGGCGCCGCACCTGCCGCGCTGCGCTTGCCCGAAATCATGCCGACGACCCTTAATGTCGATTGGCGGCAGGTGCGCCGCTGGGGTATCGACGAGACCGCCATTCCAGGCGACGCCATCGTGCATTTCCGCGAACCCGGCTTGTGGGAAGAGCACCATAATGAGCTGATCGCCGGCGCCATCGTGTTCCTGCTGCAGGCCGCGCTGATTGCCTGGCTCCTGTTCGAACGACGTCACCGCCGCCTGGCCGAGCAGGCCAACCAGAAGCAGCGCTTCGAACTCGCCCATGCCTCGCGGCTGGCGGTCGTCGGCGAGCTGACCGGCTCGATTGCGCACGAGATCAACCAGCCGCTCGGCGCCATCCTGAGCAACGCCGACGCCGCCGAACTGATGCTTGAATCCGCTGCCGACCGGCGCGGCGAGCTGCGCGAAATTCTTGCCGACATTCGCCGCGACGACCTGCGCGCCAGTGAAGTCATCCGCCGGCTGCGCTTGCTGCTCACCCGACACGAGGCCGAGCGGCAAGCCTTCGACCTCAATGACGTCGTGATCGAGATGGCTACACTGTTGCGTAGCGAAGTACAGCGACGGGGGATGAGCCTCGACATTCAAACGGCGCCGACAAGTGCCACGCTGGTCGGCGACCGCATCCAGGTCCAGCAGGTGCTGATCAATCTGGTGCTTAACGCCATGGACGCGGTAGCCGACCTGCCCGAGAACCGGCGCACGATACTCGTCTCCGTCTCCTCGCGGGCCGATGCCATCGCCATCGCGGTCAGTGATCGCGGTCACGGCATTGCACCCGAGTATCTGCCACAGATCTTCGATTCGTTCTTCACGACCAAGCCCCAGGGCATGGGGCTGGGGCTGTCGATTGCGCGCACCATCGTCGAAGCCCACGGTGGCCGCCTGCATGCCGAGAACCCGCCTGGCGGCGGGGCGCTGTTCCGTATTGAATGGCCGGCGACCGACGCCAAGGCAAAATCCTCAGCGGAGACGGAATGAATACGACAGCGCTGATCCATGTCGTCGATGACGACGAGTCGCTACGCAACGCACTGCTGCGGCTGCTCGCAGCGGCCGGTTTCGAGGCGCGCGGCTACGCCTCGACCGGCGACTTCCTGCTGCATCCGCGGACTGACCGCCCCGGCTGCCTGTTGCTCGACGTCCGCCTGCCGGGGCCATCCGGCCTCGACCTGCAGGCGGCGCTGCAGCAGCAGGGGATTACCTTGCCGGTGATATTTCTGACCGGTTACGCCGACGTCAACTCCTGTGTTCGGGCAATGAAGGCCGGCGCCGTGGACTTCCTGGCCAAGCCGGTCACGCGCGACACCCTTTTTGATGCGCTGCGGCGTGCGCTTGCGGTCGACGCACTCCAGCGCTCAGCGCGCGACGAAGCACGGCAACTGCGTGCCGCCTTTGCCTCGCTCACACCGCGCGAACGCGAGGTCTTCGATCGCATTGTCGCCGGCCGGCTCAACAAGCAGATTGCCGACGAGCTGGCGATCTCCGAGCGCACCGTCAAGGCCGAGCGCGCGCAGTGCATGGCGAAACTCAAGGTCAGCTCGGCAGCCGAACTCGGCCGTCTGGCCGAGCGGCGGCAACAGCTTTCCGGCGAGTAGCCGCCGGTCTCAGCGAAAAGGCGTTCGGCCTGGGTTGTGAGCTTGTCGAACAATCAGGATCAGTAGCCCTTCTGCCAATGACGAAGATGTGCGGCTTTTATCGTTTACCCATCGCGAAACCTTGCGCACGCCGTACTGAATCAAGCCCTGAAGGGATTGCGAATCGTCAGCGTGGCGCCCCCCGCTGATTCGGGAAATTTGATGTTGCAGCCGTCCTGCATATCCTCGCTACACAAAATGGCGCAGCCGCTCAGACCGGCTGCAGCAACGATATTGGCGTCATACAGGGACCAGTTGTAGCGCGCCATCAATGCCAGGGCGGCCTGATGCGTGCGTACGCTCAGGTCATGAACCTCACAAGCGCTGATCAGGGTGTTGCTCAATGTCTGGATGTCCGCCACGGGCATGGCTCGTTTTTTCCGCAGCACGTTGGCAAATTCGTTGAGCACCTGAACGCTGATGACGCTCTCGCCTGCCAGCAATTGTTCAACAGCATCAGCCCGCGCGCTGTCATCCACCCAGTAAACCAGCACATTGGTGTCGATGAATGTTTTCACCTCGCGTTGGCTTCTTCGCGGTCAAAAGAAAAATCAGCCGGCCAGGGCGCACGAAGCCCACGCATGGCCTGGAGTTGCTCAAGTTTTCCGGGCTGGCGCGCAACGGATACGCAGGCCGGCAGCCCCGCTTGCTGCGGGACAGGCTGCAACATCAACTCGTCACCTTCTGAAATGCCCAGTTCTTTCACCAGGGCTACGGGCAATCGCACCGCCAGACTGTTACCCCACTTGGCAACTTGCATGACGAATCTCCAGTTAGATATACATGGATAAAAGTATATTCTACACCCCATCGCACCGGAATGGATCATCGCAGAGACAAACCGGCTGTTATCCCTCGTGAACAATGGCGCGCCGACACCGACGCCGTGGTGAGTTACCTGCGGGCGAAGTACGCTACCCGACCGCCCGCGCTGATTGCCCAGCTCCTGTTCGAGCGGCGTCACCGCCGCCTGGGCGAACAGGCCATCCAGAAGCAGCGCTTCGAACTCGCCCATGCCTCACGGCTGGCGGTCGTCGGCGAGCTGACCGGCTCGATCGCGCACGAGATCAACCAGCCGCTCGGCGCCATCTTGAGCAACGCAGACGCCGCCGAACTGACGCTTGAATCCGGCGCTGACCGGCGCGACGAGCTGCGCGAAATTCTTGCCGACATTCGCCGCGACGACATGCGCGCCAGTGAAGTCATCCGCCGGCTGCGCCTGCTGCTCACCCGACACGAGGCCGAGCGGCGAGCCTTCGACCTCAATGACGTCGCGAGCAAGATGGCTTCCCTGTTGCGTAGCGAAATCCAGCGACGAGGGATGAGCCTCGACATTCAAACGGCACCGACGAGCGCCACGCTGGTCGGTGACCGCATCCAGATCCAGCAGGTGCTGATCGATCCCCAGGGCATGGGGCTGGGGCTGTCGATTGCACGCACCCTCGTCGAAGCCCACGGTGGCCGCCTGCATGCCGAGAACCGGCCCGGCGGCGGGGCGCTGTTCCGTATAGCGCTGCAGCGAGCAGCGAGCGACGAAGCGCGGCAACTGCGTGCCGGCTTTGCCTCGCTCACCCCCCGCGAACGCGAGGTCTTCGATCGCATCGTCGCCGGCCGGCTCAACAAGCAGATTGCCGACGAATTGGCGATCTCCGAACGCACCGCCAAGGCCGAGCCCGCGCAGTGCATGGCGAAACTCAAGGTCAGCTCGGCAGCCGAACTCGGCCGTCTGGCCGAGCGGCTGCAACAGCTTTCCGGGGACGAGGTTGAGGGCTAACAATTAGCTACAACTAATTGTCCTTGCGCTTTACAAAATGACCAACTTGGTAAAAACTAAGCACTGTGATGACCATTACGAAGAGCCTGATCGATGAAAACTGCCACTGTAGCTTATGCCAAGTCGCATCTATCCGCCGTGCTGGCTGAAGTGGAGGCCGACGAGGCCGGTGCGGGCGTGGTTATCACCCGTCGGGGAATCCCTGTGGCGCGTCTCATCCCGGAGCCGCGAGCGGGGGGGTTTGACTGGGCTGAATTGCACCTTTGGGTGTCCGCCCCCCCTCTGTCGGGCCTGACGGTTGCCGAGATGCGCGAACGCGATCTGCTGTGATCTATATCGACACCTCGGTGTTGGGGGCAATTTTCTTTCGCGAACCTGGCGCGGCCGATCTTGTGACGCGACTCGAGCAACAGCGCAAAGCGCGACTGATGATTTCGGCCTGGACATTGACCGAAATGGCCAGCATTGGCGGCATCAAACAGCGGACGGGCGCCATCGACGCCAGTACCCGCCAGCAGGCACTGGCTAATTTTCAGCGTTTTGTCTCAATTAATCTGGGCATGACGGAAATAGAACCTGCGGATTTCCGCACCGCCGCCGTGTTCATTGAAACACCCATCGCCCTGCGTGCAGGAGATGCGCTGCATTTGGCGGTTGCCCGCCGCCTGGGTGCCCGCATCGCCAGTCTTGACCGCCGCTTGTGCGACGCAAGTGAGACGCTGGGGCTAGCTCGATTTGATCTTTCCTGAGATCAGACGGACGTAACGTTAATTGCCGAAAGCTGAAACAGCGCGAAATTGCCACTGTCCTCGGCGTACCTCAACCCAAAGTCTCTGCATTGAAGAACTCGGCAACAAGTCGCCGGGCAGGGACAAGGAGTCGAACTGGCTGCCGGCGCCGACAGGCAACTTCTCGATTTGGCTGCGCACATATTGGCCCGGCCAGGCCATCCTCGACGGCACCTGGAAGCCGCCGGTCGTCCGCATGGTAAAGTGAGCTTGGGGGGCGCGTCCTACCTGCTGTAACCACTACCCTCCCGGCCATTCACCGGTCGGGACTCTTTCTTGTCAGGGAGCATCGAGTGATATTCACCACCAGAACCAGCTTGCGTTTCTTGGCGGCGTCGACCGCCGCACTGTTCACCGCCCCCCCCGCCCTCGCCGAAATGAGCGCCGAGGAACTGGCCAAGCTGGCGCAGAACCCGGTCGGCAATCTGGTCAGCGTGCCGTTCCAGAACAATACCAATCTCAACTTCGGGCCCGAAAAGGGAACGCAGAACGTCCTCAACATCCAGCCAGTGATTCCGGTCTCGGTGAGCGACGAGTGGAACGTCATCACCCGCACCATCGTGCCGGTGGTCTCGATGCCTTCGCTCTACCCCGGCGACGACCGGACCAACGGCATCGGCGATACGGTGTTCACAGCCTTCCTCTCGCCGGCCAAGCCCGGCAGCTTCATCTGGGGCGCCGGGCCGGTGGTGCAACTGCCAACGAACAGCAATTCGGAACTCGGCAACAAGAACTGGGGCCTCGGCCCGTCGGTGGTGGTGCTCCACCTCGAAAAGGGCGATCCCTGGGTCTACGGCGTGCTGGTCAACAACATCTGGTCGCTGTCCAGCAACAAGCAGGGCGGCTCGTACAACAACGGCCTGATGCAGCCTTTCGTCAATTACAACTTCGACAGCGGTTTCTACATCACCAGCGCGCCGATCATCACTGCCAACTGGAAGGCCGAAAGCAGCCAGCGCTGGACGGTGCCGCTGGGCGGCGGGGTGGGAAAGATCTTCCACTTCGGCAGGCTGCCGGTGAACACGCAGTTATCGGCCTACTACAACGTGGTGACGCCGGATAACGGTGCGAACTGGCAGATTCGCGCGCAGGTGCAGTTCATGTTCCCCAAGTAAATCTTTCCCGGAAGGCCGGCATGTGGCTCCTCGACTACCTGCACAAGCTGGTCGCAGTTCTGCCGACCCTGGCCAGGTTTGCGCTGTGCATGGTGTTGATCGTCATCGTTCCGCGCCTGTCGCGCCGCGTCCATCTGCCCGAGGCGGTCGGCCTGCTGCTCAGCGGCGTGCTCTTCGGGCCGCATGTGCTCGACATTTTTCCCCACGAGCATCCGGTTCTGAAATTCTTCGCCGAAGTGGGCGCGCTGTTCCTGATGTTCTTCGCCGGGCTGGAGCTCGACCTGACGCTCTTTCGGAAGAAAATCTACCGCGCGCTCGGCTTCGGCGTGATCACCACCTCGCTTCCCCTGCTGCTGGGAACGCTGGTCACCCTGGGGTTCGGCTATGAACTGCTGCCGGCCATCGTCGTCGGGTCACTGATCGCCTCGCACACGATGCTCGGATCGACGATCATCGCCAGGCTCGGGGCAAGGAACCTTGAACCGATGGTCGTCACCTTCGGAGCGACGATGGTTTCCGACACGCTCTCCCTGCTTGTGTTAGCTGTCTGCGTGCCCCTGTACACCCACGGCTTTTCGATCTCCGGGACCGCCATCCAGGTGTTCGAAATCGTCGTCTTCATCCCGCTCGTACTGCTCGGTCTGGGCCGCGCCGGGGCCTGGTTGTTGCGCCGCGTAGAGAACGACGAAGAGACCTACTTCATGCTGATGTTCGGCCTTCTCGCGGTGACGGCCTTGCTCGCCGAGTGGATCAACCTGCCGGGGATCGTCGGCACTTTCCTCGCCGGCCTGGCGGTGAACGCCTCGGTTCGAGACAAGCCGGCCAAGGGCAAGCTGGAGTTTCTCGGCAGCAGCCTGTTCATCCCGATGTTTTTCATCGTGACCGGCTTCCTTATCGAACCGTTGGCCCTGGCGCGCAGCATCAGTCAGGATTTTTTCCTCGCAGCGGGGATCCTCGGCGCCCTCATCGCCGGCAAATGGATCGCCGCCGAAGCCTGTGGGCGTGCTTTCGGCTACCCTCTGGCGGCGCGCCGAACGGTGTGGTCGCTGACGCTGCCGCAGATTGCGGCGACGCTGGCAGCGACGCTGGTCGCGCACAAGACCTTGGATACCAGCGGCCAGGCAATGCTCGACAACCGCATGCTCAATGCCGTCCTCATCGTGGTGCTGGTGACCGCGATCCTCGGGCCGATCCTGACGCAACACTACGCGCCCCGCATGCTGGCGGAAACTCCGAAGCGACCCGCCGGCGGTTAGCGGGCGAACACCCGGACGGTCAGACTTTCCTGTGTAGGCGAGGGAAAGCCTCGGCCACTGACCGCGCTACTGTCCGTTGCGCAACTGGTCGGCGAAGCGCCGGTCACGCGTGGCGATGTGATTACCGATGAAATCGAGAACCTCTGCCGCCTTTGCCGCCACCAGCGGAGAACTGCCCGCAGCATGATCGGCGGCGATCTGCCGCAACACGTCGAGCATATGGCTGTGATCGTCGACATGGTCCGCGTAATCATCATGGCTTTTCAGACGCATCAGCAGTTCCTCGGACATGAAGTGCGCCTCGCTGTAGGCGATCAACTGATCGAGAATCTCGCTGACCGAAGCGGCATCGCGATGCGCCGCGACGGCGCCGCACAGCGCCTGCAACAGGCCAAGTTGAACGTCGTGCTCGCCATCGGTAGCGGCATTCGACGCGCTATTGAAGTCGGAAATGTTGGTCATCGATAGCCCTTTCAATCTGCCCACGCTGGAAATTCGGCAGCGCACGAGATGCTGTCAAGCGGCGGCATCGTTCCGTTCAGCGAAAAGCGGGAACAATCGATCGCCGATTGACGGCCGCTACCTGAAGCAGAGATACTCGGAGCTGCCGTGTCCAATTTCCGGCTCACCAGGTGGAGCATCATGCCAGCTATCGTCATCGCGGTCATCGTTTTTCTCAGTACCTTCGGCAGCGTGCTGCTCGGCGCTTTTCTGCGCCAGAGGTTGCCTGAGCACCATGTCAGCGAAGATTCCAAGGATATCGTCGTGCTCAGCACCGGGCTGGTCGCCACCCTGACTGCATTGCTGCTCGGCCTGCTGGTCGCCTCGGCCAACGAGTCCTTTCAGTCATTCAACGGCGGGCTGGAAAAAATGGGCACCAAGCTCATCGCCCTGGATCGTGTGCTGGCGCACTACGGTCCGGAAACCAGCGAGGCGCGTGCCTTCCTGCGTCACCATACGCTGACGGCGGTTCTGCGCAACTGGCCGGAAGATGCACAACAGTTGGCCGGGTTTGCGCCGACCGGCGAACCGACTGCAACGGCCAGCGTCGCCCACTCAGCCTCCGTCGAATCCGGGAGGCTGGAAGACTTGCGTAAAACGAGCGACGTTCTGGCACGAATCCAGAACATCCTCCTTGAACTCAGCCCGCAGGACCATGCACAAACCTGGCGCCAAGCCGAAGCCTTGGCCCTCACCAGTCAGCTCTCGGAAGAACAATGGTCGTTGGTCGAAAAGGCGCAAAGTCCGCTGCCCAATCCCCTCGTGCTCATCCTGGTGGTCTGGCTGGTAATCCTGTTTGCTACCTTCGGGCTCTTCGCTCCGCGCAACAAGACGGTGACCACCATTCTGGTTCTCTGCTCCTTGTCCGCCTCGGCGGCCATCTTCCTCGTGCTCGAACTGAACAGCGTGACCAGCGGCATGATGAAGGCGTCGAGCTCGCCCTTGGTCACCGCGCTGCAGGTGATGGGTCCGGTGAAGTGATGACGCCTGACTGCCCTGGCATTCCGGTCCCGCGCAGCCTCTAATTCCAGACGGATGGACGCTTCGATGGGCAGATAAAATGTTTCCGGGTGCCCTCAGTGCCCTTCGAGTTCGGTCACCAAGCGCTTCAGGTCGGCGTTGTCCGGCATGATCCCGGCGAGCTGCTTTGCATAGATCAGCGCCGCCGGCCGGTCGCCCGCCTCACGACTCATCGAGAACAAGGCAGCGAGAATGTCGAGATCGTTGGCATGGCGCTGGTTAGCACGGCGCAGCAGGGCCAGTGCTTCGTCGCGCTTGCCGGCAGAATGCAAGGCGATGGCCTGAACGTAGGCATAGCGCGCGTTGTCCGGAGCCAGCCTGGCGGCCTCGACGAACTCCTTCAGCGCTGCGGCTTTCTTGCCCTGGCGCGTCAACGCGAGACCGAGCGCATGGTGCAGGTGTGCATCGCGCGGCATCACCGCCAATCCCCGGCGCAGAACCTTTTCCGCCTCGGCCTCGTGCCCCTGCTGACGCCAGGCATCCGCCAGATTGACGTAGGCGCCGGCAAACCCGGGGTCAAGCGCGATGGCGCGCTCGAAAGCAGCAGCCGCCTCGTCCATGCGCCCCTGGCGCAGGCGCAGGTTGCCCAGGTTCACATTGCCCGAGGGCCAGTCGGCCTCTTGCTGCAGTGAGGCGACATACTCCTGCAAGGCCGCTTCGCGAGCCGCCCGCCTACCCTCAGGGATCTGGGCATCGGGAACGTCGGCGAGGACTCGCGCGGCTTCGATACGCACGCCGAGAACGGGATCGGAGAGCAGCGGCGAGGCACTCAGCACTCGATTCAGCGGATCGATCGGCGCGATCATGCCGAGAGCGGCGACGCGTACCGACGGGTCGGCATCGTGCAGCAACGCCCGCGCTGCCGGCAGCGCGCCGGGGTGGACGTGCGCCTGGGCGAGCGTCGCCGCGGTCGCCCGAATGATCGCCGGTGCCGCCGGACTAGCGGCCAGATCGAGCAGGCCGGGCAAGGCCGCCGCCCCCTGCGTCTGACCTGCGTGCAGGGTCGTGCCATACTGCGGCCGCTCGCGCCAGGCCTTGCCGTACCATTTGTCCATCGCGCTGGCCGCCCATTGCGGCTTCCGGTCGCTATGACACTGGGTGCAGGCATTCGGGCTGCCAAGCGAGATCGACAGGTCGGGCCGTGGCACGCGCATGCTGTGATCCTGCCGGGCGTGAATGACCATGTAGTTCTGCGTCGGCATGTGGCAGGTGACGCACTGTGCGCCCTTGCCACCGGCGCTGTGCTGGTGGTGTTTCGGGGAATCGAACTCGGTAGCGTTGTGGCAGCGCGTACAGAGCGCATTGCCTTCGGCGCGCAACTTCTGCGAGTGCGGATCGTGGCAATCCATGCACGTCACACCACGCTGATACATCCTGCTCTGCAGGAACGATCCCCAGACATAGACCTCTTCGCGCTGCTGACCGTCAGCGTGATAGTTTGGAGCAGTGAGCATCGCCAGGCGATGCGTGTCCTCGAGCGGCGCGCCAGCCTTGCCGCCTTCGCGCAGCGTCGAGCGGCGTGAGTGGCAGGCAGCGCAGGAATTCATCGCGGCGGGGTCGGCCAGGTGGTCGCGTGCGGCGAATCTCGCCCCCTCCGAGGGGAACTGCCACGCTTCTTTCCAGCGGCTGTTCAGCGACGGCAGACCCTTGTCGTCCGCGGCGGAGTATGGCGGCTTGGCGTGCCGTGCCCAGTCCACGTGCGCTGAAGCCGGGCCGTGACAGCTTTCGCAGGCGACGTTGATTTCGCTGAAAGTGGTCCGGTAGGTATTGCTCGCCGCGTCATAGCCCTTGCGCAGATTGGTCGAATGACACTCGGCGCACTGCAGTGCCCAGTTCTGGTAGAGGCCTGTCCAGTGCAGCGGGTCCTGGTGATCGATTTTCTGGTCGGGATAGAGGTGGAACCAGCGCTGCCCCCCCTCGCCTTTCGGCCGCGTATCCCAGGCGATCGGCAGCGTCTGGTAGCGCCCGCCGGGGAAGGGAATCAGATACTGCTGCAGCGGATACAGCCCGAAGGTGTAGCGTATTTCGTAGTCTGCCAACTTGCCGTCCGGGCCATCGGTGCGCACCATGAACTGGTCGCCACGTCTGAAGAACGTGGACTCGACGCCATTGTTCCTGAACTTGACATTGGCAAAGTCACCGAGCACGGTCGAGGCCTTGGCCTCCTGCATGGCAAGCTGGTGATGCGAACCCGACCAGGCCTTGAATTGGGGCTCGTGACAGGTCTGGCACGACTGGGCACCGACATAAGTGGCATTGGCCGGCAGCGCGGCGTCTGCGGCTGAGACGGGTGATAGCGACGCCGGTGATGAGGGCGCTGGCGCCCTGGACGAAGAGCCAAGGAACAACCCGCCGGCGATCGCCAGCAACAGCGCCAGACCAGCGGCGACGAACCACTTGCGCTGCGGGTGCTCATTGGCGGCTGTCGATGGCAAGGCCTGCGGTGTTGCCTTCTTGGTGAGTTTTCTGGTCATCCAGCGATGCGCGCGACTGAGGGTGAAAGTTCCCTCAGCAACGGTCGCATCTCGTGTCGCCAACGGGTGGAAGTGAGGCTGACGCAATGATAACAGATCGGCCTTTCATCGAGTTTTGCCGGACGCCACTCGGTGTGCGACTGAAAGTGTTTCAAGAGCACCCCCGCCCGTCAGTCGCCTTGCCCGGAGAAGACAAGGCATGCTAATCTCGCCACCGATGCCGGGCCAGGCCGGCGCCAGACTTTCGGCGATACCCACCGTCGGCGCCCAGATTCGATGTCGTGTTTCGAAAAATGCGTTCTTCGTGGCGTGAGGAACCCTCGTCCTCCTTCGAGCCCAATCCTGACCTCCTGACCTCCTGACCTGAGAGTCCAACCATGAATGTTCATCGCCTCGTCGCAGCCATCATCTTTGCCGGCTTTCTGATTGCCAACCTGGCGATCAGCGCCCTCGCGCAGACGCCGAATACGGCGCCGCCGGCCGATCCCTGGCCGCGAGATCTCAGCCTCAGCAACGCGGCCGTACTCGTCTATCAGCCGCAGATAAACCAGTGGACCGACAATAGAATCGACTTTCGCGCCGCCTTGGCGATCAAGCCGACCGGTGCGCAGCAGGAGACTTTCGGAGTGGTGTTTGCGACCGCGCGCACGCAGGTCGACAAGGTGGCGCGTACCGTCGTGTTCGAAAACCTGAAGATCACGCGCAGCGATTTCCCGACGCTGCCGGATCGTGGCGCCGCGTATGCAGCCGAACTGCAGACGCGCTTCTCGGCCGACCTGAGGACGATTTCGCTCGATCGGCTACAGGCGTCGCTGGCTGCGGCCGGGATCAAGCCGTCGACGGTGCCGGTCGACAACACACCGCCGCAGGTCATCATCAGCTACTCGCCGGCGATCCTGGTGCCGATCGATGGCGCGCCGGTACTCAAGCCGGTGCCAGGCCACGCCCTGCTGCAACGGGTGATCAATACGCGGGCCCTGATCCTCAAACGCGGCGTGGGCGACAGCTACTACATTCACGTTTATGACGGATGGCTCACATCGAGTTCGCTCGGCGGTCCGTGGACGCAGGCGTCGTTCGGGCCAGTGGAGAGAAAGGTCGCCGACGCCGTCGCCCAGCAACTCGCCAAGGCGGCGACGGTCGACCTGCTCGACGGCGGACCCAAGGCCAGCCCGAAGCCATCACTGGCCAACGGCGTGCCGACGATCTATACCGTCCAGGGCCCGGCCGAGCTGGTCATCTTCAATGGCCAACCCGATTTCGTTCCGGTCGTCGGCACGCAACTGCTGTGGGCGGCAAACACGACCAACGACGTGCTGATCGACCTCGACAACAACGCCTACTACGTCCTCCTCGCCGGTCGCTGGTTCCGCGCCGCTGCGCTCACCGGACCGTGGACCTTCGTCGCCAGCAATGCCTTGCCAGCAGGCTTCGCGCAGATTCCGACCGGGTCGGCGGCCGCTGCCGTGCTACCTTCAGTGGCTGGTACGCCACAGGCACAGGAAGCGGCGATAGCCAACTCGATCCCGCAGACGGCGACCGTTCCTCTCAACAACGGGCCGCAATTCACGCCGTCCTTCGATGGTCCTCCGCAGTACGCGCAGATTCCCGGCACGCCGCTGACCTATGTCGCCAACGCATCGGTGCCGGTCGTGCAGGTGAACGCGAACAGCTTTTACGCGGTCTCGGCCGGCGTATGGTTCACCGCATCGCAGTTGACCGGGCCATGGCGGGTCGCAAGCTCGGTACCTGCGGTCATCTACACGATCCCGCCGTCGTCACCGCTGCACTACGTCACCTATGTGCGCATTTACGAAGCGACGCCAAGCGTGGTGTACACGGGTTATACCCCCGGCTATCTCGGCACCGTCGTCGAGCCCACGGGAACCGTTGTGTACGGCACCGGCTACGCCTACACGCCGTGGATCGGCTCGGTTTGGTACCCGGCGCCAGTGACTTATACCGTCGCTGCGGCGCCGGTCTACAACCCCTATGTCGGCTTCACCTTCGGCTTTGCCGTCGGACTGGCCACGGCAGCCTGGGCAACGCCCTACTACGGCGGCGCATATGCCGTCTACGGCGCGTACTACCATCCGGCGTACTGGGGTGGCTACCCGTGCTGCGCTTCCGCCAGCGCCAATGTTTACGGCCACTGGGGCAACACGGTGACCGCCGGCACGCGCTCGTGGTATACCGGTGGCGGCGTCGCCGGAACGACCGCCAGCGGCAGCTACTACAACCAGCGCACCGGCACCTCCGGCAGCTACGACGCAGGCAAACAGTTCAACGCCAACACCGGCAACTACACGCGCGGCTACGACCGCACGATGAACACCGCCGCCGGTGGTTCCGGGAATGTGGCCCGCGCCAGCAATGACAACGTCTATTCCGGACAGCGATCGACGGCGTCGAGCGTCTCGGCCACCGGCGCCGGCGGCAGCACGTATCAGCGCAGCGGAGCGACGACCGCCGGCCCCGATGGCTACGCCCACGCCGGTGAAGGATCGACCTACAACGCCAACACCGGCAAGACCAACACCTGGAGCACGGGCTCCATGGGCAACAACCATTATGCCGATATCAACGGCAACGTGCACACCAACACCGGCGATGGCTGGCAGCAACACTCGTCAAACGGATGGTCGAGTTCGCCCGGTGCTTCGTCGTGGGGTGACCGGGAAGCGGCGGCGAGGAGCAGCGGCGATGACCGTTTCGGTGGCTTCGCCGGGGCCGCAGGCGGTGATAGTCGCTTTGGCGGTGGCGGCTTTGGTGGCGGTGATCGCTTCGGGGGTGGCGGTTTCGGGGGTGGCGATCGCTTTGGCGGTGGCGGCTTCGGTGGCGGTGGCTTCCGCGGTGGTCGTCGTTGACCGAGGGAGTGGCGTTTGAGTGGCGGTGAACTGATGCTGACGATTGCAGAGCAATGGGAACAGCTGGCGATGGAAAAAGGGATCGAGAAAGGCGAGGCACGCCTGCTGACGCAGTTGTTGACCTGGCGCTTCGGGCCCCCGCCGGCCTGGGTCGAGACCAAACTGGCGCACGCCGAACCGGCGCTCATGGAGGCATGGGCGAAACGCGTGCTCGACGCACAGACCCTGGACGCCGTGTTCGTCGAACGAGGCTGAAAGCCCCCTGCAGCGGCGGGAATCCAGATTCATCCATCTGATCCAGATGTTAAAAGACCGATCTGGATAAACGAACTGGATTCCCGCCTACGCGGGAATGACGGTAATTCAGCAGGTGAGCAGCAGAACAAATTTACCGTGGGAAGCATGCGACCATGAGTTGACGATTCTGTCCCTTTATGTTGATAGCAAGTCGACATCATTGGTCAGTTCCCGCCAGCCCATCACCCTCAAGCCGCTTCGTACATAAGCCTGATCCCCGCCGTAAACCAGCCACGGAGGAGCGGCCGCGTCGCCGGCAAAGTGCGCCGACCTTTGTCCGGCGCGAATGTAGTCAGTCGTAGCAGTCTGGCCCGACTTGATTTCAATCGTTTGCAGGCGCTGGCCCTGCTCAAAAACCAGGTCAGCCTCCAGGCCGTTGTTGTCCCGCCAGAAATAGAGATCGGCCGGCAACCCGGCATTGAAGCGCGCCTTGAGAAACTCGCCGACCACCAGCGTCTCGAACAAGGCACCGCGCGAGGGGTGCAGCGCTAGCACGTCGGCCGAACGAATGCCCAATAACCAGGCGGCCAAGCCCACATCCGTGAAGTACAACTTGGGCGTCTTGACCAGTCGCTTACCGAAGTTCCGGTGATAGGGCGGCAAAAGAAACACCAGATAGCTCGATTCGAGTACCGACAGCCACGCACGTGCGGTGGTCTGGGAAATTCCCGCTTCACCCGCCAGGGCACTGAGATTGAGCAACTGACCCGTACGTCCTGCGCACAGGCGCAAGAAACGTTGAAACGTCGACAGATCCTGCACGTTCAGCACCTGCCGCACATCTCGCTCTACATAGGTGGCCACGTAGCTGGCGAACCAGTCCGCCGGATCGATCGTGTAAGCGTGCAGAGCAGGATAGCCGCCCCTCACCAATAGGGCATCGAGCGAAGTCACTGCCTCCTTTGCCGATGGGATCTCCGCAAGAGACAACGGCAAGAGGTGGGTCAACCCTGCTCGTCCCGCCAGGGACTGGGTTATACCGGCAAGCAATCCAAACTGCTGCGATCCGGTCAGAACGAACATCCCGGGTCGCCGCGACCGATCCACGACTCCTTGCAGATGAGAGAACAACTCCGGCCACCGTTGTGCCTCATCAAACACCGCTCCGTCCGGAAACCTGGCCAGAAACCCACTCGGATCTTCAATGGCGAACGCCCTTTCGATCGGGTCTTCCAGGCTGACGTAAGGCCTATCGCCAAAAGCGAGTCTGGCCAGTGTTGTTTTCCCCGACTGCCTTGGCCCGGTAATAACGACCACCGGAAAGCAGCCCGAAAGGCGATCCAGCGTCGAGAGGAGATGCCGAGGGAACATCCGAGCAATTATACATATTCACGCAACTTTCGTGCATATGTATATTGTCCACGCTCTGTGGGAACCTTATTGTCAGTCGCATTGCACGCCACTGGGAAGTCCGCCGGACCCCGGCATTCGGGCGGAGCAGACTATTCCCCGAGACCTCGCTCAAACCTCGTCAGTCGCGATACCAGGTGACGAAGCGGCTGACGCCTTCCTCAATGGGGGATGCTCGGTGCGAGAAGTCGATCCAATCCTTGAGCAACGACGTCTCGGCCCAAGTGGCCTGGTCGTCGCTATCCGGCATCGGCAATAGCCGCTTTGTCGCCGTCTTGCCGAAAGCGCTTTCGATCGCACCGATGAAATCGAGCAGCGGCACGCGCTGGTCCGAGACGACGAGCTGCAAGGTGCGGTCATGCTGCACACGGCGCTGCTGACCCTGAAGTATATCTTCCGGGACGAGTTGCGCGACCGGCTGCCGGAAATTCTGGGACTGCTGCGGGACCTGGCGCAGAGTTCGAATGGCTTGGGCTATGTGCGCACGCTGCTGCGATACCTGGCGCAGGCGGCGAGTATCGACCGGTTGAGCGGTGACGAATTACGCCAGGCAGTGACGCAGACTTTGAGTGGTGGAGGTGAACTGATGCTGACGATTGCAGAGCAATGGGAACAGCAGGCAATGGAAAAAGGGATCGTGAAAGGCGAGGCACGACCGCTGACGCAGTTGTTGACCTGGCGCTTCGGGCCCCCGCCGGTCTGGGTCGAGACCAAACTGGCGCAAGCCGAACCGGCGCTACTGGAGGCGTGGGCGAAGCGCGTGCTCGACGCACGGACCCTGGACGCCGTATTCGTCGAAGGATCCTGAACACCCCAGATACATATACTGTTTCCGAATTACGGCATTACGTGTTACCCGAATTACGTGTTACCCCGCCCAGTCGGGCGGCGACCTTGCCACAGGCTTCGATCAGGTCGGCGACGAGCCGCTCGTCCACGTTCAGATCGCCTTCGTACTCGCCCAGATTGCGGGTTGCATGGCATTTGGCCAGCACACGCCAAACCTCCGGGCCCAGACCCAAGGTGTGCGGCAGCACCTGAAACACGATGTAGCGGTTGCCGGCCCGGTAGCCATGCCAACGCAGTGCAGCCAGGCAGAGCGCATGGGCCGCGTTATAGGCCAGGTCGAAGCGGCTTTCCAGCGAATTGGCCGGGTTTCCGCATCCTTCAGACGAGCGAGGGCCGAGCGCTTCAAGCCTGCAACCTCACGTGCATCCGGCGGCTCTTTCGCCAGCGGCTTGCCTGGCCAGCACAGATTCTCAAGCGGCGACGAGGTCATGCTCATCCCCGATCAGCCATAGCTTGGGCTGCGCCAGCACCCGCGTCACGAAGGCATTGCCTTCGCCAACCCGACGAGCCAGTTCCGCAGGCGAATAAACCGTAGGGTTTACGGGTCGGCCAAGCTTGCCGGCCACCGCTTCCAGCGTCCCGAACAAGTCTGCGTAAGTCAGGCTGTCGCTTATCACCATCAAGTCGATGTCGCTCGCCGCGGTGTCGCTTTTCTTTGCCACCGACCCGAACACGAAAGCAGCGTCAATCTGATCAGCCAGCGCTGCGAGCGCCTCGCGCAGCGGCCCAGCGAGCCCGAAGGTTTTCTGCGTGATGCCACAAAGCTCGGCAAAAATGGGCGAAGCAGGATTCGCCTGGAAATGCTTCTGGTTGCCGCGCTGCGTCACCGTTACCAGCCCGCTTTCGGCCAGCCGCTTCAGTTCACGCTGCACTGCCCCGGATCCCGCTCCAACCAGACCGATCAGCTCGTTGGCAAAAAAACTCCGCTCCGGTTGGCCAAACAGATGGCCCAGCACCCGCTGCCGGGTGGACGAAAACAGGGAGTCCGCCATGCTGGCTGGTTGATGCAACGGATCAGGCTGTTCTATCGTACCCATCTTGGGCATGTTAAAACCCATATTGGGCATAAGCAAGCGGAAATTGCCCTGCCAACGCCGCCAAGTCGCTTGCGGTAGCGAATACGGTGGACGGAATTCAGTGACAGTATTCTCACTTGCAAACTCGGACCGCCCAGCCGCTGCCCCTGCCGCCGCCCTCTACCGCTCCAGCGCCACCCACCCCGAGGCCCCTCCCCTCGCCCGATGGCGTAATCCTCGAGCCCGAGGCTGCGGACCAGGGCGGGGTCGAAGAGGTTGCGGCCGTCGAAGAGCAGCGGCTGCTTGAGCAGTGCCCGCATTTGCTCGAAGTCTGGGCTCTTGAACTCGCGCCACTCGGTAACGATGAGCAGCGCATCGGCATCGCGTAGCGCGGACGGAAAGCCTGGCTGCATCCTCCCACCCGCCACCACCTGTGAACGATGAACCTAAAAACCTCGGTTGGCGGGGGAAAATCCTGTTCATGCTTCGACAGGCTCAGCACGAACGGGATTTTTTCGGCTCACCCAACGGGTGAGCTTCCGTTCGCCCTGAGCAGCCCGCGTAGCGGGCGTGTCGAAGGGCTCTCGTGTCATCAACAGAGGTTTCTAGGATGAACCGTTACTTGGCTACTCACCCACTCGGGTCAGCACCATCCGGATCACTTCGGCGGAAATACGGAAGTCGGACTGGTGCAAGGCGCTGAACACGTCTCGAGCGGAGGCGACGAGTCCTCGGGTCTTGGCCATGCCGATGACCGCCGCCGTGCCGGCTACCTGGAGGCCCATTTCCAGCGCGGGTTGCCCGCCCGGCCCGCTCATCCATCATTCCTCGGGCATCCATACTTCGCCAAACAACGCAGCCAGCCATGGCAAACCATCCACCAGCGACAAACCGATCAGCGGACTCGCGTTAGTCAGGACGATGCGAGCCATTGCTCCAGGGTATCCAGGTCGCTGACGGCCTCCTGGGCATCCAGTTGGATGACCGCGATGCCGAGCCGTGAAACATGGGCGGCGAAGTGCGACATCGTCATCCCGGCCAGGCGCGCCGAGCGGGCCAGCGACAGATGTCCTGCAGGGAACAACGCTGTCGCCAAAGCCGCCTTGACGCCCGGCGCCGCCAGCGTGCCATCCTTGTTCAGGCCCACTATCAGCGCATCCGGCCGATCACGATTCATGAGCGGCTGCGCGGTAGCGCGCACGCTGACCCGGATTCCTTCGTTGCGCCAGTCAATCGGTCGTTCAACATCCCCTGCGGGACTCCCACGACGGTCTGAGAGCGGGAGCGTCCTGGCCCCACGCGCCGACGCGATGTTCGCGCAATAGTGCGGACGGTATCTACATTTGCTGTCTACCTGCGGCCAAAAGCCCCCAGAGATACATATACTGTCCCCGAATTACCAGGTGATCGACGTTGTCGCGTTCGGCGAAGGGCATGCGGCTGTTGCCGCTGTAGACGCATTCAGTGGCGATCGACAGCGTATCCGGCTAACGCAACGCCGGGGAAGTGGCGAGGGCTCGTGGGGAGTTAACTATAGGGTTCCCTTTTTTCTGTCCCCTTTTTTCGCTTTTTTCCTAGGCCAGGCTAGCGGCGCCGCCGAGTCACGTGAGTTTCAATAGTGATACCGCCCCTGCAAGAACTCCACGCGATCGGCTTTCACCAGGTAGACACAGCGATGCTCTTGAGTGATGCGCCGCGACCATACGTCACCCCCCAGGTACTTCAAAGGTTCTGGTTTGCCGATCCCGTCAAATGGATCCCCCAACACCGCCTCTACCAGTTCAAGCAGACGCCTGGCTGTACGGCGATCAGTCTCCACCCAATAGCGCAGGTCCTCGATAAATTCCGGCTGGAAAACCGCAAGCCGGGCGACCTTAGCCATCAAGCCCCAGTTCCTGCTTCAGGGTATGCACAGGCGTCGGCTGCACCTCGCCCGCCCGAGCGCGTCCCAGGGCAGAGAGCATTCGCTCTGCGTTCTTGGGGGAACGCAGAAGGTGAGCGGTTTCTGTAAGACTCTCCAGTTCGTCCGCAGCAATCATGGCCACCGCCCCGCCGGAACGGCGACGCACCACCACAATCTCGCGATCATCCACGGCCCGATCCATCAGCGCTTTCAACTGATCGCGGGCCTGGCTATAGGTTGTCTCGATGGTCATGTCCAACTCCAGATAACTTGTACAGAATTATTGTACATCAAGCCCCGTTGCATCCTCCACCTTTTCAGCTTGGAATTCGGTGACAGTCCTGCCCCGCCCTCTCCCGAGGCCCCTCCCCTCGCCCGATGGCGTAATACTCGAGCCCGAGGCCGCGGACCAGGGCGGGGTCGAAGAGGTTGCGGCCGTCGAAGATCAGCGGCTGCTTGAGCAGTGCCCGCATTTGCTCGAAGTCCGGGCTCTTCAACTCGCGCCACTCGGTAACGATGAGCAGCGCATCGGCATCGCGCAGCGCGTCCGCCTGGTGGCTGGCGATGCTCAGCCCCGGTAGGTCGCCGAACACCCGCCGCGCTTCGTCCATCGCCAGCGGATCGTAAGTCCGGATCGCCGCGCCGCGGCGCAGCAGCCCGTGCACGATCACCTGGCTCGGCGCTTCGCGCAGGTCGTCGGTGTCCGGCTTGAAGGCTAGGCCTCAGAGGGCGAAGCGGCGTCCCTGTAAATCGTCGCCAAAGCGGGCGACGACCTGGTCGACCCGCACCCGCTTCTGGGTATCGTTCGCCGCCTTGACCGCAGTCAGCACCCGCAGGTCGACGCCGAAGTCGTGGCCCGTGCGGACTAGCGCCTTGACATCCTTGGGAAAACACGATCCCCCGTAGCCGGTGCCGGCGTAGAGAAAGTGCATGCCGATGCGCGGATCGCTACCGATACCGTGGCGCACCCGTTCGATGTCGGCGCCGACGCGCTCGGCCAGCCGCGCCCGTTCGTTCATGAAACGGATGCGCGTCGCCAGCATGGCCTTGGCCGCGTACCTGGTGAGTTCGGCGCTGCGCGTATCCATCCGCAGCCGCTTGTCGCGGTTACGCGAAAACGGCGCGTAGATCGCCCGCATCGACAACCTGGCGCGTTCGTCGTCGGCCCCGATGATGATGCGATCGGGACGCATGAAGTCCTCGACCGCGGCGCCTTCCTTGAGGAACTCCGGGTTGCTGACGACGGCGACGTCCACGCGGACACCGCGTTCCGCCAGCACTTCCTGGACCGCCGCGCGCACCCGGTCGGCGGTGCCGGCCGGCACCGTGCTCGTGTCGACGATCCCCTGGTAGTCGCTCATGTGCTGGCCGATGCTGCGCGCCGCGGTCAGCACGTACTGGAGATCGGCCGAACCGTCCTCGTCGGGCGGCGTGCCGACGCCGATGAACTGTAGCGTTCCGTGATGCACCGCGGCGACGATTCTTGAAGTCACTTCATTCGGTGGCGAATAACAGCGTATCCCCCTGGCGCAACGCGTGAGCCAGGTTGCGAGGGCTGGTGGACAGTTGAGTGCACCGGCCCCGAATTTCCTCTCGTTTCCGAGTAGCGACGTCAGTCCTGACAGTGGTAGGATGAAGTCCAACGGGTTGGTGGAGGGCGAACATGACGACGTTGAATAGCCCGCACGACCGCTTTTTCAAGGCAGTGTTCGGGCGAGCCGAGGTGGCGGCGGAATTTCTGGAGCGCTATCTGCCGGCGGCCGCGGTGCAGGCGCTGGACTGGAAGACGTTGCGCGCGGCCAAGGACTCGTTTCTCGACCCGGAACTGGTGCTGCATCCGGCGGACCTGCTCTACGCCGTCGACCTCCACGGTGGCGGGACGAGCTATGTGCACGTGCTGTTCGAACACAAGAGCTATGTCGAGTCGCGCATCGGACTGGACCTGCTGCGTTACCGGGTGCGGATCTGGGAACAATGGCTCAACGCCGGGAATGCTGGCCGCCTGCCGGTGATCGTGCCGGTCGTGGTCTATCACGGCACGGCGACCTGGGGCGTGAGCCAGCAGTTCGCCGATGAGGTCGTAGACGCTCCCGGGCTGCGTGCCTACGTGCCGGCGTGTTTGTATCACCTGATCGACCTGAGCGGCTACCGCGACGACGAACTGCAGGGTGCAGTCATGCTGCACACGGCGCTGCTGACCCTGAAGTACATTTTCCGGGACGAGTTGCGCGACCGGCTGCCGGAAATTCTGGGACTGCTGCGGGACCTGGCGCAGAGTTCGAATGGCTTGGACTATGTGCGCACGCTGCTGCGGTACCTGGCGCAGGCGGCGAGTATCGACCGGTTGACCGGTGACGAATTGCGCCAGGCAGTGACGCAGACTTTGAGTGGTGGAGGTGAACTGATGCTGACGATTGCAGAGCAATGGGAACAGCAGGCGATGGAAAAAGGGATAGAGAAGGGGATGGAGAAGGGGATCGCGAAAGGGATCGAAAAAGGGATCGAGAAAGGCGAGGCACGCCTGCTGACGCAGTTGTTGACCTGGCGCTTCGGCCCCCCGCCGGCCTGGGTCGAGACCAAACTGGCGCACGCCGAACCGGCGCTCATGGAGGCATGGGCGAAACGCGTGCTCGACGCACAGACCCTGGACGCCGTGTTCGTCGAACGAGGCTGAAAGCCCCCTGCCGCGGCGGGAATCCAGATTCATCCATCTGATCCAGATGTTAAAAGACCGATCTGGATAAACGAACTGGATTCCCGCCTACGCGGGAATGACGGTAATTCAGCAGGTGAGCAGCAGAACAAATTTACCGTGGGAAGCATGCGACCATGAGTTGACGATTCTGTCCCTTTATGTTGATAGCAAGTCGACATCATTGGTCAGTTCTCGCCAGCCCATCACCCTCAAGCCGCTTCGTACATAAGCCTGATCCCCGCCGTAAACCAGCCACGGAGGAGCGGCCGCGTCGCCGGCAAAGTGCGCCGACCTTTGTCCGGCGCGAATGTAGTCAGTCGTAGCAGTCTGGCCCGACTTGATTTCAATCGTTTGCAGGCGCTGGCCCTGCTCAAAAACCAGGTCAGCCTCCAGGCCGTTATTGTCCCGCCAGAAATAGAGATCGGCCGGCAACCCGGCATTGAAGCGCGCCTTGAGAAACTCGCCGACCACCAGCGTCTCGAACAAGGCACCGCGCGAGGGGTGCAGCGCTAGCACGTCGGCCGAACGAATGCCCAATAACCAGGCTGCTAACCCCACATCCGTGAAGTACAACTTGGGCGTCTTGACCAGTCGCTTACCGAAGTTCCGGTGATATGGCGGCAAGAGAAACACCAGATAACTCGATTCGAGTACCGACAGCCACGCACGTGCGGTGGTCTGGGAAATTCCCGCTTCACCCGCCAGGGCACTGAGATTGAGCAACTGACCCGTACGTCCTGCGCACAGGCGCAAGAAACGCTGAAACGTCGACAGATCCTGCACGTTCAGCACCTGCCGCACATCGCGCTCTACATAGGTGGCCACGTAGCTGGCGAACCAGTCCGCCGGATCGATTGTGTAAGCGTGCAGAGCAGGATAGCCGCCCCTCACCAATAGGGCATCGAGCGAAGTCACCGCCTCCTTTGCCGATGGGATCTCCGCAAGAGACAACGGCAAGAGGTGGGTCAACCCTGCTCGTCCCGCCAGGGACTGGGTTATACCGGCAAGCAATCCAAACTGCTGCGATCCGGTCAGAACGAACATCCCGGGTCGCCGCGACCGATCCACGACGCCTTGCAGATGAGAGAACAACTCCGGCCACCGTTGTGCCTCATCAAACACCGCTCCGTCCGGAAACCTGGCCAGAAACCCTCTCGGATCTTCAATGGCGAACGCCCTTTCGATCGGGTCTTCCAGGCTGACGTAAGGCCTATCACCAAAAGCGACCCTGGCCAGCGTTGTTTTCCCCGACTGCCTTGGCCCGGTAATAACGACCACCGGAAAGCAGCCCGAAAGGCGATGCAGCGTCGAGAGGAGATGCCGAGGGAACATCCGGTGAATTATACATACTCACGAAATTTTCGTGCGTATGTATATTATTGACACTCTGCAGGAACATCATTGTCAGTCGCACTGCACGCCACGGCGAAGTCCGCCGGACCCCGGCATTCGGGCGGAGCCGATGAAATCGAGCAGGGCCACGCAGGCGCGAACGAACATTCCAGGATACGTGCACAACCCGTGCACCACTGTAGGAGCCCGATTCATCGGGCGATAAGCCCTTCAAACCGCGACAACGCCGGCCCGAGCCCCTGCGCCATCCAAACGCCCAATCGCCCGATAAATCGGGCTCCTACAAGCGCCCAAGCACACAATACACGCCCCGATTTCGCGCGCAACCGTCAATCGTTAATCCACAGCATTTTGTCATCGAGATCAGGAGCCAGCGACAGGAGAGCAGTCTTGCCTTGCAGGGCCCTTGTCTTCCAACCGTGGCCACGCGCGAGGGCATCGCGCCACGCCTCGTTAAACCTAAAAACCTCTGTTGGCGGGGGAAAATCCCGTTCATGCTTCGACAGGCTCAGCAGGAACGGGATTTTTTGGCTCACCCAACGGGTAAGCTTCCGTTCGCCCTGAGCAGCCCGCGTAGCGGGCGTGTCGAAGGGCTCTCGTGTCATCAACAAAGGTTTCTAGGTTAAAGCTCTCCACCGGCCCCCGCGTAGCAAAAAAAGATGCCAGACAGGCGGCCTGGTGCAGATCTTTGCTCGCTTTTGTGCGCTCCCTGAGCGGACGCTCCCCGTACACGATCAGCTTGTGAACGGCGTAGCGGGCCGGGTCCGGCAGCTTGACTGTGCACGCACCGTCCCGTGCCAGAACACACCCCTGGGTAGAATTCTGCAAAGCAAACTCCATGAACTTGAGCGGTTGCAGCGCCAAACCGAGCTCGGTGAGCACAAGCAGCGGCTCATCCTTGCGATGCGCGCAACTGACAAAGTCGAGGCGCAATTCCGGATCACTCGGATTCCGGTACTGCGCGCCCGCACCAGCGAAGAACTGTCGAATCGGTAGCAAACCCATTTCGAGGGACGTCAAGGCATCGTGGACACTCAACTGCAACTTGGCCGGCAAGGCAATTGACACGTTCCTGCCGGCATGAGCGAAATCAACATCCTGAGTACGTTGGCTATCGGCCCAACGCACACCCAGGACATTGCCAATGGCAATGAAGGCATGCGTGCCGATCAACAGGCCTCCCGCGCGAAAGAAACCATAATCAGCCAGACGCTTGATCATGCGAAAGTGCTTCGATGCCACGACTTCGCAGCCCAAGGCAACTGCCGCGCCGGTCAAGGGGCGCAAGGGCTGGCTACCTTTCCGGGTCGCAAAGCGATCGACCAAAATACGCACCCGCGCACTATCTGGGCCGACATAGGCCATTCGCCCCTTGCCATGCAGATCACGGTAGCCGAAATACCAGTACTGGCGCCCCTTTATCGAGCGCTTGTGGAAGCTGCCCGGGAAGCCTGATAGAGCGAGGCGCAGTTCGCCCGCGTGCGCCTGTTCGCTCAATTCTGCGAACGCTGTTTGTGCCGACAAAGACAAATCCGTGAATCGCATTCCCGGCTCCTTCAGCGGTTACTATACATATCTCCAGAAAGTATAGTAATTCGGGAAGCGGCGACTTCAGCATCGCGTCGTCAGAACATTTCTCACCGGAATGGGATCTCGAACTTGCCCGCAACCCCCTGTAGGAGCCCGATTCATCGGGCGATAAGCCCTCCAAACCGCGAAAACACCTTGGCCATTCCCCACCCGGCACCGGCATCCAAACGCCTATCGCCCGATAAATCGGGCTCCTGCAGATTGCTGTGGTTTGCGCCCCTGGTACCAACGCCCAACCGAAAATACTCCAAGCCCGCCGGCCGAGGCGCCTGACGGCCTTGATCATCGTTCCGGCCGCGCCACGCTCGCGGCACTGCTCCGGCGAAGTGGCGAGAGCACGCGCGCCCTCGGGTGGAACGACGCTGGAAGCGCCGCACCCCAGCCTCGCCGGCGACCTCGGCATTGCGTACCGCGGATAGACCACTCCGGACTGGCGTGCGGCGCTCCTCGGTAGGTGGCCGGAACGATGATCAAGGCCCGCCTGACGATCGTCTGCGCCTCGGCTGCGTCTTCCAACCGCCTGCATCTCTATGCTTCCTCTTTCACGAACCGCCAGCGCACAGGAAGCGCGGAGAAACGATCCCAACGATCCGGATCAGCGTTTTCAGTAATGCCAAACGTAGTACGCCAGTTTCAGCACCTCGTTGCCCACAAACAGGCGCGACTCGCGGTTGGCCCACCAACACCAGGCGGACCACCAAGCCGGCTGGGTCGCAACCAGTGAATAACTCAGAGAGGTGCCAGCAAACACGCGCGACCAAATATAGGCCAGCCGCAGCAGATGCGGCGGATCGCTCACCACCGCGACGCGCGTAACGCCGTGCTCACTCATCCAGGCTCGAGTCCGTATTGCCTCATCCCAGGAACTGTGCGACAACACGTCGGTAAACACCGCCATCCGATCAGCCCCAGCGGCCTCTTTGGCCGCCCTGATCTGCGACGCCAGCGGATGGATCAGCAAGAGGTCAGTGCCCTTGCCCGACTGGATCATCTGCAAGCCGGTGGCAAACCGCTCCGGACCGCCGCCACCGAGTACTACTACCAATTGAATCGATCCTGCCGAGCCTGTGTGAAGCGAGAGAATTGTTCCGAGGGAGAAGAAGAACAGCAGAAAGCCCGCGAGGCTCCACCAAAAGAGGCGCAGTCGCGAGGCCATACCAGCTACGGTCTTGCCGACAAAGCCGAAACAATCTGCGAAACCGCAGTTCTTGCCGAATAGCGAGAATCGGACAGAGTTTTCGCCCTCTCGCACATTGCTGCTCGCCCAGCGACGTTGTCGCAAAGCCCAAGCGCCAGCGCCTGCAGCTCATCAAGCGAATCACCAATGCAGGCGGTACCCACGTTTTCCTTACGGATCAGATCAGCCAGATCGTTACCAGCATTGATTCGTGCCAGAACCGGCAGCCCCGCCTGCATATAAGTCAGGAACTTGCCCGGAACGTTATGCGTTTTGTGGCGTGGATCGAGTACCACCAGCCCGATATGGCATTGCGCAAGCAAACCCGGCACCTCGCACGGCTCGACCTCGTCGTGAAAAAGCACATTGCTTAGTCCACGCTCCGCGGCAAGTGCGCACAGGCGAGCTACGTCGCTGCCACGACCAACGAACAGGAAACCGATATCCGTTCGATCAATCAGGCGCTCTGCCAGGTCGAGCACCACATCCATCCCCTGCGCCAGGCCCATATTTCCAGCATAGACAAAAATCTTCCGCCCGGCCAGGCTGCTTTCGGAAATCGCAAGCCGGCAACCGGTATTCGGCGCTGGTGCCAGCCAGTTTTGCAGGACTTCGAGGCGTCGCCCTGGCTTTTTCGACCAAGGCGTCATGTAAGGCAGACCCGAGGGCGACTGCACACCAATGGTGTCAGCCACGGCATATTGATACTGCTCAACCAGCTTGAAGAACCGATAGACCGGCCCCTTGCTAAGCAGACCCATATCCACTGCCCATTCAGGAAAAATGTCGCGCAAGATCAGATAGCCGTCGCAATGCGACGAACGCTTGAGCGACGCCGCCAGCGGTCCGAGGAAAATCGTCGGCGAATACCATATGACGCCATCCCACTTAACGTCACACAGCGGGCTCGTCCTCAAACCACGCCGCATCATGAACGACAGCAGCATCTCGCCCAAGGTGCGCCTGACGTAGCCCGTATCCTTGGTGCGCAGTGCGGCGAGGCGTAGCACCTGCACCCCATCGAGCGACTCAAGCGACCACGCGCTTGCCAGATCCTGAGACGGCACCATGACCGTTACGCCATGCCCGTGGCGCACAAACTCCTGCGCCAAGTCCCTGAGTTGCACGGCACCCGAGGTTCGTATGGGCGGATACGCGTCTGAAAGGAGAGCTATACGCACTGAAACCTCACTTTGACCAGACCGTACGATTCACATAGTCCACATAGCTGAGCACAACTCTGACTATCTGCCTGGAAACATTGGGATTCAAGTATTCAGCAACAGGAAGTACTGATCTATTCCCCGGAACATATTGCTCAGCAATAACGCGAACTGCATCCAATACCTGAGCCCTCTTCAAACCACACATGATCAAGGTGCCAACGTCCATGCCCTCAGGTCGCTCATGAGCATTGCGAATCATCACAGCCGGTAAATTCAGGATTGAAGCCTCTTCCGTAATGGTTCCGCTATCCGAAAGAACGCAGAAAGCGTTCATCTGCAAAAAAATGTAATCATGAAAGCCAAAGGGCTTACTAAACTCAACCTTGTTGCTCAAGCCAGAGAGCCCAATTTCCTCAAGACGTCTTCTAGTGCGTGGGTGAGTCGAAAAAATAACTGGGAACCCATGTTTATCCACCAGACCATTCAAGGCATCCAGCAAGTCGCTGAGAGCTTCCGGCGAATCGACATTCTCCTCCCTGTGTGCACTAACCAGAAAGTACTTATTTGTGACCAACCCAAGGCGTGAAAGAATATCCGACTGAAGAATGCGGGGCATATAAAAACCCAACACCTCATCCATATGCGAGCCCGTCTTAATAATCGTCTCGGGTCGGATACCTTCATCAAGAAGATAGCGCCGCGCATGCTCAGTAAGCACCATATTAATGTCGGAGAGATGATCCAGAACCTTGCGGTTTAGCTCTTCAGGAACTCGCTGATCAAAGCACCGGTTGCCTGCCTCCATATGAAATACTGGAATTTTCCTGCGCTTAGCGGAGAGAACAGCCAAGCAGGAATTTGTATCCCCGTAGAGCAGAACTGCATCTGGTCGTTCCTTTTCAAACAGTTCATCGCTCTTTGAAATAACTTGCGCAATTGTTTGAATAGCATTTGCGCCAGCGGCTTCCAAGAAGTAATCAGGCCTACGAATACCTAAATCTTCAAAGAAAACCTGATTCAACTCGTAGTCGTAGTTTTGTCCCGTATGAACAAGCAAATGTTGAGTATGCCGATCCATCTCGGCTATAACGCGGCTCATCTTGATCAACTCTGGCCGTGTTCCAACGATGGTCATTACCTTAAGCATGCAGCTGCTCCTGGATATAGTCCAGCTCAAGCAACAGTTTTTTAACACCATCCAAATCGAGGCACTCGGCATTGTGTGAAGTGTAGTCATCGAATTCCGAGATCTTTGTCTCACCCTCCACAAAATACTTGTTGTAGTTCAGATCCCGGTTGTCAGCCGGGATACGGTAATACCGACCCCTATCCTCAGCTTTAGCCATTTCCTCGCGGGAAACCAGCGACTCATAGAGCTTCTCACCATGTCGGGTTCCAATAATCTTGACCTCAGTCTTCTTGCCAAACAGTTCGTTTAGGGCATTAGCGAGCACCTCCACTGTCGAGGCGGGGGCCTTCTGAATGAAGATGTCGCCCTGCTGTGCGTGCTCAAATGCGTGCAACACCAGGTCGACCGAATCCTCGAGGGACATCAGAAAACGCGTCATCGACGGGTCTGTAACCGTCAATGGTGTGCCTGCTTTGATTTGGGAAATGAACAGCGGAATCACCGAGCCACGAGAAGCCATCACGTTCCCGTAGCGCGTCGCACATAGCACCGTCTCGCCTGCATCGCGCATACGGGACTTGGCAACCATCAATTTCTCCATCATCGCCTTGGAAATCCCCATTGCATTGATTGGATAAACCGCTTTGTCCGTACTCAATACAACCACCCGTTTTACGCCATTTGCAACCGCCGCATTCATTGTATTTTCGGCGCCAAGAACGTTGGTACGAACGGCCTCCATCGGATAGAACTCGCAAGAAGGGACCTGCTTCAAGGCAGCAGCATGGAAGATGTAATCCACGCCCTTCATCGCCTCGGATATGGAATCATAGTTTCGAACATCCCCAATGTAAAACTTGAGCTTCGGATTGCTGTAGGCGATCCGCATGTCCTCCTGTTTCTTTTCATCGCGGCTAAAGATACGAATTTCTCTAACAGTAGTCTCGAGGAAACGATTGAGAACAGCACTCCCGAAAGAGCCTGTACCACCAGTAATCATCAATACTTTTCCAGCAAACATAGCAATCTCCGTTACTTAAATTCACACATCTCTTGCACTAATTTTGACCACGCCGGTGCCACATACCCGGTTGCCTCACGGAAACGATCTGCACACAACGAGCGATCGATTACCAGGCAATCGTCCGGAATGATTTCATTGGACCTGCCGTAGATATCTGCAACCAAACGGAGCAGCGCATGCTTGTCGATAGGTTGCGATGCAACGTGATAAAGCCCATGAAGATGCGGATTTGGCAACACAAAGTCGCGAATCACCCGGGCCAGCTCATTCGTTGGAAGACCGGAGAAAACGGCCTTCGTAAATCCCTTTACTGAGTCCTGCTGTGCGAGAAACCAGCACAGTAAGCTCCTAGCACCGTCGAGTTCATGGCCAATGATTGAGGTGCGCAGCGTGATTGCATGCTGGTAGTCGACCTCCCCCAAAAGCTTGGTTCGCCCATAAAGATCATAGGCATCGGGGAAGTCAGTCTCCAAATATCCGCCTGCAGCGCCGGAAAAGACACAGTCCGTGCTGATGTGAACCAACCGAGCCGATGCCAATTTGCAAAGTGCCGCCAACCTGTGAGGTAACAAAGAGTTGATCGGCACAGCTTGTAATGGATCGTTCGCGTCCGAAAGCTGTTTAACAAGGCCGACGCAATTAATTACAACGTCCGGCGTAATCTTTGCAAACAAGTTGACAAGCGAGTCGTGATTCTCGACATCCACGCCGGTCACCATTTGTTTCTGAAGCTCATTTGAGAAATACCTCGCACTGTGGCTGGTGCGCGCCGAACCAAAGACCGCAAGCAAAGGGTCTAGGGAAAGTCGACGAAACATGGTGTTTCCCAACATGCCGCTAACACCCAGAATCAACACCTTCATAAACTTCTCCTGAATTCCACTACGTTTAATATGGCCTGCCGTTAATCACGGGTTGCCACGTCACGTAAGTATGCAAAAGTCATCTCCGCGCAACGTTCCCAAGAGTATTCTTGCGCATACGCGAATGCCTTTTTTGCGTTCGCTGCCCGAACATCGGGCGAGTCAATTAACGCCTTGATCGCTGACGAAATTTCATCCGGGTTTTCTGGGTCAAAATAGACCCCCGCATCGCGCAGGACCTCCGACATCGGGCCCCGGTTCGAGCATGCAATTGGCAATCCGGAGGCCATCGCTTCAATCAGAATATTCGGCATATTTTCGCAGCTTGATGCGAATACATTCACATCGCACTGCCTGTATAACAATGACAATTCTTCATGTGCGACCGGGCCGCGATATCGAATAAATGTACCAGTGGGGTCCACCTGGGCAATCGCCTCCGTAAGCCGAACTAAAGAGCGCGGGAGCGAAGAACCAACCAAGTCAAGAACAACCGGATATCCAAGGCTGCGAAGTTTGGCAACCGCGGCAGTAACGTGCCATTGGTGTTTATAAACATCGATGACCGACACATAAAGCAGACGGAATGGATCGTCGTTTGAATAACGTAAAATCGGCAACGCGTCTTTTGGCGAGGCCAAAAAGCGATTGTGGATACCAAGCGGGATGACAGCAATGCTGCGAAGATCTTCCCCTACGACATTAGTGACGGCGCGTTTGGCATAGTTTGTCAAAAAAATGACTCCGCCGGCTTCCCTGAACGTCTTGCCTTGAACAAATCGCAGCAACGTCATTTTTAGCGCCATCCACGACAAACCATAGCGCCTAAGCTCTCGCCATTCGAAAGGTAGCAGGTTCTGGCTCATCGCCACTATTGGGGAAAAGCCCGCAGAGTGGACGCCGCCAGGAACCAACAGAACACCACAGTCCTCATCTTTCAGTGCGGATAACAACCTAAAGCGCTGCCACAGCATTCGTAAGGCGAGCCCTTTATCCAAATCAGGAACATGAACTTTTCGAAGCCAGTCTTCACGAGCCTCAATCCTGTCAAGTGTCTTTTTTCCGGCAAACACTACCACTTTCTGAATTCCTGATTTTATTGGATCAGCAATTCGAAGTAGCTCGACTAAATGAGTGACTCCCCCTCCTACCCTTATATTGGAAGCATCGATACCTACAATCACTGGGCCGACTCCATTGACTAATTGTGAAGTTTACAACCGGCTTCACTCCCGAAGCCGCAGAATACTTAGGATATGGATATATTTTTGAAAAAAGTTAACCGCCTTCTCTCTTTGTTCATCGAGCCAATCCTGATGACTACATCATTATTATCAATCGATCGATTTTTCCATTTCCAGACAAAATCTCGAATCAAATCGACGGACTCTATAACTCCATTTTCTTGATTGCGTAGTTGCAAATAGTACGAGCAATTCTCTAAATCAATATCATGATAGGCGCCAATTACAGGAATACCATACGCCAGATATTCACGCGTTTTGAGTGGAGTTATTTCGTCAATTTCTATCCTATGGAGCGCCAGACTCCCAAATCCCGCATCCATTTTCTTATAAATATCGTCAAGTTGAGACCACGTTAAAAAACCATGTGCTTTGACATTTACCGGAACATCCTGGACGTCTTGTCCAACAATGTGGAAGTCCATTTCTGGCAGCACAGCAGCAACATTCAGCAATTTATCAACCCCGTGCCATGTTTGCCCCTTTGATCCGACGAAGATCAGTTGAGGTCTTAAGTTGAAGGGCGGCGGACGACTCGATACCGAACTCGTATCGAAACCATTACCAATTACACAAACCGGCTTGCCATATTGATTGTAAAAATCTCCCAATTCTCTGCCGACGCAGACAAATCCATTAACAATTCCAATCAGCCAGGTCCGAGTAGTTAAGTGATAACGTGCCTTAAGCCAGCCGTTCTGGTGCACCTCAAACACATCATTTGAGTTGATTTCAACTACAACAGAACGTGCAACTTTCAAAAGGCTTAGAATCCCGGGGGTCCAGGATGACTGGCGGTAATAGATAACATCAGGCAAAAATTCCAGTACAGCTTTTTTTGCCGAGCGGAGTGCCAGAGCCTTAAATATTTTTCCAATCCCGAAACGAGCGCGTCGATGCGAGATTACTGTGATTCCATCACCAGAGATCAACGGGTTCTTCTCAATAGTTCTCGGTGAGACAATCACAAGACGGGCATCCACACCTAAGGATTTCCATGAATCAAATTGGGCCCTAATTTTTCTAACTACACCACTGTTGGAATAAACGTCCCATTCGGCAAGATATAATACTTTCATCTGATTGGCTGACCCCACTTATGAAATTTTCGCTTAATATTTTTGTTCTAGACTAAGCTTTACAGAATGCACTCCGATCGCCAACAAGATCGAAGAAGAAACAAATGCATAGAAACGCAACGCATTGTTTACTTCCGAAAAATAGCTACAGCCAAACCAAATTGAGGCGATCGCCATCAAGTTGTAGATGCTGCCCCAGGCGAAAAACTCGCGATGCTTGCGCTTTGCATGAAACACAAAAACCAAGGGGGCAACTATAAGATTTACAGCCACAAGTACGATTAAGGCAGTTAACGTTTGATCGAGGCCAATCCACTTAGAACCGAAAAGAAGTGTTGTCAGTGGTGCAGCTGTTAGAAAAGTCGCTAAAACCCCGACGAAAGCCACCGAACTTAGTAGAAGCAGGTGACGGCGCATCAGCGGCCGAATACCGCTTGTGCCAATGCTCTCTACAAGGTAACGGAAATGCACCTGCGAAAAGGCTTGTGTAACTACTGATGCAGGGGTTTGCAAGAGTTGATTTGCAATGTGATAGAACCCTGCGGCGCTACCGCCGTAGGTGTTCTGTATGAATGAAACCACTAGCATTGGTCTCATCCCATCTAACAATGCCTGCGGGGCATTAAAAATGGCAAAACTAGAATAGCGCTTTGCAACGACTCTTATTGCACGCAGAGTGTCACCACCCACTGAAGTAAAGAGTAGCCGTTTTCGCAATCGCAAGAGTAGAAGCAAGCTCGCCATGAGGTAGCCAAGTACGTTCCCGTACATTAATCCAAATCTATTGTTTCCTTCCCAATACAGCAGAAGAGCAGAGCCAGACCCGACGCCGACCTGAACGATCTTGACTAAGCCGTTGATACGGTACTGACCAAAGCGCAGCGATAGGGCATTAAGAATATTGTGGACGCCCAAAAACAGAGTGCTTGCTGCCAGCAGGATGGAGAACTGGCCGACATCGACAATGTTGCTTATTCGGGGAAGCAGAACAAAGGCCAGCCCGAAGACAACCAGCGAAAGCATGCTGGCGATCGCTAGACATAAAGCTGCGATACAGCTTGCCAATGAGTCACTCTTTGGCAGTTGTATCGCCAGCTCGTAGCGTAATGTGGCGACCATGCTGGAAAAGAGGAGGCTTGCAGCGAAAAGACCATATTCCCCATACCGCTCGGGACCGTAAAAACGTGTCAGGAGTGGAATCGCCGCTATTTGTAGAAGCTGCGCAAAAACATTACCTCCAAGCAAGGGCAGCAATCTGGCTCTTAGGCCCATCACATCGCGCTCAGCAAATTGTCGCAGAAGCTGCGGTAAGTCGTATCAGCGCTGTACTTGTCTTTCCACACAGCCAGTGCGCGCGCTGAAAGCGCCCGCAACTGAACCGGATCGGTCGCGATTTCGTGAATCCGAGCCGCGACCTGATCAGCCGTTATGGCTCCAGTCAATAGATAGCCGCAGGACGGATCAAGTATTTCGCCAACGCCACCTACGTTTGTTGCCAACACAGGTACCGAGAAACTCATCGCCTCCATGAATGAAACGGGGATTCCTTCTGACTCACTAAGGTTTATAAATAGATCAACTGGTGTTTGCTCATAAAACTGCTTTACAACCGCGTTCAATTGACCGCCCCGTAAATCAATAGCAAGATTTTGAAGATCAATTTCACTAACTTGCCGCTTAAGATCTTCAAACAGCAAGCCATCGCCAAAGTGAGTCCACTTAACGCGGGTCAGTGGAGCTAGGCGTGAAAATGACTGCACGCTTTCAAGAATTAATTGGACTCGTTTTACGGGGATAACATTCGATACAGAAACGATATGAAAGACATTTGATTCCTTTTGTATATGTTCGTGAAAATCACCGCGCGTGGTGCCGAGCCGCGAGATTTCATAATTTGCTAAGCCTGGGTAACGACTCTCCAGATAATCTACCGCATGTTTAGAGATCGAATGGACGGTATCTATGCGCCGAAGAAGCAATGCTCTTAGCGGCAAATACGAATCCGGATTTATTTCTTCGTAGACATCGAATCTATGGACGCGGCAAACAATTTTTTTAACTGATATTTGTTCTCGGATAAAAAACATGGTCAATGCGTTTCTGTCCATCCAGTAAGAATAGAGATAAATATCCGCGTCCTTCGGTAATTTTTGGATAACCTTACTTACTACGAAATCTTTATAAACACCAGCCAATCCAACATAGGACGCCAACGTTCGTAGTCGATACAAAATATCGCAACCGGCCATGGTTTCATGGATATTCCTCCAAAAAATCATCGATAGGGCGGCCCTGGAAATAATGGTTGCAGCCTTTTTCCAACTCCGAATCTCAGGGAGTGGTGTAATCGCAACGTTGCGCGGAACCTCTCGGCATGAATCTGCCGAGAATTGCGGTAATAAACAAATGTGGTCAAAGCATTCTGCCAAGAACGGTATTTCATTCTCGATAAATGCTTCTTGCCGGCCGTATGGATATAAGCCGGTGAAAAACAAGAGAATCTTTTCTCGTTTTGCCATTTTATACAACTATCTTTTCTTGGTAACTAAAAACACCCGTTTCTTGCGTGACGGGAAAATTATTATCGAATAATAAAATAAAAACACGTATATGATCGAGAAAAAATTTGTATAAAATCCTGTTCTGAATATCAGGTACATGGACGAAGTTACGACCAGAAAGAACAAATAGCCAGGAAGTCGAAGAATTAGCGTGGATCTATTTATTGTCAGAAATATAGCAGAAATTATTAACGGGCTTGCTATTCCAAATTTTACGCCGCCGTAGTAGATAGCTTCAGCCATTACACTGCCGGCCAAGCCAAAACCAGCATCCGCCCATTGGTTAACCAGTACGTGGTATGGGGTTAGCACAGCCTCGCTGAATAGTGGGGCAACGATAAACTGCGGCAGCATTTTCGACATGGCGAGTAGCAAATAGGTTAATAGATCGCCGTGCGATGAAAAAGTATCGTAGGTAATCTGAGCGGTTAAACGGGTGAAAAAAAATTCACCCAACAATATGACAATAGGGTCAGCCGTTTCGTCTACCGCCATAAACCGCCGGATAAATGCAGATAGAAATAGTGCCGCAACAAATATGAGTACCATACCGATGGTTCGCTTGAATTTATTCATATTAAGTGCTAGGTAATTTAACCCAATAATTGTGACCGCGGCAAAGGAATACCCCCGTCCTCCTTGCAATGCATCTAAGATGCAGAATATCAAGATTGGAAGTTGGTAATTTATATTTCGGTGATGTAGATAAAGGAAGGTTGAACTAATTATGGAAAACGAAAAAACCACAGGGAGTCTATATGCGTTTAGTATTTCTGTTGAATAGTACTCATAAGAAATACCTCGATCGCCGGAAATTGAATACAGGTCTGGGCCATGCCTTATAAGAATTACCATGGACACGATAATTGTAATTACCTGAATAATTCGTGAGACGGAAACGGAAAAAGCAGGGAATATTAGTTTCTGGTTGAAGGCGATGTGACGTTCTTTAGATAAAATATATCCAAGAAAGAAAATGGAAACGCTCCAAGCGGCTAGCTGATCAATTACCTGAAACGAATTCGCACTCAACGCCAGTGAATTGTCCAGGGAGGTGACAAATGGAATAAATGCTGGTACAAGAAGGTAAAAATAGGAGAAGATTAGGGGGTATAAACAAAAATTGAAGACGGCGACAGCACCATGCATAGATAGACGACGCACGATATAAAGTGGGACAGTAATGGCAATAACAAGTAGATATAGTT